>CAYREV010000045.1:0-10421 GCA_964423345.1 uncultured Balneolaceae bacterium | reverse complement strand
TGTGCCCTCTAGTTCTGTAAAAACAATTCGGATCCCCGGACTTAACCAATCAAGTTTCTCCTTAGAATAATCTCCAATTGCAAATATGTTATTTCCAAGATATACCAAGTCGTACTTTATCCTTGTTTTTTGGCCATCAAAGTAAAGATTAAGAGACAAAAAGCCATTGTTAGAAGTTATTTCAAATAATCTGTTTGTGTCCTTGGTTTCTCTAAAAATTCCCAGAAAACGTTTTTGTTCTTTTTTGGTAAGTTGATAAGTATTACCCTGAAAATGTTTTGGTTTCACAGGTGAGCCCAAATAATTTGTAAATTTTATTAGCTCCAATTCTTTAAGTTTATCCATTAAAGCTGCCCGATGATATCCTCCTCTTGAGTGGGTCATATAGATTAAAACCATATTCTCTTGAGGGAAAACATATCCTGCTAATGCATCACCACCTCGATGACCAAAATTCAATTTAGCTTTATTATCCTCAAGACTATATTGAACCATCCATCCATATCCGTACATTGGTATATTATTACTAAATCCTTGCGGCTGGGTCATAAGTGAAACGGTTTCCCTTTTCAGCAGTTCTGTGTTGTTCCACTCTCCATTATTCAGAAAACAAGAAAGAAATTTTGCATAATCTGTTACCGTAGAGAACATACCCCAGGCGCCACCAAAAATTCGCCAGCCCTCTCTGTAAGAAGGCCATCTTACTTCATATTTACCAGTTTCTTGATTTAATATATACCAGGTGCTAATTCTGGAACGCCATTCAGGATCATCCAAGAAGTTTACCGATGTATTTTTTAACCCCAAGGGAATGATGATGTGTTGCTCAATGAATTCTTTTAAACTTATCCCTGAAATCTTTTCGATGATATATGCACTTGCTGCAAAGCCGAAATCGGTATATTCATATTCGCCAAATATCCCTGTAGGTTCTTTTGTTGCACCACTCATTACCCATTCTTTAAGGGTTTGATGGGTTGAATCATAATCAGAAAAATCTTCTCCAGAATAACCACTGGTATGTGACATAAGATGAGCAATGGTAGTTTCAGGATAACCTTTAAATTCGGGAATATAGTCGATCACTCTATCATCTAACGAAAGCTTACCATCTTCAACTAAAATCATGATCGCTGTTGCGGTAAATGGCTTTGTCATAGACCTAATGGACCAGATTGAATTGCGTTCAACGGGTTTTTTGTCAGCCAAGTCGCTCCAGCCGTAGGCCTCGTGGAAGGCGATGAGTCCGTCCTTTATGATCAGCAGTTCACCACCAACAAGATCTCCATTGGCCACCCAGCTGGTGATCTCCTCGCCCAGCCGGTTCAGCTTTTCGCTGGAGAGTCCCACCTCCCCGGGCTGCACGTAGGGAAAGGCTGGATTTTCAATGCCAGGCAAGGTGTGGGTTCGTGGCACCTCTATCTTGCTTTCTTGGGGTAATGCGTTTTGCCCATAAACGGTGAATGCTCCGAATATCATCGACCAACAAAAAGCCAGACTTGCGAATTGTTTTAGGTAGAGTGATTTCATAATGTTATCTCCGTGTATTGTTTAATTGTTGTTCCCCGCATCTTCCTCATTTTCTTGTTCCAGTTGGCTTGTTACCTGTTCCAGCTTTACTTGAGAGTGATCCGAATCGGGGGCTAATTCCACGGCTTTTGTATAGCTTTCCCGGGCTTTTTGCAGCTCTCCGGCTGCACGGTATGCATCGCCCAAACTGTCGTAGGGATTGGCGGTTTCCGGGTATTCCTCGACATTTAGTTCAAATACAGCTATAGCCTCCTCAATATTTTCTTTAGCTAACAATTCATATCCAAGACTGTTAAGTAGTCCTTCGCTGAATCGCTCTGCCGGATAATATCGCTTGAGTTCTTGATAAGCCTTTCGAAATGCTTGACTTCCTCTCTGAACAATAGTAGATCGTAGTTGAGGGCTTGGATCAGGAAATACCATTCTGCGGATAGCATCCTCAACTAAAGCCGGTTCATGCAACTGCAGAGCATGTTCACTGTTTCGGACTATTACAAATAATCCCTCCCGGCTTGATAGCGCCCACTCACTGGTTCGTTCGATCTTGGATCGCAGCTTTGCCTCAAAATGGGCTTTCCTGTCGTAGGATACTTCTCCAAGCATTTCTATTTCTTTTGCAGAAGGTTGCCTGAATTTTCCTGCTAATAGAACAGCAGTCGGTACGGAAGGCACTTTCCCAAAATCCGGCTCATTATTATTCAAATAAATGTTGTTAATAGGTTTAACATCTGCCTGCATCGCCAATGATGGTAAATTTGGAAGCCCGTTTTCCATGGCCTCTACATCTGCGGTATATTCCTCTTTGCCGTATCCGATAGCCTTAAAAATTGAAAGTAGGGCCTTAGGCGAATGCGCGGCAGGATCTACATGAACGAGCCCGACTACATCTTCAGGATGGGTGCCGGCATGATATCGG
Source organism: uncultured Balneolaceae bacterium (assembly GCA_964423345.1). GTDB lineage: Bacteria > Bacteroidota > Rhodothermia > Balneolales > Balneolaceae > CAYREV01. Next base: position 7,975 of record CAYREV010000045.1, on the reverse strand, counting down.
ATAAGGTCGCCGCCCCACGACCAGCCTACAAGTACGTAGGGTGGGTCAACATCGAGTTTGCTAAACAATGTCCAAAGGTTTTCTGTGACATGGGCGGGAGTACCTATTTCGCCATCCCATTCAGATTTGCCAATCGTACTGCGATCGTAGGTTACCACCGGTGCAAAGGAAGCTACTTGTGCCGGAACCTCACCCCAGGAATCAATGGGCGATAATGCTCCGTTCTCAAATATGACCACAGGTATTTCCTCCGGTCTTTGTTTATCCAATCCGTAGGTTTGCACATGCATTTTATGTCCGTTGACCAATACCATCCGGGAGTTGGCGCTGTTGGCCGATGGAGATTGGGCTTCAACCGCAGAAGTTAATGCTACTAAACAAAATATGGTTAGGGATATGAGCTGCCTAAGGTTGAATAAATTCATGATGAATATTGGTTTGGGTTATCTTTTAGGTGGTATAACATAATTTTATACCTATGAAATCATACTACCAATTGGGGGGATAATATCAAAAAGCCTACCTGGTTGTTCTCAGAAGAGGTATTGGGGAATATTATTTGTCGAAAGCCGAGAGGGCTACTACACATAACATGAATAATAGGTGCTGCCTGTAAGGAATGCCTCCGGATCCGTTCTTTCCTATTAAACACCGGGCGGTATAGGAACTCCTGGATATAAAAACTTTAAGACTACGATAATTCATACCCATGAAATTAAAAGAGGGGGATGGGAGTCAAAAGTCCGGTCGACAGAGTAAGGTAAACGGGCTCGAATATTAGGTGTATGGGAAGATGCCGTTACATTAGTTTGATCCTCTACTCCGCCGCCTCCATGCTTTCCGGAATGTGTTCATGTTTGGCGTCCTTGAAGGCTTTGCGGGGGGTGAGGCCGAGGATTTCAAACATACGGCGGTCTTCTTCCAGCTCATTGTTGTCGGTGGTGAGCAGCTTCTCGCCCGTAAAAATAGAGTTGGCACCGGCCATGAAGCAGAGCGCCTGCTCTTCCATATTCATATCCACGCGTCCCGCCGATAGGCGCACCATCGAATCGGGCATGGTAATACGGGCGGTTGCAATCATCCGTGCCATGTCGTACCAGGGCACCTTGGGCTGATCCTCCAACGGGGTGCCTTCTACGGCTATTAGGGCATTGATAGGAACCGACTCTGGATGCTCGGGCATGGTCGCCAGATTGTGGATCAGCTCGATGCGGTCTTCGTCGGTCTCGCCCATGCCGATGATACCTCCGCAGCAGACGCTGATATTGTTTTCACGCACTTTTTCAATAGTGTCGAGGCGATCCTGGTATTTTCGGGTGGAGATGATACGGTTGTAAAAATCCTCACTGCTGTCCAGGTTATGGTTGTAGGCATACAGGCCGGCCTCCTTCAGTTTGGATGCCTGCTCGTCGGTAAGCATGCCCAGGGTGCAGCACACTTCCATGCCCATGTCGGTCACTTCGCTTACCATCTCCAGCACGCGGTCAAAATCCTTGTTCTCCCTTCCGCACCTCCACGCGGCGCCCATGCAGAAACGCGTACTGCCGGCCTCCCTGGCTTTACGGGCTGCAGCGATGATCTCCTCCTCCTCGAGCATTTTCTCAGCTTCAACGTCAGTGTCGTGATGGGCCGACTGGGGACAGTAGGCGCAGTCTTCGGGACAGCCTCCCGTCTTGATGGAGAGGAGGGTGCACACCTGTACTTCGCCGGTGGCCTGGTGATCCCGGTGCACGGTGGCGGCCCGGTAGATGAGTTCCATCAGGGGGGTGTGGTACAGGTCGGATATTTCTTCTTTGGTCCAGTCGGTTCTAACGTCGGCCATGAGCTACGGAATTTTGTAGAAGTTCGCAATTTAAACTTTGGTCAAAAGTAACGGGGATGAGAGGCAATTTCCAAATAATATTGGCTCGGGAACAAGCGGTGAGGATGGCTCGGAAAAGCAGTAGGTGATAGATAATTGTAAATCCCGGAATATCATTGCCTTAAAACAATCTTCTGGTAGAAGCCGCTTAAAATTTTCTATATTGGCATGGTTTTTCAACCATGTATTAATGCAATATGCAATTAATGATTATGAAAAAAGAGGTGTTGGCAGCGGGCAAGTCTTCATTTAAGGTTGAGGTTCCCTATAAGCTGATTGAGACGGGAGATAAGGGGAAGAAGCCTTTGATCGTATATTTACACGGTTACCGGCAGAACATTGACTTATTTGAAAAGAAGATGAAGCCCCTGTTGGATTTGAATGCCTATCATCTTTTCATGCAGGGACCCTACCCGGTCTATGATGAGTCGAGATCGAGGAAGGTGGAAGAGTGGGGCAGGGCCTGGTACCTGTACGACGGGAGGGACGAGCAGTTTGTTAAATCCCTGGAGTTGGCTTCGGAATTTATTCAGGAGACGGTTGACAAGCTGTTGAACCATATCAACGTCAGCCGTATGGCAGTAATCGGTTACTCCATGGGAGGGTACCTGGCGGGATATTTTGCCCTCTCCAGATGGAAGCATGTAAACGACCTGGTTGTGATAGGGGGAAGAATAAAAACAGAAGTATTTGCAGAAAAGGATGGCAGTTACGATCATATGAATGTACTGGCTCTTCATGGAATCCGCGATGAAAGTGTCAAAAGTGAACCGCAGCAGCGATCGGCGGAGGAACTGGGATCCTGGGGTGCAAAAGTAACCTTCAAAGAGCTGGATGAAGGACATTCGTTAAACTCCCGGTATCTTGAAGAGGTTGGGGAATGGTTGAAATCTAATGGCTATAGGAGTGGCTGAAGGATTATGTCAAAATTAGATCTCTCATCCTTGGCATGTTTACGCCTATATGGTTATAATCGAATATTATTTAGTAATATACCTAAAATTAAGTTCGGGATAGGACATGAACGTATTAGTTGTCGAAGATGACCGATCGGTAAGAGTACTTGTCAAGGCTGTACTGGAAAAGAACGGAAGCGATGTCAGCCAGGCAGAGACGGCTGCCGAAGGGGAAGAGCTGGCCGTCAACAATGAATTTGATATGATTATACTGGATCTTGGACTTCCTGACGGGGATGGATTCGACATCTGCAGGAAACTCCGGGATCAGGATATCACCACTCCTGTGTTGATTCTCTCGGCCGAGAAGGAGACCGACGTTAAAATACGATGCCTCAAGTCGGGGGCCGACGATTACCTTACCAAGCCGTTTAACCCCGAGGAACTTATGGCCAGGGTGGAGGCGATCAGCCGCCGGAGTTCAGATTCCGGCGCTGAACAGGAACTTGTCTGTGACGAACTGAAAGTGCACCTGATGGAGCGCAAATTATGGGTCAACGGTAATGAAGTCGACCTGACCAACAATGAGTTCAACCTGCTGGTGTACCTGATGCAGAACAAAGACCGGATCATCAGCCAGGAGGAGATTGCCGAGAACGTTTGGGATATCCATTTCGATACCCAGACCAACTACATCAACGTGTATATCAGCTATCTTAGAAAGAAGATCCGCGCACACGCCGACAATGAATACATAGAAACCGTTCGAAAGAAGGGATTCGTACTGCGATGCGATGAAGATTAGGGGGGGCAGGGAGTATGACCGGTTTTGAACCTCGCCGGTTGTTATTTGGTGCCCACCGTTTGTTGTTTGTCCTACCCCGGGTAAGAGCCCGCTATATAGTCCCTTAGATTGTGAATTTCGACCTTTTGCTTTGATATCACCGCTTTGACCAGGTCGCCAATCGATATAACCCCCTCCACATTTCCCTCCTTGACTACAGGCAGATGCCTGAATTTTCGGTTGGTCATAAGAGCCATACAGGTTTCTACCGATTCGGTGGGTTCAACACAGAATACCTGCCTGCTCATGATTTCCTTTACAGGGGTGTTTTTAGAGGACCTGCCCTTGAGTATAATCTTGTTGCGGTAATCGCGTTCGGTAATAATTCCAACCAGCTTGTCGCCGTCCATTACCAGCAGGGCCCCGATATTTTTATCGGCCATATTTTCTATAGCCTTATATACCGTTTCCTCCGGACCTATGCTGTACACCTGCCGGCCTTTGTTTTTGAGTATATCGAGAATCTGCATAATATCATCCGGTTGGTTAGTATGATGAGGGCGTTTCTATTATTATACTATTTCAACGACAAAAAACAAGCCTTTAATTTTTCTTGCAGGCATGGAACGAGAAAAAAGACTTGAACTAATTGAATACCTCAGGGAGTTTGTTACGGCTGAACGATGGGATACCATTGAACGGGTGTTGGAGAACAGGACCCGCCATTTGACAGTGGTGCTGGAGGATCTCTACCAGCCTCATAACGCAAGTGCCGTGCTACGCAGCTGCGACTGTTTCGGTATTCAGGACATACACATAATTGAAAATGAGAACCGGTTCACGCCGAATAAGGGGATTACCATCGGGGCTGACCAGTGGCTGTCGGTCAAAAAGTACCAAGGAGAAGGTGATAACACCATGGCTTGTTTTGAGGAGCTGCGGTCTCGCGGGTATCGTATTATTGCCACCACACCTCACGCCGGTGAGGTATCGATGGAACAGCTGCCGGTTGAGCCCAGGACGGCCCTGGTTTTCGGCACCGAGATGGAGGGATTGTCGGAGCGGGCTATGGAGGAGGCCGACGGTCATGTGTCCATACCGCTCTACGGCTTCAGTGAAAGTTATAATATCTCTGTCAGTGTAGCCCTTTGCCTCTACGAGCTGACACACAGGCTCCGGGAAAGCGGTACCGACTGGCGGCTGAGGGATCTCGAAAAGGAATCCCTTCAGCTTGAATGGCTGGAAAATTCCATACGGGCCGCAGAACAGCTTAAAAGAAAATTCTTGGAAAACTAACAGCAGCTGTCACCCGGAAAGTCTCCGATACTCCCTTGCGGTAGCTTCGGCTGCCGGCCCACTACTTTTCCCAGGGCAGACGCTGTTCCATATCCGCTGCCACGTAGGCCATAACGGCCATGGTGGCGATACATTTATTGTATTCCTCCGAATTGAGCTTGTCTATGGTATCGGCAGGCGTGTGGTGGTACCAGAAATAGCGGGAGTTATCGACCCGGAGTCCCATGCCGGGCACGCCTTCACGCATGATGGGGCCGATGTCGGCTCCGCCGCCGCCGCGGGTTATGGTGTCGGAGCCAATGGGTTTAAGCAGGCTGCCGATCTGTGAAACCAGCTCAAAGGCTTCGTCGGATCCGCTGAAGCCGAAGCCCCGGGGCTCGAACACCCCGCCGTCTGATTCCATAGCGAGTACATGATCGTCCAGGGTACCGTTTTCCTTGACCATATCGCGATAGGCGTTCGCTCCGCGCAGCCCGTTTTCCTCGTTGGTCCACATAACCACCCGGATGGTTCGCTTCGGTTTAAGTCCCAGTTTTTTGATAATCTTGAGTGCCTCCCAGGCGGCAAAACAGCCGCCGGCATCGTCCATCACGCCCTGTCCCACATCCCAGGAGTCAATATGTCCCCCGAGTACGACGATCTCCTCAGGATTCTCGGTCCCTTTGATCTCTGCAATAACATTACGTGAGGGTACATCGGGAAGTGTCTTCGCTTCCATCTTCAGTTCCACCCGTACCGTTTCGCCCCGTTCGGTCAGGCGGTGTATCAGTCCCGCATCTTCGAGGGTGATGGCCGCGTGAGGTATCTTTTTGACGCCTTCCTTGTACCTTGATATGCCGGTATGGGGCGTCTTCATGGAATAGGGGCCAACCGACCGTATCAGGCTGGCGACTGCACCCACCTTTGCTGCTTCAACGGCTCCGTTAAGGCGATACTGTACCGTTTCCCCATAGGTGGTAAATGGAACGTCGTAGAGTACGATTTTACCTTTGGCCCTGTCGGCTTTCTTTTTCAGTTCCTCGAAACTTGTGACGACCAGCACTTCGGCCTCAATGCCGCCTTCGGGTGTGGCCACACTTCCTCCGAGTCCCAGCATGGGCAGATTTTTTCGACGGGGAACCGTCATCGCAGCCGACTCCTCACCCCGAACCCAGTGGGGTACCATCACCTGCTGGGTACTCACCTCAAAACCGTCCTCTTTCATCTCCTTGACGATCCAGTCGATGGAACGTTCCAGGCTTTCACTTCCGCTCAGCCGGTGACCGAATGTATCAACGAAATAAGTGAGGTATTCAAAAGCTTCCTTGTCACCCAAGGCTTCCTGTATAATGTTCTCGGCTTCTGTTTTATAGGAGCTTATGGAAGATTCCTGGCCGAGGGTCGATTCGGTGAAGGTGAAAAATGACAGCAAAAGGATGGAAAGGGTTAATATGGATGGCACCGATTTCATGGATATAAAATTTGTTGGGATTTAGATGCTGTATTTAAGGATTGTGAAACAGAAATGCCACCATAAAAGGGGAGGGGTACCTGGAATTTTAAAAAGGCACGGCACCTGTACCTTTGATAGAAAAAGGAGGGGGACAGCTCGTGTCCGTACAGCTTGAGTAGATGTATTGTCCGTATAGCTTGAATAGATGTATCGACCGACTACCGGATTTATTATCCGAGACCCTTTAATCCATCGACTCTCTGCTGTTTTCAGCTATCTCCTTGTACATCAGGTATTCGTCCGGGGAGGTGTCGGCAAAGAGATAGTTGATGGGATCAATGGGCTTGTCGTTTTTGTAAACCTCGTAGTGCAGGTGAGGACCTTTGGACTGCCCGCTGTTGCCGGATAATCCAATGACGTCGCCTCGTTTTACCTTGGCTCCGGGACGTATGCCCTTGCCAAAAGCGGAAAGGTGGGCATAGCGGGTTTCAAAACCGTAGCCGTGATCGATGACTACCAGTTGTCCGTAGGTACCCTTGTGGCGGGCCAGCTTAACCACACCGTCGCCGGTGGCATATACCTCATCGCCGATATTTGCCCGGAAATCGAGGCCTTCGTGCATGCGGCGATATTTTAGCACCGGATGAAACCGCATACCGAATCCGCTAAGGATAATACCTTTGGTGGGCTTGATGGCGGGGATACGCTTCATTTTACTTTGGTTCTTGTTGTAGTAACTCTTGATCTCTTGAAAACTCATCTTCTGTATGTTGATACCGCGCTCCAGATTCTCAAGGTTTTCCTGGGTCCACTTGAGAATCTCGGAGGTCTCCTTGCTGTAGGCTTCCAGGTTGGAATAGACATCGGCACCACCGGTACCGGCCTTACGTTCGTCGTAGGGTATGGGGTCCATGCCCAATACGGAACGGTACATCTCATTATCCACCTCGGCCAGGTTTTTTACCTGGCTGTCCAGCTGTTGTATGGTATTCTTTGTTTTCTGGAGCTGATTGATAAGAGCCCGGTTTTCAGCCTGAAGGGCTATTTCCGCAGGAGTGCCCACGGAGGATGACAGTACGGATATACCGATACCCGACAGAACTACCCCGCATAAAATCCAAACGCTAGCCGTATAAACGATTCTTTCTAAGGTGTTGTACTCTACAGGGACAAATTCACAATTCTCCCTGTCATAGAAGAAATAATTTTTTAACGACATGTATCCTTTTTTAGTTATAAGAGAGAAATAACCCCGATTTGTTACACTTGCAAAACATAAGTATAAAAAACTCTTTAAAAAAGTAATTCACAAGTTTCTTAAAATCACTCCAAATCACTTTCAAAGTATTCTATAGCCCGTTTGGGAACATCATCCCTGCCTTTTCTTTCGGCTATGGATTTCTTCAGTTTTTCCTGGAAAGCTTCGGCGGCATCATATCCGTAGTGCCTGAGCAGGTAGTTCATGGCTATGACCTCCGCAATGACCGTAATATTTTTGCCGGGTGTGATCGGGAGGTTGATCAGGGGAATCTCAATCCCGAGTACGGAAGTGACATCCCGGTTGAGTCCGGTTCGTTCAATATTTTTGGTTTCGTCCCACAGGTTCAGTTCCAGGACTACTTCGAGCCTTTTCTGATAACGTATGGCGCGAATGCCGAACATTGACATGATATCAATGATGCCCAGGCCCCGAATCTCCATAAAGT
>CAYREV010000044.1:0-11227 GCA_964423345.1 uncultured Balneolaceae bacterium | reverse complement strand
CTGAAATTCATCCGGAGCCTTATATGGTCTGTCGACAGCCTTGAGGCTTCGGAGCTGCCGTTCACCCATCCCAAACAAAATTCCAACTGATGCTTAATACCATGGCACGATGGATCTTCCTTGCTCTTATCAGCTGCACGTTCGCAGCCTGCAATACCTCCACCCAACCCCCCTCTCCCGACCGGTACCAGGCCATTTCGGCCTTGGGCGACACCCTGTATGCTCCCGGCCTGGAGCCCGAAACGCGATCGCGCTTTGAACTCAACTGGCAGTCGGCCAAAGCCAGGTATGAAACCAATGTCGGCGACGTGATGAATATCATCTGGTATGGGCGGCGGACCGCTTACCTGGGACATTACCGCAGAGCCATCGAAATTTATAGCGAAGGTATAGAGAAACACCCCGAAGAGCCCCGCCTCTACCGGCATCGCGGCCACCGTTATATCACCGTCCGCAAATTCGACAAGGCGATACAGGATCTCGAAAAAGCGGCCGAACTGATCAAGGGGACCGAAGACCGCATCGAGCCCGACGGGCTGCCCAATGCGCGTAACATGCCGCGCAGTACCCTGCATACCAACATCTGGTATCACCTGGGGCTGGCCCGCTACCTGACCGGAAACTTTGAAGGCGCGGCCGAAGCCTATCGAAACTGCCTGGAGGCCTCCACCAATGACGACATGCTGGTGGCAGCCACCTACTGGTTGTATATGTCCCTTAAAAGAACCGGTAATGAAGAGGCGGCCGGGGAGGTCCTGGAACCCATAAGTAAGGAAATGGACCTGATCGAAAACGACAGCTATCACAAGCTGCTGCTGGTATTCAAAGGGGTATTCAATGAGAAGAGCCTGCTGGACGATGACCAAACCTCCCTCAACCGGTCGACTATCGGTTACGGACTGGGCAACTGGCACTATGTCAACGGGCGGACGCAGAAGGCCCGCGAGCTGTTCCGGCAGGTGTACGAGCAAGGCACCTGGCCCGCATTCGGCTATATCGCCGCCGAAACCGACCTGGCGAGGTGGAGAAGTGTGAATACAGATTCTGCATGGACCCGTGTTCTATATCAGTTTCCGACCATAAATACGGCGTTGCCGAAGAGCAGCTTTCCGTTGTACCAGAAAGCCCGGTACAGCGGGTTGTCAATCATATAGACCACCTCGCCCCGGCCCATATTCTGGACCCCGAAGGTCAGGGTGTTAGCCAGCATCTCCTCCGCCTTGTAGCCTACAAAACCACTCGTATGGGCACCCTCTTGGGCTACCCCCACATTCCAGCCGTCCTCGAGAAAGGAGTAGGCATCTGAATCCAGCTTCAGGGAGAAATAGCTGTCTCCATACCCGAAGGCCAGGGGATGGGTGTTATCCATGGTAATTTTGAATATGGAGCCGCTGTTGGAGCCGCTGATGCTCTCGCGCTCCCGCTCCCCATAGATATCCAGCTTCTCCTCTTCGGCTGCCGGCCCGCTCTCTTTGTCGCCGTCACTCTCTTTTCGTTTCAGGGCAAACCCTTCCTTCCCGGCCAGCATGCCGTTGGCCCCCTGCACGGCTATCAGGCGTCCCCCGCCCGATACCCATTCCCTTACCTCTTTCAGGCGGTCCTCGTCCAGGGTATCCCCGTAATACCCCGCCGGGAAGATCAGCACATCGTATTTCGCCAGGTCAACGTCTCCGAAATAACCGGTATCCACGAGGGTGACCGGATAGTTGATCTGCTTGTCAAAATAATGCCAGATCTCGCCTACCATATAGGATGAAGTGCCATCGCCTGAAAGGAGCAGCACCCTTGGAGCTTCCAGGAACTCCACCGAGGAGGAGCCGAAGTCAACCCCGGAAGTCACGAAACCGGTTTGTACCGGATTCAGCTGCTGCCCGTGGCGAGTGGCGATCTGCTGCACCGTCTCGTCAAATCGGCCTCCCATATTCTTGTTGCCCGCCCGGGTGACAACCAGCGTGCCTCGCTCATAGCTTTTGCCGCCGATGGTAAAGGGCTCCTTGGCAAAACGTACCACAATATCTTCCTTAAGCAGGTCGGCCAGCAGCCTTACATCGTCCAGGTCTTTCCACTCGGCCAGGTAGGCGTAGGGAGTGCCTTCGGTCTCATTGTTGACCTCCGGCGAAGGCTTTTCGGCCGTGCTGGTTTCAATTCGATCCCTGACGGCATATCCCTCCAGCCCATAGGCATAATGCTGTTCCCAGGCGGTGATGTCATAGGTCAGTGAGTCGGCCAGCTGGGGACGTGGTTCAAATAGTACGCGTGCGAGCACCGACTTGGGCTGGAATACACTTACCACATAGTCATTGGGCGATACGGTAACCCTGCCGGTAGTACCGGTCCGGTAGTTGTATCCCTCCACCCTTTCCGAAGCTGCAGCTTTGCCGTATTCAATATGGTGCTTGTCGAGCAGCTCCAGCAGGGCCGCGACCTTGTCGGGATTGTTGTCGCCCTTGATCACAAATGACTTGTAGTCCCCGGCCGGGTCATTGCTCGCCTTCCGGTAATAGCCGGCAAACTCGCTGAGCACCTTGTCGGCATGCCTTGCCGTTACCTCCACGGTCGACATGCCCGTAGTGAAGTGATGGGTGAGCCGGTCTTTCAATGAGAGCGTATCTCCCTCAGGCTTCCGGATACCCAGTCCGGCGTAACCGCCGCCCGCCTGTTCGTAGGTCATGCCGATAGAGCCGTTGAAGATGGGATAGGTGTCGCCGTAGCTGGGATAGAACAGGTCGAACACCTCCCGGGTAAAATAGAGCCAGCCGTTCTTGTCGAAGTAGGTGGCATGGTTTTTACCGATGGTATACTGAAACTCCCGCTGCCAGTCGGTTATGGCCTTGTGAAAGGGCTCGGCGGCCGGAGCGAAATAATAGGGTGAGGTGTATCCCTGCTCGTGGAAATCGACATGTATCTGCGGGAGCCACTGCTGGTAGAGCTCCAGCCGTTGCCGGCTCTCTTTCTGGGTAAGCCAGGCCCAGTCCCTGTTAAGGTCAAAGTAGTAGTGGTTGGTCCTGCCTCCGGGCCACGGCTCATGATGCTCGCGCGCCTCGCCGTAGGCATTGAACTGTTCCCCCACCGTCTCCCTGTACCAGTGAACATACCGGTCCCGTCCGTCGGGATTCAGCATCGGGTCCATGATGACCACCGTATTATCCAGCCATTTCAGCGCTTCCTCATTATCGTTTCTTACCAGCTCGTAGATCGTCTTCAGCGCCGCCTCGCTGCTGGAGGTTTCGTTGCCATGCACATTGTAACTGAGCCAAACTATGGGTACGGAGGTCTCGGCTTCGCCCGACAGCAGTCCCGCCCTTCTCAGGTTGTCTTCGCGTATACGGTCCAGCCGTGCATGATTCTGTTCGGAGGTTACCTTGACGATAGCCAGCTCCCGCCCTTCGTTCGTGGTACCGTATTGCTGAAAAGACACCCGGGGTGACTCATCAGCCACGTATTTGAAATAGTTCATCACCTTGTAGTGGGGCGTCCACTCGCTGCCCAGCTCGTAACCCAGGAAATCTTCAGGGGATTGCAGATTGTCTTGCGCACTGGCGCCCGTGGTTAACAGCAAGAGGCCAAGGATTAGATACATGAAGGGTAATTTCTTATGTGTCATAACAATACTTGATAAGTAATGAGTAGTAAGCATTAAGTAAAAACAAGCCCGAGCCACAGGTGCCGCTTTAACCGGTAAGTTGGGGTCCGCCACCCGCCTGCGGCTACAAATCCAAAGGTTATAAGTTGTTATCTATATTTAAAGAATTAGAAGGTAATTATCTGTAAAACTATTGCCCCCCGCCCTCTTTTTTCAGCTCCTGCTCAATCTGCCGGACTACCGTATCCACAATAGCGTTGGGAATGGGGATGGACAGGTTATAGTGGTCGATCTTCCAGGTGGTATCCTCTTTGACCAGCACGCCGCTGCCCCGTGCGGGACCCAGGTTGGGCGTATCCAGCTTTTCGTCAAACCATGAGACCTTCCCGTTTTCCGAAAAATAGACGTTTCGTTCGACCGCCCTAAAATCCCATGCATTGCCACGGTCGAAATAGGGCTTGCTCCATTCCCGGAATTCGGCAATCGCCCAGCGCTCCGTGTCATCGGTCCCCATAAAAATGGAGCTGTCGTCATAAAAATAACTGAAATATTGATCGAAATCGGCTTCGGAAGCCGCCTGGTGCCAGTCGTCCAGCACTTCATGTACCCGGTCGGGCGAGGTGCCTGCGGTTTCGGGAGCCGGTTCACAGGACGTCAGGATCAGCAGTGGCAGAAGAAAAGAGAACAGGTATTTTATCATCGCAGCATTCGGTTTGGTTACTGAATGGTTGATAGTACTAAATGGTTTGGAAACCACCAAGCTTGCAAAGACAGGCTGGGATGACGAATTTCCGATCCTTCTGAATGTTAAACGATAATACCTGAATGCTATGCCCGTAACAAACCAGGAAGTCGCCTCCAAGCTGCGAGAGATCTATCAGCTGATGCAGCTGGCAGGCGAAAACCGATTTCGCGCTATCGCTTTCGACCGCGCAGCCCAGACCATCGAGTCGCTGAATGAAGAAATACAGTCCTATATAGATGAGGACTCCCTTACCGACATCAAGGGTATCGGCTCTTCCATAGCGGAGGATATAAAATCGTATGCCGAGACGGGAGAAATCGAAGTCCTCGAATCGCTCCGTGAACGTATTCCCGAAGGGGTCATCGAATGGCTGGACATTTCAGGGCTGGGGCCCAAGAATATTGCCAAGATCCACAAAGAGCTGGGCATATCGACCATTGAAGAGCTGAAGAAGGCCTGCGAAGACGGCAGGGTGGCCGACCTTGACGGGCTGGGGGAAAAATCCGCCCTCAAAATTGTCAAATCCATTGAATGGATGCAGCAGTTCGGCGAACGGTGCCGGCTGGACGAAGCTATGGAGATAGCCCGCCCTATTTACGACTTTATGGAGGGGCAGCCGGGGGTCGAGGACATTGAGGTTGCGGGATCCCTGCGCCGTGCCAAGGAGACGATTGGCGATGTCGATATTCTTATAAGCGCTGAAGAGAAGCATATAGAGGATCTTTTCGACGCATTTGTCGGGCACGAATATGTGGTGGAGATCCTGGGCCGCGGCGAGACCAAGTGTTCCATCCGCACTGCTGATGGACGGCAGGTGGACCTTCGCATCGTCAAGCCCGGACAGTTCCCTGCGGCCCTGATGTACTTCACCGGCAGCAAGGAGCACAATGTCGTGCTGCGCCAGCGTGCCCGCGAGCGGGAGATGAGCCTCAACGAATACGGGCTCTTCGAACTGGACGGGCAGGGCGACACCGACTTTGACGCCCCCATTGAATATGAATCGGAAGCTGACATCTACCGGCACCTGGACCTCCACTTTATCCCTCCCGAACTCCGGGAAGACCGGGGGGAGATCGGCCATTTTGAAGAACATGAAAGCATGGACCTGGTACAGGCGGGGGACATCAAAGGGGTGTTGCATGCCCACAGCACCTGGAGCGACGGCAAGTACACCATTCGGCAGATGGCCGAAGCCTGTATGGAACGCGGCTACTCCTACCTGGGTCTTACCGACCATTCACAGACGGCCGCCTATGCCGGCGGACTCACCCCCGACGAGGTCAAAAGGCAGTGGGAGGAGATTGACGAACTGAACGAGGAGTATAGATCCGAAGGAAAAGATTTTCGCATCTTCAAGGGCATCGAGTCCGATATCCTCAGCGACGGCAGCCTGGACTACGAAGAGGGGCTCCTGGAACAGTTTGACTTCGTCATCGCCAGCGTCCACAGCGGGCTCGACATGGGCAGGGAGAAAATGATGAATCGATTTCGCAACGCCATCAAAAACCCGCACACCCGTATCATCGGCCATCCCACCGGGCGCCTGCTGCTCAAAAGAGACGAAAGCAACCTCGACCTCCATGAACTTATAGAGATCGCCGCCGAACACGACACGGCGGTGGAGATCAACGCCAATCCCCGCCGGCTGGACCTCGACTGGCGCCACGGCAACAAGGCCAGGCAGGCCGGGCTGATGTCGTCCATAAATCCCGACGCCCATACGACCGACAGCATTGATTTTATTGAATACGGGATTAAAATTGCCCGCAAGGCGAAATTCGGGGCCGAGCGCATCCTGAACACCAAAAGTGCCGGTGAGCTGGAAAAGTGGTTCAACAACAAATAATTTACTCCCCATTACCTCGTTAATAGCATGCAAACTCATTAATAACCGTCTTATGGTTGGAACAACCGTCAAAAAAATAGCACTGTCCGCGTTGATCCTGGCGTTCTCGGCAAGCCTGGGCCTTGCCCAGCAAACGCACACCCTTATTCTTGCCGGCTATAAAGCCGTGCCGAAGGTAAAGACGCCTGCCGAGGGCACGGTCGAGGTCACCCTGGAGGGCGACAGTCTTTCGGTCGAGGGATCGTTCTCAAAACTGTCCAGCTACTACTACGGCTCCGGCATTTTCTACGGGGAAAAAGATGAGCCTGGCAATCAGCTGCTCAGCCTCAAGCCCGATGTCAACGACAAGCGGACCAGTGGAAGCTTCAAGGCTGGGGAAAACACCTTCAAGCTGACCGAAAGCATGCGGGAGGCGCTTTCCGAAGGTGAACTTTATATAGCGGTCCTCTCTTTTGACCACAGCCGGGGTGAGCTGAGGGCCCAGCTTCCTCCCTTCAAAAACAAGTAGGGTTTCAGGCCTTGGGCAGATTGACAGTGAAGGTGGTACCTTCGCCCTCTCTGCTCCGGAATTGTATTTCACCCTCCTGTTTCTCCACAAACTCCTTGCAAAGGCTGAGCCCGAGTCCGCTGCCGCTTTCATCCCTGGTCCCTTTCCGCGATGTACCATCCATCGAAAAAAGTCCCTGCTGCACCTCTTCCGGCATGCCTATACCCGTGTCGCTGACCTCAATGACCGCCATTCCGTCCTTCTCCCCTACTGCTACCCTCACCGTATCGCCCTCTTCGGAAAACTTAATGCTGTTAGACACCAGGTTTCGTAGGATAAGCTTCATCAGGTTGTAGTCGGCCCGGACCTGCAGGTCCCCCTCCACCTCACTGTCCAGTGCCACACCCTTCCGTTCGGCCTGGAATTCGAAGAGATCTATTACATCCATGATAACCTCGTTGATACCGACAGGCTTGATATCGACGGCAACCCCCCTCATCTGGTCACTGGCCCAGACCAGGAGGTTATCGATCATATTGATATTCTGGCTGAAGGTAGTCTCCAGTTCACTGGCCATCTGTTTCATCTCGCTTTCGGTCAGCTCCTCTTCCCGCAGAAGATAAAAAAGACCGTGTATGGACGAGAGCGGAGAACGAAGATCATGGGCAATAATGGCCAGTATTTTGTCTTTAACCTGGTTCAACTCCTCCAGTTCATTGCGCTGGGCCTCCAGCTCCCTGTTCAGCCGCTGCTTTTCGGCCTTCGACCTATGTACCATCAACAGGAAGATCAATACCACGGCTATGATAAGCAGGCCGCCTATCATCAGCCAGTTCTGTGCGTCGATTCGTGCCTCCTGCTGCTCCTGCTTCTCCTTCAAAAGACGGTTTATCTCCTGCTGCTGCAGCAGGTTGAGCTTATCCTCCGTACTGGCCAGCTCCTGTGCGCGGGCCTCGGCATCCAGGCTGTCCTTCAGGGCCACGAACCGTTCATAATAGGCGAGGGCCTCCTCATACGCTCCCCTTCCCTTCTCCAGCAGGTAGAGGCTGTTGAGCGCCATCTTTTGCAGCGCCCTGGCGCCGATATCCCCTGACACTTCCAGGGCGCGGTTATAATATACGGAGGCTTTATCCATATCGCCCCGCAGTTCCGCTACGTTAGCCAGTCCCCCGAAATTGTATATCAAACCCTGTTGGATACCCGCCTGCCTGCAGTATTCCAGGGAGCGGCGGTAATATTCTTCGGCTTTATCCAACGCTCCCTTGTCTTTGTACAACTGGCCCATATTGTACAGTATGCGGAAGGGCGGCACCTCTTTTCGTATCTCCCGGTGCAGCTCCAGGGCCCGGTCGTAGAATTTGACAGCTTCGTCATAGTCGCCCAGGCGCCAAGCTGTTATGGCCCTGTTGCTGGTTGCCCGCAGCAACCCCACCCTGTTTCCTGTAGCCTTTTCAATATCCAGTGCCCGGTCAAGGTACCGTTTTGCCTTTTGATGCTTGGAGGTGTTCTGATAGGCCACTCCCAGGTTGTTAAGGGCCGTTGCAAGCAGCAGGCTGTCCCCCACGGTTTCGGCATATTCAACACCGGTCAGGTAATGCTCCAGCGCTTTCCCCTGGTTGCCCATCGATTCATGGATGGACCCGATGTTCACTGATATTCGGCTGTAGACGCCCGGGCGGCGGGTCGAGTCAATAAGGCTTTTCGCCTCCTGTTGCGTGGACAAAGCCTCTTCATACCTGCCCTGCAGCCGGTATGCATTACCCAGCAGGCTCAGCAGGCGGGGCGTGTGCCGGCTGTTCGAATACCTCTCCAGCTTGCTTTTTAAAATTTCTTCGGCTTCAGCAGGCTGATCGTTACTCAGGTAGCTGTCAGCCAGCTCAACCGCAGCAGCTTGTACCAGGCCCGCATCATTCAGGGAATCGGCTATATGAAGGGCCTTCCCCCCCGTTGCAATCGATTCTCCCATGCGGCCGTCCATACGAAGCTGCCCGGCCTGTTCAATTTTGGAGATCACCAGCATGCTGTCGGGAACGGACTGGCGGTATTCCCTCAAATAGGCTGTTTCATCCCCCTCAACGGGCATAACAAACCCTATGAAAAGTATTAACGAATAGTATAATGGATGCACGGTTATCATCATTTGAATGACAAACAGGGTATTACGGCATCAACTTACGCAACAATATTGTAGCCTGCTACTTTTTAACGACGCCGTGCCCCATGGGAAGGGCTTCAATCACATCCAGAGCGGGGGTGGGGTCGCCCATGATATAGAAATGGATGCCGGGTGCCCCTTTTTCAAGCAGCTCCAAGCACTGCTTCGTACTCCACTGGATCCCGATTTCACGGGCTTTATCGGGCTTGGCCTGCACTTCGTCGGATAATACTTCCGGTAAATTCAGGTGGAAATACTTGGGCAGGAAGTTCAGGTGCCGCTCCCTGGTCAACACTTTGAGGCCGGGAACAATAGGAACCTCAATACCGGCCTTGCGGCATTTCTCTACAAAGCGGAAATAGGCGCTGTTGTCGAAAAACATCTGTGTAACGATATAGTCTCCGCCGGCATCGACCTTTTTCTTGAGCATCTGTATGTCGAAATCCAGGTTCGGCGCTTCAAAATGCTTTTCGGGATACCCCGCTACCCCCACGCAAAAGTCGGTTTGCTGGGCATTGGAGATATTCTCGAGGTATTGCCCCCTGTTCATGCCCTGTATCTGCCGTACCAGGTCTATGGCGTGGTCGTTATAGGTGCCGTTTTTAAAACGGGGCACGTCGTTTTCGGGGGCGTCGCCGCGGACAGCCAGCACGTTGTCAATTCCCAGGTAATTAAGCTCAATAAGGGCGTCTTCGGTCTCCTCCTTGGTAAACCCTTCACAGATCAGGTGGGGAACGGGGTCCACCCCATACTTATGCATGATAGCGGCGCAAAGACCGATGGTTCCGGGCCTTTTTCGCTTGATATGGCGTTTGATGGTCCCGTCTGACAGCTCCTCATAATAGGATTCGGCCGCATGGTAGGTGACGTCAATAAAGGGCGGCTCATATTTCATCACCTGGTCCAGTGAATCAAAGACCTCCTTGATGGAGCCTCCCCGCTTGGGAGGAATGATTTCAAAGGATATTAACGGCTCTGTAGCCCTGTTATAATGCTCTATGACTTTCATTTAATGCAGTTTTTATCGTACCTTTCAAGTCCAAAAATTTTTCGGCAAGTCTTATTGACTCATAGCTTTATTCGCACTAAAGGTAATCACTTGAAGACTTAGTTGAAAAATTTTTGTGCAACCACAAGTACCTAACTACCGATTACCGAAATGAAATTCGATCTACTTACCGACCTCCTCAGGGAGCGTATTCTTATACTGGACGGTGCCATGGGCACCATGATACAGTCATTTGAGCTGACTGAAGAAGATTATCGAGGGCAACGTTTTGCACAGTACGATACAGAACTGAAAGGCAATAACGACCTCTTAAGCCTCACGCAGCCCGATATCATCAAGGATATCCACAGCCAATTCCTGGAGGCGGGCTCCGATATCATTGAAACCAATACCTTCAATGCCACTTCCATTTCCCAGGCCGACTACGGGATGGAGGAGCTGGCCTACGAGCTTAACAGGGCATCGGCCCAAAACGCCCGTGAAGTGGCCGACCGTTTCAACGAGAAAACGCCGGACAAACCGCGTTTTGTCGCCGGCGCCATAGGCCCCACCAACAAGACCCTGTCGCTTTCGCCCGATGTGGAAGACCCCGGCTACCGGGCCATCACTTTCGACCGGCTTGCCGAAGCCTATTATGAACAGATTGAAGGGCTCGTCGACGGGGGCGTCGATATCCTGCTGGTGGAAACCATTTTTGACACCCTGAATGCAAAAGCCGCCATCTACGCCATCCACAAGTACGGCGAAAAAACCGGCAACCACCTGCCGGTCATGATATCGGGCACCATCGTGGACCAGAGCGGGCGCACCCTTTCGGGGCAGACCACCGAGGCGTTCTGGATATCCGTTTCCCATACCAAAAACCTGCTCAGCGTCGGGCTGAACTGCTCGCTGGGGTCCAAGCAGATGCGGCCCTATATCGAGGAGCTGGCCAACAACGCCACCTGTTTTACCAGCCTCTACCCCAATGCGGGGCTGCCGGACGAGATGGGAGAATATAACGAGACACCCGAATTTATGGCCGATCAGCTCCGGGAATATGCCGAAGAAAATTTTGTGAACCTGGTGGGAGGCTGCTGCGGGACCACGCCGGACCATATCCGCACGATTGCCGAAGCGGCGGCGGAATGCACCCCCCGCACCATCCCCGAGCCTGAACCCTACCTGAGGCTCAGCGGACTCGAACCGCTGGTGGTACGGCCGGAAACAAACTTTGTCAACATCGGCGAGCGTACCAACGTGACCGGATCCCGCAAATTCAGGCGGCTTATCACCAACGACGAATTTGAAGAGGCCCTCTCGGTAGGCCGGCAGCAGGTGGAAAACGGCGCACAGATTGTGGACGTGAACATGGACGAGGGCATGCTCGACTCCGAAGAGGTGATGACCGACTTCCTGCAGC
>CAYREV010000043.1:0-14066 GCA_964423345.1 uncultured Balneolaceae bacterium | reverse complement strand
GAGAGAGATTGACAGGGTGATGTATAAAGATCACGAGACGGCGGTCATGGAAAAACAACTGGCAAGTTATTAATAAACTTGTAATTTACTGCTAAGTTATTGGGATTATACCATAGGTCACTGCCCGCTTTATCTCTTTAAAAAAAAATTGATGCCATGCCTGTTCAACCGATACCCGAGGATTTTCACACCGTAACCCCTTTCCTGCTGGTTCCCGACGCCGGCCAGCTGATGGATTTCCTGGCCGAGGCTTTTGATGCCGAAGAACACCGCCGCATGACCACATCGGACGGAACCGTCATGCACGGCTCGGTAAAAATAGGCGACTCCATGATCATGATGGGGCAGGCCCGGGAGGAGGATCCGCCGATGATCACGATGATCTATCTCTACGTTGATGACGTCGATGCGGTCTACGGGCAGGCCATTGAGGCCGGAGCCGAACCGGTGCGGGAACCCCTCGACGAATTTTACGGGGATCGCACGGGCGGAGTCAAAGGCCCCTTCGGCAACCTTTGGTGGATCTCCACCCACGTGGAGGATTTATCCGACGAAGAGATACAGCGGAGGATGAGGGAACACGGCGACCAAGGCTGATCGAAGGCGGAAATATTACACTCATCCGTCACCAGGCAACCAGGGTAATTCCCACTTTATTTGATTGACTAATGTATAAAGAATATTAAATTCAGATATTAACTATAAATTTTTATGGTATAAGCCAACCACAAAACATGGGGAGAATATAGCTGCTAAAATAAATATCAGATCCTTTCTATTAATTACCACGGCTGTTGTCTTATCGGTTTCATCCTGTGATCTGAATAATGCCGAAGAGGTGTTATTGTTAAGAACCGATAGCTTTTCCAATAACGATCCAAGCCATGTTGAAAGATGGGTCTTTATTTCAAATCAGTTCGGCAGCCTCCTCGATGTAGTCAAACCGACCGAAGAAAGTGGAGTCATTGATTTTGAAGGTTATGCAACCAACCCGATTATGATAACCGAACTTCAGGTGGCCTCATTTGAAAATGGCTCAACGACAAGATTACAGCACCATATTACTACATATATGGGAATACCTGTCGGAAGCTCATTTTTCGTTAAAGAAAATGAGATAATTCATACCCCTTTTCCTGATCCTGTCGGTAAGGCCCATATGACCCTCAATAATTATCACAACAGTGACGACCCCTGGTGGTCGTTGGGATTTTCTGACGGCTATCAAGGGTTCAATTCCTGGCTGGACTACGACACCCATACCTACGACGGCTCTACATTTGAGGCAGACATGAATTTGCGGGAAGACCCGATCGATATATTTATTGCGGGCTATGACCAGACCAACCCCGTTTACAAATGGGTTCAAGACGTAAGCGTTGGAGACTCTGTAGTTCTTGACTTTGAAACCTTTGGTTCCATGAACCCGGTTACGATTAATAAACAGGTGACCAATGCCTACATACAGGGACAACTGGAGCCCGGAACCGCAGGCAAAGGTTATTTTCTTTCCTCGTCAGAGTATTGGAAAAACTCAAACTCTTATAACCCGGACGATATTTTGACACTTGGTTACATTGATGGCTTTGATTATTACGATATATATGCAGAAAACGGATACGTACTTTGTTGCCAGCCCCATGAACGGCAAAGCTATCACAAGGTTGGAACCTCGGTTCCTCAATCCATTCACCTGCCGGATTATACCTTTAGCTCCGAGAACGGGAACCTTTATAAACTCGACTACACATTTGACCAATCCTATAACCAGAAAAATTTCTATTTCGCCGAGGAGCAAGAGGATAATTCAATATGGTGGTTTTTTCACGCACCCGAAGGCCTAGAAATTGTTGCTCCCGAAATACCTATTGAGATTATTGCAAAATACTCCTTTTTAAAACGGGATAGCCTACCTCTCAAAAGTGTCAGGTTTATTGAATATCTCGATGGATTCACCTACATGGATTATGTAAAAAACCAACTGGAAAAAACGTTCGAACGATCCGAATATGAACAGCTTGAGTATTATTTCCAATTCTGAATAATTCAAGTTTGGTGTCAGCAAGTTTGAAAAAAATAGTGGAAGCAGGTAGAGACCTTCTTATTAATTTCAGTTTTCTTTTATTTTGTGGGACCGGGTATTTCCAAGATCATTAAATTACGAGCCAAAAGCGCATAAACTATGTCTACCCTAAAACTGCCCTTTGACGTTAACGACCCGGATCATCGGATGACCTTTCTCCGGGAAATCCTGCCTGATCGTATTGACGCTTTGGGGGAACATACGGAACCGGCCTGGGGGCAAATGAGCAGCCAGCATATGATTGAACATCTAATCTTCTCTTTTCAGATGTCCACCGACAAGCTGGACCTGGAGTGTAACAC
Organism: uncultured Balneolaceae bacterium; assembly: GCA_964423345.1. Classification (GTDB taxonomy): domain Bacteria; phylum Bacteroidota; class Rhodothermia; order Balneolales; family Balneolaceae; genus CAYREV01. Next base: position 11,681 of record CAYREV010000043.1, on the reverse strand, counting down.
CCCGGAAGAAAAACGAGCCAAGCTTCAGGCTTTTCTGAATATGAATCGGCCCATGCCCAAAGGCTTTACCAATCCCGTTACCGGAGAACAATTACTGGAGTTGCGATACCCAAATATGGAGCAGGCCAAAGAAAAACTAAAAGAGGAGATCCAATACTACCTGGACTACCACAGGGAACATCCCGAAACCACCCAAATCAACCCAACATTCGGGGAGTTAGACCGGGAACAGTGGCAAAAATTTCACTTCAAGCACTGCTTCCACCACTTGTCGCAGTTTAAGCTGGTCGCAATGGACTCAAAAGGGAACACCAGCTAATATTTACTATGGTGTTCACTTATAGGCGATAGCTGCACTGGCGGGCCCTGCCAGCGGAATGATTTCGGTCGAGGAAAAACCGACTTCATCGGCCCAGCTGCTGAACTCCCGGCCGGTAAAGTCAAAGCCATCCCGGGTTTCAATGAGCATATTCAACGACATGGCCAGCCCGAATATATTTTTGGACCGCTCGTTGTCGATAATATTCTCAATCACGATGCAGGCTCCACCCTCGGGGAGCTTGTTGTACACTTTTTCCAGCAGCTCCATTTTTTCCTCCAGTCCCCAGTCATGCAGGATATTTCCCAGGGTGTACACATCGGCTTCGGGGATATCCTCCTCCCAGAAGTTGCCCGGCATCACTTCCACGCGGTCTTCCATCCCCCACTCTTCAATCTTTTCCTCGGCAATAGACGCCACTTTGGGAAGGTCGTAATTGATGCAGTCGATGTGATCAAATGCTTCGGCCACCTGCAGGCACAGCTCGCCGTCGGCGCCCCCCAGGTCGCAGAGCGAATCGTAAGACGAAAAATCAAACTTGTGGACCAGGGTCTTGAAGTTACCCATCTGAACACCCGCCATGGCACGGGTAAACTGGTTCAGGCGTTCCTCGTCTTCATAGAGAATCTCAAAGAAGTCGGTATCCTTGTGCTTGATTTCATTTTGTGGGTTGCCGGTCTCCAGGGCTTCCTCCAGATCTCCCCAGAACGGATAGAGCCGGTCGTTGGCCATCTCCAGCATGCCGCCTATGTATCCTCTCTTGTTTTGATCGAGGAACCGGTCGGCATCCGGGGCATTACGGTACACTGCCTCCTCTTTAAATCCCTCTCTTTCCAAAAAGCCGAGCGCGACGAGAGCGTCCAGCCAGTCATACAGGCCGCGGCCGTCCAGGTCAAACTCTTCACGCACCTCCTCGCCGGTCATGGGTGATTCTGCCAGCCTGGTAAACAGGCCTTTTTTAACCGCACTCAGCAGGATTTTTGAGGCCTGAAAACCTGTACCTACCTTCATGATATTTTCCGGCGTAACACGCTTCTCTTTTGTTGCTGTCTCTTCTTGTTGAGCATCCATAATTATTCACCTCTTTTATTTTAGTAGTAGATAAATCTAGTGATTGTCGCCGCTTCTCTTGTTAAGTACCTACGGGCCATTATCGGCTCTACTTGGTCTCCTATGTGCCTGCCACTTTGAAATGCCAGGCACAGGGTAAAATTCCTTATCATCTCCCGAAACCGAGTACGTCTCGGGTGAAATTATTCTGGAAAACTCCCTCCGGGTCGTATTGGCGGCATAGCTCACGGAACTGCTGCAGGTCGGGATACAGCCTATGGGTATCCTCACGTCCCAAGCTGTAATATTTGCCCCAGTGCGGACGTGCCCCATACAGGCGGGCCAGCGCACGGCTGATTGCGTCCGAAAACCGGTGGAACCCTTCTCTTTTTCCCGGTTTTCGGTAGGATATCAGGTTGAAGCCGTAACAGGGCTCCTCCAGCCCGCTTGCCATGGAAACCAGGGTATCGTCCGGCAGCATGCGAAGAAAAACGAAGGGATAGGGATGGGTATAACTTCCCCGGTTGTTTTCAATTTCTTCAAGCAACCCGGCCTCCCGAAGCTCCCCGGAAAACTCCGCCGGCACCTGCTCCCGCAGCCCGGCAAACAGTTCGGTAATCACGCGGATCAGTTTCGCTGCCTCTTCAAGATGTTTTCCAGGGATGAATATTTCCGCTTCCTCGTGCGGGAAGATCTCCCGGTTGAGGCTCAGCATCCGGTAACTCCGGTCGCGGACGGAAAACCCGCTCAGAATGGCTTTGGTGAACATATGTTTAAAGAAGAACTGAACCATACCCGCCGAGGCCAGGGAAGAACTCAAGCCCTTGACAATCAGGTTAAAGAACAGGTCGATGTTGAGATAGGTATAGAGGTGATAGAGGGGCGCCAGCAGGCTTCTGCTTCCGGAATCCCCGTTCTCTTCGTCCACCATCCGCCTCTGAAAATTGATAAAAGTCCACCGATAGGGAATCATCAGGAACTCCTGCAACGGGTACTCCCCCTCTTCGGCCAGTACCTCCCCTATCGACTCTCTCATGACAATCTTTTCCTCTACCGCTGCCTCCGGCAAACAGCGGATCTGAACGGACAGTACAATGCCCATGCATCCCAGGTTGCAGCGTGCAGCCCTGAGCTCGGGGCCTCCGTCGATTTCAAATACTTTTGCCTCCCCGCTTTCGCGGTCATAGGCCGCCAGGCGCACCTTCTCCACGAAATGGGACAGGCTAGGGGTTCCGACTCCGTGGGTACCGGTGGCGATGGCGCCCCCCATGGTGGGTGCGGAAGTAACGGGCTGGGCCGGCAGCCTCAGCCCCTTTTCATATAGTCTCTTATTCAAGTCGTCGATGCGGCAACCGGCATCCACCCGGGCAGCGCTGCTCTCTTTGTCAGTATCCACCCTGTTAAAATGACTAAGGTCCACGACCACCTCCTCGCTTACAGGCAGGGCGCTCCAGGAATGAAGGGTGCCCACCGCCCGTATGGATTCACCGGAATGCCTGTTAAGAATTTCAAGAACTTCGCTCTCGCTTCGGGGCCTGTAGTAACGGCCGGCTTTGAACTGCAGGTTTCGGCCGAAATTTTGAACGGATTCGTCAGATTTGAATTCCGGTGTTTCTCGTACGTTTGTTTCCTCACCTCGGCCCATCATCAGCGCCAGTTTGAAGTGCGCCCCAGGTTGATGCCTCAAAAGGTTTGAAATAGCTCCCATGGCATTTCACCCTTTCTGTAAACCCTTGATTTAAATTTAGTTGAACATAAAAAAAATTCAGGCAGGGTTTCAAACGGCTTGGCTTCAGGGAATGCGGGAGAATTAGGAATTGGGAATTAGGAAGGCAGAGGTTTTAATTTAAAATTCAGCATTGCTTTTATACCGTGGGTGCCGCGTTCTATTAAAACTTGCCGCGGTTCAGCCAGGTGTCGGCCGACTCGAGTTCCTTTTCCCTTTCATCGTCCAGCTCACGGAAGAAATCCAGGCCGGTCATGGCCTCGATCATATCCACACTCACCAGGTAATCCTCAATATCCCCGTGAGCCTCCTTGTGATGGGGAACCAGGTAGGCAAGGACCAGCGGCTTTCCCTGCTCGTCATTTCGCACCAGAATCTTGAAAAACATGGGCGGCACCGTGATGTCCTTGTTGACGCCCACCTTTTTCATGGGTCCGTTGCCAAACACCGGCCCGGCCATCACCCAAAGCTCCCTGCTCCGCTCCTCCACAAGGGTTTCCTGCACGTACCGTTCAAGCCTGCTCCAAATGCCCCTGCCGCCGTCGAAGCCGTCGTAATCCTGGGGAACCACATTGGAGAGGTAGTTGATCTCATATACTCGGTTGATTTCGTCGGCATCGGCCACAAACTCCCAGAGCTCCAACCCTTTCATATCCTCAGCGGTTATCCTGCCGTCGCCATTAGTATCTTTCACCGCCATCAGCTCGTCGCCATCGCGGTCGCCCCCGGAGATGCCGAAGGGCACCAAGGGCTTCATGGCATACCCCTCTCCCTCCTGGTTCAGCAGCCGGTATTCGGAGGCGCGCACGGGATTATGGATCTGCGGGTCCACCCGGAAATTGCTGAAGATCCCGTAGCGGGGCACCGTATTCGTATAGCCGTGCTTTACGTGGTAGGCCACCCAGTTGGGAATACGGTGCTCATAGTTGTAGGAAAGAACATACGCCTGACGGATCAGCACATTGTCGTAGCCGGGCATGCCCCCGTAAATGTGCTCGTCAACCAGCTTCCGGTTGAATTCGGAATACTGCTGGGCGGCGGCGGGGCCGACGGCCGATAATAGCATTATAAGGGCAGGTACAAGAATGAATCTGGCTTTCATGGACTATACTAAGGATTAAATCAAAATTACCGTGGAAGCTGTACAAAATATAACACACGGGCAACATTAACAGTGATATCCCTAAAAAGAGAGCAAATATTTATCCCAAAAAAGGGAACACCCGGGGCATATTTTACTACAAATAAGGTAACACCCAATCGAAAAATATATTATCCCCATGTACATTAAAAAATTATATATCCCCATCCTGGCAAGTGCCTTCCTGCTTTTTATGGCTGCGGGCTGCGACACCATCGGCTCGGGCGACAAACAGGGAGAAGGCACCGTGAAACTGCAACTTAAAACCGTAAACAGCTCATCCGCAAAGTCAGCCTCCTCGGGCAACCGTACCCTGGATCATGATTCCCTTTCGGTAAGCGGATCAAACGGGACCCTGCAGATCGACGACGTCCGCTTCATCGTTGAAAAGTTCAAGCTGGAACCCGCCGACACCGACGAGGAGGCAGACTCCCTCGATACGGAAGTCGAAGAGTTCGAATCAGAGCCCTTCTTCGTAGATCTCCCACTCACGGAAGACACCCTCAGCCTGGCAACCGACCAGATACAAGCGGGTTTCTATGAGGAGCTGGAGTTTGAAGTGAAGGACCTTGATTTCGACGACGGCGATGAAGAGGATGACGATGCCGAACATCAGGCCCTGGCCGATTCCATTCGCGCCGAGTTTCCCGACTGGCCCGACGAAGCCAGCATGATCATCGTGGGTACATTCACTCCCACCGACGGCAGTCCGCAGGCGTTCAAAGTCTTCGCAGAAGCTGAAATTGAAATCGAACGCGAGTTCAATCCTCCGCTCGAAGTGACCGAAAGCAATATGCAGGATGTGCTTTCCGTACGCATCGATCCCTCCCAGTGGCTGTTGCTTGACGACGGTACCGTCATCGACCTGTCAGCCTGGAACTGGGACGACCACCAGGAGCTGCTGGAGTTCGAAGCCAAGTTTAAAGAGGGCGTACAGGAGATCGAAGTCGACGAGATTGAGATCGACGATGAAGAAGACGATGAGGACGACGAGGATGACAACGAGGACGACTCCTAAACCTGATTGAATACTACACCAAACGATGACAAAAGCCCGGAAAAAATCCGGGCTTTTATTTTTATAAATGAAATCGCCATCTACCGCAGACTCAGGGTTCCCCTCTTTTCCATTCCCCGCAAATCCTTCTATCTTACAGTAAACCGAATCAAACTATTTCCGATATGGAACATATGGACCGGGTACGCAAAGAGATCGAAGAGTATATTTTTGAACAAGGGCGGGAGTACGACCGTCTCCTCATGTCCAAGTCTTTTCACAACAAGCTGAAGAAAGAAGCCGAAGAGCACGACTCCAGGATAGACCTTCCCAATCTTGAGATCAAGGATAATGTGGACTACGATTTCAAGCTGCTGCCCTGAAAAGCGGTTCAGGCCGGCTGACGTACGCCGACGGACATAATTCTGGGCTGAGCCAGCTCTTCGTAATCGTCATAGGCCATCCTGACCAGCTCCTTGTGGGTGCCGGCGTTGAAAGCGATCTCATCGTCCTCGGTCAGGGCCTCGGCTACGATGGTATCCATATCATAGAAATTGCCGAATGGAGGCATGGCACCCAACTCGCAGTCGGGGAAAAGCTCCTCGAATTCGTCTTCTGTTGCCAGCTCTACCTCGCCGGCTCCAAGAGCCTCTCGGATCAGCTCAAAATCCACGTTATGGGTGGAGGGAAGCACCACCATCTTCATTTCCCCATCGGCTTTTACCATCACCGTCTTGACCATATCCTTTCCGGGGATATGAGCCGAGGCAGCTACTTCCTGCGCGGTAAAGGCGGGGGAATGCTTGACCACCACATATTTTTTTCCGTTATCATCCAGGTAGTTTATCAGTCTGCTTAAAGGCATAACGACCTCCCGATTTATTTAACAATCCAGGTTATACTACCTAAATCACTAAAGGGCCTGCAACATTCCCGCGCGTGCCCAAAAAATGGGCGTCACGGACGGAAGTCGGGCTGCTCCCCGAAGGTCACCCATGACCCGAAGGAAAGGGCGGATACTTTCAGTCCCGTTTTACCCAAAAATCGATATTCCATATGTTCAACATGCTGTTATTGACAATTGTTAAATTTATGACACCTGAATAAACGATAGCCCACGCTTGTGCGTTCTTTTTCCAGGCCCCTAAGAAGTGCTAACCATAGGGCATCGGATGGAAAGGCGGAAATAAATCCGACAGGGTGTATGTTTACGTATTATGAGAAGAGAAGAAACCATGGAATCAAGCCTGCTATTATGAAATATTTCACGACCCTTGTGATGATCGGCTCGCTGATGCTGGCCGCATGCAGCTCAAAAGCCCAGGAAAATCAAACCCACAGCAATAAAGAGGATAACACAACTATGAGCAGCGACAACGTCGTCAATACGGAAGATGTACAGGAAGCCACCTTCGGAGCCGGCTGTTTCTGGTGCGTGGAAGCAGTTTATGAAGAAGTGAAGGGCGTCAAAAAGGTGGAGGCCGGCTATGCGGGCGGCCACGTTGAAGACCCCACCTACAAAGAAGTCACCACCGGCACCACCGGCCACGCCGAAGTGGCGCGGCTGACCTTTGATCCTGCGGTCATCTCCTACGAACAGCTGCTGGAGGTGTTCTGGCACACCCACAACCCCACCACCAAAAACCGGCAGGGCGCCGACGTGGGCCCGCAGTACCGCTCGGTGATTTTCTATCACAGTGAAGAGCAGAAGAAGACCGCCCGGGAGTCGCTGAAGAAAACCGACGCTTCGGATTTGTGGGAGGATGATATCGTCACCGAGATCGAACCCATATCCAACTATTCGACGGCCGAAAACTATCACCAGGACTACTATGCCAACAATCCCAATGCGGGTTACTGCACGGTGGTCATCGCCCCCAAGCTGAAGAAATTCCGCAAGGAGTTTTCCCACCTGTTGAAAAGCAGTAGCAAGTAAGGAGAGCCGTGCCGGGTATTCCCAAAGTGGCGGGGACGTGGGAAGCATTTACTGATATCATCGCACGAGGTGATGGCAACAGCAGGTGTTTCTTCGGTTAAAGAACCAACAGTTAGAGAATCCGGGGAATTTTTTTAGATTGAAAAAAATTCAAAACGATGAGGGTGATCTATGGATTGAACCTTCCGGATAATTTGTTACATAAAGTGATTAAATAGGGTGCATTGCTCATTACAGGGGACAGCATACGCCCCCTGTTACCAACGGAAGTTTATGAGCGGATGCATTCTTTAAGTATTCGGTTTCAACTCATTGCAAACATTAATAAAAACCTACGAGAGTCAATTATGAAATTATTAAAACGATTCCTGCTTACGGGACTGGCACTGATTACTGCGGTCATCCTTTTCTCATCTCAGGCAATGGCCCAGGAACGGGGCAATAAGGAAGCACGCGTAAGCCCCAACGCTTCAGTCAGCCAGACCATAGGTACCACACAGGTATATATCACCTACGGACGTCCCTCGGTCAATGACCGAACCATCTTCGGGGGACTGGTAAAATACGACAACGTCTGGAGAACGGGAGCCAACGAATCCACGGCCATCACCTTCTCCGACGACGTCAAAATTGAAGGCAAGGAGATCAAGGGCGGCACCTATTCGCTCTACACCGTGCCCGGTGAAGACAAATGGACCATCATCATCAACTCCAAGCTGTCTTGGGGCACCGAATACGACAAGAGCAAGGACGTGCTGCGCGTCAAGGTGGATCCCGAAGAGGGACGTGAAGTGGAACAGTTCCTGATCTACTTTGAAGATGTCAACGAAAACTCCGCAAAATGCGTGCTGCACTGGGATACCACGAAGGTACCTTTCACTATAGAAGCGTAGAAAGGTATTTCGCAAACGGACAGCCATATAAACCCGCAGGACGGTGATGGGGCTCTGCCTCATCACAGCCTGCTACTGCTTTTTACTTTTCTCTGGGGAGCCAATTTCGTGCTGGCCGAAGTCGCGCTGGCAGAAATGGCTCCCATTTCTTTTAGTGTGTCCCGGTTTGCCATGGGCGGCATCGCCATGCTCCTTGTGCTCTACGCACAGTGTTATTACGATGCCAAAAAACATAACACCACTTTTCGTTTTTTCCCCGCCATAGACCGGGAGGATTGGGGACGCCTGCTGCTGGTATCTGTGCTCGGCGCCACGCTGGCCCCCTGGCTCGGCATTGAGGGGCTGGGACTTACCCACGGGGCCCGCGCCTCCATCTGGCTGGCCGTGGGACCCGCACTCAGCACCGGTTTCGGCTACCTGCTTACCACCGAGAAGATGGGCACTTATGGTTATACGGGGGTCGTACTGGCCGGCCTAGGTACGTTGCTGCTGGCCTTCGACGGCATCCGCCCGGAGCAGGGCTACTGGCTGGGCGACCTGCTGCTGTTTGCGGCCCTGGCTATGACGGTGGTGGAACTGCATCTAATCAAGCCGCTGGCCCGTAAATACGGATCCATTTCGATGGTAGCCATGCGTACCGTCATCGGCGGCTCCATCTACCTGCTCATCGCCTCGCCCTCCCTGGCCGGCGAAAGCTGGCTTTCCCTCGGCTTCTGGACCTGGATCGCCATCCTGGCCGGCGGTGCCATCGGCGTGGGCATAGGTCAGTGGGTAAAAGTGCGCGCCCTGCGCTCTCTGGGACCCACACAGGTGGTCATATACGGCAACCTGGTGCCCATAGCCGCCATCGTCATAGCATGGTTAACCATAGGGACCAATCCCTCCATCTATGAGCTGCTGGCCAGCGGCCTTATCATCGCCGGGGCTATCTTCATACAGGTGCTGGATGCAAAACATACGAAGGCCGTCACCCCGCAGTCGATGGAGGAAGATGAAATATCCGTCATAGGCAGCGCCCCGCAGGACTGATACTTCAAATAAAAAAGGCGTGCCCGGCAGGGACACGCCTTTTCGTCACTCCCTACGCTTGATGCTAGAACTTGAACGATAGCTGAAGAAGGAAATTCCTCTCCGCCTGTGGGTAGTAATAGTTAAAATGCTGCTCCTCGCCCCCGGCTAGAAAGCCGAAGGTGTAGCCGTTGGTTTCGTACTTCTCATTGAAAATGTTGTTAACATGCAGCGTGGCCTCCAGCCCGCTGAGCACCGGGATGGAAGTGAAGGAGTACCCCAGGCGCAGGTCGTTCACGAAATAGGGATCGATAGACCGCGAGAGGGTCTGCGTGTTATCCAGGTACTGCCGGGACACATACTTCGTGCTGATCTCGGCCATGAAAGCTCCCGGAGTGTACCGCAGCTTCGAATTCCCTATGAACGAGGGGGAATACGATATATCGGTGTTTTCGTAAACGGTCTTCAGCTGCCCCAGGAAATTAAAGGACGCATCGTACACATCGGTATACTGGCTGTAGCGTTCGATCTTATTGCGGCTGAAGGTGGCATTGCCCGACCATTCGAGATCCGGCATAATACGGACGCCCGCCTGCAGTTCTATACCCGCCCGATAGCTGTCGGGAACGTTCTGCCGTATGGCCGACCCCACGTCGTTCAGCTCGCCCGTAGGGATAAGCTGGTTCCTGTAATCCATAAAGTAGAGGTTAACGGCGGCGAAAAACCGCTCGAATTCGGCCTTGTAGCCGGCTTCCCAGTCGTAGAGCGTTTCGTGCGAAGGCTGGTTCTCGGGCGTCGAGTTCACATATTCGTCGCGGGTGGGCTCCTTGTTGCCTACGCTGAAGGAGGCGAACAGGCGATGGTCCCCCTGCCGGTATACCAGCCCGGCCTTGGGATTAAAGAAGGTAAGCTTGTCCGTCTGCTCCACATTGACGATCTGTTGTCCCCCGCCCGGAGCCTGCTGCTTGTCCTTGCCCAGGAAATCGTAGGTGATACGGCGCAGCTGCAGGTCCACAAAACCACTCAGCTTGTCGGTAAAAAAGTACTGAAGCTTGGAATAGAGGTTGCCGTCGGTCTTGAAGGCGTCATTGTCATAATAGCGTTTCTCGGTATCCGTGGTACCGGCAAATTCGGCCCATACGACCTCACCGAAATGCTTGCCGTCGTATTCATTGTATCCACCGCCGAAGGTCAGCGTGAAGCGGTCTTCCTGCCGGTATTGGGTGGAAAATACGGTACCGTAAAAATGGTTGTCGAGCCAGAGACGGCGTACCAGGTCGCTTTCGGCAATGGTATCGTTCTGCAGCTGGATGGGGCCCATGCCGTACTCGCTCAGGGCCTCGTCGGCCTTGTACTCCTCGTAGTATCCCCGCCCGTAGGTATAGTGCAGCGAGGCGTTGGCCGTCCAGTTGTCGGCCAGCTCGTAGGAGTAGTGCAGCTGGTAGTAATCCTGCTGGTAGTTGTCGGTCTGGTTGTCGTAGGGCTCGCCCGGCTTCTCCTGCCCCGCAGGGTTGTAGGTTCGGTCGGTTTCGAGCATGCTTTCGGGAACCCCGTACCACGCCTGGTAGGTCGTTTCGCGCCCCGAGAACACATCGGCGCGAAGCAGGCTTCGGTCTCCGTGATGCGCGCCGCTCAGGTAAAAGGATTTCAGGTCGGAAAAAGCCCGGTCGATGTAGCCGTCGGAATTAATTTTCGACAGGCGTCCCTCGACCTGCCAGCCGTTGTCCATCAGGCCTGAACCCACCATCACGTTCATCTTGCGCGTGTTGAAGGAGCCGGCCCCCACATTAACCTCCCCGTAGGGTTCGGGACGCATCTCGGAGGTTTGCAGGTTCATCGTGGCCCCGAAGGCCGCCGCACCGTTGGTGGAGGTCCCCACGCCCCGCTGTATCTGTATGTTTTCAACGGACGATGCCAGGTCGGGCAGGTCCACCCAGAACACCCCGTGCGATTCGGCGTCGTTGAGGGGAATACCGTTGATGGTCACATTTATGCGTGCCTGGTCGACCCCTCTGATACGCAGCCCGGTATAGCCGATACCCGTCCCCGCATCCGAGGTGGTGGTCACCGAGGGCGTGCTGCTTACCAGGTAGGGCACATCCTGCCCCAGGTTTATCCTGTTGATATCCTCCCTGCTGATATTTTCATAGGCCATGGGCGTGGCCTCGTCAACGCGCAGCGCCTGAACGAATATCTCGTTGCTCATAATGGATTTAGGCTGCAGCCTGAGCTGCAGATCTCTTTGCCGGTCGGCAACGTCGACCGTTTTGGCAGCATAGCCTACAAAAGAGACGGTCAGCTTCCGGGGAGCGCCCTCCGCCAGCACCAGGCTAAATGAACCGTCGGCGGCGGCAGCCACCCCGTTATCGGTGTCAGTTTGCACAATATTGGCGCCTGAGAGCGGTTCGCCTGTTTCGGCGTCCACAACCCGGCCCGTAACGGTTTGGGCCGACAGCGGCCCCGTTATAATGAACAGCAGCACTAAGAGCAGTGCCGGCAGTGAATGGTTTTTGGGTAACATAGGTCCTCCGTCTTAACGTTTTTAAGCGGAGGGTAACTTGCCTAATTGCTGATACGCAGAAATGCATCAGGTTTCCCTACGCCGGTGTTA
>CAYREV010000042.1:0-14306 GCA_964423345.1 uncultured Balneolaceae bacterium | reverse complement strand
CATAGAGCCGCTGGCCGAAGCGGCGATCCAGTTCTCGCAATCTAAGGTAGGCGAGCTTGGCCTCCCGGGCCGCTACAGCGCAGTTCTTATCGATGCTCCACAAGAACGAGAACGTAACAAGGAACCCGATTACGACGGCGGCCAGTGTCATCATCAACTCTCGTGCAGGAGGTGATCAATGGTGGACGAGCGGTTCAGTCGGCTCTGCGACTTGGCTCTGGGTATTCTACACGGGGCGAGTGCCTGAAAGGTAGCCGCGCCTCACGACAATCCAGCCCCGGACGGAGGCTCAGCCCCGCCTTTCACGCTCTACGAGGGCGGCGGGAACCGAAGTCGGGGCCTGCCGGGGTTCCCAGTCGTGCAGCACCAGGAGGAAGACAGGGAAGAGGGGGAATCAGACCGACCCGAGCGGTGTCCCCCAGATTGTCCCCTGAGCAGCCGGATACAGCCGGACGAGAGCGGCCCGGGGGTGTGTAAGTAGGTGTGTAAGTCCAGACCTCTCAGCCCAGGAGATCGGCGAATCTCGGGTCCCGCAGGCTGAGGGAGAAGAGCCCGGAATGACGGGCAGGACGGCGGAAATCCGCCATCTCTCGGTGCGCTTGCAAAGCCGGCGCTCTCCCAGCTGAGCTATGGCCCCGTTCGTCCTCCTTACCCTGCCTTCATGGAGGACCACGCTCAAGGTAGTCTGCTCGTCGGCCTGGGTGTAGACCTCCTCGACCATACGAACGGTGGACCAGCCGCCGGCCTCGGAAACGTCCTGGGCCGGCAGATCCTTCCGGGACGTCGCCCACATCGGTATCCGCAAGCCAACGAATAGCCGCGTGGGGTGCCCTGCTGGTCGTCTCCAGCCGGAGATCGGAGCAGCGCAGGGAGCAGATCGCAGACAGCCGGCGACCTGTCGCCACGGCCAGATCGAACAGCTCACTCAGGTCGCTCCGAATGACTTCCGATTCATCTCCCCAGCGGACTTCCATCTTCACGTCGTCCGTCACTTCCCGGGTCGCCTGATACCTGTCCCAGGTCGCCGTCGGACGCTTCGGACTTCCACCGTCAGGTTCCCCGGGTGCTCGCGCTGGCCTGATCAGCGTGAGGTCGCTGGTTCGAGTCCAGCCAGGCCCACTGACTGAGATCAAGCCCCGTCCGGCCCCGCTACGCACGTGTCTCCCGACCTCCCATCCATCGGTCGTGGACACATGTGTGACGCTGCGGTGACGCCCACGAGATGGACGACTTGAATGTTGATCCCGCGAACGTTTGGTGTGCCATACGTCGCACCTCGCAACATCCGTGACCCACCCGCCTCAGGGAGACACGATGACCAGCCCTCTCAGGATCGGCCTCGCGACGCTTGCCGCCTTCGCGTTGCTCTTCGCGGCAGCCTGTACCGACGACTCACCGCCGGTCGCCCCCACTCAGGCGTCCGACTCCGCGGAAGAATTAAAATCGGCCGCCTCTCAGACCGATGTCGTACAGGGGGCGTTTGCGCAGAGCGAGGCTAGCGGAGAAAAGATCCGAGTGATCCTCGAGCTGGCCAGCATGGCCGACCAGAGAGCGGTGGCCGAGCAGGCACGCGCCGAAAACGCTCAGGGCGTAAACTTGCTGCACCAGTATCGCAGCTTCCCACTCCTCAACCTCGAGGTTAGCGAGAATGCGCTGCAGGGAATCACTCGCTCCCCGAAAGTCGTCCGGTGGGTGGAGGATATCCCCGTGGACCCGACGCTCGATGCGAGCATTCCGTTCATCAACGGGGACGACGTGCACGATCTGGGACTCGACGGAAGTGGCCAGGTTGTCGCGATCCTCGACACCGGCGTCGATTCAGATCACCCGTTTTACAGTGATCGACTCGTGGCGGAGGCCTGCTTTTCGAGTGACGACGCGGGTTCCGCGACGACATCGCTTTGCCCGGACGGAACCACGACCCAGACAGGATCCGGCGCGGCGGACATCGACGGAACGGCCGCGTGTAACAACGGTCCGCTCTGTGACCACGGGTCCCACGTCACGGGAATCGCCGCTGGGGATGGAACGGGTGTTTCGGGAGGCCCGGACACGGGGGTCGCGCCCGGCGCCGACATCGTCGCCATCCAGGTCTTCACGCGATTCAACAACGACTCGGACTGTCCCTCGGGAGCCCCCTGTGTACGGACCTTCCAGGGCGATCAGATCGCCGGGTTGCAGCACGTGCTGGACCTGGCCGACGGCACCATCTCGAGCCTCGACCTCGTCGCGGCGAATATGAGCCTCGGCGGTGGGAACACCAGCACGGCTTGCGATGGCGATCCGCGCAAGGCTCCCATCGACGCCTTGCTGGCAGCGGACATCGCCACGGTGATCTCGGCCGGTAACCAGGGCTTCGACAACCAGGTCAGCTTTCCCAGCTGCATCTCGACGGCGATCACCGTGGGTTCCGTAGACGAATCCGACCAGCTCTTCTTCGACAACCGGGGCCCATTGCTCGACCTCTTCGCGCCGGGGAGGGGCATCATCTCGTCGGAAGACAACGCCACCTTCGGTTCCAAGAGTGGAACGTCGATGGCGGCGCCTCACGTGACCGGCGCGTTCGCGGTCCTCCGCCAGGAGTGGCCGTCCATCTCGGTTTCTGAGATCCTCTCGCTGCTGCAGGACAATGGGGTCGATCTCACTTACACCAGCGGTGGCGGCACCGCCACGACGCCGCGCATCGATCTGCTCGCCGCCGTCCAGGGAACGACCGATCCGCCCACCCTGACGGTCGACAACGCCAGCGTTACCGTCGACGAGGGCAGCACTGCCAACAATGGCGGCACCGTCAGCGACGACGAGACGGCCCCTGGTGACATCACTCTGGACGCCTCGGTCGGCGCTGTGATCAACAACGGGGACGGGACGTGGTCCTGGAGCTTCGACAGCTCGGACGGCTCCGACCAGAGCCAGACCGTGACGATCACGGCCACGGATGAGAAAGCCGTGACCGCCGAAGCCACCTTTGAGCTGGTGGTTGAGAACGTCGATCCGACGGTCACGATCGATCCGAGCCAGGTCACGGAGATCGACGAGGGCGATGTGCTCACCGTGAATGCGAGCTTCACGGATCCGGGCGTGTTGGACGAACCGTTCACTGCCGAGATCGTCTGCTTCGACGTGGCGTCCGGTCTCACGATCTCCGGTGACGTGACAGTTACCGACGCGGCCGCGCCCACCCTGGAGGGCACGGTGAGCGGAAGCTGCGACTATGGCGACACGAGCGAGACGGGCGATCCACCCTCCGGCACGTTCACGGTCACCGTTTCGGTGGTCGACAAGGACGGCGGCGAGGGCACGGACGACTTCGAGCTCGAAGTCAACAACGTCGATCCGGTCGCCGAGATCGACGAGTCCGGCGCGACCGATGTCGGGGGCACGCCGACCTTCATCACCCAGATCGGCGATCCCGTGGACTTCAGCGCCGACGTGACAGATCCCGGCAGCGATGACCTGCACCTCGAGTGGGACTGGGACGACGGAAATACGGACCTAGCGGACTACCTCGTGAATCCGCCGAATACCGATCCCTTCCCGAGCCCGGACGTCGATCCCCGGGCCATCACTGACGAGCAGACTCACGCCTGGTCCAGCGCTTGTGTGTTCGCGGTCGATCTCACTGTCGACGACGACGATGGAGGCTCCGACGTGGACGGCGCGAACGTGGTCATCGCCGGTACGTCGGGCCGTGCGCGGGGCTCGGGCTTCTGGCAGCCGCAGTACCGCGGCCAGCGGAGCAATGAGTTCGACATGGAAACGCTCGACTGCTATCTGGAGATCGCGAACTTCATGTCGGCGGTCTTCAGCGAGGAGCGTGACGCCTCCACGAAATCCGAGGCCGGAAAGGTCCTGCACCCCAGGGGGAATTCGGGTGACATGACCGAGCTGCTGGACCAGCAGCTCCTGGCCGCGTGGCTCAACTTCGCCAACGGCGCCTTCACCTTCGACGAGATGGTGGACACGACGGGGGACGGCGTGGCGGACACCCCCTTCTCGGACGCGGTCACTGCGGCCGAGTCGGTCCGGCTCGACCCGAGCGCCACCCGCGCGGAGCTCGAGGAGCAGAAGGATATTCTCGAGGCCATCAACCTGATGCACGGAGGCTGATGACCTGACCTCATTCACCCGAGGCGCCAGCCGGGG
The DNA here is from genome assembly GCA_964423345.1 of uncultured Balneolaceae bacterium. Lineage (GTDB taxonomy): Bacteria > Bacteroidota > Rhodothermia > Balneolales > Balneolaceae > CAYREV01. Next base: position 10,160 of record CAYREV010000042.1, on the reverse strand, counting down.
TCGTCGCTCTCGAGCGGCGGCCCCGGCCCTCGCTCGTCGGCGCGTCGGCTCAGCTGCCACTATCAGTGCTTACGAGTGTATGTAATGACGTTCCCTTGTTGGTTCCCTCCAGTTGGCTTCCAGCCGATGAACCGCTACATGTCTGTTTCGTTGGCGCTCCTCCTAGCCGCCTGCGCCACCGGTCCCGTCGATGACTGTCCGGACGATCCACTCGTCGATGAGGTGCGCCAGGAGGAAAGCCTCAGGGTCATCGTCACGCTGGATATGGACGTGACCCCGGAAGCTGAACTCACGGATGACGCGGCCCAAGAGCAGCGGCAGCGCATCGCCGAGCTCCAGGATCGGCTTCTCGCCGAAATCGGGGACACCGATGCGGAGGTTGTCCGGCGCTTCGAGCGGTTCGCGATGTTGACTTTGCAGGTAGGCGAGGTCGCCCTGTGTCGCCTGCTCACCTCCGAGCTCGTGCGTGATGTCCAGTTGGACCAATCGGAGCCTCCCACTGTGTCTCTTGCGACCGCTGAAGGCTGATCGGGGGGGAAGCCCGACGGTAGACTCGAGGGATCAATCCGCGATCCAGGGTCGCAGTTCCTGACGCTTCAGCAGTGCCTGGCGCTTCACCGGAAGCAATTGTTCTCGCTTATTCCCCGTTTTCAGGGCTCCGTGGACCATGGAATATGATTCGCGGGTCATCTACGAGCGAAATCACCGCCGGGTCGTCCGAGAAACGCAGCGTTCAACCGTCCACGAAAGCGGGGCAACTCCAGGCTCCACTGCTCGTTGTTACGCTGCGGACCCCCCCGCGCTATCCGGATACAACTCGATATCGAGCTCGCGAATCTCCCGCTGGATCTCTTCCCGGTTCTTCCGGACACGGTCCTGAACTCGGTCAAAGCGAGCGCTGCCCCGCAGGCTTTCCAGAAGAGGAGACTTCAGGTCGCGGTAGTAGCCCTTCTCGAGCGCCCGCTCGAGGAAGCGGTATGCCTCCTCCGCGTTCCCGAGGGCCGCGCTCGCCTCGGCACTCCCGACGAGCGACCACTTGTTCTGCTCCCTCTCGCCTTCGCGCTCGGAGGCCAGCGCCTCCTGGAGCAGGGCTCGACCCCGAGCCGTGTCGCCGAGCTGAATCAACGCGTAGCCGAGTTGAGCTTTGCTGTCCCCACGCAGCTCGACCTCCTCCGGGTCGCCGGTCGAGGCTTCTGCCCGTTCCGTCCGCCGGGCCTTTCTCGCTCGCACGAGCAGGGCCCTGGCGCTGTCGGGCCCCTCCGCCTGCAGGTGGAGCCCCGCCGCGACTTCCAGAGCCCGGGGGTGTTCCGGGTGCTTCTCACGAAAACGCCGCAGCGTATCGAGGGCGGCTCCCGGGCCGACCTGCTCCGCCCGGATCATGGAGAGCGTCCGGACCGCCCTCCAGTGGTCCGGGCCCTGCTCGAGGGCCTCGCGGGCCCAGGCCTCGGCCGGCTCGAGCAGGCCGGCCCGGAAGAGGCCGAACGCGACCCAACTCGGCCAGACGGGATTCTTCGGCGCGAGCCGGGCGGCCCGGTAGGACCACCGCATCGACTCCAGGTCGTGGCCCATGTGGTCGTGGACGATCATCAGGAATCCCGCGGCGAGCGCGGAGCTGGGCTGGAGCTCCGTCGCCCGCTTCAGGTGCTCGAGCGCCGGCTGGAAATGGCCTCTCTCACCGAGCTCTCCGACCCGCCAGTGGACGAAGCCGAGCGCGAGGTGGGCCTCCGCCAGATCGGGGTTGAGCTGCCTCGCCCGGCGAGCCGCCGAAAAGGCGGAGTCCCGCCACTCAGACTCGCGGGTGGTCGCATAAAGGGGGGCGTAGGCCATGCCGAGCCACGCGTGGGCCGGCGCGAAGGTCGAGTCGCGCCGGATCGCTTTCCGGAGGTGGGTGATGGCGCTGTCGACGTGCGCGGGGCCCGCACGTTCCTCGTAGAACTTCGCGACGTGGGACCGCCCCTTCAGGTAGGCGTCATAGGCGGCGAGATCGCCTGTAGGCGGAGTCTCGATGCGGCGCCGCTCCTCCGGCGTGAGCTCGGCGGCCAGGGCGTCGGCGATCCGGGACGCGATCTCCGCCTGAATGTCGAAGATCTGCTTCGTCCCGAGCCCGCGGTCGAAGGTCTCCGACCACAGGTGCACGTCCTCCCGGGCGTCGATCAGCTGAGCGGTGATCCGGACCTGGTCGCCCGCCCGCCGGACGCTCCCCTCGAGGATGACCCCCACGCCCCCGAGCTCCCGGCCGATCTCCGTGACGGTCTTCTCGGTGTCCTCGTACTGGAGGACCGAGGTGCGGGACTTCACCTGGAGCCCCGAGACCTTCGCCAGCTGGGAGAGCAGCTCTTCGTGCATTCCCCGGGCGAAGAACGCATTCCCCGAATCGGGGCTGATGTCCTCGAACGGAAGGACGGCGACGGAAGACCCGGTGGAGCTCGCGGTCCCGGATTCACCTGCCCCGGTCAGGTACCACCCGCCGGCGACCGCGGCCGCCATGAGGGCCAGCCCGACCAGGACCTTCACGGCGAAGCGCCGCTCGCGTTCCGCGGCGTCGGCACCCGTGCTCTCCGCCGGTTCCGTCGCCGGGGTCCGCTCCACGCCCTCCGGCGTCAGATCGAACGCCCACGCCAGCACCAGGGCCACGGGGAAGCCCAGGACCGAGACGACGACCACGAAGTCCACGGTCCAGCCTGGTAAGCCGAGCGCCGAAAAGAGGTAGTCGGCCCCCTCCCAGACCACGACGGCCGCCACCAGGTAAGCCACCCCGACCCGGTAGACCTTGCGGCGCTTCAGCTCGGCGAGAAAGCTGCGGAGGCGCTTCAACAAATCAGCCATCGGGCTCGAATTCCACGTCCACGCTGTCCGGCAGGCTTCCGTCCGGGTTGAGGCCCCAGAAGAGGTTGATTTCACGGATCAGATCGCCGTAGCCCGGGTGGTCCCGAATCCGGCTCATCCCTTCCGGGAAGGTCATATAGCGGACGGTGAAGGTCGGAACGTAGGACCACTCCTCCACCTTCCTCATGGCCTCGATTGTCGCATCGACGTTTCCGAGGGCCGCGTGGGCGTAGGCTTTCACGAGAGGGTCTGCATCCGTCCGCTGAAGCTCGTCCAGCCGCTCCCGAGCCCGGGTCGTATCACCCATCGCCGTCTCGATGCCGGCCAGGTAGGGGATCTGCCAGCGGGCTCCCTGCATGTGCTCTCGAGCGACGTTCTGCGCTTCTCTGTAACGCCCGAGAGCGTAAAGAGCCCGCGTTTCGGCCACGTAAGGGCCTACCACCGCCGGGTAACGTCGCTGTTGCTCTCGGATTTCTGGCAGAGCCATCTCGGCCTGCCCCATCATGACGTAGGTGTCGTATAGAAAGTGGCGGGCCAGGATGTTCTCGGGATCCAGCTCCTCCGCAAGCTGAAGATGCTCCAGGGCCTGCTCCGGTCGGCCGAGGACGTGATAGGTGAGGCCGAGCCAGTTGTGCGCTTCCGAGTAACTCGGCTTGAGGCTCACCGCCTGCTGTAGCTCCTGGAGTGCAGCCGGGCCGTTCCGCTGACGGTAATGTACCAGCCCCACCGAGGCGTGGGCCTCGGCTAAGTTTGGAGCTGATTCCAAGGCCCGGCTGGCAGCTTTCGCCGGATCGATTCCCAGAGTGTCGTATCCCTCGTATCCCCACGCGGCATCGGCCAGCCCCGACCAGCCCAGAGCGAAGCTGGAGTCGCGCTCGATGGCGCGCCGGAAGAGCCGGACCGCCTTCTCCGCGTCACCTGCGTTCCCCCGAGCCAGCTCCCGGCGCCCCTGTACATAGAGCTGGTAGGCTTCCAGGTCTTCGGTCGGGCGTCGTTCGACCCGCTCCGCCTCCTCCGGTGTGAGCTCGGCCTTCAGGGAGCCGGCGATCTCCTTCGTCAGCTCGCTCTGAATGGCGAAAAGGTTTTCGGGCGTCAGCTCGCGCCGATAGCTCTGGGCCCACTGATGGGCGTCGGCCTCCGCCTGGATGAGCTGGGCGTTCACCTGCACCTGCCCCCCGGCCTGCTGGACCGCACCCTCGACGATCCACTGTGCGCCCAGCTCGCGAGCAATCTCGGGGATGGTCTTGTCGGTTCCCTGGTACTGCATGACCGACGTCCGGGAGATGACCTGCAAGTCGGAAACGTTCGACAGACGGGTGAGCAGGCCGTCGTGAACGCCGTGGGTGAACTGCTCGCTCTCCTCGCCCCCCATGTTCTCGAAAGGAAGCACCGCGATGGAGCGTTCAGCGGGCCCGGATTCGGTTTCGGGCTCACCCCCGCTACCCAACAGATACCAGCCTCCCGCCGCGGCTCCGCTCAAAAGCCCCAGGGCAACGAGGCCCTTTGCCGCAAGGGGAAGGCTCGAACGGGAGGGCCTCTCCGCTTCCTGTTCTTCTTCAGCTTCCACCGTCGGGGTCCGTTCCACCCCCTCCGGCGTCAGGTCGAAGGCCCAGGCCAGTACGAGGGCCAGGGGAAAGCCGAGCAGGGCCAGGACCACGACCAGCGAGTAGGCCCAGGAGGGGATGTTCAGGGCCGGGAAGACCAGGTCCGCCGCCTCGACGACCACGAAGGCCACGGCCGCATACACAGCGGCCACCCGGTAGACCTTACGGCGCTTCAGCTCTTTGAAGAACCGTCGCATCGGCGCTCCGGCCGCGACGAACGTCGCCGGCTCGAGTATCCTTTTACACTAGGCGGACGAGGAGTTCGATGCGAAGCCGGGGACCGAGAGCCCGGTTGTCGATGCGGTGCCCTCGATCCAGCTCGAGCCTCCTTCGGCGCCGCTGGGCGGCCGCGGAGCACGGCCGGCCGTTATAATTCATAGGGAGAACGCTCCGCGAGAACCGGACCGAGCCCATGAGCGAACTCCTGAAGGAGCTGAGAAGCAACGACCCCGAGACGTCCTGGAGCGCCGCGAGGAAGCTCGGAGAAGCCGGAGACGAGGACGCCGCGCCGGAGCTGGTCAGACAGCTGGGAATCGAGGACAAGAACTATTCCCTCATGGCGGTCTCGGTCCAGTATCCCGAGGAGAGCGACGCCCGCATCGGAGCGTATGCGACGGCGCTCGTGAAGATCGGAGACACGAGCGTCGTGCCGGACCTGATCGAGCTGCTCGAGGACGGCGGCGCCTGGATCGTGTGGGAAACGGCCTATGTCCTCGAGGCGCTCGAGGCCCGTGACGCGGTTCCGGCGCTGATCGACGCCCTGACGAGGCTCCGGGACACCGCCGGACGCTACAAGTTCGAGTTCATGATCCGGAGCGACGTCGCCGGGTCGATCCTGCGGCTCGCGGACGAGAGCGCGATTCCCGCCCTCAAGGACGTCCTGAAGGACGAGAGCGACGGCCGGATGATCTCCCTCCTGACGTCCGGGATCTCCGAGCTGGACGAGGCACAGCTCCGGGACGAGCGCCTGGTGGAAGCGCTGGCGGAGGGGTCGCTTCCGGAGCGGGTCTTCGCGCTGGAGATGATATCCCGCCGACGGAAGGAATCCCTTCTCGAGAACACGGGCGAGATTCGAGACGGGCTGCTCGGCATCGTCGACTCCGACTGCGCCCCCCACTATCGGCGAAGCGCCGTCCACCTCCTGGGGGAGCTGCAGGCGAGCGAGGCCATCCCCGAGCTTCTGGAGCGCCTGGACACCCGTCGCCTCCGCTCGTCGATCCTGGAAGCCGTCGAAGAGATCCCGGGAGGCCTCGAGCTCCTGGCGAACGCTATGGACGTGGACGACGACGAGGTGAGCCTGTCTGCGGCGGTCCGTATCGGGCAGGAGGGAGATCACCGGGCGATTCCCTTTCTGAAGCGCGCGCTCCGGGGCGGAGAGGCGAGAGACCGCCTGGAGGCGGCGAACGCGCTGGCCAGCCTGGGAGAGCGCGGAGCGGCGATCGAGATTCTCGTCGACCTGCTGGAACGCCCCTCGGCCGAGCTCTATCACCAGTGGGCCGTTCGAGCCCTGGGAGAGCTCCAGGCCGAGGAGGCCGTTCCCACTCTCTTGAGCGCGGGCGAGGGCGGCTCCCCATCCGTCGAGCTCGAGGCCGCCAGAGCGCTGTGCCGACTCGGGGAAGAGGAAGCGGCGACGGAGATCCTCGCCCGCCGGTCGCACATCACGATGTGGCGGTCCGAAGTGGTCGACGTGATCCGCGCCTTCACGCCCCGAGCGGCGATCCCCCTGCTGCTGGAGTGTCTTACGAAGATCGATCGCTATCACCTCGATTCGCCGGGGGGACCCGCCGAGTTTCATCGGGAGGTGGTGGATGCGCTGAAGGCGTACCCGTCGTACCCGGAGATGCTGGTCGAAGCGCTGGAGCACGACGAGGACGAGCTGAGATTCTGGGCCGCGATCCACCTGGGTCGGGAAGGAGACGACGGGGCGGTTCCCGTCCTGGCGGAGGCGCTGGAGAGCGAGCGGGACAACGTTCGTCTGGCCGCGGCGAAGAGCCTCTACGTGCTCGAGGAGCACGAACCAGCGGACGCGGCGGTGGCGCAGATGCTGCAATCGGACGCAGGAGAGAGGCTCGAGAAGAAGGCGATCGCGACGATCGTCGAATTCGATCGGACGAGGTTCATCCCCGAGCTCGAACGAATCGTCGACGACGGGGACGTCCGCGGCGGTCTTCGCCTGGACGCCGCGGTGGCGCTGTATCGGCTGGGAGAGCGGGAGGTGTCCGTCTCGACGCTCGAGCGCTTCCTGGAGAGTGCGGGACACTTCTTCCTCACCGACGTCCTCGAAGCCCTCCGGGAGACGGAGGCGGAGAGCCTGGTCCCCGCCGTGAGAGACGCGGCGGAATGTTGGTACGAGCCCGCCAAGGTGGAAGCCGTGCGGACCCTGGCGCACTTCAGCGCGAGCGACGCCGTGCTGGAGCTCGCCTCGGAGATCCTGGCGGAGTCGTACAGGAAGGTCGGGACGAAGACCGACGTGATCGAGGCCCTGGGAACGGTCCGGAGCGAGGAGGTCACGTCCCTGTTGAAGGAAACCGTGGAAGATCCGGATTGGCACATCCAGCTCGCGTCGGCCAGGGCCCTCTACCTCTCGGGCGAACGGGAGATCGCGCTCGCGCCCTTCCTCGAGATCATCCGATCGTCCGGCGCGCTCCGATGGAAGGCCATCGAAGCGCTCGAGGAGCTGAAGGCCACGGACGCGATCCCGGATCTCGAGAAGCTCGCCGAGGAGGAAGAGGACCCCGGCACGAGAGCCGACGTGGAGCGAGCGATCCAACGCCTCGCCGCCGAAACCCGTCCAACGTCTCGGACGTAGTGGGCTGCAACGGGCCGCGGCCGGTGCAGGCATTTCCGCCGCCCGCCGGCCCCGGACGATTCGCTCGCACCCATGGAAGGAGCACGCGTGTCCGACGACGCGAGGTCGAAGAGGAACGGCGAAGGTGGCGCGGGCCCTCTGGACGGCATCCTCCAGGACTTCAAGTACGCGATCCGCACCCTCGCGCGCAGCCCGGCGTTCACGGTCGTCGCCGTCCTCACCCTGGCCCTGGGCATCGGGGCGAACACGGCCATATACAGCCTGGTGGACGGCGTCCTCCTCCGGCCCCTGCCCTACGAGGACTCGGACGAGATCGTCCGGGTCATGGAGCGGAACGACGCCTTCTCCACCATGTCCGTGGCCTGGCCCAACTACGTGGACTGGCGGGAGCAGAACCGCACGCTGGAGTCCCTGGCGGTCTACGCCGCCTACTCCACGACGATCCTGGGGGGCGAGCGGCCGGTGCAGGGCACCGGGGCGATGGTCAGCGAGGAGTTCTTCGACGTCCTCGGCGTCTCGCCCCTCCGGGGCCGGGGGCTCCGGCCCGAGGACCACAGGGAGGGCGTGGCGCCGGTCGCCGTGGTGAGCCACGGCTTCTGGCAGAACGAGCTGGGCACGCCGGAGGACCTCTCGGGCATCACCCTGGAGGCCGGCCCCTCGTCCCTGAGCTTCGAGGTCGTGGGCGTCATGCCGCCCTCCTTCGACTTCCCCCTGGGCACCGACGTCTGGTTGCCGGCGGAGCTCCAGGTCTACGGCGCCACCAGCCGGACCGCCCACAACTACCGGGGGCTCGGCCGGCTGGCCGACGGCGTCGCCCTCCCGGCGGCCCAGAGGGAGCTCAGCGCGATCATCGCCCGGGCCAACGCCGGCAATGACAGCGAGTACGCCGGAACCGGCGCCGAGCTCACCCGCCTCCACGCCGCCCTGACCGGAAGCGCCCGCCAGCCCCTCTACCTCCTCCTGGGGGCTTCGGCGCTGCTGCTCCTGGTGGCGTGCTCGAATCTGGCCAGCAACTTCCTGGCCCGGGCCCGGAGCCGGGAGCGGGAGCTCGCGGTCCGGGCCTCCCTGGGAGCGGGTCGGAGTCGCCTGGTCCGGCAGCTCTTCGCCGAGGCTTTGACGCTCTCGGCCGCGGGCGCCGCGGCCGGTCTCCTCCTGGCCCAGGCGGTGATCCGGGCCCTGACGGCCCTGGCCCCGCCGGGGACGATCCCGCGCCTCGAAGGCGTGGGGCTCGATCCCGGCGTTCTGGCCTTCACCGGTGCCGTCACGGTCGTCACGGCCGTCCTCTTCGGCCTCTTCCCCGCCCTGCGGGCCTCCCGCTCGGATCCGGGATCGGCCCTCCGGGCCGGGCAGCGGGGCTCGAGCGGGCGCGTCCAGGACCGGGTCTGGCGTCTCCTCGTGGGCGGCGAAGCGGCCCTGGCGGTGGTCCTCCTGGTGGGCTCCGGGCTCCTGGTCCGGAGCTTCGGCGAGGTCCTGAGCGTCGATCCGGGCTTCGATTCCCAGGGCGTCGTCGCCGTGGACCTCAGCCTCCCCGCGACCCGCTTCCCGGACGATGCGTCGAAGGCGGCGTACTTCCAGGAGCTCCGCCGGGAGCTCGAACGGGTCCCCGGCGCCCGGGACGTGGGCATCGTGGACAACCTGCCCCTGGGCGCGGGGATCTCCAACGGCCAGATCCACGTGGACGGCGGCCCCCGGCCCTTCGTGAGCGGCCGGTACCAGTCGGCGAGCGCCGGCTACTTCGAGGTGATGGAGATCCCCCTGCTCCGGGGCCGCCTCTTCGACGAGCGCGACCACGCCGACGCCGAGCACGTCGCCGTCGTCAGCGAGTCCTTCGCGGAGCTGGCGTGGCCCGGCGAGGACCCGGTCGGCAAGCGGATCACGGGCGGCGGGATGGACAACTACACCGACCCCGACAGCGCCGGCCCGGCCTCCCACCCCCAGGTGCGCTGGGCCCGGGTGATCGGCGTCGTGGGAGACGTCCGGCACCGGTCGCTCACCGAGGACGTGGCCCCCACCTACTACTTCCACTACGTCCAGCGGCCGATGCGGATGCTCTCCGCCCACGCCGTCGTCGATGTCGCCGGCGACCCCCGGGCGCTGGCCACGCCGATCCGGACGGCCGCCCGACGGGCCAGCCCCGACGTGCCGGTGGACGTGCGGCCCATGGACGGGGTCGTGCTGAGCGCCGTCGGCGACCGGCGGTTCACGATGCTGATCCTCGCGGCCTTCGGGCTGAGCGCCCTCCTCCTGGCGGCGGTGGGGATCTACGGGGTGGTCTCGTATTCGGTGGCGCGACGGACGCGGGAGATGGGGATCCGGATCGCCCTGGGCGCCCGGCCGGTGGACGTCCGGTCGCTGGTCCAGCGCGGGGCCCTGGTCACCGTGGTGGTCGGCTCCGCGGCCGGGCTCCTCGGCGCCCTGGCCCTGAGCCGGGTCGTGCGGAGCTTCCTCTACCAGGTGAGCCCGGCGGACCCCCTGACGCTGGGCGCCGTGGCCGCGGCGCTGGTGGGTACGGCGTGGCTGGCGAGCTGGATCCCGGCGCGCCGGAGCACCCGGGTCGACCCGATGCGGACGATGCGGGCGGAGTGAGGAGGGAGCGGGCGCGGGCCCCGCGATCCTGTCCGGGAAAGCGGGGTATCCGAAGGTGCCGGGCCGTCGGAACCCGAGCGAGCGTCCGGCCCGTTCGGCCATTCCGGCGCCCCGAGCTCGCGGCGACCTTCCCCGTGACATGGCGAGGACACCCATGAGCCGCCCGACCGAAGCCGCGCCCGGTCAGTGGACCTACTCCGAGTACGCCCGCCTCCCCGACGACGGCAACCGCTACGAGGTGCTCGACGGCGAGGTGCTGGTGACCCCGGCGCCCTCGCCTCACCACCAGAAGGTGATCCAGCGCCTTCTCTTCGAGCTCCTCGAGTACGTCGAGG
>CAYREV010000041.1:0-15106 GCA_964423345.1 uncultured Balneolaceae bacterium | reverse complement strand
ATCGACAAGGGCTCGACTGCGATCGTCTAAATATTCCCACTACGTAAAAGAACAATTTTGTGCCCTTTTCGGGCAGATTTTCAAGGTAAGATTTCTTACCTCATCAAGTCAACAAAAAGTTTAATTTTTTTCGGTTGACTCCCGCCGTTAAGGCGATGCAATGATAAGGATTAAAATCGATCCATTCAAATAAAATAATGGATAATTTTTTGATAAATCAGATTAAATATCGGACAGCATCATGCATCATAAACTATACCCTTCCGGGCATATATAAAACGGCTTCGGCACTTCTATTCTTCTTCCGAAGATGCCGAAGTTTCATCTGCTGATTCTTCCGATTCTTCCGATTCATCTTCTTCAGAACTCTCCGCCGAAGCTTTGCCGGACGACGCCTCCTCTTCCTTTTTCTTGGCCTTCTTGTCGGAAGACTTGGATGTCGTTTGGGATTTGCCGGCACGGCGTGTCCTGGATTTCTTCTGGCTGTCTTCTGGCTTGATATCGTTGTAATCGACCAGCTCAATAACAGCCATCTCAGCGCCATCGCCTGATCGCTGCCCCAGCTTTACGACCCGTGTATAACCGCCGGGCCGGTCCATCGCTTTTTGGGCAACTTCATCAAACAGATGAGAAACCGCTTTCTTATCCTTGATTTTAGAAAACACCTGTCGCCTCTTATGAGAGGTATCCTCCTTGGCCTTGGTGATAAGCGGCTCCACATAGGTGCGAAGCTCCTTGGCCTTGGCCAGGGTGGTTACAATACGGTGCTCCTTAATCAGGGCCACCGAGAGCGCAGCCAGGGTGGCTGCACGGTGGGACTTGGTTCGTCCTAATTTTCTGCCTTTAACTAAATGACGCATCTTTCAATACTACTTTTATGAGTTATCCAAAAATTTCGAAACATCCATGCCGAAGTGCAGGTTTTTGTCTTCAATCACTTCAACCAGCTCGGCCAGCGACTTCTTACCGAAGTTACGGAACTTGAGCAGGTCCTGCTCATCTCTTGAAACCAGTTCGCCGATGGTGTTGATGTTGGCTGATTTCAGGCAGTTGTATGCCCGAACACTCAGGTTCAGGTCTTCAATACTGGTTTTAAGGAGGTTGGCAATACGCTGTTTCTCGGCATCGACCTCTTCCTCTTCCTGGGTAAACGGCTCATCAATCTCTTCGGTAATGAACTTTTCAATATGCTCTTTCAGGATTTTACCGGCGATGGTCAGTGCCTCCTTGGCATTGACGGAACCGTCGGTGGTAATATCCATGGTAAGTTTTTCATAGTCGGTTCGCTGTCCCACACGGACATTGTCCACATCAAACTTCACATCTTTAATGGGGGTATAGATGGCGTCGATGGGAATGATATTCACATCCTCCTCCGTATCTACATCCTGCTCTTCGGCCGGAACATATCCTCGGCCTCGTCCCACGCGAAGTTCAATCTCCAGATCGGCATCCTCCGACATGGTTGCAATCACAAAATCGGGGTTCAACACTTCATAGTCTGCCGTAGCTTCGGCAATATCGGTAGCGGTAAACTGTCCCTCGCCGCTTTTTGAAATGTTGATGACGCCGCTGCTCTTTTCAACCTGATTGAAACGCACTTCTTTCAGGTTGAGAATAATTTCATATACATCTTCTTTCACTCCCTTGATGCTGGAATATTCATGCTCAACACCATTGATCTTCACGGCGTTAATGGCTATCCCGGGCAGTGATGAAAGAAGAATTCTTCTGAAGGAGTTACCGATGGTAACACCGAAACCTCTTTCCAGAGGCTGCAGGATGAAGGTTCCAAAAGTCTCATCCGACTCTTTGACCTCTAAACTTTCTGGCATTTGTATGCTGTAGTTACTCATAATAAAAGCGGTTGGCTAAAATGGTTTAAAATTACTTGGAATAGAGCTCAACGATCAACTGGACATTAATATTCTCCGGGATCTCTTCCAGAGAGGGGTCATTCAGGTATTTCCCAGTCTTTGACTTTTTATCGATCTCAAGCCATTTGTATTTGCTCTTTGGAGCGTGCTGTAGAGATTCTTCAATTACTTCCAGATTCTTGGATTTCGGCCGCACGGTAATCACATCACCCGGCTTCAACTGATAGGATGGAATGTTGACCACTTCCCCGTTTACCACAATATGCTTGTGGCTTACCAGCTGTCGTGCCTGCCGGCGGGTACGTGCAATTCCCAGCCTGAATACGGTGTTGTCCAGCCTGCTTTCCAGGTATTGCAGAAGGATCTCACCCGTTACGCCGTCTTTGGCATTTGCCTTTTCAAACAAGTTGGCAAACTGCTTTTCAAGCAATCCGTAGGTGTACTTTGCCTTCTGTTTTTCCTCGAGCTGAATCGCATACTCCGATTTCCTGGAATAACGCGACCGGCCGTGCTGGCCGGGGCCGTACGGTTTGCGTTCCAGTGCTTTGCTCGGGCCGAAAATCGGCTCTCTGAAACGTCTTGCTTTTTTCTGTTTTGGACCTCTGTATCTTGCCATAATGTATGTTATATCCTGCTTTTAAACTCTTCGTCGTTTGGGTGGCCTGCAGCCGTTGTGGGGAATGGGGGTTCGGTCCTTGATGGACGTCACTTCCAATCCGCTGGATGATAAAGCTCGTATGGCAGCTTCCCTGCCGGATCCGGGGCCTTTTACAAACACTTCCACTCTTCGAAGCCCCATCTCATAGGCTGCCGTTGCCGCCGTCTCCGAACTCAGCTGGGCAGCATAGGGCGTATTCTTGCGGGATCCCTTGAACCCTTCCTTGCCGGCTGACGACCAGGAGAGCGTATTTCCGTCGGCGTCGGTTATGGTAACCAACACGTTGTTAAAGGTAGCCTTGATGAAGGCCATACCATTGGGATCGGAAAGCTGCTTCTTGCGCTTTTTTCGTTTACCTGCAGATTTTCGTTCTTTCTTTGCCATTTAATTCTCAGTGTTAAATTATTTCTTGGTAGCTGTCTTCTTACCTGCTACGGTACGGCGCTTACCCTTGCGGGTACGGGCGTTGGTCTGCGTACGCTGCCCGCGTACCGGCAGTCCTTTTCGATGGCGGGTGCCTCGATAGGAACCGATCTCGATCAATCGGCGAATGTTTTGATTGACCTCGGTTCGCAGGGCTCCTTCCACCTTATACTCCGAATCAATCTTTTGACGGAGTGCGGATACCTGCTCGTCGGTCCAGTCCTTTACATCGATACTGCGGTCAATACCCAGATCATCAAGAATTTCCTGGGCCCTTGACCGGCCGATACCATAGATGTAGGTCAGGCCGATTTCGCCACGTTTATCTTTTGGTAAGTCTATTCCTGCAATTCTTGCCATGGAAACTATACGGGTTTATTATCCTTGCCGTTGCTTATGGCGTGGATTTTTCTTGTTGATTACATATACACGACCGTTACGTCGTACAATTTTATCGTCTGAACTTCTTTTCTTTACTGAAGACTTAGTTTTCATAATAGGTTAAGTCTTTGGATTTAAATTTATTTATATCGATACGTAATACGCCCTTTGGAAAGGTCGTATGGTGACATCTCCACTGCGACTCGGTCGCCGGGGAGAATTTTTATATAGTGCATTCTCATTTTTCCGGATACATGGGCCAGAATTTCATGCCCGTTATCCAGCTCTACACGGAACTGCGCATTAGGCAGTGCTTCAATAATTTCTCCGTCCTGTTTAATTGGCTCTTCTTTAGCCATCTTGCGCTTTAACGTTAATTCGACTTTTTGTTATCTCGTAAATATAATCAAAAGTACTTAGAATTTCAGCTTTTCCCTCACGTACAACCACATCGTGTTCGTAGTGGGCCGACAGGCTGCCATCGCCCGTCACGACCGTCCATCCATCCTCTCTGGACTTCACTTTCCAGCTGCCCATGTTGATCATCGGCTCAATAGCCAGGGTCATCCCGGATCGCAGTCGCTCACCCCGTCCCGCCTTTCCGAAGTTGGGCACCGAGGGATCCTCATGCAGCGACTTCCCCAGTCCGTGACCCACCAGGTCCCGGACCACGCCGTAGCCTTCTTTCTCACAGTGAGACTGAACGGCAGTGGAAATATCGCCCACCCTGTTCCCGTGAACCGCATTGTCGATACCCTTGTACAGCGATTCGAGGGTTGTTCTCAGTAATTTCAAAGTCTCTTCATCACACTCTCCCACCGCAAAGGTGTAGGCATGATCTCCGAAGTATCCATCCTTTTCGACTCCGCAGTCGACGGAGACGATATCCCCTTCCTGTAATGTTCTTTGTTCACTGGGGATTCCATGAACCACTTCGTCGTTGATCGACACACACAATGTAGCAGGAAATGGATTATCCTTCGGTCCATATCCCTTAAAAGCCGGGCGTGCATTGTGTTTCTTTATAAAATCCTCTGCCACCCTGTCGAGTTTTGCAGTGGAAACACCCGGCTCTATCAATTTTGCAACTTCAGCAAGCGTGCGCGAAACCAGTTGCGCACTTTCGCGCATTTTATCAATTTCCGATTCACTTTTCAGAAAGATCATCTATGCCCTGCGGCGGCCTTTAATCTTACCGGTCTTCATAAAGCCATCATAATGACGCATCATCAGGTGACTTTCAATCTGCTGCAGGGTGTCAATAGCCACCCCTACAATAATCAGCAGGCTGGTCCCTCCGTAGAACATGGCAAAGCCGGGAGTGATTCCAAGCCGTGCCGCAAAAGCAGGGAGTATGGCGATAATGCCCAGGAAGATCGATCCCGGAAGCGTCACCTTGGTCAGGATGTTGTCAATAAATTCCACCGTTGCCTTTCCGGGCCGCACGCCGGGTATAAAACCGCCCTGGCGCTTCATGGTATCGGCCATCTCCTGGGGGTTGATAGCAATCGCCGTATAGAAATAGGTAAAGAACACACAGATAAAGAAGAACACAATGGAATAGGTGACACCCGTGAAGTCGGCCGACCACGCCGTCAGCATCTGCACCGTTTGGCTATCGGGGAAAAAGGTCCCGATGGTGCTGGGAATAAACATAATGGATTGCGCAAAAATGATCGGCATCACACCGGCCGAGTTTACCTTCAGGGGCAGGTACTGGGTAGTACCACCGTACACTTTTCTACCTACAACCCGCTTGGCGTACTGCACGGGAATCTTCCGGACGCCCTGGGTTAACAGCACACAGCCTGCAATAACCAGTATCAGGGCCGCCAGCTCTGCAATAACAATGATAGCGTTGCTCTTGGTCGTTACCTCGTTCACAAGATTCGTAGGCAATGCGGCAATAATACCGATCATAATGAGTATCGATATACCGTTGCCGATGCCTCTTTCGGTGATGCGTTCGCCCAGCCACATCACAAAGGTCGTTCCGGCCGTGAGTACAATCATTGAGGTAAACACAAAGGTAAAAGTACTTACCACTATGGCGTTGGGCGAGGTCGCCATCAGGTTGATAGCAAAACCAATAGCCTGAACCAGTGTAATTCCCACGGTACCGTACCGGGTAAGCCGGTTTATTTTACGGCGCCCCTCTTCCCCTTCGCGCTGAAGCTTCTGAAAATAGGGGACCACCGCACCCATCAGCTGAATAATAATGGCTGCTGTAATATAGGGCATGATACCCAGGGCAAATACTCCGGCCCGGGTAAAGGCTCCACCTACAAACATATCAAAGAGCCCGAGCAGGCTGGATGCGTTGCCGGTGCTTTGTGCCAATTGGGAAGCGTCGATACCGGGCAGGGTTACATAACTGCCGATGCGGTAGACCATAAGTATGCCCACCACATAAAGTATGCGGTTCTTCAGCTCCTCAATCTTAAATATATTTCGGAAATTTTCTACCAGGCTCATCTAGAACGGGTTCTAATGTATTTATGATTCTATCTTCGTAACGGTTCCGCCGGCCTCTTCAACCTTCTCCTTGGCCGAGTCGCTGAAATCATGGACTTCGATCTCAATCTTTGAACTGACTTCACCACGTCCAAGCAGTTTGACAAGATCACCCTTGTCAACGATTCCGGCATCACGCAAGTCTGACAGAGATATGTTCTCGTCCAACTTGCCGGCCTCGATAAATTGCTCGATGGTATCGACATTCAGGGGCACATACTCCGTACGGAACGGATTTGTGAACCCAAATTTCGGGATGCGACGCTGCAATGGCATCTGTCCCCCTTCAAACCAGAAGCGTATCTTGAAACCGCTTCGGGACTTCTGTCCGTTATGTCCGCGCCCGACCGTATGGCTTCCGTGCCCGGAACCCTGTCCCCGGCCAATGCGCTTGCGCTTTTTCTGGTTCGGTTTTGGAGCTTTTAAATTACTTAAATCCATGTTCTTGTCCGTTGTTATTAGATTCTTAGCCAGAAATATTAACCTTCAAAGACCTTGCCCAGCGATACGCCCCTTCGTTGGGCCACTTCTACCGGATCGGTCAGGTCCTTCAGGGCGTTGTAGGTCGCCTTCACCATGTTATGGGGATTGGAAGAGCCGATCGATTTGGTCAGGATATTCTGAATACCGGCGATATCCAGCAGGGCCTTGACGGGCCCGCCTGCAATAACTCCGGTACCTTCCGATGCCGGTCGCAGCAATACCTTTCCGGCTCCCTCCTTCCCGACAATACTGTGGTAGATACTACCGGTATTGGTCATGGGTACCTTGATGAGGTTCTTCTTGGCATTGTCAAATCCTTTCTGAATCGCGTCAGAAACCTCATTGGCCTTGCCCAATCCGTGGCCGACCACTCCGTCCTTGTTGCCTACAACAACGATGGCGTTAAAGCTGAACCGCCGGCCCCCTTTTACCACTTTAGAGACCCGGTTTATATGAACCAGCTTCTCTTCCAGGTTCAGATTGGTAGGTGTAATGTTATGTCGTCTTCTGATTTTTGGCATAGTAAATCGTTTTTATAAGTCTAGTCCACCTTCACGCGCGCCCTCGGCCAGTGCCCGGACAACGCCATGATATTTATAACCGCTTCGGTCGAATACGGCCTTGTCAATTCCTTTATCCTGTGCAATTTTCGCAATGTGTTCGCCCACAACCGTCGCACTTTCCGTCTGGGTCTTCTCTTTTAGCGCATCGGCAAGCGACTCCTGTTCAGTAGAAGCAGCAGCCAGGGTTTGTCCGGCCCGATCGTCGATGAGCTGGGCATACACATGCTTGTTGCTTTTGTATACACAGAGCCGGGGCCGTTCGGCGGTTCCCCGAATAGTCGCCCGTATTCTGCGGCGAATTCGATTACGGCGTAAGGTCTTTTTTGTATTCTTATCCATTTCTGATTCTTATTAAGCTTTAGCGGCAGATTTTCCGGCCTTGCGTCGAACCCACTCGTCTACATATCGAACGCCTTTCCCCTTGTAGGGCTCCGGCGGACGCAGAGAGCGGATTTTCGCAGATACCTGGCCGACCAGTTCCTTGTTGATGCCGGACACGATGATAATGGGATTTTTCTTTGTCTTGGTATCCACTTCCAGGTCAATTCCGTCCGGTGGGACGAAATAGATCGGGTGTGAAAATCCCAGGTTGAGTTCCAGTACGCCGTTGCTGAGCGAGGCGCGGTAACCCACACCGATAATCTCCAGTTTCTTCTGATATCCTTCAGACACGCCCGTCACCATGTTGTCGATCAGGGACCGGTAGAGCCCGTGCAGGGAACGGTCTGCCTTTTCTTCTGAATTTCTCGTTACAATAATTTCTCCGTCTTTCTTTTCAACGGTGATGTTGGGATGAACCTTCAGGGTATCGCTTCCTTTTTTCCCCTTTATAGTTACCACGTTGTCAGCATCAATGCTGAACTCAACATCTTCTTTCAAAGAAATCGGTTGATTTCCAATTCTAGACATAATCTCTCGCCATTTATATTAGTAAACAGTGCATAAAACTTCGCCGCCCACATGGAGTTTGCGAGCTTCCTTGTCGGTCATCACTCCCCTGGAGGTAGACAGTATCACGACACCCAGGCCGTTAAGGGCGCGAGGGATGTCGTCGGCGCTGCAGTATACCCGCAGCCCGGGCTTGGATTCCCGCTTCATCTTCTTGATCACGGGATGCCCGTAGGAGTCATACTTCAGAAACAGCCGAAGCATGCCCTGCTTTCCATCCTCAATGTTGATGTACTTGTTAACATACCCCTTGTCAATAAGGATTTTCGTCATCGCGCGTTTAACCTTCGATGCGGGTATATCCACCCGTCGATGTCCACCCTGCTGGGCATTGCGAATGCGTGTTAAATAATCTGCTATAGGATCAAACATATTCGTTCTTTATTAGATATTTACCAGCTTGCTTTTCGCACACCGGGAATTTTTCCGTCCAGTGCAAGCTCCCTGAATTTAATCCGGGAAATGCCATACTTGCGGATATATCCCCTGCATCGTCCCGTCAGGTTACAACGGTTGTTTACCCTGGTCGGGCTGGCGTCGCGAGGCAGCTTTTGCAGCTCTTCGTACTTGCCTTCCTCTTTAAGTTTGCGACGTTTTTCCGCGTATTTCTTAACGGTTCGTTTTCGCTTTTCGTTACGTGCAATCCAAGCTTTCTTAGCCATGGTGTTATAAGCTATTGATTAGGTTTATTTCTTTTGACAAACGGCATTCCGAAATGCTTCAGCAGTGCATATGCCTCCTCATCGGTTTCGGCGCTGGTAACAAACGTGATGTCCAGCCCGTGGATTTTATCCACATTGTCGGTATCGATTTCGGGGAAGATGGTATGCTCTTGAACACCGAGCGTATAATTTCCCCTGCCGTCAAAACTCTTGTCGGGCACTCCCTGGAAGTCACGCATGCGCGGGAGAGCCAGGTTGATAAGCCGATCCAGGAATTCGAACATGATACGCTTTCGCAGCGTTACCTTGCAGCCGATGGGCATCCCTTCACGAACCTTGAAATTCGAAATGGATTTCTTGGATTTGGTCGTCACCGGCTTCTGGCCCGTTATCCTGGCCAGGTTCTCGGTTACAAGCTCCAGTTCCTTGGGATTTTCCACGGCTTCACCCACGCCCGAGTTGATCACTATCTTCTTGAGCTTGGGTACGGCCATAATATTCTCATAGCTGAATTCTTCCTGCAGCTTTGGAACAATGTCTTCTTTGTATTGGGTATATAGTCTAGCTTCTGCCATTCTTATAATAATTCCTTATTTATCGATGATCTCACCGCTTTTTTTCGAATAACGAACCCAGCGTCCGGAACCGTCTTCATTGATACGCTTGCGGCCAATGCGTGTCGGTTCTCCGGTGGTTGGGTCTATAACCATTACGTTTGAGGCGTGAATGGCCATCTCCCGTTCAATCCTACCTCCTTGCGGATTATCCTGGGTAGGCTTGTCGTGATGCACGCGCATGTTTATGCCCTCAACCAATACACGGTTCTTTTCCGGGAAAACAGCGAGCACACGCCCTTCCTTGCCTTTGTCGTTGCCGGCGATGACCTTTACGTCATCCCCTTTCTTAACATGTAATTTTCTTTGTTTGTTTTTTGTGCGTGGCATGAATGATCTACCTCTTTTTAAAGCACTTCAGGAGCCAGTGAAACAATACGCATAAAGTTCTTTTCGCGGAGTTCCCTTGCTACGGGTCCGAAGATACGCGTTCCAACCGGTTCTTGTTCTTTGTTTATGACAACGGCAGCATTTTCATCAAAACGGATATAGCTGCCGTCTTTCCTGCGCAGTTCCTTTTTGGTTCTTACTACAACGGCCGTTACAA
Source organism: uncultured Balneolaceae bacterium (assembly GCA_964423345.1). Lineage (GTDB taxonomy): Bacteria > Bacteroidota > Rhodothermia > Balneolales > Balneolaceae > CAYREV01. The sequence goes on along the minus strand of CAYREV010000041.1, from coordinate 5,436 downwards.
CTTCGCCTTTTTTAACAGTACCTCCCGGAATTGCATTTTTTACGGAACAGGAAATCAGGTCTCCCACCCGGGCATACCTGCGCCGGGAATCGCCGAGCACCTTGATACACTGAAGCTTTCGGGCGCCGCTGTTGTCGGCTACATTTAGTTTTGATTGAATCTGTATCATTGGTAATACCTAAAATTCAGTTATTTAGCGCGTTCGAGAATTTCTGTCAGGCGCCATGTTTTGCGTTTTGAGAGCGGTCGCGTCGACATAATCTGTACCACGTCACCTTCGTTGGCATCGTTGTTTTCGTCGTGAGCCAGGTACTTGGTGGTCTTGGTAATATACTTACCGTAGATAGCATGTTTAATCTGGCGATCTACAGCAACCGTAATAGTTTTGTCCATCTTGTTACTGACAACCGTACCGGTACGTTCTCTTCGTTGTGCTCTTTCAGTTTGTGCCATAGTTTCCTTATTCATTCCCTTCTACCTGGGATTGTTCCTTTTCGTGTATGATCGTTTTCAAACGTGCTATTTCTCTTCTGGTCATCTTGATCCGTGCAGGATTTTCAAGCTGGCCTGCCGCCGTATGGTTAAACTGCATGTTCTGCAGGGCGTCCTGCTCGTCCTTTACACGGGCTTTCAATTCCGTAAGTGATAAATCTCGTAATTCGTGTGCCTTCATCGTTATCTATGCAATCTTTGAATTAAGGTCCGTCATAATCCCGCCGAACCATAAACTTCGTTTTAATAGGCAGCTTGTGTGCAGCTCTCAGCATCGCCTCGCGTGCCAGCTCCTTCGATACACCCGCTACTTCAAACAGGATGCGCCCGGGTTTGACAACAGCCACATAATGGTCCAGGGAACCCTTACCCTTACCCATCCGCGTCTCGGCCGGCTTGGAGGTTTTTGGCATGTCCGGGAAAATCCGGATCCATGTTTGTCCGTCACGCTGCAGCTTACGTGCAATGGCGATACGGCACGACTCTATCTGCCGGGCGGTGATGTACTTGGGCTCAAGAGCCTTGAGGCCAAAATCTCCGTAGGCAAGCGTATGACCGCGCTGAGCCGTTCCTTTCAGGCTTCTCCGGTGCTGCTTGCGGCGTTTTATACGTTTTGGTTCTAACATGATGGTCTGGTTATTTCTTAATTAGTTGCTTCTGTTTCGCCGTCGACTTCTGCGTGACCGGCGTCCGCCGCCGCGTCCGCCGCGACTGTCATCCTGGGTATTGCTGTGAGCGGGACCCGGGGTCAATTCAACATCACCGAGCACTTCGCCCTTGAATATCCAGACGGTCACTCCGATTGAACCCTGGATGGTATGCGCCGTGGTATTGTAATAGTCGATATCCGCCCGCAGGGTATGCAGGGGAACCCGGCCTTCTTTATACTGTTCGGTTCGGGCCATTTCGGCTCCTCCCAGACGTCCCGCACATCGAATCTTGATTCCTTCGGCCCCCATACGCATAGCCGAGGATATGGCGGTTTTCATCGCGCGTCGGAAGGAGATACGTGCCTGCAGCTGCTGTGCAATGTTCTGGGCAACCAGGCTGGCATCCGTCTCGGGACGCTTGATCTCACTTACATTAATCTGTACTTCCTTGCTGGTAATTTTCTTCAGCTCTTCACGAAGCAGCTCGATCTGTTCGCCGCCCTTACCGATAATAACTCCCGGCCGGCTGGTTTTCAGCGTAAGCAGGATGCGTTTGGGCGTACGCTCAATGATTACCCTTGACAGTCCGCCGTTTTGCAGACGCGTGTGCAGGTATTCACGAAGTTTCGTGTCTTCTAAAAGAATTTCCGGTTCATTCTCTTCCGAGTACCAGTTGGAATCCCAACCGCGAATGATACCGAGTCGTAAACCTATTGGATGTGTTTTCTGTCCCAAGGTGCTATCGTTTTATTATTAGACTAATTCCTCTTCATGTTTGGCTACCACTACCGTAATGTGGGACGTGCGCTTGCGAATCTGGTGTGCGCGTCCCATCGGGGCCGGCTGTATCCTTTTTAAAGTGGCACCTTCATCCACGTAAATTTCTTTGATGATCAGATCTTCGTTCTCCAATCGCTCTTCCTGAAATTTATCACGAATATTGGCGGCAGCAGACTTAATGACTTTTGCGACATCAGGGGCTGTTGCCTTGTTGATGAACTCAAGCTTCTTGAGCGCCCGGTTCACCTTTTCACCGCGCACCATGTCGACCACCAGGCGTACCTTTCGGGGCGACTTGCGCAGGTGTTTTTGTACAGCTCTTGCTTCAAAATTTTGTTCTGCCATAATTCAGCTTACGGTTTTCTTGCAGGTTTTTCTGCTTTCTTCTTCTCAGGATGGCCGCGGAATGTTCGTGTAGGTGCAAATTCACCCAGCTTATGGCCAACCATATTTTCAGTTATATATACAGGAATAAATTGCTTCCCATTGTGTACGGCCAGCGTAAGTCCTACAAAGTCGGGGGTGATCATGGAACTTCTTGACCATGTTTTGATCACATTCTTCTTCCCGCTCTGGTTCATGGCGTCTATCTTACGCTGAAGCTTGTAATAGACGTAAGGTCCTTTTTTAAGCGATCTGGGCATATCTAGAACTATTTAGATTTTTTTCGGCTTCGAACGATGTAACGGCTCGAAAGCTTTTTGCGTTTACGAGTCTTTTTACCTTTGGCCGACTGACCCCACGGAGATCGCGGGTGTCCTCCGGAAGCTTTACCTTCGCCACCGCCCATCGGGTGGTCGACAGGGTTCTTGGCAACACCTCGCGTATGAGGCCTCTTGCCTTTCCAGCGGCTGCGTCCGGCCTTACCGAGTGAAGTATTGAAATGATCGGGATTGCTGGTCGTACCAACGGTAGCGAAGCATCTTCCCAGTATCATGCGAACTTCTCCCGACGGCAGCTTGACCGTTACATACCGGTCTGTTTTGGCTACCATCTGCGCGGAGGTTCCGGCGCTTCGGCAAAGCTGCGCTCCTTTTCCGGGATGCAGTTCGATATTGTGGATAAACGTGCCCGGAGGCATGCTGCTCATCGGCAGGGCATTGCCCAGGTCCGGCTCCACATTTTGCCCGCTTATGATGGTATCGCCCACTTTCAATTTGTCGGGGGCAAGGATATAGCGTTTTTCCCCGTCGGCATAGGCGATAAGAGCGATACGGGCCGATCGGTTCGGATCGTACTCAATGCTCTGTACCTTGGCCGGGATGTCATGCTTGTTCCTGTTGAAATCGATCTGGCGGTATCGCCGCTTGTGTCCTCCACCCCGGTGGCGCGATGTCATGCGTCCCCGGTTGTTGCGGCCGCCTGTATTTCCCTTACCCTTCAAAAGCCGTTTTACTTTCGGCTTCTTCTCGGTAACGTCATCAAATACAGGGGCAATGCGATGCCGCGATCCTGGTGTTGTCGGTTTGATTTTTTTTGTAGCCATCGAACTGGTGTTTTCTAAATTTCACTGAAGAAGTCTATTTCACCTTCTTTAAGCGTTACAATTGCTTTCTTCCAAACTTTAGATCTTCCTTCAACATATCCCGCGCGGGTAAACCTGCCTTTGGGCTTGGATGGCATAACCATCGTATTGACCTTGGCAACTTTCACATGGGGATATCGCTCCTCAACAGCCTTCTTGATTTCGGGCTTCGTTGCATGCTTGTATACCTTGAAGGCATACTTTCCCTCCTGCTGCAACTGTGAGAGTTTCTCGGTTATTAAAGGCTTTTTTAAAATCTCTTTCATTACGCAGCCTCTTCAGTTTTTTCAATAGATTCCTGTAGAATATTCAGCGCACTTTCCTGGATCAACAGTTCGTCGGCATCCAGAATCTGGTACGTTGTAAGCTTGTTTCCTTCGAGCACCTGTACACCCGGAATGTTACGGGCCGACTTATACAGGTTGATATCGGTTTCACCGGTCAGGATCACCACCTTCTTCTCTTCCCAGCCAAAAGCACTGAGCAGGTCGGCCACCTTGCGGGTTTTGGGCTCGTCAAATGCAAAATCTTTTACGACGGTAATGCCCTCTTCTGCGGCCATGATCGACAGGGCCGATTTTCGGGCAAGCTTGCGCATCTTCTTGGTCATCTTGACCTTATGTACACGGGGACGTGGACCGAAAACGGTGCCTCCTCCCTTGAGAAGAGGTGAACGGATGGAACCCCTTCGGGCCATTCCTGTTCCCTTCTGGCGGTACGCTTTGCGTCCGCCGCCGCGCACTTCGCCGCGCTCCTTCGTTTTTACCGTACCCTGACGCTGGTTCGCCATATAGCGACGCACATCTTCATACACGACCGTCTCATTGGGTTCAATCCCAAAGATACTGTCACGAAGCTCTGCGTCAGAGCCGCTTTCTTTACCTTCAATGGTATGTATTGGAAGTTTCATCTTGGTCTATTCGCTATCGATTGTAAATTTCTACAACTCTGCCGTTCGGCCCGGGTACGGAACCGGTAACCATCATCAGGTTGGATTCGGCAAATATTTTTGCCACCGTAAGATTCTTGATCTTGGCTCTCGAGTTACCCGACCGGCCGGCCATTTTCATGCCTTTAAAAACTTTGGCAGGGTCCGATGCCTGTCCGATGGATCCGGGGTGACGCTGGCGGTTATGCTGGCCGTGGGTTGCTTCTCCCACCCCACTGAAACCGTGCCGCTTGACCACACCGGTAAATCCTTTTCCTTTGCTGACGCCTACAACATCAACGCTGTCGCCGACAGCAAATACATCTTCAATCGTAAGTTCGTCGCCGACTTCCCGCTCTTCGGGGATGAAGTCTCTGAACTCCCTGATGTATTTTTTGGGATGGGTCCCGGCCTTCTCAAAATGCCCCTTCTGGGGTTTGGCCGTAGATTTTTCACGTTTGTCAAATGCAGCCAACTGAACCGCCTTATAGCCGTCCGTTTCTTCGGTCTTAATCTGGGTGATCACACACGGATCCACTTCAATGACGGTGACGGCGTAATTTCTGCCGGCCTCGTCAAAGATGTTGGTCATGCCAATTTTTTTGCCTATTAAACCACTACTCATTGTTCAGTGCCTCTATCGTTACACTTTAATTTCTACATCAACACCGGAAGGTAATTCCAGCTTCATCAATGCATCCACGGTTTGCGATCCGGTCGACAATATATCGATCAAACGCTTGTGTGACCGATACTCAAACTGTTCACGCGACTTCTTGTTCACGTGTACCGAGCGGTTTACCGTGATAATGTTCTTTTTCGTCGGAAGCGGTATCGGGCCCGACACCACTGCTCCGGTAGATTTTACGGTCTGAATTATTTTCTCGGCCGATTTATCGATCAGGTTGTGATCGTACGACTTTAACTTAATTCGAATTTTCTGTTGTGTAGCCACAGTAATTACTTTTCTTCTTCACTGCGGATGCCGTCGCCTCGGGCGACGGCATCCGTCCAGCGAATTTATTCTTATTCAATAATTTTGGTTACCACGCCGGCGCCGA
>CAYREV010000040.1:0-15502 GCA_964423345.1 uncultured Balneolaceae bacterium | reverse complement strand
ATATCGGCATCAGGCCCTTCTTCGAGGATGTCAAAAGCCAGTCCTATAAAGTGCACATGCGCGTTTTCTATTCCCGCTACAGGGGCTACAGCCGCTGCCCGGACTGCGAAGGATACCGGGTTCGCAAGGACGCCCTGCACGTAAAAGTCAACGGCAGGCATATCGGCGAGGTGGGCGAGATGACTATCGGCCATGCCCGTGAATTTTTCGAAGAGCTGGAACTGACAGATTTTGAAAAAGAGGTGGCCGAACAGGTGCTCTACGAAATTCGCACCCGCCTGAAATACCTCGACGAGGTCGGCCTCGAATACCTGACCCTGAACCGCAAGGCCAACACCCTGAGCGGCGGCGAGTCGCAGCGCATCAGCCTGGCCAACTCGCTGGGCAGCTCGCTGATCGGCAGCCTGTACGTGCTCGACGAACCCACCATCGGACTGCATCCCCGCGATAACGACCGGCTGATTAACATCCTGAAATCGCTTCGCGATATCGGCAACACCGTACTGGTTGTAGAGCACGATCCCGAGATGATAGCCTCGGCCGACAATATCATCGATATCGGCCCCTTTGCCGGGGTCCACGGTGGAGAAATCAATTTCACCGGTTCCTATGAAGAGCTGCTGGAATCGAAGACCCTGACCGGCAAGTACCTCAGCGGGCGCAAGGAGATCCCCGTCCCCGAAAAGCGAAGAAAGGGAACCGGCAACTGCATAACCCTCGAGGGAGCTACTGAGCACAACCTGAAAAGCCTCGAGGTGGATTTCCCGCTGGGAAAACTGATCTGCGTCACCGGCGTCAGCGGCTCGGGCAAGTCCACCCTGGTCCACGATACCCTCTATGCAGGCATTCAAAAACGCATGGGCACCTATAATGACAAGGTGGGGCGCCACCGCGCCATCAGCGGTGTCAACCACATCGACTCGGTAGAGATGGTCGACCAGTCGCCTATCGGCCGCTCTTCACGCTCCAATCCGGCCACCTATACCAAGGCTTTTGACGGCATACGCGACCTCTTTGCCAACACCCGCCAATCCAAGATCATGGGTTACGAGCCGGGCCACTTCTCTTTCAACGTACCCGGGGGACGCTGCGAGAACTGCCAGGGGGAAGGTATACAGACCATCGAGATGCAGTTTATGGCCGACATAGAGCTTACCTGCGAGGAGTGCAACGGCAAGCGCTACCGCAAGGACGTGCTGCAGGTGAAATACCGCGGGAAAAACATTCACGACGTCCTCGAGATGTCGGTCTCCGAAGCCATAGAGTTTTTTGTAGATGAGCCATCCATTACTTCACGTCTTCAGCCGATGGAAGATGTGGGCCTGGGATACCTGAAGCTGGGCCAGAGTGCCACCACCCTCTCGGGAGGCGAAGCCCAGCGGGTAAAACTGGCCAAATTCCTGTCGAAATCGGCCGGCGACCACACCCTTTACTTCTTCGACGAACCGACAACCGGCCTTCATTTCGAGGATATCTCCAAGCTGCTTGATTCTTTTAACGAACTGGTCAACAACGGCCATACCGTCATCATCATCGAACACAACCTGGATGTGATAAAGTGCGCCGACCATATCATAGATATCGGGCCCGAAGGCGGCTTTGCAGGGGGACAAATAGTCGGGGAGGGTACACCTGAAGAGATCACGGCAATTGAGAAAAGCCATACAGGCCGATACCTTAAGGACGTTCTGCCCTCTTCCTGACTTTTCCAAAGTTGCCGGCCCGGCAACTCTCTTTTATGCTATTCCCTCTTTCGGGAACCCTGTTAAGCCTATATATTATTTATGCCGTTGAACACCTTACTCATATTGATGCCTGAACACACCCCGACTTTTGTCCTCGCCCTCTTTCTTTGCCTATGGGCTTTCCAGCCGGCGCTGCCTCAGGTGGTATCTGTCGAAGAGGAACTGCGGCTATTGGTCTTTACCAAGACCGAAGGCTTCCGGCACCAATCCATCCCCGCCGGTGTCAAGGCCGTTCGTTCCCTTGCAGGAAAGAACGGATGGGACGTTCACCACACCGAAGACGCTTCCCACATCAGCGACGATACGCTCGGCACCTACCGGGTGGTGCTGTTCCTCAACACCACCGGAAACATCCTTAATACCCGCCAAGAGGAGGCCTTAAAGGCTTATATCCTCGGGGGCGGAGGTTTTATGGGAGTCCATTCGGCTACCGATACCGAATTTAGCTGGGAGTGGTATGGAGATATGATCGGGGCCTACTTTGACAGCCATCCCAAAGTGCAACAGGGGCGACTCAGGGTAGTGGATGGAGAGCACCCCTCTACGTCCCACCTGCCCGCGGAGTGGGTGCGGACCGACGAGTGGTATAATTTCAGGGATATCTCCGGAAACATTAATGTTCTCCTTAACCTTGTCGAGTCTAGCTACCGGGGCGGGAAAAACGGCAAGCATCATCCCGCCGCCTGGTACCGGGAAGTCGGCCGGGGACGTATGTTCTATACCGCCGGGGGACACACTTCCGAAAGCTACCGGGAGCCTCTGTTCCTGGAACACCTTTGGGGAGGGATACGGTATGTAGCGGGCGGCGAATAATATCGCCCCCTCACCTTGTTGACCCTTCCCAACTTTTCGAAAGTTCCCAACGTTTATCTTAACCAACCGGCGGCACTTCATATTAAGGGCGGTAATTCGTAGTTTGTATCAATTGTCATCTATAAGGACCCTCCATGTTACGAAGGCTTATATTACTCAACTGGTCGTCTTTCCTTTCCCGTTTGACGACCTTCCAGACCTTCCTGGTGGTGGGCTATATCATTTTTCTGGTTATCCTGCTCTCCAACCTGGTGGGAAGCGCCATCGTGGTGGTCCTTTTCGACAAGAACCCCATAGTCATAGAACAGCTCTCCTGGCTGACGCCCAGGATCCACACCCTTATCCTGCTGGTATTCGCCAACGCCCTCTGGTTTCTGCATTTTTCCTTCACCAGCACGCGGCTGCTCAACCTGCAGGAAAACAGGAAGCTGCTGGCCTACGGCTACCCGGTAAACAAGCTGGCCTGGCATCTCAACCTCCTCGGTTTCTTCCACCCGCTCAATATCATCTATAATTTAACCTGGGCCGTCTTCCTGCTGCTGCAGATCAAACATGTCATGTATGTCCCCGTGGTCATCGTGGCCATCCTGCTCAACTATGCCGTCATCTACTCCTTCAAGCACCGGTTCCTGAAAATTGTTGAAAAGAGGTTCAAAATTGTGGTCTTCGGTATCCTCTTTGTCTTCTTCGGCACCCTTCAGGCCATCGCCATCATCTCCCGGCATACCACTGAATTTTTAACCCACTACCTGCCCAGCCTGTCGTCCATTATTGACGTGCTTTACTTTCTTCCCGGGGGCCTGCTCCTCTCCTCGGCTACAAAGTCATACAGCCTGACGGCGGCCTCGGCCATATACGGCTTCAGCGCACTGCTGGTATTCCTGATCTTCCGCGACCACTTCTTTAAGACGAAGGAGGGCCTTCTGTCACTTCCCACACAGAAAGCCGAAAAGCAGCGAAACAGGCTTTGGTTTTACCTGAAAAAGGTGCTGGGGCCCAATGCGGGCAAGTTCTACTACTATGTGATGACGCATCCCTACAACAAGCTGCAGGTGCTCACCATCGCACTCATCCCCACCGTCTATATCCCGCTACTGCTCTATATTGAAAACGAGCAGCTGAGCTCAATCCTCATACCGACCATGCTGGCGGCCGTGCCGGTGGCACTGCTGGCAATGGGCATGTCGAACATGTATGGCTATGAGCACAAGGAACTCCTGCTGCACCGGCAGTTCCCCGTATCTTTCGAACGCCAGCTCAAGGAACGGTTCCTGGGCATCATCACCGTCCCGCTGCTGGTTTTCTACGTAATCACCATCGCCGAGATTATCTATCTCCCGCAGCTGGGTTCGGTACTCGACATCTATATTGCCAACACCTTCTTTTTCCTGATCTTCATGATCCTGTTTATTTTTTCATCCTTTTACTACTACCAGAAAGCCAGCTACGACTCCTTCAGCTTTAAACACCCGATCATCTCCCAGAAGGTGACCTTTATGATGACTTTCATGGTTTTCGGACTGGGATACGGCGTCTTCATCCCCCTGGGGGAATACCAGGTGTACCGCCTGTACGTTATGATAACACTGATTATAGCCATCGGCATCTACATCACGCGAAATATGGAGATGCTGGTCCGCGCTTTCGACCGAAAGATACTGCTTAAAATCTGGTCGTCCCTCAATCAATAAAATCTACCGATATGACTCCACCGGCTATAGAAATCAACAACGTTCAGAAACACTTCGGCGGCAGGCCTGCTCTCGACCGGCTCTCGATTACCATTCCTTCAGGCAATATTTTCGGACTGATCGGACCCAACGGGGCGGGAAAAAGCACCCTGATCGGGATCCTTACCGGGCTTCTTAATTTCGATAGCGGCGACATCTACATCAACGGGCTGCCCTTTACCGAAAAGAATGAACTGGAGATCAAAAAGCAGATCGCTTCGGTTATGCAGCCGCCCCTGCTTTTCGAGCATTTTACCAGTTATGATTTTCTTGACTACATATGCGACATGTATGAAACGCCCAGAGAAGAACGCACCCACAAAATTCACTCCCTCTTCGACTATCTCTCCCTTGCAGAATTCGAACACGTGAAGATCGAGAAGCTCTCGTCCGGCAGCCGTAAAAAACTCTCCTTCTGCGCCGCCATATTATCGAACCCAAAAGTACTTTTTCTGGACGAACCTTTTGAAAGTATCGACGTGATATCCATCGGCCGGATGAAGACTCTGATGAGGAAGCTCCAGCAGAAAGGCGTGACCATCGTGGTAACCAGCCATATACTGGAAATAGTGGAGAACCTGTGCGACGACATCGCCATCCTTAACGAAGGATCTATTATCGCCTACCTGGATTCCGAAACACGCAGGGAGCTGCAGAAAGACTCCAGCCTGAGCGAAATCTTCGAAAGTTATATTGACGTGGAAAAGCCGGCCAAAGACGCCCTCAAGTGGATATAGGCTGCTTTTCCCCGGTTTAAAAGAGGGGAGCGACGATTTCACAAATCTCCTCCAGCACCTCCCGGTGTTTGGGGGTGATGGAATCGCGGGTATGGGAATCAATATCCAGCTCGGCCACGAATGAACCTTCCCGCATCACCGGCACTACGATCTCCGCCTGCACATGTACGCTGCAGGCCAGGTAGTTCGAGGCTTTGCTCACGTCCTGCACCACGAAGGTCTCTTCCGTCTCCGCCGCCTGTCCGCAGATGCCTTTTCCAAAGGGGATACGGGTGTGGTCGGTCTCCTCTCCCACATAGGGTCCGAGAACCAACTCCCGGTCGGCATGAGGGTCCACCAGGTAGAAGCCCACCCAGTCGAATACTTCCACCTCGGCGGATAATAACTCGCAGACCTGTTGCAACTTGTCCTCTCTCGAACCGTCGCCGGCCACGATCTTCTGGGTCTTGTCAATCAATTTTGCTTCGGTTTTAAGTTCGGAGGCGCCCATATCTGCTATCCCTTTTCCGGTTTGTCATTGTTTAGTGAGCCCCTAAACTACGGGATAATTTGTCTTGAAAAAAGGGTGGATGCGAAGCCACCGCTATACCTAGCAAGCAACGTGCCTGCCACTTCGGTTGTGCCAGGCACCTTATAAAGGTTACCCTACCCAAGGCCGAAATACCTGGAGATGCCGGTAAGGATGAACTGCACCGCGATGGCCATGGCAATGAATCCCATCATGCGTGTGACGGCGTTCATCCCCGTCGGCCCGATATAGCGTGCGGAAAAGGGGGCGAGCCGCAGGACGCCGTAGCTGGTCAGTGCTACAGCTATGATGGCCACGGTCACCAGCAGCAGGTCCAATATGTCCCCGGCCTGGGAGGCAAGTCCGATGACCACTGCGATGCTGCCCGGCCCCGAAAGCATGGGCATGGCCATCGGGCTGAACGAGACATCCTCTTTCTCCCGCGCCGCCATCTGGTCTTCTTCCGACAGCTTGCGTCCGGGCTCCTCGGGATTGAGCATGGAAACGGCGGCGCGCATAATGATGAGTCCCCCCGCAATGCGAATACCGGCCAGGCTGATACCGAAAAAGCTCATGATATACGTCCCTCCCAAAAAGAAGAGCGTGAGGATTACAAACATGTAGAAAGAGGCTTTCCTGGCAATGGACACCCGTTCCTCTGCCGTGTTGCGTTCGGTCAACGTAACAAAAACCGGCATGGCAGCCAGGGGGTTGGCCACGGATATGATGGAGGTGTAGGTGGCGATGAAAAAGGTGCCTACCCCCATTACATAGGTAGAGAAGTTTCCGGATTCCTGTAGCAGCTGTTCAAACATGGCAAAAAGATAGAAAAGATAGTATTGAATTCTGAATGATTTGTTTTACTAAACACTCAAACCTTCTCCCCGATCAGCCGCAGTCCGTTGAGCGTCAGCATTGGTTCCACCCTGTCGAAAACTTCCGTATGCCGGGATAGCATCTCCGCCAGTCCCCCGGTCGCCACGGTCATAATCTTTTTACCGCCCGTTTCTTTCTTCATCTTCTCCAGGAGTCCCTCTACCATACATATATGTCCCAGCACCACCCCCGCCTGCATAGCCCCCAGCGTGTTGCCCGAAATTACTTTCCCGGGCGTATCGAGCGGTATGTCGGGCAGCTGCGCCGCCTCCCCAGCCAGGGCCCGCGCCGACACTTTGAGTCCCCCGCATATAGCACCGCCTTTTAGGACGCCCGGTTTTTCAACCAGCATCAGCGTCGTGGCCGTACCGAAATCCACCACGATGCAGTGATCCCCGAACATATCGTAGGCTGCCACCGCGTTGGCGATGAGATCGGTGCCCACCTCTTCCGGGGCATCGGTACCCAGCTGTATGCCCGTATCGGTCTTCCAGCTCACGACGATGGGTTCCCGTCCTGTCATCTCGGCCAGGGAACGCCTGACTTCCGGGGTCACCTGCGGGACCACGCTGCTGACGACTATCTTTTTAATCTCACGGATGTCAACCTCCCTGCTGCGCAAGAGGCGGCCTGTTTTCTCGGCAAAATTCTCGGCCTGTTTCCCGCTGCGAGTCTCCATTCTCCATACCCCTTCCCAGTTGTCGCCGTCGGCCACACCCAGAACGATATTTGAATTGCCTGCATCTACGGCCAGAAGCATGCTTCTCCCATTTGAATTATTTGATTGAACCTGCTATGCTAAGGATGCGAAATTTTTAACGAATCTCAAGTTCCCATGGCGGATAAAACGGATCCCACAAGGGAACCGGCTTCATCCACTATACACGCGATCTCCATTAGCTAAAACCTTCACCTAAACAACCATTCCCCTGGAATATCTAGAACAGTTTTTATCCGCTTTCTCCAGTTTCATGTGGGGCACCCCCCTGGTACTGCTTCTGTGCGGCGGGGGCCTCTTCTTCATGATCTACTCGGGCTTTACCCCCTTCCGCTACTTCGGCCATGCCATACAGGTGCTGCGGGGCCGTTATGACGACCCCGACGATCCCGGCGATATCAACCATTTTCAGGCGCTGGCCAGTGCCCTTGCGGCCACCGTCGGCCTCGGCAACATAAGCGGGGTGGCCGTGGCCATCGCCATGGGCGGTCCCGGCGCCGTCTTCTGGATGTGGGTGAGTGCCTTTGTGGGGATGGCCACCAAGTTCTTTACCTGTACCCTCTCCATCATGTACCGGGGAGAGGACAGTGAAGGGCATATTCAGGGCGGCACCATGTATATGATTATGGAGGGGCTGGGCAAAAAATGGAAGCCCCTGGCCCTGCTGTTTTCCGTGGCCGGCCTCTTCGGCCCCCTGCCCATCTTCCAGGCCAACCAGCTTACCCAGGCCCTGCGCGAGATCGTCTATATCCCCAACGGCTGGGTTACCGAACAGGCGCATTTTACCGGCGACCTGCTCACGGGCATCGTCATCCTCGGCATCGTCTCCCTCGTTATCTTCGGCGGCATCAAGCGCATCGGGAAAGTGGCCTCGCGCATGGTCCCCGCCATGGTTGTGCTCTACATGGGAATTGTGCTGGTTATTCTCGGTATTCATATCGACGTGCTTCCCAAGTACCTCAAGCTTATTGTCACCGATGCATTCACCGCCAAAGCGGCCCTGGGTGGTGCCGTGGGGCAGATTATCATCACCGGTTTCAAGCGTGCCGCTTTCTCCAATGAAGCCGGTATCGGAACGGCCACGCTGGCTCACGGTGCGGCCAAGACCCGAGAACCGGTGCGGGAAGGGCTGGTGGCGATGATGGGGCCGGCCATCGACACGCTGCTGGTATGCACCATGACCGCCCTCTCCATCCTGGTGACCGGCGTCTGGCAGACCGGCGACGACAACGGCATCGCCCTGACCTCCGCCGCCTTCGGCGAGGCGCTGGGCCCCATAGGTCCTTACCTGCTGATTCTCTGCGTGGCGGTATTTGCTTTCAGCTCGCTGTTCACCTACTCCTACTACGGCACCAAGTGCTTCGGTTTTATTGTTGGGGCCGACAAGCAGCGCTATTACAACTACTTTTATGTGGCTTCCATCATCTTCGGTTCGGTGACCACCATCTCGGCGGTCATCAACCTGATTGACGGCATGTATGCGGTGATGGCTATTCCGACCATGGTCACCGCCCTGCTGCTGGCCCCCAGGGTCAAAGAGGCCGCAAAAGACTATTTCTCCCGCATCGACACTTTTAAAACCTTCAAGTAGGCGTTCCGCTTAATCTTTTTTTACACAATACTTCCGGCCCCTCAACGTATAGTTAAGTGATACTAACCGGCGAGGGTCGTCCAATTCTTTAAGGCCCCCGCCATACTATCTCCCTTAGAGCGGCAGAACCCCAAGCTGCCACAAGCATTCTAAGCATAGATAACCCCTTGCCCCGACCGGCGGAAGCCGGATCGGGGCTTTTTATTTGGAGTATGGATTCGCTCGCACAATCCATTATATTACTGAAAACGGTCAACAACCCACTGCTATGGCAGACGTCATTTTAGGAATTGATCCCGGCTCACGCAATACCGGCTATTCCATCCTCACCGAAGAGAATGGCAAACTCGTTGCCCGCCGCTGCGACGTGATCAAGCTGGCCCATATGGACGACCACTCCGAACGCCTGCAGCATATCTTCGAGAAGGTGTCGGAGATTGTCCGCTCCTTCAATCCAACCTCCTGCGCCGTTGAAACCCCCGTATACGGGGTGGACCCGCTGGCCATGCTGAAGCTGGGGCGTGCCCAGGCGGCCGCCATCCTCGCCATCACCGACAACGGCCTCTCTGTCTCCGAGTATTATCCCAAGGAGGTCAAGAAGTCCATTACCGGCAACGGAAACGCCAATAAGGAACAGGTGGCCTTCATGCTGAAAAAGATGGTAAGCCTGCCCGACGAAAAGCTTTCCAAAGATGCTACCGACGCGCTGGCCGTAGCCTGGTGCCACCTTATGAAACTCGGTGGGGTCGGCAGTGAAGAAAGCCGGTCAACCAAGAAACTCCACCAGAACAACAGCAAGGGCAGCTGGGAGTCGTTTGTAGCAAACAACCCGGACCGGATCAAAGATAAATAATCAACGTACTTGCAGACCCGATAAATCTTAACTCTTTATGATAGCATACCTCAAAGGATCTCTTGCCAGCAAGAACGCCGAAAGCATTATCGTCGACGTCAACGATATCGGCTATGAAGTGGAGATCTCCACCCAGACCTACGAGCAGCTTCCCGCCGAGGGCAAGGACCTGAAACTGCTTATCCATCACCATATCACCGACAACGACCAGCGCCTTTTCGGTTTCTTCTCCTCCGACGAAAAAGAACTTTTTGAACTGCTCACCACCGTCAAGGGGGTAGGGCCCAAGCTGTCGCTGACCATCCTTTCGGGCATGCCCGCCGAACATATTATCGAATCCATCCTGCAATCAGACAAGTCAGCCCTCTCGCAGATCAAGGGGATCGGCAAAAAAACCGCCCAACGCATGATCCTGGAGCTGCAGGACAAGATGGCCGACATCGCCCCTTCGTCTTCCGCCACCACGGGCTCCTCCGTTTCGGGCAACCTGCGCGAAGAAGCCGCCTCGGCGCTGGAATCGCTGGGCTTCAAGAAAAGAGATGCCGAAAAGGCCGTAACCGCCGCTCTGCGTGACCATAACGGCGAAGAGGATGTACAGACACTGGTGAAAAAAGCCCTCGGACAGCTCAAAAAATAATAGCCGGGAGGGGATTTATGTTCAGCCGGGTAGCTCGTCCCATTCATCATTAACAAGGGAACAGCTATTATCTACCTTTATAACTCCTGAATGCCGCGAGCACACTCCCGTCCTGTGATAACGGCATCCGTTTCCCTTCACTATTGACGCTCAATTCCCTACCTTCCATTCAACATTGAACCTACAACCTTCAAGCGTTATTCCATGCTACATGCAGTGATAATGGCCGGCGGATCCGGCACCCGCTTCTGGCCGAGAAGTACCCGGGACCGCCCCAAACAATTTCTGAACATCTTCGGGGAGCGCACCATGCTCCAGGAGACGGTCGACCGCATCGCCGGGCTGGTGCCGCCGGAGCGCGTCTGGGTGATCACCAACGAGCGCTATACCGGGCTGGTTGAAGAGCAGCTTCCCGAGGTGCCCGAATCCAATATCATCGGCGAGCCGGTGGCCCGCAACACCGCTCCCTGCGTGGCTTCTGCCGCAGCCCTGCTCAGCGAAGGCGACCCCGAAGCCACCATGCTGGTGCTCCCCGCCGACCACCGTATCGCCCGTCCCGACGCTTTCCGTTCCGTCATTGAGGCGGCCGCAGAGAAAGCTGAAGAGGAGGTGCTGGTAACCATCGGCATCGAACCCGACCGGCCCGAGACGGGATACGGCTATATAGAGTATTTTGACGATCCCGGAGAGGAAAACGAAGGCCACCCTGTAAAAAAAGTGGTGCAGTTCCGCGAGAAACCCGACCGGGAGACTGCCCGCAAGTTCATCGAAGCGGGTACCTTTCTCTGGAACAGCGGCATGTTTATCTGGAAAGCCTCCACCATCATCGGCCAGTTTGAACAGCACCTGCCCCAGATATACGGACAGATTGAAAAACTGCTGCCCGCCGTAGGCACCGGCCGGGAGAAAGAGGCCATTAACGATTTCTACGAAGGCTGTCCCTCCATCTCCATCGACTACGGCATCATGGAGAACGCCGACTCGGTCTACGTGGTGCCCGGCGACTTCGGCTGGAACGACGTGGGCAGCTGGCGCGCTGTCTACGACCTGCGGGAAAAAGATGAGCAGGGCAATGTGGTACAGTCCGAACAGGCCGTTCTCGAAGCATCCCGAAATAACCTCATCCACAGCGAAAGCGGCAAGATGATCGCCCTGGTAGGGGTGGACAACCTGGCTATTGTGGAGACGGACGACGCCATCCTGGTATGCAACCTCGACGAGGCACAGGGGGTCAAGCAGGTGGTTGGCAAGCTCCGCGAGAAGGATGAGACCAAAAGGTTTTTATAGTTGGCCAAGAAGCTATTCGATCTCCAGGGTAAGCTGGTCGTAGGCCAGGCGGACATTATCAGGCAGCCTGCGGTTAGACTCCTCGTGGTTCACGTATGAATTCATATGTATGAGATAGGTGTGCGGCACCTCCAGCTCTTCGGCCGCTTGCACCGCCTGGGGGATCGTCATATGAGTCGGATGCTCCGGCTCCCAACGCAGTCCGCTGAGCACCAGCACTTCCGAGCCCCGGATCCGTTCTTTGGTCTCCTCCGGTATGCTCTTCACGTCGGTGAGGTAGGAAAGGTTATTAAGGCGGTAGCCCATCACCTCCACCTGTCCGTGCTCCACCGGGAGCGGCGTAATGGTTACGTCCCGGAACGTCATCGGCTCCTCAATAACGTTGAGCTCCACAGAAGTCGCCCCAGGGTATCGGTCGGGTCCGAACATATACTCAAACCGCCGCCGGATGGCGCGGCTGCAGCTCTCGGTGGTATAGACTTGCATGGCCTTGTTGTGCCGCAGGCAGTAGGGACGCAGGTCATCCAGCCCGGCTATATGATCCATATGCTCATGGGTAATCAACACCAGGTCGATGTCGTCGACCCCTGACCGGATGGTCTGCAGGCGGAACTCCGGCCCCGTGTCGATGACGATGGAGGCTTCATCCGTTTCCACCCAGGCGGAACAGCGCCAGCGGATGTCGCGTGGGTCGCCCTTCAGGCGCTCGCTGCCGTAGCCCCCGGCAACCGGAACCCCCATGGATGTGCCTGTGCCCAGAAAGGTAAGCCTCATAGGTCAAGGTCTATGTCCAACTCTTCGATTTCGTTTCCGTCAAACTGTTCAAAGCGGTCCCACAGCTCCTCCAGGTGTTTGCGCACGGCAGGCTTGATATAGATATCCTGCATCTCCTTGTCGTGGAGCACCCGGGCCAGCAGCCCGATCTGTCGCTGCACCGGTTTCTTCTTGTTGAGTACCACCAGCTTGTCGCCCTCGACTACGCAGTGATCGCCCCGGAAAGTGCCGCGCTCTCTTCGGATGGTATACCCCGCCTGTTCGACGAGTTGTTCCAGCTCAATAATCAGTTTGTCTGCTTTCATATTAGAATGTTATACCTACCAGGATACTGTGGGTTTTCAGGTCATAATCAAAGGTATTCGTTTCAATATCAAACCGGTCGTACGAATAGCCATAGCCCAGGCTGAGCCCCATGTCACCCAGGGCTCCGTCCAGGAAGAGTCTCAACTTACCTTCCAGCGAACCCTTGCTTCCTCCGAAGGTGCCCCCCGTGGCAAACGAAAACCCGTAGTAGGGCATGAAACCCGTATGGATGCGTACCCTCGGTGAGGGACGCAGGGCCAGCAGGAACCCTCCCCCCGCGGTCAGCGACCCCTGGTTAAACTGCGAAGCGCTGCCGATGGTCTGGTCCGACACTGCCGAGGTTAAGCCCGACTTGATGCGTACGGGAAGTATCAGTATCACCTTTTCACGGTTAAGCACCTTAAAGCCGTAGCCCGCCGAAAGCCCTACATCCAGAAAAGATATCCCCTCGATACCTGTCATCGATCCGCCCGTCGCAAAAAAGATGTCCAGGGTAGGCGTCTCCAACCGAAGCCTCAGCAGCGGTCCGCTGAATTCAAATCGTCCCCCGGTGGTTCCACGGAAGTCAAAGTCGGCCGGTTCCACTCCCGCATAGATGGCCGTGCCGGGAATATCGATGGTGCCCGGCTCTCCTTCCACTGTAAACATCTGGGCCCTGAGGGAGGTAAAGAATCCTGCAGACAGAAAAAGGAGGATTGACAGGGGTACGATTTTAACGATTTTTTTCAAAGATCGGGAATGGTTCATTGACAAATCACATTTCGTTACTGAATCAGTTAAATACGAGTTTAAACTATGAAATCTCTCTCATTCCTTATAATAATTTTTATCGGCGGCCTGGCTATGAACGATCCCGACCCTAAAGATGTCTATCAATACCAATCCGAAAGTATTGACGGCGAGGTTGTTTCCCTGTCGGAATATGAAGGCAAGGTGCTTCTCATCGTCAATACCGCCTCCGAATGCGGCTTTACGCCCCAGTACGAGGGATTGCAGGCTCTATACGAGCAATACCGTGAAAAAGGATTGGTCATACTCGGTTTTCCCGCCAATAATTTTGGGGGGCAGGAACCGGGAACGGACGAGGAGATTAAACAGTTTTGTAAAGTGAACTACGGTGTGAGTTTTCCGATGTTTTCTAAAATATCGGTGAAAGGCGATGATATTCACCCTCTTTTTGACTTTTTGACCAGCGCACCGAACGATGACTTTGCCGGTCCTATTAAATGGAACTTTGAAAAATTTCTGGTCAACCGCGACGGAGAGCTGGTGCATCGCTACCGAAGTGATGTAGAACCGGAAAGCAAGAATCTTACTGACACAATAGAAAAGCTTTTAAGCAGTTAACAAGAACGTATGTATCCCTAACATACATCCCATCACCATCCCGACAGAGGGCCGTAACTGATACTTACGGTCCTCCTTTTTTATAGCTGATGTACCCGATGACTCTGATCGTGTGAAGGAACTGATTTTTTTGAATGGTCAGTTCCCGGCCTTATCCCTGTGGAGGGGGATTTCATTATTAGTTCAGCAGGTGCGAGCTCAGCAGGAATTCGGGGATGCGCACCTTGATCTCCTTCCCGTCTTCGCGCCGCATGGTGTAAAATCCTTTCATGCTCCCCTTATACGACTTAAGCACGCAAAAGGAGTTGTACTCGTGGGTCTCGCCCGGGCCGATGAACGGCTGTTTGCCGATCACACCCTTGCCGTCGACCTCGTGTTGCTCGCCGTTCGAGTCCCGAATCTCCCAGTGCCGATCCAGCAGCTGCACCGCCATGTCTCCCATATTTCGGATGGAAATAAAGTAGGCAAAGACGTGCTTGCGGGAAAGGGGACTTGATTCGTCTTCCAGGTAGAGAGGCTTGACCTCCACGCTTATGTCGTGGGATATTTTAACAAAAGTCTGTTGATACATAACGTCCGCTAAATAATCATTTTACCTGAATAAGTAAACGGCCATTGAAAGTTGTAGCCTGAAAAAAGAATGATTTATTCCTTGACATAAGAGCGGTAAGGTGGTTATATTTGTGGCTCTCGATTGAAGGGCTCAGCACCGTTTGAAACATTGGCTTCTGGAGCTTTTCAACGGTTTGAAATTTTGATTTTTTCGGTCCGGTAGTTCAGCTGGTTAGAACGCCTGCCTGTCACGCAGGAGGTCGCGAGTTCGAATCTCGTCCGGATCGCTCAACGATAAGCCCTTAGCTCACAATGAGTTAAGGGCTTTTTTTGTTTTGTCAAAGTCCGACCAATTTTTCGCTTCTGGATTAGCTGGAAACAACAGGGGGACAACAAAATTGTTTATACCCTTGAAATTTTTTTGTGAAATCCCTTGAAATTATCCCTGGTGAAAGGGATTAATTAGGAAGTAATGAATTTCGCGAAAAATCAGCGTCAGCGCTATTCGCTGCCGGCCTCCTCTTCCACGGTAAATTCTTGCATAGCTTTGTTTGCGATCTGCTGCTCCGCCACCCAGACGTACCTGCCGGGATCGAGGTCCACCGTAAAGTAGGCGGTGCTGCCTTTGGGCATTTCGTGGGTACCGCCAATGAAGGTGGCAGGGCCGGGATTTTCAGCGGTGGATATCAGACCCTCCGCAGTCATGAAGTCGAGCCATTCGGCTACTTCAACTGCGTCGGTCGACTCATCCAGCTTAGCCACATGCACATCATTGCCGATCATGCCCGGATTCTCTTGCTCAAAGTGTACAGCCACCAGCTGCTCTCCTGTCGTGGGTTCTCCCTGCACCTGTAAGCCTTCGTCGGTCACCGTAATCTCTATATCAGGTGGCTGGGGTGCTTCAGCATTGGTCGTGTCGGCGGTTACGTGCAGGTCTTTGGACATGCCCATATTCCAGTGGTAGGTGCCGTCTGGCATTTTTACGTAGCATTCCATTACATAATTACCCGGGGCCATGAAGAGGGTGG
>CAYREV010000039.1:1252-15768 GCA_964423345.1 uncultured Balneolaceae bacterium | reverse complement strand
CCCGCCGATGGTCCAGCGGCGAGGCGACGGGCGGCCCGGGATCGTCCTCCTCCAGATGGGCGGGCCCAACGCGCCCGGCGAGCTGGGCCCGTTCCTGCGCAACCTCTTCACCGATCCCGAGATGATCCGCCTGCCCAGGTGGCTGCGACCCCTCCAGCCCGTGTTGGGCCGGCTGTACGGGACCTACCGGGTACGCGAGGTCCGCGACGACTACGAGGCCATCGGCTGGTCGGACCTGAACGTCACCACCGCCAGCCTGGCGCGCAACCTGGCCGCGCGGCTGGACGGCCAGGTCGCCGGGGTCACGCCGGCCATGCGATACACGCCGCCGAGAGCCCAGGCGGCCGTCGCCGACCTCGTTGACGAAGGAGCCGACCGGCTGGTCGGGCTCACCCTCTACCCGTTCTACTCGCGGGCCACCACCGGCTCGTCGGTCAAGGACCTCGAGGCCGCCTCCGAGGCCGTGGGCCCCGACCTTGAGCTGGACGTCGTCGACCGATGGGGGTCCCACCCCGGGTTCATCGAGCTGCAGGCGGCCTACACCAGGCAGACCATCGAGCAAGCCGCCGACGATCGCGACGACCTGGGGGAGGTGGCGGTCCTGCTGTCCACCCACGGCATCCCGGAGGCCTACGTGGAGGACGGCGACCCCTACGAGGACGAGGTCCGCGCGGCCGCCGGCCTCCTCGACGATGCGCTGGACACGGTGGACCAGGTCGAGCTGGCCTTCCAGAGCGACGTCGGCCCGGTCGAGTGGTTGCGACCCCACGTGCCAGACGCGATCACCGAGCTTGCCGACGACGGGGTCGACACGCTCGTGGTGGTCCCGTTCGGGTTCGTCAGCGAGCACATCGAGACCCTCTACGAGATCGACGTCGAGTACCACAACCACGCGCTCGCCGCCGGCATCGACCGGGTCCTGCGGGTGCCCGCCTTCGATGCGGCCCCCGCGTTCGCAGACCTGCTGGCCGACCTCGTCGAAGACCACCTGGAGGCCCCCGCGTGAGGGGGTTGGCCCTGGTGACCTGGCGGCTGCCCCACGCCACGCTCGAGGACCTCGAACGGGCACAAGACGCGCTCGACGAGGACGGCGTGCTTGCACCGCTGGATGTGCCCGTTTTCCGGATGAACACGTGCCAGCGCGTGCTCCTGGCCGCCCAGGACCCCGATGCCGAGACCCCCGAGACCCTGGCCGAGGCCCTGGCCGGGACCGTCGGCGTGCCCGGGGCAGAACGCTTCTGCGGGTTCCAGGCCCTGCGCCACCTGACCGAGGTCGCCGCCTCCCTGGACGCCCTGGTCCCCGGCGAGGACCAGGTCCCGGGCCAGTTCCGCAGGGCCGTTGGATCCCAGGCCGGCCAGGCACGCCTGACCGGCTCGCTCCACGGGACGCTCCAACGGGTCACCGCCATGGCGCGCACCGTCCGCGCCGACAGCGGCCTGCAGGGCCAGGCCAGCCGCTCCCTGGCCGACCTGGCCAAGCCGATGATCCCCGACGATGCGCGGGTGGCGCTGGTCGGCACCGGCCAGATGGCCCGGGCGGCCCGGGAGAGCCTCGGCGCTGGCCGGGTCCGGCACGTCGTCTCCCGGGACGAGGAGCGCGCCAGGGAGCTGGCCGGCGGCGATGCGAGAGCGTGGGACCGGGGTCAGTTCACCACGGCTCCCCCCGCCGTCGACGCGATCGTGCTCTGCACCCGGGCCCGCCACACGCCCGTGCTCGAGGTCTCCACGGCGCAACGCCTGCTCGACGCACGCGGCCCTCGGGACGATCCCCTGCTGGTGGTCGACATGGGCCTACCGCGCAACGCGGACCCCAGCATCGCCACCCTTGCCGGGCTGGACCTGCGCACCCTCGGGGACCTGGCCCGCGTCGCCCGCGGCCGGTTGCTCGAGGACGAGCACGTCGCCCGGGCCCGGCGGGTCCTCGAACGCGTCCTCCAGCGGGAGCGCGCCCGCCAGGCCAAAAAGCGCCTGGAGGGGCACATCACCGCGCTTCGGTCCTCGGTCGACGAGGAGGTCCAGGCGCTCGTGGACGAGCTGGCCGAGGCCCACCCCCAGCTCGATCAGGACACCCTGGACCACGTGGCCCGGCAGGCCCGGGGGCGGTTGGCCCACGCTTGCCAGGAGCACCTGATCCAAGCTGCCCACGGGGAGGACCCCGCGTGACGCTCCGCGTCGGGACCCGCACCAGCCGCCTGGCCCAGGCCCAGGCCGAGCAGGTCGCCGAGAGGCTGACCGAGCACGGCCACGCGGTCCAGCTCGTCCCGCTGACCAGCCAGGGCGACGAGACCCGATCAATCCCCATCCACCGCCTGGGCGTGGCCGGTGCGTTCACCGCCCGGCTGGAGCACGCCCTCGTGGAGGGCGAGGTCGACCTGGCGGTCCACAGCCTCAAGGACCTGCCCTTGGAGAGCCAAGCCGGGCTCACACTGCCAGCGATCCTGCCCAGGGGCCCCGCCGAGGACGCCCTGATCCTCCGGCCCGGGATCCACGCCCCCGGTGCCGAAGACCTCCCCCTAAAGCCCGGCGCTCGGGTGGCCACCAGCGGTCCCCGGCGCCAGAGCCAGCTGTTGTCCCTGCGGCCGGACCTCTGCGTGGTCAACGTCCGCGGCAACGTCGACACCCGGTTGGGCAAGCTCCGGGACGGCTGGTTCGACGCGCTGATCATGGCTTACGTGGCCGTCGACCGTGCCGACCTGGACACCGCCGGCCTCGAGGTCCACCGGCTGGACCTGAAGCGGTTCCCGTGCGCCCCCGGCCAGGCCGCCATCGCCGTCCAGGCCCGGGAGGCCAGCAAGGCCGCCGAGGCCGCAGCAGCCCTGGACCACCCGATGACCCGCACGACGGTCCGTCTCGAGCGCGCGGTGCTCGGCGAGCTCGGCGGTGGCTGCGGCCTTCCCCTGGGAGCCTGGGCCGGGTGGCGGGGCGACCGGTGGCACGTGGCATCGACGTATGCCGGCACCGCGTGGACGCCGGCCGACGACCCGGTGGTCCACCGGCTCCACCTGGACGGCCGCTACGCCTCCAAGCTCGCCCGGGAGGCCGCCGACCGGTTGAAGACGGTCGACGCGACCCCCGGCCGAACCGAGGCGCCACAGCCACCCGCGGGCCGGCCGGTGCTCGTGGTCGCCAGCCAGCCCACGACCCGCAAGTACCTGGCCCACCTCCAAGGCCACGGGCTGGACGTGATCCCCGTCCCCACGCGCCGGTTCACCCCCAGCGACCCCGCCACCGGGCCCACCCGGGACCAGCTCGACGCCGTATCCTGGATCGGGGTCACCAGCCAGCAAGCCGTCGACCCCCTGGCAGCCCTCCTGGGCGACGACCTGCCCGATGCCTACGTGGCCGCCGTGGGGCCTGCCACCGCTGCGGCCCTCCAGGGTGCTGGCCTGCCCTGCCACCTGGTTGCCCCCGACCACACCGCGGCCTCCATGGCCGACGAGATGATCCGGCTCGAAGCCCCCGACCCCGGCCGGGTGCTGCTGGCCCTCGGGGACCACGCGGTCGACCAGGCCCCCCAGCGCCTGGAGGCCGCGGGTGCCAGGGTCCTCCGGTGGACCGCGTACGAAACCGAGCCCCTGCCCGTCGACCTCGACGACCTCGACGGGACCCTCCCGGCTCGCGCGGCCCTCGTGATGAGCCCCCGCAACGCCGCCAGCCTGCCCCTCGACGATCCCGCCGCCGTCGCCGACGCGTTCGTCGCCATCGGCCCGAGCACCGCCCAGGCTCTGCGCGAGCACGGCATCGACCCCATCGTCCCCGACCGGCCGACCCCCGAGGCCCTCCTCGAGGTGATCCCCTGACCACGCCGACACCCACCCACCGAGCCCGCCGCCTGCGCCGCACGCCCGCGATCCGCGAGGTCGTGGCCGAGACCCGCGTCGACCCACGCCAGCTCGTCGAACCCCACTTCGTCCTCCCCGGCACCGGCCGCCATGAACAGATCCCCAGCATGCCCGGGATCCCCCAGGTGAGCCCGGACGTGCTCGTCAAACGCATCCAAGCCGGTGTCGACCTTGGCCTGCGTGCTTTCCTCCTCTTCGGCGTCCCGCGGACCAACGACCCCGAGGGCCGGGCCGCCGCCGACCCGGACGGGCCCGTGCCCACGGCCCTGCGCGAGCTGCGGGCCCGGTTCGGCGATGAGATCGTCCTCATCGCCGACGTCTGCCTGTGCGCGTACACGACCCACGGGCACTGCGGTGTCCTGGCCGACGACGGCCGGGTGCTCAACGACGCCAGCCTGCCCCGCCTGGCCGAGGCCGCTGTGACCTACGCCCGGGCCGGGGCCGACTGGGTGGCCCCCAGCGACATGATGGACGGCCGCGTGGCGGCCATCCGCCAGGCCCTCGACCAGGCCGGTTGCACGGACACCGCGATCCTCAGCTACGCGGTCAAGTACCACAGCGCCTTCTACGGCCCCTTCCGTCACGCCCAGCACAGCGCGCCGGAACGCGGCAACCGGTCGACCTACCAGATGGACCCCCGCAACGCCCGCCAAGCCCCGACCATGGCCCAGCGCGACATCGAGGAGGGCGCGGATGCGGTCATGGTCAAGCCCGGCTTGCCCTACCTCGACGTCCTGGCCCGCGTCCGGGACACCGTCGACGTGCCCGTGGCCGCCTACAACGTCAGCGGGGAGTACAGCATGCTCAAGGCCGCCGCCCACGCCGGCCACCTCGACGAAGCCGCCGCCGTCCGCGAGACGCTGACCAGCCTCGACCGGGCCGGCGCGGATCTGATCATCACCTACCACGCCCGACAAGCCCTCCAGGAGGGATGGATCTGACACGTCACACCAACGCCAGCCTGTACCAGCGAGCCTGCCGGGTCATGCCCGGCGGCGTCTCCAGTCCCGTGCGCACCTACGAGGCCATCGGCGGCACCCCGCCGGTCATCCAGCACGCCGAGGGGGCCGCGGTCACCGACGTCGAGGGGACCACCTACGTGGACCTCGTCAGCGCGTACGGGGCCATCCTGCTCGGCCACGGCCACGAGCGCGTGGCCGCCGCCTGCCAGCGCGCCGCGACCCACGGCCTGAACACCGCGACCCCGCACCCCGAGGAGGTCCGCCTGGCCGAGCGGTTGGCCGAGGCCCACCCGGGCCTGGCGTGGTTGCGGTTCGTGAACAGCGGCACCGAGGCGGTCATGAGCGCGCTCCGGTTGGCCCGCGGGGCCACCGGGCGCGACCTGATCGTCACGTTCGAGGGATGCTACCACGGCCACTGGGACCCGTTGCTGGTCAAGGCCGGCAGCGGGGCAGGCGTGTTCGCGGCGGGCAAGAGCGCCGGCGTGCCCGCCACCACCACCGCGCACACCGCCGTGCTCCCGCTCGATGATACCGAGGCCCTGGACGCGTTCTTCGACGACCACGGCCACGAGGTGGCCGCGGCCATCATCGAGCCCGTGCCCGCCAACAGCGGGCTTCTCCCCCAGCGTCCCGCGTTCCTCGATCGCCTCCAGGCCCGGTGCCGGGAAGCCGGGGCCCTGTTCGTGGCCGACGAGATCGTCACCGGCACCCGGCTGGGTCCGGGAGGCGCCACCGAGCGGTTCGGGCTCGACCCCGACCTGGTCACCATCGGCAAGACCATCGGCGGCGGCCTGCCGATCGGTGCCTACGGGGGCAGGGCCGAGCTGCGCGACCTGGTGGCCCCCCAGGGACCCGTCTACCAGGCCGGCACCGCGTCCGGCAACGCCATCGCCATGGCCGCCGGCAACGCGGTCCTCGACGTCCTCGACCAGGACCCCCACCGGCTCGACCGGCTCCACCACCGGGTCGACCGGTTCGCCCAGGCCGCCACCAAGGTCCTCGAGCCCGCTGGGGCCCGGGTCCGCGCCACCGGACCGGTCGCCTGGCTCACGTTCCATCCCGACCCGCTGCCACGCCAGGCCGGCACGCTCACCGACGCCCACCGCGCGGCCTTCGCGCGGCTGCACCGCGCGGCTCGCGAGCAGGGCGTCCTGCTGCCCCCCAGCCCGGTGGAGTGCCTGTTTCCCACCCTGGCGCACACCGACGACGTGCTCGACACGGTCGTCGAGCGGTTGGCCCGCGTCGCCGACGACCTGGAGGTGCCCGCGTGAGGCTCACCCACCGCCAGCGGTTGACCCGCGCGTTGGATCGCCTGCCGGTCGACCGTCCCCCGGTCTGGTTCATGCGCCAGGCCGGGCGCTACCTGCCCGAGTACCGCAAGCTCCGGGCCGAGCACGGCTTCCTCGAGGTCTGCCACACGCCCGAGCTGGCCAAGCGGGTCACCCTGCAACCGGTCGAGCGGTTCGATCTCGACGCCGCCATCATCTTCAGCGACATCCTGGTCCCCCTCGAGGCCATGGGGCACCCGGTCACCTACGAGGAGGGCATCGGCCCGGTCGTCGAGGCTCCCATCCGGGACCCCGAGCAGGTCGACGAGCTTGTCCGGCCCTCCCCGGCCGAGGCCTACCCGGCGCTGGCCGAGGCCGTCCGGGCGGTGCGCCAGGCCCTGCCGGACCGTGGCGTGCTCGGGTTCGCCGGGGCCCCGTTCACCCTGGCCACCTACCTGATCGAGGGCGGCTCGCCCAAGCGCTACGAGCACCTCTCCCGGTTCCGGCTCGACCATCCCGACGCGTTCGAGCGCCTCATGGCCTTGCTGGCCGACGTCGCCGGCGACCAGCTGGCCGCCCAAGCAAGCGCCGGGGCTGACGCCGTGCAGCTCTTCGACACCCACGCCGAGACGCTGGCACTGGCCGACTACCGCGATGTCGCGCTCGGGCCGACCCAGGCGGCCCTCGACCACGTCGCTCCCGACCAGGCGGCGCGGATCCACTTCGCCAAGGGGACCGCCCACCTCCTGCCGGCCCTCTCCGAGCTGGAGGTCGAGGCGCTCAGCGTCGACTGGCGCACGCCGCTGACCACCGTGGCCCACCACGCGCCCCACGCCGCCGTGCAGGGCAACCTCGATCCCGGCCTCCTCTACGGGCCCCCCGACACGGTGGCCCGGCGAACAGACGCGGTCCTTCGCGAGGGCTGCGGTCTACCCGGGCACGTCTTCAACCTGGGCCACGGCATCCACCCCAAGGCTCGCCTGGAGAGCGTGGAGGCCATGGTCCGCACCGTGCAACGCTTCCAGGTACCCGAGACGCCCGTGCCCGAGGCTCGGTGAGGTCGAGCGATGGACCTGTTCGAGACGTTCATCGACGAGACCCGCCGGTTGCAGGAGGAGATCGCCGAGGCCATCGAGGCCTACGAGCCCACCGCCACCTTCGAGCCCCACCGGTGGGACCGGGAGGCCGGCGGGGGCGGCACAAGCCTGCAGCTCAGGGGCAAGGTCATGGAGAAGGCCGCCATCGGCCACAGCCACGTCCACGGGGACGACAACCCCCTGACCGGCCGCGCGTTCCACGGGGGTGGCGTGAGCCTGATCCTCCACCCGCGCAACCCGCGCGCGCCCAGCGTGCACATGAACCTGCGGCGGTTCGAGGAGGCCGAGGAGGCGTGGTTCGGGGGTGTGGTCGACCTGAACCCGATGGGGTTCAGGTACGCCGAGGACACCGAGCACTTCCACGGTGTCCTCGAGGACGTCTGCACCGAGCACGACCGGCCCTACCAGGAATGGTCCAAGCGGTGCCTTGAGTACTACCGCCTGCCCCACCGCGACCGGAACCGGGGCGTGGGGGGCGTGTTCTTCGACCGGCTCGACAGCGGGGATCTGGAGGCCGACCTGGCCTTCGTTCTCGCCCTCGGAGAGGCGTTCCTGGAGGCCTACCTGCCGATCCTCGACCGACGCAAGGACACCCCCTACACCGAGGAAGACCGCCACATCCAGCTCGTCCACCGGGGCTACTACACCGAGTTCAACCTCGTCTACGACGAGGGGACACGGTTCGGGTTCGAGTCCGGTGCCGATCCCACAGCCTTCCTGGCAAGCCTGCCGCCGTTGGCGAGGTGGTGACGCGTGGAGACACCATCGCCAAGGTCACGACGCAAACCCCGTGACCCTGCCGGACTACACGTCGCAAGCACCCGCCGCTGCGCGCCGCCCCACCTACCCGACCCCGACCTAAGTAGTGTTAACTTCAAATTTTATATAAAAGAAACCCATAAAATTTCTTCCGGCTCTTTTGGGATCTACCAGTCTTAAGCCCTTAAGACGCTTTTACATCCCTTTTCATCCTAGACACCTGATTCGAGCTTCCCATTTGCACATGTAGAAAGAATGTCTATGGTCTCCGTCCCGGCTGGGTGGGCCGCCGAGGTGAGAACCTTGATGCATCACGAACAGAACGGAAGGTTCGGAAGGCTGATGATCGGCTTGGTCGCCGTCATGCTGGTGCTCGTCTACGCACCCATGGCGATGACCGCCGAGGCATCTGAGGACACGCAAACAACAGCGAAGGGAGACCGGTTCGTCGTCGGTTTCGAGACATTCCCCAGGGGCCTGGAACCCGGTGACACGTACAAGGGGGGAACGGTGACCAGCGTCAACCAGGTGATCGGGTTCGCGGTCGTCAAGAGCGAGAACCCCAGCCAGTTCAAGCGCGACGCGCGGGCAGACAAGAACACCGAGTACGTAGAAGAGGACCCGGTCAAGGACCTCCTGCTCTCCAGCGGCCAGGCGCTCATCCCCCACGCGACCGAGTCCCTCGTCGGCCAGGAAGGCGACCTGGACCTCCTCCCCGACCGGGGACCTGGGGTGACGTTCACCCCCAACGACCCAGATTACACCACCAAGCAGTACGGTCCGCAGCAGATCCGGGCCGACCTCGCCTGGGACACCACCCTGGGCGGACCGGATGCGGCCGTCTGCATCGTGGACACCGGCGTCCGGTACACCCACGAGGATCTCCAGGCCAACTGGGCCGGCGGGCACGATTTCTACAACGGCGACAGCGATCCGTGGGACGACAACGGCCACGGGACCCACGTCGCCGGGATCGCGGCGGCTGTGATCAACAATGGCGTCGGCATCGCCGGGATCGCCAACGTCGACATCTACGGCGTCAAGGTCCTGAGCTCCAGCGGGTCCGGGTTCTGGAGCGACGTGGCCGACGGGATCACATGGTGTGCGGACAACACGAAGCCCAACACGGTGATCAGCATGAGCTTGGGCGGCAGCAGCGGGAGCACCGCGGTGGCCAACGCGCTGGACTACGCCTACAATACGAAGGGGAAGCTCGTCGTCGCTGCGGCTGGCAACAGTGGGTCCTGCACGAACTGCATCTCCTACCCGGCCAAGTACACGGAGGCGATCGCCGTCACGTGCACGGACAGCAGCGAGAGCCAGTGCTGGTTCTCCAGCCAGGGCCCCGAGTCCGAGCTGGCCGCTCCCGGGATGGCGATCTATTCGACCTACAACGGCCACGACTCGGACTACACATCCCTGGACGGGACTTCGATGAGCACCCCGCACGTCAGCGGGGCCGCCGCACTGGCCTGGGATTGCGACAGCGGTCTGAGCAACACCGCCCTGCGCAGCACCCTGCAGAGCACGGCCCAGGACCTCGGGTCCGCGGGCCACGACAACATCTACGGCTACGGCGAGGTCGACGCCAAGAACCTCATCGACGCCGTGAGCTGTGGTGGGGGCGGTGGACCGCTACCGCTGCCGTTCTTCGAGGACTTCGACGACGGCTCGGCCGACGGCTGGAGCCTCTCCGGCCTCTGGCGCGTGACCAGTTGCCGTAGCGCGTCCAGCCCCAACAGCCTGGGCTACAACCAGGGCTCGTGCCCGCCCGACTTCGACGTGGGCACCACCAGCGGTAGCGCCATCACGCCGGCCCTGTCCCTGCCCTCGGGCTCCACGATCGAGTTCACGTGGGACAGCTGGCACGACACCGAGTCCGGCACCACCTACGACAAGAAGCTGGTGCAGATCAGCACCGACGGCGGCAGCACCTGGACCACCCTCCACCAGGAGGACGGCACCCAGCAAACCTGGAACGCGCGCTCCCTGGACCTGTCCGCCTACGCGGGCCAGACCGTGGAGCTCCGGTTCCACTTCAACAGCGTCGACGGTATCGCCAACACCGGCGAGGGCTGGTACGTGGACAACGTCCACGTCAAGGAGATCACCCCGGCGGTCTGGCCGCTGGTCGAGGACTTCGACGACGGCTCGGCCGACGGCTGGGGCCTCTCCGGCCTCTGGCACGTCTCGAACTGCCGCAGCGCGTCCAGCCCCAACAGTCTGGCCTACAACGAGGACCCCTGCCCGCCGGACTACGATGTGGGCACCACCGCCGGGAACGCGATCACGCCAGACATCGCCATCCCCTCCTGGGCGAACCCGATCCTCGTCTGGGACAGCTGGCACGAGACCGAGAGCGGGACCACCTGGGACAAGAAGCTCGTCCAGGTGAGCGCCGACGGCGGCAGCACCTGGACCACCGTCTGGCAGGAAGATGGCACCCAGCAAACCTGGAACGACCGTAGCGTCGACCTCTCCGCGTACACGGGACAGACGGTGAAGATCAAGTTCCGGTTCAACAGCGTGGACAGCGTCCTCAACAACATGGAGGGCTGGTACGTCGACAACGTGGTCGTGGACCACAACAACCCGCCGAGCGCGTGCTTCACCACGTCCCCGAGCTCGGGCATCGTCCTCTTGACGACGTTCTCGTTCGACGCGTCGTGCACCACCGACGACTGGACGCCGAGTTCGAGCATCCTGGTCCGCTGGGACTTCGAGAACGACGGGACCTGGGATACCGGCTGGTCGACCACGAAGACCACCAGCCACACGTACAGCACCCCGGGTGTGAAGACGATCCGGCTCCAGGCCATGGACGGCCAGGGACTCACGGACACGACCACCCGGACAGTGACCGTGCAGCCCAACGTGTAGGTCGGCGGCCGGGGTAGCCCCCGCTACCACGGCGACGCTGGCACGTTGCCCCCGGTGCGATCCCTGCACCGGGGGCCTCTCCTTCTCCCTTGTCCTCTAGCTCTCCCCATCCCCTCTCCTTGCGATCCCGCCTCGCCCGTGGCTCAACCCGCCGGCGCCAGGGTGACCTCGAGGTCGTCGATGTGCGCCACCACCTCGGCCTCCCAGACCACCGTCACCCCGATGGACAACCACAGCCGGCCGTCATCGCCGGCCTCCACGGTCGCGTTGAAGCCGAAGGGATGCCATCCCGGGCCCGGGACGGGCTCGCGCAGTCCAGGCTGGCCTGAGCCGTTCTGGGCGACCTCACCTCCCGTCCCCGGGAAGGACCTCTCCTGGGTGGGCCGCTGGGGCCCCAAGGACATGACGACCAGCGAGATCGTGTTGGCGGGGCTGCCGGGACCACGGACCCAGGCGTGGACGGTCGCGTCGTAGGCCTGGCCCGGCTGGACGTCCAGCGGTCGGAGCAGCCAGACCGTCCCGTTGTCCCCACGCCCGTCCAGGGAGATCTCGGCGGCTGCCGAGCCGCTGCGGACCTCCCCGGGCTCGTGCGTCGCCGAGGCGTTCCACGCTCGCAGTCGCCCCGGGCGGTTGTCGTCCTCGGGCATCACCCCGCACCGTTGCCAGGCCCCGAGGCCCTGCTCGAACCCGGTCTCGAGGACGTCCCCCGGGTCGCTCCAGGGGGAGGCGACCCCCCTGCACTCCGGCAGGTTCGCCATCACCGAGAACGCCATCGAGGCCGTTCCCGTGTGACCTGGCTCGTCGGTGGCGACCACCTGGACGGTGTGCTCCCCGTCGGCCAGCCCGGTGAGTGGGTGGGGGGACTGGCATGGGACCGCTGGTCCCCCGTCCAGCGCGCAGGTGACCGTCACGTTCGTGGCATCCGAGGTCTCGAAGGCCAGCGGCACGCCGGGTCGCGGGGCTGGCGGGCCTGGGCTCGGGGAGAGGATCCCGATCATGGGGGGAGAGGTGTCGAGTGTGAAGGAACGAGAAACGGTGGCGAGGTTGCCCGCCGGGTCCTCGGCGGTGACCGTGATCGTATGGGGGCCGTCGTCGAGACCGGAGAGGGTGTGGGGGCTCTGGCAGGGCTCGGCGGGTCCGCCGTCCACGCTGCACGAGGTGGTGGCGCCGTCGGATGCACTGAACCGGACCTCGGGATCGCCCTGGCTCACCAGCGCGTCCTGAGCGGGAGCCACGATCGCCAGCTCGGGTGGGTGGGTGTCGATGGTGAAGCTCTGCTCGACCCCCGCCTCGTCGAGCGGCCCGGGCTGGAGACGCACGCTGATCGTGTGCCCGCCGTCGGCCAGGGGCCCCACGCTCCAGGGGCTCGTGCAGGGGGTCGCGTCCTGATGGTCGAGCTGGCAGAGTACACGCTCGGAGCCGTTGCCACCGGAGATGGCGAACTCGACAGTCACGACCGAGAGGTTGAGAAGCCCCCCGGGTGGCGGGGCGTGGATCTCGATCCTGGGCGCAGGCGACACGACGATCTCGTGGATGGGCGTCGCGTGAGCCTCGGCACCGGACGACGCCCGAACGCGGTAGTAGGTGACCCCGCTTGGGAGATCCTCAAGGAGGGCGTTAAAGCCCCCCTCACCCAAGCGCACCTGGGTCGTCTCGGGCGAGGGGAGCCCGGGCTCCTGGCCGTACTCGACCCAGCTCTCGACCCCAGCGCCTCCCACCACCTGCCACCGGATGGTGACGTCGGACCCGGGGCCTTGGACCGCAGACAGCTTGGAGAGCTCGAGGGGATCCTGGGGGGTGCTGGACGGCTGGCCCGGCTCCTCCGGGCTGGGAGTATCAGGGACGTCGTCGGACGCCCCCAAACAACCCGCCCACGTGGCGCCAAGCACGAGCAACGCGGTGGCGACCACACGCAAGCCTCGGGTCTCAGCGGCGCGGTCCACCCTTGACCTCCGGCACGCTCCCCTAGAAAATTTTTCTGAGCACCAGGTCTCCATAGGAACCTTTTCTGATCAATAGACCCCCACTTATAATTTGTCTCACGACGAGGGTGGCGCCGCGTCACCCGCGGGATCAAACCGCTTTGGGAGCCCTATCGTGGACGATAGAGGCGGGTTCCCCGAACAGGCCTACCGAGCGATATGCGCTGGACGCCAACCTCAATCCTCCAACCCTTCCTTTGATAGTGAGAAAGTCTTAAGAAGTCCCGGTCTCTTGCAGCCTTCGGGCGGTTGGGGAAGATGCTGGCGAGCCTGAACATCACGGGCCGAGGAGCAGGGTGATCGTGGGGGACGTGGCGTGTACGAGCTGACCTTGCCGCTGAACCTGGACCATCCGCTGTCAGCCTTCACGCGGAACCATCCATCGACGCGGAGCATCATCGTGGTGGAGCCGACGCTGGAGAGCTTCTTCAGCTTCCACGCGCTCGAAGCCTCGAGGCGCCTTCAGCGCGAGTACCAACGGACCTTCGAGGAGCAGGGGGGTGGCCAGGGGTGCGGAGGCCTTGCCGTCGAGCATCGGTACCCGGACACCTGCATCTACCTGAACGGTCCGTGCGAGTGCCAAGGTCGGCGTCCGACATGCCGTCCGATCTGGCAGGCCCGGTCCGAGTTCGCCGAGCGGTTCCCGGGCCGCACCCGCCTGGCCGAGCTTTGGTTCGAACGCGGTCGTTGTGTGGCCCGTGGGATCCATCTCGAGGAGGCGTTACCTTCCGACGGGCACCCGGACGACGAGGGCCATCAGGGGACCGTGGTCCGCCGTGTCGCCGCCTCACGAATCCGAGCGAAGCTCTCCTCCCGAGGGCTCAGCCCCATCGAACGCGAGACGCTGGACCTGGCGCTGGATCTTGGCTACTTCGAGCGGCCGCGGGGATGCACGATGGAGGATCTTGCGGCCGAGCTGGAGATCACGAAGTCGGCGGTCGCCTACCGCATGAACCGGCTGGAGAAGACCGCGATCAGCCGACTCTCGGAGTTGCGCTGGCCTGGCAGATGGTGACACCGGATCTCCCGGGCCCCAAGCGGTCCTGGAGGAGTCGTCGCCAGCCTCAGCTTGCGGGACGGGCGCCCGGGAGTTGGCCCACCATCCTGGCGATCGGGTGCTCTGAGCCTGCCCGCCTCCGGGCGCTCCACACGCTAGATCGCCAACCCGGCAATCATGCCAGGACACCGTGGCCGGGCGACTGCCGGGGCGAGCTGGCGTGTCTAGACGGTTCATAGGTGATCGTTCCCCTGCTCC
This sequence comes from uncultured Balneolaceae bacterium, assembly GCA_964423345.1. Classification (GTDB taxonomy): domain Bacteria; phylum Bacteroidota; class Rhodothermia; order Balneolales; family Balneolaceae; genus CAYREV01. The sequence continues at coordinate 1,723 of CAYREV010000039.1, read as the reverse complement.
GTCTGCCGGGGGGAGAGCGTTGAGGCTCTGCGACCACCGCCGGAGACGGCTCAGCTGGGAACCTGACCTAGCTCATTCGTAAGCGACAACGCCCCTAACTGGAAATTCATCACTCTGAACAGTTACTTACACTAGTGTATCTATACGCTTTTAGAGCAGTGGAGCTGCTCGGGAGAACCACATGACACGACGACGATGCACGCCGGGGGGTGTGGCCCTGATCGCCGGAGCGCTCGTGGTAGCTCTGCTGCTCATGCCCACTGCGGGTGCGGTCAGTACCCCCCAGCAGGGGGGCCCAGGACCTTGTGTCGGTATCCAAGGAAGCCCGCCCAGCGGCATCTACGTGAACCCTGACTGTGTCCCAATCGGATCCACCCCCTCTAGCTCCAGCTCCTCTAACGCCAGCCCGATGAGCGTGGACGCTACCTTGGATGCCCCGGATGTCGCGGTATCCTGGACCTACGACGGAGA
>CAYREV010000039.1:0-1152 GCA_964423345.1 uncultured Balneolaceae bacterium | reverse complement strand
ACACCTCCGGATCTGCCAACACCACCCTGACCCAAGGCGTTCTCCACACGGCCGCCGAGGAGACGGAGGCGATCACCGCCCAGCTTCACGCCGACAGCGTGACCATCCGGTACGCGTGGGAGCGGGGCTACGAGGTTGCAGCCGACGACGGTCCCACCGTGTTGCGACGCTCGCCGGAGTTCGGTCAGGAGCAGCACACGTTCCGGAACGCGACCATCGAGATCACCGGGTTCCAGGCCTGGCCCGAGGTGCTTGCCATGTCCGTGCCCGGTACCACCGCCATCGAGGCGGATGGAACGGGGGAGCAGGTGATCGACGATATCGCGGACACCACGCTGGTCCGCGCCGGCCTTCCCACCGGTTCCAACCAACAGTCCGTCAACTACACGGCACCGACGTTCTCATACTACGTCGACGGTCCCTGGATCCATCAGACCCGGTTCGACCAGGGAGCCGCCACCGGGGCCTTCGACCTCTTCGTCAACAACGTGACCCTGCGTGTCCACCACGAGGGGCAAACCTGGACCCACTGGACCGGGTACCAAGCCGAGCAGACGGCTCCAGGCGTGTGGGAGTTCGAGACGCGGGTGACCGTCCTGAACGTGACCGACGGACGGTTGGATGTCCAGGCCCGAACTGGCGTCGATCTTGCCTACCCAACCGGCGAGACTCACGTATCGGGAGTGGTCCGGGCCGATGCAGCCCACGGCGAGCTTCGCCTGCCCTCCGTCCTGTATCAGATGAACGGCTCAGAACTCCTCCTCCAAGGCTCCGGTAGCCTGTCCATGGCGCCCTTGGCCCAGGGCAGCAAGGCAGACGGCCTGTCAGACTACCGTACGCACCCGAGCTTGGTCTTTGAACCTAGGGGCGAGTTCACCGTCGAGAACCCCCGAGCATTGGACCGGAAGGTCACGACCCCCGACCGGGGAGATGGCCACCTGATGTGGGCCCTGGGCGCCCTGGCGGTCGTCGGGTTCCTCGGCACGATCGCCTACACCAAGCGCGACCGGGCTCTGGCGTGGTACACGCGCCACAAGGCCGACAAACGCCGAGACCGGGAGGAACGCTGGCGCCGGGCGGCCGACCGGGCCTTCGAGGCCCGCGAGTTCGAGGACGCGCTGTCCTGGTACCAGCGCATCGTGGACGCCTACC
>CAYREV010000038.1:0-16811 GCA_964423345.1 uncultured Balneolaceae bacterium | reverse complement strand
ACCAGCTTGTTGAAATCTTCCGAGAGGTTCATGAAGTAAAGGGGAGCCAGGTACAACAGCGCAACAGCCGCCGACCTTATTGCCAGGTCGATGTAGATGCCGCCGATGGTGGCCACGCGGGAGCTGAGGAACAGCACCAGGGCACCCATGCCGATGATGATGCCCAGCTTGTAGTCAAAGGGCTGCATGTCGAAGCGGTACCAGACATAGACCACCTTGATGGCGTTATAGAGAAAGATGGCGGTGGCGGTACCGATGGCAGCTCCCAGGATACCGTAACCGGGGATCAGCAGGTAATTCAGGGTGATGGTGACCGCAATGAGGAAGAAGGTGGAGTAGAGGTCAAAACGGTAGAGCTTCGAGTTGAGGATGATGGCGCCGTTCAGGCCGGTGGCCATGTCAAACAGCTTGGCCACGGCTATAACCAGTATGACGGCCGCCCCGCTGCCGTATTCGGTAGGAAGGATGCCCATCAGGTTGTCAATGTTGGCGATAATACCGCAGAAGATCAGCCCGCCCCCGATCATCAGGTTCAGCGATGAGCGTTTGTAGATATCCTCTATAAGGGAATAATCCTCATCCTTGAAGGCGTCGGATATGATGGGGGCCGATATCTTGTAGACCGACTGGCGGATGATGGAGATGGCCGAGGCAATATAGAAGGCGATGGCATAGATACCCGTCTGGCTGAGCCCTGCCAGCCAGCTGAGCATGATGATATCAATATTGGATACGGCAATGGAGGCCACCTCTCCCCAGAACGCAAAAAATCCGTAGTTGGAAATCCTGCTGACCAGTTCGGAGTCGATGAAAGAAAAATCAGGCCGAAGGGAGATGCCCTTTCGTATGAGCGTGTAGGCAAAGATAACGGCCCATGCAGCCCCATAACTCGCCACAAAAAGCATCATAAAGGTGTTGAAGCTGATCCAGCCGAAGGCCAGGGCCACCAGAAGCACAATAGCCAGGAACCGGGTGAGTACCTGTATCAGGAAAGAGCCCATCACGGTATCGTAGAGGGCGCGGAGAAAGTTATTCAGCACATGAAAAAAGAGCAGAAAGAAAGCCAAAGGCAGCAGATAGCCGTAATAGTCAACCAGCAGTTCCGAACGCTCAATGAAATATTGGCTGATCGAATCCTGGAACAGCATGGCCAGGGAGCCGAAAATCACGAAGCCGATAGCGGGAACAAGAAGGCTCAGAAAAAGAAAGCCGTGGTGATTCTTCTCCTCGTCCCGGAAGTAGGGGAAAAAACGTACGATGGTATTGTTAATGCCCAGGCTCATAAACTGGGTCATGATCATGGAGAGGGAGAGCATCACCCGGGTCAGCCCGTACTGCTCGGGCGATAGGATGTTGGGATAGAGCCAGATGGTGGTTACAAAACCAAGGGCCACACCCAGGTAGGATATGATGGTGTTCTGTAAGCTTTGGCGTATGATTATACCCATTGGGAGATCCCGTCAGCTGATATTATCTATTGATACGGTATTTTTATATTCTGTACCTGGCATCTTATATAAGAAAAAAAGAAGATGAAAAACATTCTGGTTTGTGGTATTCCCAGGGCGGGAACCACCTGGATCGGTAAAGTCCTGAGTTATGGGGAAGGCGTCAAATACATTCATGAACCCGACAACGAACGCCAGAACCTGCTTGCTATGGTTTATAAGGATGAACTGAACCGTTTTCCCCTCCTGAAGGCAGAGCAAAGCTGTGCCCCTTATGAGGACCTGTTCAGTAAAGCCTATACCGGAGGGTACATTGAACCCTATGGACTGCCCAGTGAGATTATACGCAAAGTGTTCTCTGTCGATATGGAAGAGGTGGAGGCGAGGATACGTACGAGGAGCGGCTACGCCGAGGGGGGATTGAAAGAGAATGGTATAAGACTCAAGATACGGGAAAAACTGCTTGAAACGTCTGTGGAGGCGGTTTCCCTGTTAGGCCGCATCAAAGAACGGTTATCGCCCTCGGCGGACGTGACGGTGGTCAAGAGCGTGCATTGCCAGTTGGCACTGGACTTTTTAAACGAAAAATTGAGCATTGACAAGACCCTGGTGATCTACAGGCATCCGGCGAGTATTATTGCCAGCCATTTAAGGATGGGCAACAAGGATATATGGCGTCCCATACTGGGGGACGGCCGCAGAGTGGACGAATCCCTGAAGCCTTACGTGGGGGAAGTGCAAAACCTGAATAACCGGATCGCACGGGCAGGTGCAAAAATAGGTGCGGTCTATTACCTGTTGCAGCAATACAGGGAGGATGAGCAATTTGAGTTCGTTCGTTATGAACAGGTGTGCCGGGAGCCGGTTGGGGAGTTCAGGAAGCTGTATAAGGCATTGGGCCTGGAGTGGGGGGATGATCTGGAAGTGTATATTCGCGGCCTTAACAGGGAGGGGGAAGGGTATTCCATAAAAAGGGTTGCCGAGGAACAGATCAACAAGTGGAAAGAAGAGCTGACTCCTTCGCAGGTACAGTCTGCCAGGGAGGGGTACCGCATATTCCCCTTGGAGCTTAACTACCGTTTTAAATGAGATAAACTTCCATGAAACGCATATTCATTGTAGGATGTCCCCGTTCGGGCACTACTTTTTTGCAAAGTATGATGGCCGCACATCCTCAGCTTGCTTCTTTCCCCGAAACCCACTTTTGGGAGCTGACGGTACCTGAAAAATTCCGTTACCGGCTCTTGAAGATGTATGGACGAAGGTCGAGACAGCTTGTAGGAGACTACCTTGAAAAATATGGCTACCCGGAGGAGGTGCTGGACCGCCTGGCCCCCATCTATCTATCCTACAGGAGTTGGTCTCAGGCCCTGGCAGAAATTCTTGACTCCCTGGTACCCAAAGGCAAGATGGGATGGATAGAAAAGACGCCCCGCCATCTCCATTACATTCCCTATATACGCAAGTCGATCCCGGGGGCCGAATTCCTGCATATAGTGCGCAGCGGTAAAGACGTCGTTGCTTCCATGTATGAGGTGAGCCACAACTATCCCCGGCACTGGAACGGCCCCAGGAGCATAGAGCAGTGTGTGGAGCGTTGGAGGACGGATGTCGGCTTGTCTGCTGCCTACAGGGGAGAAAAAGGCCATAGCTTTGTCCGTTATGAACGGCTGCGTGCGGATACGGAGCGCGAACTCAGGCGTCTTTGCCGTTCCCTGGATCTGGAGTATGACGGGCGGATGGGGGAGGAGTACCGGGAGCAGGCCCGCGGCCTCGTGGGTGGGGAAGAGGCGTGGAAAGCCTCCAATATCCACGGCAGGAGCGGGGGGGACAAGTTCAAAAACATTTTTTCAGAAGAGGAGCAAAAGTATATTTTGGAGCGAACGGAAGAGGTGTCCCTTGACTTCACTAGCCGGAACGATCAGCTATAGCATAGGTTACTCATGAATATCATAGCCAAGCCCGCCTATTCAAACAGGGATCAGAACCCCTACAACTATGAGCTGTACCGGCACCTGGCCGACCTGGAAGAGTGTAAGGTAGAGGAGTTTACCCCCATGAAAGCCCTCTTTGGCAGTTATGATATCTTCCACATACACTGGCCGGAAGTAATGATTGAGGGTTACGGCCTGCTCAGGACCCTTTTTAATATCGTGAGTTTCCGGCTGCTTGTTACCATCATGAAGTGGAAAGGGGCCGCCGTTGTCTGGACGGTCCACAACCTGCGATCCCATGATCATGGATCGCGTTCTGTCCTGCTTCAAAGGCTCGAAGATGCCTATATGAAGGCTTTTGCGGATATGGTCGACGGTTATATCACGCTCACTTCAGAGGCCGGCAGGCTGGCAGCCCAAAAGTTTCCCTCCCTTGAAAACGTTCCCGGTTTTGTGGTGCCCCACGGGCACTACAGGAATAGGTACCCGAACACCTCAAGCCGGGAGCAGGCCAGGCAACATCTGGGGATAGAGGGGAGCCGGGAAGTGCTATCTTTTTTCGGTAAGATCAGATCTTACAAAAATGTGCCGGAGCTGGCCAGAACATTCGCGAAGCTGCAGCCCGATGGGAAGGTGTTACTGGTGGCGGGCCAGGTGGTAGACCCCGGGGAGAGGGAGGCCATAGAATCTGTTGCGGAATCCTGTGATAATATCCGCCTGTTCTTTGAATTTATTGCCGAAGAGCAGGTGCAGTATTATTTCAAGGCCAGCAACCTGATGGTTTTTCCCTTCAGCGAAGTGTTGAATTCCGGGAGCGTACTGCTTTCCCTCTCCTTTGATGTGCCCGTGCTGGTACCGGAGCAGGGATCGATGAGTGAGCTGCAGGAGTTTTTCGGCAGGCGATGGGTCAAAACCTATGAGGGGGAGCTGGAAACGGTAGACCTGCAAAGAGCCCTCGGCGAGCTTCGTAATCAGGATGGGGCTTCATGCGAAAAAATTGAAGAGGTCGGCTGGGATCGGATAGCGGAAAAGACATTCCGGGCCTATAACGAAATCAAGAGCCCTACATAACATAGCCCCTCCACACCCACCATCGAAAGCGCACAAGCATCAGGGCTTTTGAGGGTTTGAGCTTCAACAGGTAAATAAAAAAGAGGGGGAGGGTGACCAGTGTTTTGGACAGTTCCTTTCCAATCGTCAACAGCTTCTGAGGCGGGGAGGCGTTCGATAGCTTTAATTTCCGGCTTTTGCCGACCCCGTACGCCTGTTTTCGTATGTAGCCTACCGTCAGCCGTTCCTCGCCTACCCGGTGGTAGAGCAGGGCCTTCGGCAGGAAAACGATTCCCCCGTCGGTATGCCGTATCCGCTGGAAGAGTTCCTTCTCCTCGCCGGCGTCCAGGTTGTCGCCCTTTCGGCCCAGATCGGTGTTGAAGTCTCCGATACGTTCAAACAGCGACTTCCGAAATCCCATATTGCCGCCGAAGGGATATTTATGGGCGGGATAGCGTATGCGGGCATTGCCCAGGTCGTGATGGCCAAGCAAGGGCAGCAGGAACCGGGGCATCCAGGGGGGGCGGGGATGGTCGAATTGAACATGTATTTTACCGCCCCCGGCCACGGCCTCGCTATTCTCTTCAAAAAAGGAACACCAGGTGGGAATAAGGGTTTCGCCGGCAGTAATATCGTCGTCGAAAAAGACAACATTGGGCGCTTCGGCTTCCCTGATGCCACGGTTCCGTGCGTGCGAAAGCCCCTGCTCCGTTTCTTTTATATACCTTAATTTTATATCATGATCCCGGGCTTCCTGCTGCCGTTTTTCCACGACCATCGGGGTCTCGTCCGACGAATTATTGTCAACGACAAGGATTTCGTAGGAGTCGTCGCTTCGGTGACGGATCAGGCTTTGGAGGGTGTCATCAAGATAGGGCGCACGGTTGTAGGTGCAGATGATGAATGTTACCAGGGGGGACGACTCCATAATATTATTAGCAGTAACTTTTATATTTTGTATTTGAAAATACGCCTTTTAATAAATTATGCCAACGGATGGGCTTAAATGTTATTAATCATTGATGTATAAACCACTTGTTTCAGCCGTTATACCTACCAAGGACCGGGCCGGCCTGCTGAAGAGGGCCCTGCGATCGGTCCGCGACCAAACGTATCCGAATATGGAAGTGATTGTCGTTGACGACGGCTCCTCCGACGCGACGGCCGAAGTGGTCGAAAGATTTCAATCGGATATGATGGTCCGGTATCTTCGGTTCGACCGTTCCAGGGGAGCCTCCAAAGCCCGGAACGAAGGCATCCATTTTGCCGAGGGGGAGTTTATCGCGGGGCTGGACGACGATGACGAGTGGCATCCGGAGAGGGTAAGTCGGTTGATGGAGGCGTATTCGGATGAGTATGCCTTTGCCTGTTCCGATGTACGGCTGATCTACGAAAAACGGACCGTGGTTTGGCATAAAAAGAAGGTGATCACCTATGAGGAGCTGTTGTATTCCAACCAGGTGGGGAACCAGGTGCTGGCCAGGAGGGAACGCCTGGAAGCGGTGGGGGGATTTGATGAGTCGCTGGCGGCGGCCCAGGATTATGACCTGTGGCTTCGCCTTGCCGAGCGGTATGGCTCCGCGATAAATGTGCAGGAGCCTCTTCAGAATATCTATGCCGACCATGAAGGGGAACAGATTACCAAACCCGGCACACAACTGGCCGGTTACCTGGATTTCTACAAGAAGCACAAGCATTTGATGAACCGTGCCCAGCGAAAGTATCAACTGTTCAATATCCGGCGCGCACAGCAAAAGGTTGCAGGGCCCTTGGAACTGTTGCGTTGGGTGCCGCGCCCCTGGCTGTGGAAAGAATTAAAACGGTATGTTGCCGAAATGTTACTGGGAATTGGTAAATAGGTATCCTCTATGGATCTGACATATAACAGCATCTACCGTAGTCTTCGCTGGTGGTATCATACGGCCTGCCGCCGACTGGGCGTCGATCGCTATGCCATCCACCGCATCCACCTGCCTGAACGGCAGCTGCTCTATATCCCCATCCCCAAAAACGCCTGCTCTTCCATCAAGCATGCGCTCTATGAGATAGAGAACGGAAAGGCATTCGACTATGAGAAGAAGCGGGATCATGGCTTCAGGGATATCCATGATTATTTCGAAAAACGGGAGGGGGCCTTTACGGGCCTCGGCACCCTGCGAGACCGCGGGGAGGAGTGGTGTTTTGCCGTGGTGCGCGATCCCGTGAGCCGATTGATCTCCTGTTATCGAAACAGAGTCCTCGACCTGAAAGACCTGGAAGCATGCAGCATGAGCCTCGAAAAGATGGGGCTCCCGGTGCGGCCCGACCTGGACACTTTTGTATTGAATCTGGAGCGATACCGGGAGGCCAGCCAAAGCATTGACCATCATGCCCGGGCACAACATGAGTTTCTGGGGGGAACGATGGACTACCTGGACCGTGTGTTTCCTATTGAGCAGCTGGATGAGTTGATAGAAAAGCTCCGGGAATACGATCCGGAACTGGTGTTCAGGCAGGCCAAGTCGGGCGGGACGCCGGCAGGCCTGAAGGATATGTCTGAAGAAGCCCTGGAGCACGCCCTCTCCTACTACGAAAAAGATTATGAGCTGCTGGGCACCTATTATACCCCTGAAAAGGTTCGGGACCGGTTCAGGGAACAGTCCGCCCTATGAATCGCCTTTTTTGAAATATCTGCCTGCGGCACCGATTCCGCATAGAAGCAGAATAATGTGTCCGGCCCAAGCCAGCCTTGCCCCCCACCGAGCTGAGGCCGGTTCGAAAGTCAGGGTGACGGTATGTTGGCCCGAAGGCACCTGGAGTCCCCGCAGTATAAAGTTGGTTTTATAGATCTCTGTGGCTTGACCGTCGATGGTCGCTTTCCATCCGGCGGGGTAGTAGATCTCACTGAGCACCAGAAAGCCTTCGGAGCTGTTGCTTGTTTGGAGGACTACTTCCCGGGCGTTATAGGTCTTCACCTCCACGCTGCCGGCGGTGCCGTCCCCGGCGGAAAGTTGCTTCCCGGTTTCCACTATCGCCTCATTCGACGGATCAAAATCGGTGCCCCATTTCATCTTGTCAACAGCCTGTTGGGGGGTGCCTACGGTGAGGACGGAATCCACGAAGAACGCTTTGGGCAGCACATCGATGTTTTCGTAAACGAACTGTCCCTCATTCTGGTACACCTGTTCGAACCCTTCGAAAGGCAGTTGCTGGTTGACGGTGATAAACTTGACATTCAGCATATCCAGCACCGGCATATTGAGTCCCCGTTCCCCCATCAGCAGATGGTCAATCATATCCTGGTAGTGGGCCAGCTTGGCCCCGGTGTAGCCACCGATACTCGGATAGAAGTAGGCGGGAATGGCATTGTTAAAGGGGTTGTCGATCAGGGGGAAAACCCTCCAGGGATATCCCTTTCCGCTGTCGATATGTTTCATGATATAATCGTCCATAGGGCGTTTCTGCTGCTGGATATAGCGTTCCGTATCGAAAGTGTCGCTTACCAGCCGGTCTTCGTTTATATAGCGGTTCCCAACACTGAGCATATCATAGGCTACCAGCAGAATCAGTGCCGCCAGGAAATACCCCTTGCTTATGGTTCCACGGTAAAAGAGGACGATCAGCCCGGAGGCCAGCAGGACCAGGATGAAATATCGGACGGAGTCGCTTTGGGCCAGTTCCTTTCGCTCGGGTTTGAGCCGGGAGTTTATGTACTGGCTCACCCGCTGTTGAACCTGCGGATTGGAGGGAGTCACATTGTTTTGCTGGGCTACCTGTTGTGCAAACTGTTGACGCTCTCCCGGCTTTTCGAACGAAAGCAGGGCGTTGCTCCCAAGGGCGAAAAAGAGCCCGATAAGCAGGGCGGTTCCCAGGGGTACGGTCAGGGGACGCAAGCTGTCTTTCTTCTCTTTGGCAATGGTAAAGAGGGCTTGCACTCCGAATATGGCCAGTACCGAAAAGCAGAACACCGTCACGATCAGCCACATCTCGGGGGTGCGGAATTTGTTGAAAAAGGGTACGTAGCTAAACATGAATTCATTCAACAGCCGGAAGTGTTCACCAAGAGCAAACAGCATGGCCAGGGTCCCCACGCCGAAAAACAGGTATTTGACTTTTTTCCGGTAGTAGAGGATACCGAAAAGAGCAAGGATGAAAGCCACGGCACCCAGGTAGTGCGGCCCGCTCGTAAAAGGTTTGGGTCCCCAGTAGGCTTCGCCCGAGGAACCACCGAACAGGCCGGGTATGATGAGGGTTAGGAGTTCGCCAATACCCTGCGACCATCGGAAGGCGTAGTCGAGGCCGAGCCCCGATCCCGATGTCACATCGAGAGTGGACCCCCCGCGTGTGCTGAATTGCGAATACTCATACAGGCGCCAGTACGATTCCAGGCTGCTGATGATAGCCAGCAGCCCTGCCCCCGCTATGAGAGCCGTATTGGTAAGCCACGGCTTAAGTTTTTGGTCCCGGTAGGCCTGAACGGTATCGTAGATCCACCAGAAACCGAGCAGGTACATAAAATAGTATAAAACCTGGGGGTGGTTCGCCCGCAACTCCAGGGTTAGGGCGAGTGCGAAGATAAAAAAGGCCAGCAGTTTCCGGTTCGACCGGGTGACCAGCCAGTAGCCCGCCAGCACCCAGGGGATGTAGGCGTAAGCGACAAACTTGGTGTAGTGTCCCGCTTCGATAATGATGGGTAAATAGGTGGTAAAGGCCACAAGGATGGCCCCGAGGCAGGAGGTAAGGGGGCGTGAACCCATCAGGACGAACAGCAGGTATGCACCGCCCATCAGTACCCAGAAATAGGGCAGCGGGAAGGTGTTGCCCGAGGTTTTTTTGACAAGGGTGTCGATATTGGGGGCCGACTGGGGAGCGGAGATCACATAGGAGGGCATGCCAGAAAACATATTGGGAGCCCAGAGGGGATGTTCTCCCTCGTGGTTCTCCTGGTATTCCATGACCGATTCGGCGCCGGCCCGCCACTGCATTACGTCATTGCCGAGAAACTGTTTGTCGCCAATGTATATGGAACTGTACAGGATGACCGGCAGGATGAAGAGGACGGCCAGTGCTACCAAATGCTTTTTGTTGTCGGAAAGCCGGGAGATGATATCCTCTTTCAGTCCGCCATCGGGAGAGTGATCCATGGGTTAATCAATTACTTTGGGGACACGGAAATAATCGCCGTCCGTATCCGGGGCATTTTTAAGGGCTTCGTCGTTGGAGAGCGGGGTTTCGGGCCGGTCGTCGCGCAGGCGGTATTCCAGCTCGATGACGTGTTCAAGCGGTTTCACATCGCTCGTATCCAGCTCTTCCAGGGTCTCCATATAGTCAAGGATTTTGCTTAGATCGTCCGTAAATTGTTCGGCCTCCCGGTCGGTAAGCTGCAGGCGGGCGAGGTGTGCTACGTATTGGACGTCTTTTTTGGTTACGGACATCGTTGTAAAGTTAGGTTACAAATTCGGTTTGTGAAGTTAACAAATCATTTCAGGAATCGGCAACTTTTTCAGGACCGGTGGAATGGCAGCCTCCAAGGCAATGAATAAGTTTCAAAATCGGTTTTGGCCGGATGTCGGATAATCGGCAGTTCCAAATAACTAATACCCGGTAACCATTAACCGATCTGGATACTTGTAACAAATATTGCCATTTTAAGGCTTCAAAAATTTTAGGATCCAATGATAAAAAAGAAAGTTGAGATTGTTAACGAAGCCGGCTTGCATGCCCGCCCGGCAGCGGCCCTGGTCAAGTTGGCCTCAAAATATGAGTCGGAATTCCATATCCATATGTACGGTTATCGTGTTAACGGAAAAAGCATTTTGGGAGTTATGACGCTGGCGGCGGAAAAGGGAGCCGAGATGGAGCTGGAGTTTGACGGCCCCGACGAGAAGGAATTGGCCGATGCGGTGACGGAGCTGATTGCAAATGAGTTTGTTGAATCCTGATAAGATGCACCATGAGTGAAAACGTCAATACAAGCCGTAATGAATTTAAACTCAAGGGAACACCCGCCTCTCCGGGTAGTGCCATTGGCGTTGCAAGGCTGTATGAAAAGAAAAAATTTGATGTAGAGTCCTCAACCATTCAACGGGAACAGGTGCTGGAACATATCAATGAGTTCAAGAAAGGCCGCTCTATAGTTGAAGAGGAACTCACCCAGCTGAAGGAGGAGGAGGTGGACCGGGAGGCCAGGGACATCCTTAATGCCCAGATTGAAATGATCAACGACCCGGACCTGGCAGACAGGGTCGAAAACCTAATCAAGAATAAGCTTTATTCGGTCGACCTGGCCATTTTAAAGGTTTTCAATACTTACATTAAGCTGATATCCGATTCAACAAGCGACCAGTTCCGGGAGCGTTCAATCGATATCAGCGACCTGAGGGACCGGCTTCTGGAGGTTGTCAATGAGCACAATGAAACGGAATCCTACGGGAACGACTGCGTAGTGGTGACCAAAGACCTGAGTCCGCGCCAGGTAATCAGCCTGATGAAAAACGATATTGCAGGCATCGTCATGGAGGGAGGGGGGACCACCTCGCATGCAACCATCATAGCCCGTTCGGTCGGACTGCCCACTATTGTGGGGGTCGAGGGGGCAACCGGCCAGGTGCCGAATGGCTGCAAGGTTGCTGTAGACGGCAAGTCGGGTGAGGTGGTGATATGCCCGGAAGAGAAAACCGTCAAAAGATATAAGCAGCGCATAAGGCAGGAGCGCAAGGAACTGAACAGGGTATATAAAGTGATTTCGGATGAAGCGGTCACTTCAGACGGACATCCCTTTGAGCTCAGGGCCAATATTGAGTTCGCCGAGGAGTTGCAGCAGGCGGAAAAGGTGGGGGCGAAAGGCATTGGGCTGCTCCGGGCCGAATCGATCTACCTGGAACGTGAGCATTTTCAGGATATCCGGCAGCAGGAGTCCTTTTACAGTACCATCCTCCAGGGAACGGGCAGTCATCCCGTTACGATCAGGCTGTTTGATGCGGGGGGAGATAAGATCATTGCCGACCTTAATGAGGAAGATAATCCATTTCTCGGATGGAGGGGTTTAAGGATGCTCCTTGATGAGCGTTCGCTGTTTCGAGACCAGCTTGAAGCTATATTGACGGTGGCCGGCAACTATCCCGGCAGGGTGAGCATACTGATACCGATGGTCACTGCGGTTGAAGAGGTCCAGGAAGTAAAAAGCGAGATCGATTCCATACAGGAGAAACTGCAAAGGGAGGGTAAGGATATAGACCCGGATGTAGATATCGGTATCATGGTTGAAGTGCCCAGTGTGGCGCTGTTGGCCGATAGGTTTATCTCCCTGGTAGACTTTTTGAGCATAGGCACCAACGACCTGGCCCAGTATACCCTGGCGGTTGACCGGGGCAACGGACGCATATCCCATCTTTATGACCAGCGTCACCCCGCCATCTGGAAACTGATCAGGCAATCGGTCGAAGCGGCCGAGTCGCATGGTAAAAAGGTGGCTTTGTGCGGCGAACTCGCCTCCGACCCCGTTTCATCGGCCTGCCTGCTGGGTATGGGTATCAGCGACCTGAGCATGATGCCGTCGCGCATACCGCATGTGAAAGAGTTGCTGGTAAAACGGCCGTTGGAAGAGATGAGGAAGTTGGCCGGAAAGGTACTCGACTGCAGCAGTTTGACGGAAGTAGATCATTTATTTAACCAATGGACAAATAACTAGGATGCAAAAGCTTACACGAGAACAGATCAATACAATTGACACCCAGAACATGTGGGAGCTGGTGGCCGGTTTCCCCAACCAATGGACAGAGGCCGTTAAAATGACCGAAGACCTGGATCTATCGGTAGAGAAAGAGCGCATTTCCGGCGTCTGCCTTGCCGGGATGGGGGGATCTGCCATAGGGGCCGACCTCATTCGTTCATACAGCTACCGTAGCTGTCCCCACCCGGTGCAGGTGGTGCGGCATTACAACATACCGGAATGGGTCGATGAGCATACCCTCTTTATCGCCTGTAGCTTTTCCGGCAATACCGAGGAAACCCTGTCCGCCCTCAGCCAGGCCCGCGAACAGGGGGCCCAGGTGATTGCCGTGACTTCCGGGGGAGAACTGCTGGTTACGGCTACAAAAGAGGGGTTTGACTATGTGAAGATTCCGGGGGGCATGCCGCCGCGGACAGCCCTGGGATACAGCTTCGTGCCGCTGTTCAGGATTTTTCAATACCTGGGATACCTTGATGAAGGTGATGAAGCCTTGCTGGAGACCGAAGCGCTGTTGTCGGAGCAGGGGGAAATGCTTTCTGATATTTCAGACAACGAAGCTCTCTCGCTGGCCTCCGATCTGGCCGAGACGCTTCCCGTCGTCTATTCCGACAGCACCGTCCTGGAACCGGTAAACCTGCGGTGGAGGGGGCAGTTTGAGGAAAATGCCAAGACCCTCGCCTACGGAAATACGCTGCCCGAGATGAATCATAATGAAATCGTAGGGTGGGAACAGATTGTACACCTTACCGGCCGGCTATCGGTAATCATGCTGTATGACCGGGAGGACAACTCCCGTGTTCAAAAACGTATGCAGATCGTCAAGGACCTTATTGAAGACCAGGCGTCTTCCATTCATCTGCTGACTTCAAAGGGAGAGAGCAGGCTGACCCGCCTCTTCTCGCTCATACAGCTGGCCGACTGGACCAGTTTTTACCTGGCGATGCTCAATGGGGTGGATCCTACGCCCATTGCCAAGATCGACCTTCTTAAAAGCCGTCTTGCAGAAGAGTAGTACCTAATAGCAACAGCAATCAGAAGCCCGGGTTTTGTTTGACCTCAAAAAATTTAACAAGCGCCTTACCACACGGTGGCTCGGGCAAAGTGTGAAGTTCTTCGAGGAGCTTGACTCGACCAATTCCTACCTGAAGAACCTCGCCTCCGACGAGATCAGCCACGGGCTGCTCTGCCTCACCGATTATCAGACTGAGGGCAGGGGACAGTACGAGAAGAACTGGGAGTCGAAACCCGGCCGGAACCTTACCTTTACGCTGCTGTTCAAGCCGATGGTTATCGGAAGATACCATGTGCTGACGCTGGCCTGCGCCATGGCAGTTGTCGAACAGGTTGAGGAAAGCACCGGATTGGATGCGTGCATAAAGTGGCCGAACGATGTGTATATAGGTGATAAAAAGGCGGGAGGATTGCTGACGGAGACCACCTTCAGCGGCAACAAGCTGGACCGGCTGCTGATTGGTATTGGCTTGAATATCAACCAGGATGAGTTTAGCGATACCCTGGGCGACAAGGCTACCTCGCTGAAGCTGTCGGCCGACAGGGAGGTAGACCGGGAGGTGTTTTTGGCGGAGCTGCTGGGGCGCATCGAGCATGAATACCGGCGCTGGCTGAAACAGGATATACAGCAGCTCAAGCAGATCAATCAGAAGCTGCTGGGATATGGAAATTGGGTCCGCCTTTCCATTGACGGGAACGTCTCGGATGAGAAGGCCAAATTCATCGGGGTGAACGGGAGGGGAGAGCTGGTTATGTTAAAAGAAGATGCATCACTTGAAAGATACTCATATGAACAAATCAGGATTATTGCCGATTGAGGAGCGCCTGAAGTCGGTGCTGAAAACCTATTTTGAGGAGGATATCCCTCTCTTTGTACTGGCCGTTAGCGGGGGAATCGATTCCATGTGCATGATGCATGCCTTCTGCCGCCTGGGGCTGCCTGCGGTTGCCATCCATATTAATTACGGGAAAAGAGGAGAAGCATCGGACAAAGATGCGGAACTGGTGCGGCGGACGGCTTCCGAATGGGGCCTTGAGTGCCATGTGGAAGAGGTTGAGGCCACAGGAGGGGTGGAGGGAAATTTCCAGCAGTGGGCAAGGGAGGTCCGATACCGGATTTTTCAGAAGTATATGGCTGAATATGAAGCCGGGGGTATTGCGGTAGCCCATCACCGTGACGACCAGATCGAGACCATCCTTCAAAAGCTGTTTCGGGGTGCGGGGCTCGAAAGCTGGTCGGCCATGCAGGTGTGGGACGGGGAGGTGCTCCGTCCCCTGCTGGGATCCTCGCGCAAGGAGATCGAACACTATGCCGAAGAGCAGGGCATTCCCTATAGAACCGACCAAAGCAATTTGTCGTCCGAATTTGCCCGTAATTTCCTCCGCAACGAATGGCTCGACGGCCTGGAGCAGCACTTCCCCGGCTGGGAAGAAAATGTATTGCGTCTTCCGGAGCAGGCGGACCTCTTTTCTAAAGCCCTGGATTGGATCAGGGAAGAGCTGACCGGCCCGAAGAACCGGATTGCGCGGGAGCCGTTTCTGAAGATGGAGAAGAGCCTGGCCAAAGCCCTGCTGCTGCACCGGCTGAAAGAGATGGAGCCCGGGATCTCCGTCACCCACGACGCCCTTTCACAGGTTGATGAGCTGCACTCCCTGCAGACCGGAAAGAGTATTCAGCTCACCGAAAATTATTCCCTGATGAGAGACCGGGAGTGGTTCAAAATTGTATATGAACAGGCCGACTCGCCGGCCCTTTTGACATTCAGCAGGGAGGAGCTTGCGGGGCAGCCGTTTGCGGTGGACGATCTCGCCTTTTCCATTGAGCAATTTGAGGACCCGGATTTTGAGGAGTGCCTCTACCTTGATGCATCCCGGTTGGAATGGCCGCTAACCCTCAGGCGATGGAAGAGGGGCGACCGGTTTCAGCCATTGGGGATGGAGGGGCACCAGAAGGTGGCAGACCACCTGACCAACAGGAAAATAAGTGCTTCCTACAAGGGTAAAGCTTTTGTTCTGGAAACTTTTGATGAAACCATTTGTGCCGTTATATTTCCGCCAATTGAAAAGCGGGTTCCTCCGGGCACTATATCGGAACGGTATAAATGTGATGCGGAGACCCGGAAAAGCTTAACCATCAAGCACAATTGAGATTTATGTCGCATTACAAACCTGAAACCGTTTCCTGCAACGGGGATACCTTCAGCATTTACCTAACAGAACAGGAAATTGCCGAGCGGGTTGCTGAATTGGGGCAACAGATACGCGAAGACTACCGCGATCGCCATCCTATATTTGTGGGGGTCCTCAACGGGGCATTCGTTTTTCTTTCCGACCTGATGCGGCATGTGGAGGGCCCCTGCGAAGTGGATTTCCTCAAGCTGAGCAGCTATGGAGACGAGAAAGTATCGTCGGGGCAGGTGACGGACCTCAAGGATATCGACGCCGATATTGAGGGCCGGCATGTGATACTGGTGGAGGATATTGTAGATACCGGCCTCTCCATGAAATACCTGGTGGATAAGCTTCAGAAGAAGGATCCGGCTTCTATTGCCACGGTAACCCTGCTGCACAAAAAAGAAGCCACGCACCATGACGTTCAGCTGGATTATGTGGGCTTTGAAATCCCCTCCTTGTTTGTTCTGGGGTACGGACTCGACTTCGCACAGGAGGGGCGCAACCTGGCCCAGATCTATATCCTGGACAACGACTAGGGGCCCCTTCTTTTTTTGTATTTTTCATTGATATCAAATTCCTGTGAGCTTATATTAGGCGTCTTCCCTGGAGAGGTGGCTGAGCGGTCGAAAGCGCTCCCCTGCTAAGGGAGTATACCCTAAACAGGGTATCGAGGGTTCGAATCCCTCCCTCTCCGCATTAAGGCATGATCAGATATTCTGGTTATGCCTTTTTTATTTCACCGTATTCTTTTTCAAACGGGAGGGGTGAGAAGCCTGTCCCTATTCCCCGTGCAGGGTCACTACCAGCTTTCGGCTCCCGCCGTTGTTGCGGTGCTCGCAGAGGTAGATCCCCTGCCAGGTTCCCAGCTTAAGCGCCCCGTCTGTAATGGGAATGCTAAGGGAATGCCCCAGCAGGGAGCTTTTAATATGCGAGGTCATGTCGTCGGGCCCCTCCAGGGTATGCTCATAGAGGGAGGTGTCTTCCGGCACCATCCGCTTGAAGTGGGCCTTGAAATCCCGCCGTACCGATGGGTCGGCATTCTCATTGATGGTCAGGCTGGCGCTGGTATGCAGGATAAATATATGGGCCAGGCCGGTGGAAATTTGTTCTATTTCGGGGACGTTCCCTGTAATTTCATCGGTGATAATATGGTAGCCCCGTGACTTGGGGGAGAGGGTGATCTGCTTTTGATGCCACATCGCACTTAAAGTTTAGGGATTAGTCTTGATATTGCTTGAAATATAACGTCCCTGTGCATAAATGATCCAACATCTCTCTAAATATTTCAACGCTCTAACATTTCTTGCAAATAACAAAAAGGCAATTCTGGGTTTAGTCACGCCGCCCGCTATATTCGTGTGCTATTCACCAACCTGTGACTCATTTTCCTTCATGATTATCAGAATTGTTACAATATTTTTATTTGGTTGACTTAATGGTACCCCTATCCGATTGCTTTGGTACCATTAAAATAAAAGAGAG
>CAYREV010000037.1:0-18277 GCA_964423345.1 uncultured Balneolaceae bacterium | reverse complement strand
TGCTGCTGGCGCTGCATCTCGGCGCGGTGCTCGCCTTCTTTCTGACGACGCCCTTCCTGGGAATCATGTACTACTTTATACCCAAAGCGGCCAACCGCCCGATCTATTCCTACCGGCTGTCGATCGTACACTTCTGGTCGCTCATATTTATTTATATCTGGGCGGGTCCGCACCACCTGCTGTATACCGCACTGCCGGGGTGGGCGCAGGCGCTCGGAACGGTTTTTAGCATCATGCTGATTGCGCCCTCGTGGGGTGGAATGCTCAACGGTTTGCTTACCCTCAGAGGTGCATGGGACCGGGTCAGGGAAGATCCGGTACTCAAGTTCCTGGTGGTGGGTGTCACCGCCTACGGCATGGCCACTTTCGAGGGGCCGATGCTCTCTATCGGGAATGTCAACGCGGTAGCTCACTATAGCGATTATATTATCGGGCACGTGCATCTGGGTGCGCTCCTCTGGAACGGGGGGCTCTCTTTTGCGATGCTCTACTATATCACCCCGCGCATCTACAAGACGGAGTTATACTCTACGAAGCTGGCCAATGTTCATTTCTGGTTTGCCACGCTCGGGGCCATATTCTATGTGATCCCCATGTACTGGGGCGGGATCACCCAGAGCCTAATGTGGAAAGAATTCACCAGCGAAGGGCTGCTGGCCTATCCCAACTTCCTGGAGACGGTCCAACAGATCATACCCATGTATGCCCTCCGGGCCCTGGGGGGGACCCTCTTTATTATCGGCGCCTGCTTTTCGGTATACAACCTCTATATGACGGCCAGGCGGGGACAGCTGGTGGAGATGGAAGAAGACCAGGCGCAACCCCTGGTGGATCCCACCCCGTCTCCAAAGGAGAAATGGCACCGCAGGCTGGAAAGCCGGCCGGTACAGTTTACCGCCCTTACCCTGGTTGTCATTCTCATAGGAGGAATCGTGGAATACGTTCCCACCGCTTTGGTCGACTCCAATGTTCCCACCATATCAAGTGTCAAACCCTATACGCCGCTTGAAGTGGAAGGACGGGATATTTATATAGCCGAAGGCTGCAACAACTGTCACTCGCAGATGATCCGGCCTTTCCGTTCGGAGACCGAACGCTATGGAGAGTATTCCAAAGCCGGGGAATTTGTATATGACCATCCTTTCCTCTGGGGTTCCAAACGCACGGGCCCCGACCTGCACAGGCAGGGAGGAAAATACCCCGACTCCTGGCACCTGAGGCATATGTATGATCCGAATTCAACCTCTCCGGGTTCTATCATGCCGGCTTATCCCTGGTTGCTGACCCAGGGGATGGACTATGAGAGTATCGACAACCGCATCTCGGCCCTTCGGGCCGTAGGGGTGCCTTACGCTCCGGGCTATGAAGAGGAAGCCCTGGCCGACCTTAAAGCACAGGCCGAGGAGATCACCCGGGGCTTGCATGAGGCAGGGTTCAGGGAGATCGACGGGATCGAGATCTCGTCCGACAAGAAAATTATTGCCATTATCGCCTACCTTCAGCGGTTGGGCATCGACATCAAGGGAGACAACAATCCTTTTGAAGGTCTGCCGTCCAGCAAGGTGCTGGGTACCGGCGCGCTTGAACAGCGAAACGGGGGGGAATAGACGCTATGTATAAAGAGGTATTACGATCCATTGAAGGTATAGGCATCTTTCCCAGCATTGCGCTGCTGCTTTTCCTGGGATTTTTCATCGGGCTGATCATCTACCTGGTCGGCAAGGGGAGTTCCCACTTTGAGGATGCGGCGCGCCTTCCACTGGAGACAGACGAATCAATTGACAATCAATAACAGGTACAACATGAAAGTATTTGACGACGAAAAAGATAAGTTAATGGACCACGAATATGACGGTATTCGTGAACTGGATAATCATATGCCCGCCTGGTGGCTGTGGCTGTTTTATGTAACCATCGCTTTCAGCGTTGGCTACCTGCTCTATTACGAGGTTTTCGGCTGGGGACCCACACAGCACGAAGAGTATGAGCAGGAGATGGCCGCGGCCGAAGCCAAATACGGTGCACCCGAAGAACAGAAGCCGGCCGAGGATGTCAGCTGGGCTTTCAGTGACGATCCGGCCGATATCAAAGCGGGCAAGGAGCTGTTTGACAATCCCGGCCAGCTCTGTTTTACCTGTCACGGAAGCCAGGGCGAGGGGCTGGTGGGGCCCAACCTTACCGACCGGTACTGGATGCACGGTTGCCAGCCGTCGGATATAGCCGAGAGCATTATCAAGGGCTATCCCGACAAAGGGATGCTGCCCTACGGCAGCGGTTCGAAACTGAGCACTGAAGAAGTGCAGCAGCTCGTTAGTTATATCGCTACCTTGCAGGGTACCGACCCCCCGAACGCCAAGGAGCCGGACATGAACAGGACTACTCCCTGTTCCGAAGGGCCCCTGGCTGCTACAGAATAATAATGTAAAACCGAGCCGAAACACCTTTGTCGTTTCGGCTCGTAAGATTAGGCGAACCCTTCATGTCAATCGATTTAGACCGACCTAAAAACAAACGTTCATTCAGGGATTACCTTACTACGGTCAACGAAGAGGGAAAACGAAACTGGATTTACCCTAAAAAGCCGGGCGGCAGGTATTACCTGGCCAGGAATATCCTGGCGGTAGTATTGCTGCTTTTCTTCTTTTCGGGACCATTTTTAACGGTTAACGGGCAACCGCTGCTGTTGCTTGATATCCTGGAACGAAAGTTTGTGATCTTCGGCATGGCTTTCTGGCCGCAGGACCTTCACCTGCTGTTGTTTGGATTCCTGGCCCTGGTCATGTTTATCGTGTTATTTACAGCCATTTACGGACGGTTGTGGTGCGGCTGGGCCTGCCCCCAGACAATATTCATGGAGCTGGTCTTCCGGCGTATCGAATACTGGATTGAGGGAGACAGGGTCAGCCAGATTAGGCTGAACAGATCCCCCTGGAATTGGAATAAGATCTGGCGCAAGACGTTGAAGCATGGCGTCTTTTTTGGCCTGGCATTCCTTATCTCCAACCTCTTTCTGGCCTACATCATCGGCAAGGACGAACTGTTCAGGATTGTTACGGATCCCCCTTCCGAACACCTGGCGGGGCTTACAGCTATCACCGTGTTCAGCGGGATGTTCTACGGGGTGTTTGCGTTCCTCAGAGAGCAGGTATGCCATTTTATTTGTCCCTATGGACGCATGCAGTCGGTGCTGCTGGATAACAACTCCATAAATGTGATGTACGATTACAAGAGGGGAGAGCCCCGGGGGAAAGTGGCCGAGCGCAGCGACGTAGGCGGGAAGGCTACGCTGGAAGACCTGGGACTGGCACCGGTATCGGATTTCGGCGACTGTATTGATTGCAAGCAGTGCGTGCGTGTTTGCCCCATGGGGATAGATATCAGGAACGGGACCCAGCTGGAGTGCGTGCACTGCACCGCCTGTATGGATGCCTGCGATGAGGTAATGGACAAGATTGACAAGCCCAGGGGACTGATACGCTATTCGTCGGAGAATGCCATCCGGAAGGAAAAAGAAAGAATTTTAACCCCTCGCGTGGCCGGCTACAGCGGTATCCTGATCGTGCTGATTGCAGTTTTTATCGGGCTGTTGGGTATGCGTCCCGAGACCGAAACGACTATATTCCGGCAGCCGGGCACGCTGTTTCAAGAGTTGCCCGACAGCCAATACAGCAATATTTACGAGATCAAGGTTATCAACAAGACTTTTGAAAAGATGAACTATGATATCAAACTGGAGAAACCCGGCGGCGAACTGGTTATGCTTGGCAATGTTAGTTCGGTTCCGCCGCAGGGGACGGCAAAGGGAAGGCTTCTTGTCAAGCTCGATAGAGATTCCCTCTCCGGTTCCAGGACGGATCTTACGTTTGCGGTCTTTGCCGACGGCAAACGTATTGAAACGGTTCAATCCGGATTTCTGGGTCCCGACAGTTAAAATCAATGCAGATGAAAAATAACGACGCACAAAATAAAAAAGGGATTTCCTGGGGGCAGGGAGTAAGTATAGCCATTGTCCTGTTTGTTGCCGCGACGTTGACGGTGGTCGGGTACCTTGTTTCCCTGGACTACCAGATGGTGGCCGACAACCACTACGAGAAGGCGGAGAAATACCAGCAGCATATTGACCGCCTGGAGCAGGCGGAAAAGCTCGAGGAACCGGTGACCATTGAGATGGTTGCTTCCGAAAAGATGCTTGAAATTCAGTTCCCGCGGACCCTGGCGAGCCGTGGGCTGCAGGGAACCGTGGAGTTTTACCGGCCGAATGATGCAGGCATGGACAGGAAGCTAAAGCTGGATCCGGATAAGCAGGGCTTTCAGCAGGTGCCCCTGGGTCAGTTTACCCCGGGGAGGTGGCAGGTTCGAATCAGCTGGACCTCGGGAGATAAAAGCTATTTCAAACAGCAATATATATTCCTCTGACTGAATGGAACTCTGGACCGCTTTGGGTATAGGTTTTCTGGGCAGTTTCCACTGCCTCGGCATGTGCGGCCCCATCGCCATGGCACTGCCCGGTTCAGGCAGTTCGACGGCTTCTTTTGTTGCCGGCAGGTTCATCTACAATGGAGGCCGGATCCTTTCCTACGCACTGATGGGCATGGTTTTCGGGCTGATTGGGTATTCGGTGAACCTGGCCGGAATGCAAAAGGCATTGTCTGTGACCCTGGGCCTGTTGATTATAGCTTCAGTGCTGTTCCGGATGAATTCCATTGCCGGCATCAAACAGCATCTGGGAATAGATCGATATTTTGAGCGCCTTCAGAAAATGATCCGCAGCCAATTTAAAAAACGAGGGCAGGGTACCCTGTTAATTATAGGTATATTGAATGGGTTTTTACCCTGCGGGCTGGTGTACCTGGGCCTGGCCGGTTCCCTGACCACCGGGTCGGTATGGGGAGGAGGGCTGTTCATGGTTTTGTTTGGTTTGGGGACATTGCCCGCGATGGGGGTTATGTCATTTGCCCCGGGCTTTATAGGCCTGAAGACGCGGCGGCGAATCAACAGGGTTCTTCCCTATTTGGTCCTGTTGTTCGGATTTTTTCTTATCTACCGCGGCCTGGCGGTTGAATTGGCAATGCCTTTCTAATTAAATTCCGTCTCCTTTCACATAAGTCGTATATTAGACCTCATTTTTCCGGAAAATTGATACATCCTTTAGATTCATGAATGAACAAAATAAACGCTGGTTGGTATTGAAATTTGGAGGTACCAGCGTTTCCAATCGCACAAACTGGGATAATATAGCAGGGATTGTCGGCCGCCGTATCGAGCAGGGATATCGTGTGTGTATAGTCCATTCTGCCATAAGCGGCGTTTCCAATACTTTGCAGGAGCTCCTGGAGCGTGCACCCGGCCGGGATCCGAATCCCCTGGTTGAGGAGATCAAGGAGGTTCACCGAGCCTTGGCAGATGATCTGGGATTGGACGGGGAACAGCTGCTGGGCGATTATTTTCTCGAACTGGAACAGCTGGCCAAAGGGATTTCGCTGGTGGAGGAGGCCAGCTATCGCGTACAGGCCAAACTGCTGGCCCTTGGCGAGCTGATGGCTACGACCCTGGGGGCGGCCTTTCTGGAGAGCCGGGACTTGGAATCCAGCTGGCTGGATGCCCGGGACCTGCTGGAGAGCAAACCTCAGAAAAATGCAGGTGACAAGGCCCTGATACTGTCGGCTCAATGCGATTCGGAAGCCGATCAGGAGCTGCAGAAGAAATTGCTGAATACAACCAACCCGGTCATCACCCAGGGGTTTATCGCCCGCGATTCCGGGGGGAAGACGGTCTTGCTTGGACGGGGAGGCTCGGATGTGTCGGCCGCCTACCTGGCGGCGCGCCTGCAGGCGGAACGCCTGGAAATTTGGACCGACGTGCCGGGTATGTTTTCGGCCAACCCCCATTCGGTAGCTTCTGCCAGGCTGTTGAAACATCTGGGCTACGAAGAAGCCCAGGAGATTGCCACCAACGGGGCCAAAGTGCTCCATCCCCGATGCATCATGCCGGTGCGCAAGCACGGGATCCCCATCCATATAAAATGCACCCTGGAACCTGAATTGGAGGGGACCGTCATATCCGCCGAATCCCGGGATGATGAAGCCCTGGTCAAGGCCATAGCGGTTCGGGCGAATATCATACTGGTAAGCATGGAGTCGCTGGGCATGTGGCAGCAGGTCGGTTTCCTCTCGGAGGCCTTTGAGGTGTTCAAGCGCCACGGGCTTTCTATCGACCTGGTATCCACTTCCGAGTCGAACGTGACGGTCTCGCTCGATCCCGGGCTGAACGCCCATTTTCAGGAAGTGAGAAAGATGTTTGTAGCCGAGCTGGAAAAACTGTGCAAGGTGAGTGTCATAGAGTCGGTCTCGGCGGTGAGTCTGCTGGGCCGGCATATAAGGACCATACTTCACAAGCTGGGTTCTGCCTTCGAGGTGTTTCAGGAGCACCGGGTACACCTGTTGAGCCAGGCGGCCAACGACCTGAACTTTACCTTTGTGGTAGACAGCGAACAGGCCGACCGGCTGGTGCGGCAGCTTCATGAGCAGGTAGTCTCCAAGTCGGCCAACCGCAAATCGTTCGGGCCTACCTGGCCGGAACTGATGGGAGAGCCCACCCAGGAAGAGGATTTTAAAGAAACATGGTGGCTGAAAAAGCAAGAGCAGCTGCTGGAGCTGGCGCTTAAAGAGGGGCCGGTTTATGTCTATGATCGACAGACCTTAAAAGAGAATGCCCGGGAACTGTTCAAGCTGGAATCGGTCGACCGTTTTTTCTACTCCGTGAAAGCGAATGCGAACAGCGGGGTGTTGGAAACTTTTCATAAAAGTAATCTGGGATTTGAGTGTGTATCCATCGGTGAGGTGGAGCATATGCGCAAGCTCTTCCCCTCCATGGATCCTAAAGAGATCCTTTTTACGCCTAATTTCGCGCCCCGGGAGGAATACGAGCGAGCATTTGAGCATGGGGTGCATGTAACCCTTGATAACCTGTACCCCCTTCAGCGTTGGCCCGAAGTGTTTGAGGGCAGGGAGCTGTTTCTGCGCATAGATCCCGGCCACGGACATGGGCACCATGAACATGTAAAGACGGGAGGGATGCATTCCAAGTTCGGTATTCCGCGTTTTGAGGTTGATGAGGTTCAAAAGATTATCCATTCCATCGGGGCGCAGGTACGGGGCCTGCATGCACACATCGGCAGCGGCATCAAGGATCCCGTTCAGTGGAAAAATACGGCTCTTATACTTCATGAAACGGCCGAAAAGCTCGGAAGCGTAGAGATCCTGGATTTGGGCGGGGGTTTCGGCATATCTGAAAATGAGACGCAGTCGGCCCTCGATATGAACGCCGTGGAGGAGGCCTTGAGGGAGTTCAAGGAGGCTCATCCGGATTATCAACTCTGGGTGGAGCCCGGCCGCTATCTTACGGCTACGGCAGGAGTCCTGCTGGCCAGCATCACTCAACTAAAAGGTAAAGGGGATATCCGGTATATAGGATTGAACACCGGGATGAACTCACTGTTGCGCCCGGCCCTGTATGGGGCGCGCCACACCATCGTCAACCTGAGCAAGATAGAACGCCCTTCCAACCAGGTCGTTAATATTGTCGGACCCATCTGTGAGTCGGCCGACAAGCTGGGCATCGACCGCCTGTTTCCCGAATCGGAGGAGGGGGATGTGGTGCTTATTGCCAATACCGGGGCCTACGGGCGCGTGATGGGCTCGAGCTACAACCTGAGGATGCCGGCGGGGGAAATGGTTATTTGAATTATGAATGCCGACAGCGGCCGGGACAAGTTGTTGGTTTTAAATCCTCGCAAGTCAGCTAACCTTCTGAACAGGGTATTTAGAGCATTTCATACACATTAACGGGGTTTGCATTAAACATTGCTATTGCGCGAAATAATGTGAATTTTGAGGCGTTACATTGTGTTACATTAAGTAAGTAAAAAAAGGAAGTTCTTTGACATATTGGGGGTGTAGTGGATTCGACGGAATGCGTAAAATCGCAGGCTGCATGTCGAGTTTGAGCGATGTCACTCGTAAAAAAAGCATCATGCAGATATGTAATTGACAACAATTACTCATACAGCTTAGCTGCGTAAGCAGCTTTGCCGTTCCCTCGGCTTCTTGCCTGTCAGTGCCGTTGGAACGACGACTATGATAGGATAACATGGCATTCGCTGTCTGTCGGATGTCATGTGAGACTAAAACAGACTAGTCTGGAGTTGTTTGTTACCGAGCTTAGCTTCAGGCGAAACTCAATTCGGCAACTAAGCATGTAGATGCTTGAACGATATGCCATTTCGGACCGGGGTTCGATTCCCCGCACCTCCACCATTTACGAACTACCGAAAAACCCGGCTTAACGGCCGGGTTTTTTGTGTTTAGGGCACATCTGGCGGGTTTTTCAGCTTGTATATACAAAGATAATCCTGTGTTAGTACCGGGAAAGGGCGTATCTAATCGGAACCATATAGAAACATAATTGTTTTACCAGTACGGCCTAACCGATAAAGGTAACTGTATGCTGTAAAGAAGAGCACTTCCATTGACCATGCATGCATTTCAATCTAATAATCTGATTTTATATCCATGAGCAACTATTTGGAATTGGTTTTAGATGCTTTTCATGACATGCTTTTCGTGTTTACGCAGGAAGGCGTGATAGGTGACTACTTGTCAACCGATAAAGAGGATGAGCTTATTTATCCGGAGGAATATTTTTTAGGAAAACACCACAGCGAAGTGTTGCCTCCAAACGTGAGCGCAAAATTGGATAAAGCCTTTAAAAAGTTAAATCAACAGGAAGAATATAAGTTTGACTACAAGATCGAACAGGATGATAGTACTTATTGGTACGAAGCCGTAATTACTAAATTGAGCGATAAAGAGGAATTAAAATATCTGGGTGCAGTCAGGAATATTACCAAAAGAAAGGAAACGGAACTTGAACTGCGAAAGACCAATGAGAAGCTTGAAAAATTTAACAGGCAGAAGGATAAACTTTTTTCCGTTATCTCCCATGATCTTAAAAATGCATTTTCCGGGGTGGTAGGCGCAAATGATCTGATACTAGAGGATTTTAACAAGTTTTCGGAAGAGGAGCTGCTCGACTACTTAAAGCTGATGAATAAAAAATCAAAAGAAGCGTTTAATCTGTTGAATGAACTGCTTCTCTGGTCACGAAACCAGTTTAAAAGCCTGACTCCGAAACAGAAAAAAAATAATCTTTCTGAAATTGCTAATAGGGTTTTGGAGGAGGCCAAGATCACCGCCGGCTGGAAGTCAGTATATGTGAACCATAGTATTCCGGGGAATTTGTATGTGCATGCCGATACCGAAATGTTAAAAACCATTTTACGAAACCTGATTGGCAATGCCATTAAATTTTCCCACAAAGGGGATAATATTGAGCTGAGGGCAAAAAAGAAGGATGCAACAGTGGAAGTATCCGTATCGGATGAAGGTGTGGG
Organism: uncultured Balneolaceae bacterium; assembly: GCA_964423345.1. GTDB lineage: Bacteria > Bacteroidota > Rhodothermia > Balneolales > Balneolaceae > CAYREV01. The sequence goes on along the minus strand of CAYREV010000037.1, from coordinate 8,826 downwards.
GATGGATAGGGAAACGCAGCATAAGGTAATGGATAAGAAAACTACCTATACCACCGAGGGTACGGCAGGAGAGAAGGGGTCGGGACTGGGCCTGGATCTTTGTATTGATTTTGTAGAAAAGCATGGGGGAGAGCTCAGTGTCCAAAGCAATCCCGGAGAAGGTGCCACATTCAGCTTTGTCCTTCCTGGTTACTCAAATAATGGATCTTGACATGCTTTTGCCCAACGCTCTCCCAAATTATCTTTATATACATTTTCTTGTTACTATTTGGCGAACTCATTAACAAAACTATATTTGCATGGCGTATCGCCTGATAGAATGCACCCTGGCCGACCATCATATGGAAAAGGCCTCCGAAATGATCGAAGAGCGAAAGCCCATACACACCTGGTCTGACTTCCTGGAAGAAGAGGGCATGGGCCAGCTGAAAGTGCTGCTTGAGGTGGAGAAGACCGAAGAGCTTATGGATGCGCTGTCGGATCAGTTTTCCGGCTCCGAGAATTTCAGGCTGATACTTATGAATGTTCAGGCCACCCTGCCGAGACCGGAGATAGATGAGGAGGAAGAGGTGGAAAAAGAAGAGCAGGAAGAGACCACTACCTCCGGTCGGATCAGCAGGGAGGAGTTATATACGGATGTGGTGGAAGGGAGCCGGTTAACCAAAGTGTATGTTGCTACCATTGTACTTTCGGTGCTGGTGGCTGCAGTGGGACTGATACAGGGGAATACGGCCGTCATTATAGGGGCCATGGTGATTGCACCCCTGCTTGGCCCCAATGTTTCTCTCACGCTGGGGCTGACGCTGGGCGATCTCAAGTTGGTATGGCGATCGCTGAAAACGGGGGGCGTGGGAATTGTAATGGCTCTTATTGTCTCGCTACTTATAGGCTTTTTCTTTACGGTGAATCCGAGTGAGGAGGAGATTGCCATACGTACACTGGTGGGTCTGGGAGACTTGGTAGTGGCTTTGGCAGCCGGGAGCGCAGGGGTGCTGGCCTTTACCCGTGGACTCCCGTCCGCTATCATCGGCGTGATGGTGGCCGTGGCCCTGCTGCCGCCCCTGGCCAACCTGGGCTTGCTGCTCGGCTCCGGCTACTATGCCATGGCTTTCGGCGCTTTCGTACTTCTGATTACCAATTTGATTTGCATTAACCTGGCCGGTATCCTCACTTTCCTGGTGCAGGGCATACGTCCCCGGAAATGGTGGGAGGAGGAGAAAGCTTCGCGGTATATCCGTACCGCAGTCACGATATGGGTATTGCTGTTGGCCGTCTTTGTGGCGGTGATCCTGGTTTGGTGGTGAAGGCAAGCACCCCTTCGCTCCCTGTTAAGAGCTTCGGCGACCAGGCCAGTAATAAATAACCAATAACGAATAACCGGACTTATGAAAAGAAAGAATTTTTCATCAGGGGCCAAGTGGGAGCCGCAAGTCGGTTATTCCCGGGCGGTCCGGATAGGTGGGCAGATATATGTGTCGGGGACCACGGCCACGGACGGTCGCGGCGGCTTGGTCGGCCGGGGAGATCCCTACCGGCAAACCGTACAGGCCATTAAAAATATCGAGCAGGCCCTGCAAAAGGCGGGGGCGGAGCTGAAAGATGTAGTCCGCACCCGCACCTATGTGACTAATATGGAGCACTGGAAAGAGGTGGGAAGGGCCCACGGAGAGTTTTTTACAGAGATCCGCCCCGCCACCTCCATGGTAGAAGTCAGTGCCCTGATAGAAGCCGACATGCTGGTTGAAATTGAGGCGGTAGCCGTGGTTGTTGATAAGGATGAGAAATAGGGGGAGAAAGAGTTAAAGCCAAGGCGTCTTTTGTATAGGCAGTTAGGCCCATTTAAGGGGCCGGTGCTCAGGTCATAAGCAGTATAGGGCTGTCAATATAGTGGAGCACTATTTCGAGGTTCTTTTCAATAATAGGTTGGTTTTTGGGCAGGATCAGCAATCCCGTTTCCAGCCGGTTAACCGAATCGAGGAAGGTCAGGGTGTCGGTATGTTTAAGAAGTTTTATGGTGGTGGAAACCGTACTCTCCTTCAACCTATGTTCCAGCTCTCTGCTTCGTTCCTCCAGGGTTTCAGCCCGGTTGTCGGCAACCAGTATGACCAGCGAGCTGTCGTTTCTCCATGCCAGGGACAGGCCTAGGCGGACGGATTTCTGGCTTTCCGAAGAGGCATCATACAACACCGTTATTTTGGCTCCGAGGTTCAATCCCTGTTTAAGGATGAGGATGGGTTTGTCGAGCGCCTGAACGATTTTTTTGGTTGAGGATCCCAGTTTCCTTTTGCGGGGGAAGGAGCTGCCCCGCCGCCCGATGGTCACCAGGTCGGCTTCCTCTGCGGCTTCAAGGATCTTGTCCTCTACCTTGCCCTCTACCGATTTCCAGGAATGCCTGATCTGTTTCTTTCGGCTGATGGTTTCAAGCTGCATGCGCAACCTTCGTTTCAATCTCCTGATATAATTTTCCAGCCCTTCTCTTTCCAGGGGATCAATTCTGCCGGTCAGCTCGTTGATGATAGATGCATAGGGCAGGCGGCTAATCTTGTCCCAGGTTTCATCTTGTACGAAAAGGCCCTGTAGTCTGCTTCCGAGTACCTGAGCCAGCGAAGCCGCCGCCTCAAGGGCCGCACTGCTGTGGGAAGAGGCGTCGATGGCTACCAGGATTTTGCGAATAGTTATGTCTCGGTCTGATTCTTCTGCCATAATCAGTTTTGTCCGTTTTCGGAAGAGCCAAAAGCTTTACGGTTCTTTGCAAGTTCTTTGAGTTCGTCGGTAATTATCCTGTTGATGGTCCCCTCGGGATAATGGCCCTCCTCATCGGCTTCACCCATCTTCAGGCCGGTGAGAAGCTCCATGCCCTCTTCGATGGTTTCAACCGAGTAGACATGGAATTCCTCGTTTTCAACGGCTTCAACTACTTCACTTTTGAGCATCAGGTTTTTTTCATTGGCGGCGGGTATCAGTACGCCCTGATCTCCGGTCAGTCCCCTTTCCTTACAGATATCGAAGAAACCCTCGATCTTCTCATTGACCCCGCCGATGGGCTGGATTTTTCCGTGCTGGTTGACCGAGCCGGTCACGCTGAACGATTGTTTAAGGGGGATTTTGCCTATGGCCGACAGCAGGACGTACAGTTCGGCCGAGGATGCACTGTCGCCGTCAATATTGGAGTAGGACTGCTCAAATACCAGGCTGGCTGACATCGACAGGGGACGTTCCTTGGCGTACCGTTCACCCAGAAATCCCTTAAGGATCAGTACCCCCTTGGAGTGTATGGGGCCACTCATATCGACTTCCCGTTCAATATTTATAATGTCTCCCTTGCCCAGCTGAACTTTAGCGGTTATACGATTGGGGCGGCCAAACATGAGGTTGCCGATGCGTAATACTGACAGCCCGTTTACCTGCCCGACACGTTCCCCCTCGGTGTCAATGAAGATATAGTCTCGATTGATCGATTCCTGTACCTTGTCCCGGAGGCGTGCGGAGCGGTAAATCTGCTGGTCAACCGCTTTCTCCACATCGTCGATGGTTACCGTATCATGGCCGTTGGTGCCCGCCCAGTGGTCGGCTTCCATAAGCAGGTTTTTCAGCTCTTCGGTCTTGGTGGTAAGCTTCTGGTTGTCGCCCGCCATGCGTGAGCTCTGTTCAATGACCCTGGCAACGGCCTCCTTGTCGAAATGACGCAGTTCATTCTCCTTTATCAGGCCTGTAAGCAACTTGACATATTGCATCTGGTTGTTTTCCGAACGGTCGATCTCATCTTCAAAATCGGCCTCAACCTTGAAAAGCTTGCTGAAGTCGGGGTCATACCTGCAAAGCAGGTAGTACAGCATCCGCTGGCCGAGCAGTATTATTTTTACATTTACATCTATGGGAGCGGGTTCCAGCGAGACCGTGCTGATAAGGCTGTAGGATTCTCCCAGGGATTCAATTTTGACTTTCCCCGACTTGAGGACCCGTTTCAATCCTTCCCATGCAAAGGGTTCCAGCAGGACCTGCCGCGCATCGAGGATCAGGTAGCCGCCATTGGCCTTGTGCAGTGCCCCGGGCTTGATCATGTTAAAATTGGTGGTGAGGGCTCCCATCTTTGACTGGTACTCCACCCGCCCCAGAAGGTTTTTGTAGTTGGGGTTGTCTTCATAAATAACCGGCGTGCCTTCCGTATCGCTGTTGTCAACCAGCACGTTTACCCGGTAACGGTCCAGGATGGGGTTGCCCGAGGATGAGGGCGTCTGCTGCATCTGCTGCTGTTGTCCCCCGAGCATCTGGGCGAGCTGGTTGCCGCCTCCCTGGCCCTGTCCCTGGTTGCTCATGATAGCCTGAACATTTTCCACAATATCCAGTTCTACGGCGTCCAGGAAATCCTGTACCTCATCGAGTTCCGAAAAATCTTCACGTATGTCCTGGAACAGGTCCTTGATCGCGAAAGTCGCTATCTCCTGGTCGAGTTCCTTCTTTTTATCCCTCATCTTGCGTTTCTGGGCCGGCATCTGCCGAATCAGGTCCTGGAGCTCCTCCTGAAGGTTCTTGGTTTTCTCCTCCAGTTCGTTGCGATCATCTTCAGACAGTCCCTTAACCTCCTCCTCGGTCATCAGGTCCCCATCCTCCTTGATAGGGGCAAAAGAGAAGCCGGCGGGTGTGCGTAGCAGGGCCAGGCCCTTTTCCCGGGCTTTGTTCTGAAGTTCCTCGAACGTCTGGTCCTGCTGTTCCTGCACTTCATCCTGCAGGGCCTTCCGCCTGTTTTGGTACTCCTCCGTTTCAAAGGCCGAAGTAAGAGTGGGGGTGAGTTCCTCAATCAGCTGTTTCATCTTTTTCTGCAGTTCGCAGCCCTTGCCGGCCGGCAGACGTAGCACATCCGGCTTATAGCGATCGTCAAAATTGTTTACATAGCAGAGGTCGTCCGGGCTATCCCCGTTATTGGATTTCTCCTTGAGGAAATGCTCAATATGGCTTCGCTTGTCCGTTTCATTGGGGCCCAGCGCAAAAATGTTAAAGCCGTCCTTGTTGATGTCCGTGCCGAATTCCATGGATTGGGTCATCCGTTCCTGTCCCAGGACGGTGGTGGAATCACTGATCTCTTCTGTGGTTTGGAAGTCAAATTGTTTGGGAGGGCATGCCTGTCGCAATGATGTTGAATCGAGCTGTTTCACAATGAATAATTTTTTGTCACGGGTTATGCTTCTGTATTTAAGAAATGAGACTGCCATCCGATACGTTCCTTCCGAGAAGGGCGGGTGAAACATTAGCTGCAGAGGGATAGGGATCGGATTAATTGCCCTGAAAAGGGTTTGAAGAGGGTAGTTTCATTAATTTATTCTAACGTCCAATCTTGTAACAAAATAGCTTTCTTCAAGTCTAATACTATGGAACCGGCAAGTATTATTAATAACCATTTAGGAAACTGGATTTGGGAGAATCACCTAAAAGTATTCTTATTGTAGAAGACGAATTGATCATAGCCCTTATGATCAAGAAGATGGTAGAGCGTATGGGCCATACCGTACTGGATACCATTACATCGGGCAGGGAAGCGGTTGAGGCCGCCCAGGAACTTTCCCCGGATCTTATTTTGATGGATATCCGCCTGCAGGGAGAGATGGACGGTATCGAAGCCATGAAAGAGATTCACCGCACTACGAACATTCCTGTGATTTATATAACCGGGAATACCGATTCCGTGTACAAGGACAAAATAAAAGATTCGGATCATGTGGGATTTCTGTCCAAGCCTATCACCTTTAGCGAGTTGACCCGCACCTTTGATTTCGCTTCCTGATTACTCTGAATCTTTATAGTTTTACTTTCGTATGCCTGATATCAAAAGGTGGCAAAAGTAAATTTCTATGACTGCAAAATTCAGAAAGCTCAAGGAGCAGCTCGATAACCTCGAACGAGGGGACAAACTGGCCGAATCAAGGCTCAGCCGCCGCAGGCCGCGCCTGGCTGGTAAAGGATTGTCCGCTCCCAAATGGCTGCGCTACCTTCTTTTCAGCAGTTTTATCGCAGTATTTGTACTCTATGCCGGGGTTAAGTATGTAACGGTGCCCAGCAACCCGGTCTCGGAATTTGTGACCTGGGTAAACCAGCCCGATGAAGATCTGCTCCAGGGAATGGGCAGCTGGATGGAGGAGATGGGCTACACCGGCCTGGACAGGGAAGATCTCATAGAATTAAGAGAGCAGGGAGTCACCGCTACCTACACTTCACGCCTGAGGGACCTTGGCTACAGCGATATCACCTTGGAGCAGGTGGTGAGCCTGGCTCAAAATGATGCCTCTTCCCGTTTTGTGGCCATGATGATCGAACTGGGATACGAGCTGTCGGTGGATGAGCTGGTCCGGCTCCGGCAGCACGATGTGACCGCTTATTACACCAGCAACCTCCACGACCTCGGCTATACGGATATCACTCCCGAAGAGTTGATCCGCCTCAAGGATACGGGAGTCACCACCGGGGAGGTTGAAAAGCTGGTACAGGAACGGGAATCCCTTCCTTCCGTCGAAGAGCTGATTCGGTATCATATCAGCAATCAGTAGGGGCACTTCTTTTAGCAGATAGAGCTTGTTTATTAGGGCAAACATTTACAATTTCATTGCCCTTTTAACGACGACCCTTAAACCATTTTTTTGTACCACCCATGCCCGAAATTAAACTGCCTGAGGTAGAACTGAATATTTATACGCCCCGGGACCCGGTAGAAGTTCCCATCGTGGAAAACTGGACCTGTACCAAGGAAGCCAGCCCCAATTTTGTACGCCACGTCACTTTCGACATTTCGGGTACCGACCTGGAGGGTAAGGTCAAGGTGGGGCAATCCATCGGCATCCTCCCGCCGGGAGAAAATGAGAAAGGCCGTCCCCACAAGCTCCGCCTCTACTCCGTTTCTTCCCCCAGCTATGGCGAAGACGGGAATGAGGGACTGGTATCGACCACGGTCAAGAGAACCATCGAGGAGCTCGACGGCAACAAGCTGTACCTGGGGGTCTGTTCAAATTATTTGGCCGACCTGAAGCCGGGGGATACGGTGCAGATGACCGGACCCAGCGGCCGGCGGTTTCTGCTCCCCGAAAATGCGGGCGACTTCAACTATGTTTTTTTTGCCACCGGTACGGGCATTGCTCCCTACCGGGGCATGATCAAGGAGCTGATGGAGAAGGGCCTGGAGAGGGAGATCATTCTGGTTTTCGGTTGTGCCTATCGCACCGATCTGCTCTATGCCGATTATTTTGAACCGCTAAGCCGCGAGAAGGAGCATTTTCACTACCTGCCTTATATCTCAAGGGAAGACCGAAGGAAGGACGGCACCAAAAAGTATGTTCAAACCTGCCTGGAAGACGACCGGGAATTGCTGGATCCCATCCTGGAGAAAGACAATACCCTTCTGTATATCTGCGGACTCAAGGGGATGGAGTCGGGTATTTACCGGACGCTTGCGCGGAAGGGTTTTGAGGAGTACCTGGATATCCGGGAGCCGATCATTGAGAAGGATCCCGAAAGCTGGGTGGACGAGGAGATCAAGCGCTACGTGAAGCCGTCGGCCCGCACCTTCGTGGAAGTGTATTGAGGTTATAGCAATTTTGAATGTTGAATACTGAGCCACCCCTCGCATACTCTCACTTTTCCAGCCGGGTGATTCCGCCCGATACCACATAACGCATGATTTCCGCCGAGTTGGCCTGCAGGGGTGTTACCGCATCGGAGGGCACCAGGTATAGGTTTCCGGAAACGTTGTAGGAGTGGGGACAGTAGACCGCCACCTGCTCTTTTAGCCCCAGCTCATCCAATTCGGTTTGCACCAGGAAGCCGATACGCTGAACCTCGAGATCGCCCATTCTGACCAGCACAGGTTTGTTGAACCGTTTTTTGTCGCCTACAAATGCTTCTGTCAGCTCTTTGAGGGAGGCATACAAAATCTTTACAAGGGGGACCTTGTTCAGCAGTCGCTCGAAATATTGGACGATCGGCCGGATGAAGGCCCGCGAGAGCAGGTAGCCCAGGAAGCTGATCAGGAAGAAGACGGTGAGTATGCCCAGACCGGGGATATCAACATTCCACCACTCGAACAGCAGCTCGTTCATGGTGTTATTGGTCCAGGTTACCGTGGATACGATAATATACAAGGTGGCGGCCAGCGGGAATACCACCAGGAGCCCTCGAAGAAAATAGTTGAACAGCGTTTTCATACGTCAATTACTTAAAGTGGGAGTTATGGTTAAATCTAACCCATTTGCCTTTTCTTTTCATACAAAAGCTTGGGGTGAGTTAGACGCTTATTTTTACTATTTTTGTGGGCCTTGTAACTAATGGATAAACCTATAACCGATTTACATTGATGGCTCAGAAGAGTTCCGCCCAAATTCGACGGGAATTCCTGGATTTTTTCAGCAAGAAGGATCACGCTATAGTATCCAGCGCACCCGTAGTGCCCAAGAACGATCCAACGCTGTTGTTTACCAACGCGGGTATGAACCCCTTTAAACCCATCTTCCTCGGGGAGGAGCCGGGATTGAACAAGGATGGGGAGACCTGGCAGCGTGCGGCCGATACCCAGCGCTGCATCCGGGTCAGCGGCAAACACAACGATCTGGACGAGGTAGGCCACGACACCTACCACCATACCCTATTTGAGATGCTGGGCAACTGGTCGTTTGGCGACTACTTTAAGAAAGAAGCCATCGGATGGGCCTGGGAGCTGCTGGTAGAGGAATGGGGATTGGAACCGGACCGGTTGTATGCGACCGTCTTCGAAGGGGACAAGGATGACGGGCTGCCGGTGGACGAGGAGTCGATTGAATTGTGGAAGTCGGAGACAGGCATCGACCC
>CAYREV010000036.1:0-18537 GCA_964423345.1 uncultured Balneolaceae bacterium | reverse complement strand
CCGCAGGTGCCGGTCGACCTGGTGATCGACCACTCGGTGCAGGTGGATATGTTCGGGCAGGAATATGCCTTTATGTATAATGTGGAGAAGGAGTTCGAACGCAACCGCGAACGCTACGAGTTTCTCAAGTGGGGACAAAAAGCTTTTGACAATTTCCGCGTGGTGCCTCCGGGGCGCGGTATCGTTCACCAGGTGAACCTGGAGTACCTGGCGCAGGGCGTCTTTACGAGGACCGAAGACGACGGTTCCACCGTTGCCTATCCCGACACGCTGGTGGGGACCGACTCGCACACTACGATGATCAACGGCCTGGGTATCATGGGCTGGGGCGTCGGCGGTATTGAGGCGGAAGCAGCCATGCTCGGCCAGCCGATCTACATGCTGGTCCCGGAAGTGGTGGGCGTCAAGCTGACCGGCAAGCTCCGGGAGGGCATTACGGCCACCGACCTGACGCTGACGGTAACGCAGATGCTGCGGCGCCACGGCGTGGTGGGCAAGTTTGTGGAATTCTACGGCGAAGGACTGAGCAACATGAGCCTTCCGGACCGCGCAACTATTGCCAATATGTCGCCGGAATACGGCGCCACCATGGGCTTCTTCCCGGTGGATAAGGAATCTATCCGGTATATGCTGCGAACCGGCCGTTCCGAAGAGCAGGTGCAGCTGGTCGAAAACTACCTGAGGGCCCAGGGGCTGTTCCGGACGGACGACATGGAAGAGCCGGAGTATACAGACCACCTTGAGCTGGACCTGGGAGATGTGGAGACCTCCCTGGCCGGCCCGAAGCTGCCCCACGACCGCATTGCCCTTCCCAATATGAAATCGACTTTTGAAAACTGCCTGACCAGCGACAACCCGACCATGGGCTTTAACCTGACACAGGAGGAGCTCGCCAATAAGGGCACCTTTAAAAACGGCCGGGAGATCGAAATGGAGCATGGCGATGTGGTGATTGCCGCCATAACCAGCTGCACGAATACCTCCAACCCGAGCGTGATGCTGGGGGCCGGCATTGTAGCCAAGAAAGCCCTGGAGAAGGGACTGAAAGTGCCGCCGTATGTGAAGACTTCGCTGGCTCCCGGATCCCGGGTGGTCACCGATTACCTGGAGGAGGCCGGGCTGACAGACTATATGGACAAGCTGGGTTTCAACCTGGTAGGCTACGGATGCACCACCTGTATCGGCAACTCGGGCCCTCTGCCCGAAGCCGTCGAAAAGGCGGTCAAGGATGGCGAGCTGATCGTGGCCGGCGTGCTCTCGGGCAACCGGAACTTCGAGGGCCGCATTCACCCGTATGTAAAAGCCAACTACCTGGCTTCGCCGCCGCTGGTAGTGGCGTATGCGCTGGCGGGAACGGTCGACATCGACCTGGCTGAAGAACCGCTTGGCACCGACAAGGAGGGCAACGAGGTGTACCTTAAGGATATTTGGCCTACCTCGGAAGAGATTGCCGAACACCTCGACAATGCCATCCGCCCCGAACTGTTCAACAAGCAGTACGCCGACGTGTTCAAGTCGGAAGAGTGGGATGCCATCCCCGTTGGCGGCGGCGAGCTCTACGAATGGAAAGAGGAGTCGACCTATATACAGGAGCCGCCTTTCTTCATGGATATGGGAGAGGAAGCCGATCCCATCCGGCCCATACAGGGGGCGCGAGCGCTGATCAAGGTGGGCGATTCCATTACCACCGACCACATATCACCGGCCGGAAACATAAAGGCCGACAGCCCCGCGGGTGAATACCTGATCGAAAACGGCGTGGAACCCAAAGACTTTAACTCCTACGGATCGCGCAGGGGCAACGACCGGGTGATGACCCGCGGAACCTTTGCCAACGTGCGCTTTAAGAACCAGCTTGCTCCCGGCAAGGAGGGGGGATATACCAAGTACTTCCCAACCGACGAGATAACCACTATCTATGACGCCGCCACCCGCTACAAAAAAGAGGGTACGCCCCTGATCGGGCTGGCCGGCAAGGAGTACGGTACGGGATCATCCCGCGACTGGGCGGCCAAAGGCACCATACTGCTGGGCGTGAAGGCGGTGATTGCCACCTCCTATGAACGCATCCACCGTTCCAACCTGGTGGGCATGGGCGTGCTTCCCCTGCAGTTCAAGCAGGGGGAGTCGGCCGACAGCCTGGGGCTGGACGGGTCGGAAGTGTTTACCATCAAGGTGGACGACGAGCTGAAGCCCCAGCAGGAGGTGGAGGTGGAAGCCAGGAAGGAAAACGGCGAGACCGTCCGCTTTACGACCCTCAACCGCATCGATACCCCGGTCGAGATCGATTATTACCGGAACGGGGGGATTCTGCACTACGTGCTGCGCGACTACCACCGCACGGAGAAAGACCTTAAATAAGCCCTCAGGAAGTTTCAGAGGGGTATTTTCGGGGTGTATTTTTTATTTTAGATAATATTTTGCAGATTACTCCAAAAGTAAGATTTAGCAGACGATACTTATTGGTGTAGTTTTGCACAGTTATCTCATCGTGTATGGAACAAGTAGGGAATACATCCTTTCTTAAAACGGTTGAGCTGAAAGATCATTCAAGCGAAAGCCTGCACCTTCTATTGGAATCGATAGAAGGACTGGGGAAAAATACGGAAACCAAATCCCTGCTGAACGAAAGCATGGAAGCCGCCCGCCTGGTCATGAACTCGGAAGCGAGCTCCCTGATGCTGCTGGACGAAGACACGGGCGAGTTGTTTATGAGCCTCCCGACGGGCCCGGTGAAGGAAACGATTAAGGGTAAGAGAATACCTAAAAACAAGGGGGTCGGAGGCTGGGTGCTGGAGAACAAGCGCCCCTACCTGTCCAACGACCTGGAAAGCAGTGACATCTTTTACGGAGACCTGGCAGCCGACTTTCAGACGAGAAACATCCTCTGTGTTCCGCTTATCAATGCGAATAATGAGGCGATGGGGGTGATACAGGTCCTTAACAAGCGAAAGAATGAGGACTTTACCCCTCACGACATCCCCGTTTTTCAAGCGCTGGCCTCTCATATCTCGATGGCGCTGACCCGCGCCAGGGAGTACGAACAGCTGCTGGAACGCCTGAACCAGAAGGAAGTGCTGCTTACCGAACTGCATCACAGGGTGAAAAACAACCTGGCGACCATTTCGGCCCTGATACAGATGGAGCTGGATGAAGTTAAGGATGAGCATTCGGTGTACGTCCTGAAAAACACCTACGCCCGCCTCCAGTCCATGAGCGAAGTTCACGACATGCTCTGCAAGAAGGGGCTGTTCGACGAGGTGGAGCTGGGCATGTACCTGTCGAAGCTGACAAAGAAGATCAGCGAGACGCTGTCGAACCCCCAAAAGGAGGTGGATATCGATGTGAATTCACAAATCATACAGATGTCGGCCGACAGGGCGATGATTTGCGGACTGGTACTCAACGAACTGATGGTAAACATCTACAAGCATGCCTTTGAAGAGAAAGAGAGGGGCAAAATATCGGTTGACCTTCTCCTGAAAAAGAAGAATACCATTCAGCTGAAGGTGAGCGACAACGGGGTGGGCATACCCGAAGATTTTGACCTCGAAAACGGGACCTCTATAGGTACGTGGGTTATCAACGTCTTGCTGCGCAAGCTGAATTCCACCGTAGAAATCAACAGCGGCGACGGCACCAGCTTCTCCATCACTTTTGAAAAGTAACGCTCCATCTGCGATTTACTGTAAACCTTTCGGTAAACGTTCCTCCCCAACCTCTAAACCGGCCAGCTCTGCAGTTTCCTCATGGTGAACAGCTGCGCCATGACATTGCTGAGCGGGGTGTTAAGCATCAGGCCTACCAGGGCTTTCCGGAACAGGGGATGCGGGGAGGTACGCCCCAGCTTCATGTTGAACTCGGCCCTCCGAATAACTTTGCGGCATATCTTAGTCCTCCTACGGGAATAATCGGCCAGTAGCTTTCGGGGGTCCTGCTTTTTGTCGGGAGAGAGACAGGTGCCGAGCACTTCGGCAAGGTCCCGGGCATCCAGCCATCCCAGGTTCATTCCCTGTCCCCCTATAGGGCTGACCACGTGGGCCGAATCACCGGCCAGGGCGATATTTCCCGCGGCCATGGGTTTGGCCACCAGTTTCTGCACACCGAAGCTGCTGAGCATATGGTTCTCTTCGCCCTCCAGGCTGAAACCCGTTCTTCGTTTCACGGCCTCTTCCAGCAGAGAGCGGGTGGCCTCGGGGCTATAGCGGTCGGTCTTGACGACCCACCGGCGCAGGCCATTGCCAAGGGGAAATGATTCAACCAATCCCCGGCTGTGAAGGTAGATGGCGGCGTCGGACCCGAAGGGGGTATTGTCGCTGAAATCTCCCATTGCATAGGTGTCGGGATAAGAGGAGCCCTCAAAATCGAAGCCCGCATGGTTGCGAACCATACTGTATTTGCCGTCGCACCCCACCAGGTACCGGGCCCGCAGGGAACAGTCCTTGCCTTTTCTTTTGTAGCGAATTTCATACAAGGAGTCGTTTCGGCCGATCTGCTCTACTTCAGAGCCGCGCTGCAGGGCCGACGGGGCCATGGAGCCGAGGTGGTGTTCAAGCAGGGCTTCGGTCTGGTACTGGGGCAGCGTCAGTATGAAGGTGTAGGGTTCGGGGCAGGCATCAAATGAGATCGTACCGATCTTTCCGTCGTCGCCAAATGCGTGTCCCTTGCGGATACGGACCCCCCGGTCCAGGAAAGGGCCGGCGAAACCAAGTTCTTCAAAAAGCTCCAGTGAGACGGGATGAATTCCCAGCGACCGGGAATGGGTGACAGGCTCTTTTCGCTTCTCCAGTATCTTAAAGGAGATACCTCGGCGTCTCAGGCAGCAACCGAGCAGCAGGCCCACAGGGCCGCCTCCGATGATGGCGACGTCATATATGCGGCCGGCTTCATTCATGGTGGGAATAGGTAAGGAGCAGCCGAAAGGGGAATAGCCGTTCCACCTGCCAGCTTTCCGGGACGGACGACTGCAGCTCGGCGGCGGTGTAGCTACGTTTAATGGATGTCAGTCCGTCGGCAGTAATGAATGAGCTGCGGAAAAGGGGGCGTGCAAGCAGGTTGAACAGCAGGTAGCCCGTATCGCTTCGCTCGATATCGTTGAACAGTACTTTCCGGTAGCTGAGCTTTCGTGCCTCATCCAGCATCTGTTTTAACTGCGCATCCCCAAGGTGGTGGAGCAGGTGGTTGGAGATGACGAAATCGTAGCGGTTTCCCTCCTTGAGGAGGTCGGTCGAGGAAATATGCCTGAAACGCACCCGGGCCGGCGTGTCCAGCCCCCCGACGAAGCTGCAGGCCCGCTCATCGGTTTCAATAGCGGTGATATCGAGAACGATCCCGTCCTGTTGGGCCCAACGGTGGAGTTTAAGGGGGATGTCGCCCCCGCCGAAGCCGATGTCGAGAAGGGTGTAGGTTCGGCCCTCTTCCCGGCAGGCGGGCCTGATACGATCGTTATACAGGCCCTTCCACCGGGAGATCAGGGCGTTGATCACCGAAAATTGCCGGTAGGTGTTGAAGAGCTCCCCCCGGTCACAGCCGGGATCGTCCATCCGCTCTTCAGAATCCGTATCTCTGTGCCGCAGAAACAAAGGCATGGCTCATCCCCCTATTTTAGTGAGGAGTGCGCTTTCGATGGTCAGGCCGGGCCCAAAAGCCATGGCCAGGGTGTCTTCGCGGCTTCCGGGCGGGGAAAGATCCAGCAGCTGCTTGAGGACAAATAGGATGGTGGCGCTGCTCATGTTTCCGTAGTTTGATAATACCTGGCGGGAGGCTTCAAGGCGGCGCCCGTCAAGGCCGAGGTTCGACTCGATCTTGTCGAGAATGACACGTCCCCCGGGATGGATGGCCCAATGGGCTATATCTTCCGGCTCCTTGTCGAACTCCCGGAGCAGGGGAGAGAGGGCTTCCTCAAGGTTGGAGTTGATGATTTCGGGCACATAGGTCGAGAGCACCATGTCGAAGCCGGTGTCGCCGATGGTCCACGCCATATCTTTTTTGCTGTCGTCGGCCACCGTTGTGGTGAAGCCCTCGAGACGGTAGCCCCCGCCCGCCGGTTCCGAGCTTCCTATGAGGACACCGGCCCCGCCGTCGGCAAAGACGGATGCGGATATAAGGTTGTCGGTTTGTTGGGAGTCCTGCAGGTGAAGGCTGCACAGTTCCAGGCAGATCACCAGCACCCGGGCCGAGGGGTCGCTCTTGCAAAAGGAACGGGCCATCTTGAGAGCGGGGAAAGCTGCAAAGCAGCCCATAAAGCCCAGGTGATAACGCTGGGTTGAGGGAGGGAGGTCCAGCTCCCTTACAATTTCGTAGGCGGGCTCGGGGGCGAAAAAGCCCGTGCAGGAGACGGTGATAACATGGGTGATATCTTCCCTTCCTGCATCTTCTGTCTGCTCAAGCAATTGGCGCGCTATGGAAACAAAGAACTTTTTAGCGTGTTCTGCATAGAGTTCGTTTCGGCTGCCCGTCGAGGGGGAGGAGACCGAGCCGTCTTTCTGAAAGAAGAAACGGGCATGCCCGTTTTGGCGGAAGTCGTTGATGACGCTGTGCCTTTTGTCTATACCGGAATTGGAGTAGATGCGGTGGATGATGCTGCGGGTTGCACGGCTGCCGCTCATGTATTCTTTCATCCGGTCCCTTAAAAATTCCTGTTCATAATAATGGTCGGGAACCGCGGTGGCAATGGATTGAATGTAAGCCGGCATGGATGGACCTTTTTTTGGATTGTTTAATACCATTACCGAAAAGAAGACGTAAAAATTCCCTGGCCGGGCACAGCTCCGTCATCGCAGGGGGCAGCTATGATGTCCCGGTCATCTTTATAAAGCGGGCATTGTGCAGTATGGCGGCAACGGTAAGGCCGGCGATAAGCCCCATCCACAGGCCCCGGGGGCCAATATTTTCGATGATGCCGAGGTAGTAGCCCAGGGGCAATCCGACGATCCAGTAGGCGACAAGGTTTACATACATGGGTATCTTGGTATCCTTGAGCCCTCGCAGGGCACCGTAGCCGCTGACCTGCAGTCCGTCGGAAATTTGAAATATGGCAGCCATGTAGAGCAGGCTGACGGCCACCTGTTTAACCGCGGGATCCTGGGTATAGATGCCGCTTATGAGTCCCGGGACGGTAAACATGATGATGGCGGTTAGGCTCATGAAGATGGTGGACAGGGCGATGCCGACAAAACCTCTTCGGCGTGCCTCCGTAATCGATTTCCGGCCGACCGCATTGCCCACCCGAGTCGTAATGGCGGTGGACAGCCCATAGGGGACCATAAAGGTCATGGCCGAAAAGTTGATCGCAATCTGGTGTCCGGCAACGGCAATGGTGCTGAGAGACCCCATCAGCAGGCTTACCATTGCAAACATGGTTACCTCCATGGTCGAGCTGATGCCGATGGGGATACCCACCCGGAGAATCTCCTTGAGATAGGCCCAGTCGGGTTTTCTGAAGGAAGAGAAGATCTCAAAACGCCGGTAGGGCTTGTGGGTCATCGTAAAGGCGAGCATGGCCAGGAACATGCACAGTGCGACGATGGAGGTGGCGTAGCCGCAGCCTACGGCCCCGAGCATCGGGAAGCCCCAGGCCCCGTACATCAGCAGGTAGTTGGCGGGGACGTTTATGATGACACCCAGCAGGGCAATATACATGCCGGGGCGGGTGGCAGACATGCCGTCGTTGAAAAACCGAAGGGCCATGTAGGCACAGATCGGGAAGATGCCCCATGATATGGCATCCAGGTAGCCGAGGGCAACCGGGATGATATTCTCCGTGACATCCAAAAGGTTCATCACGAAACCGAGGTTGCGGATGGCCAGGAAGGCAGGTATGGCAACAATCTGGCTCAGCCAGATGCCCTGGCGAACGTTGATGCCGATCTCCCTGAAATTACGTCCCCCGTACAGCTGGGCGACAATTGGCGTGATAGCCATCAGGATACCGGCCGCCATCATGATAAAGGGCATAAATACAGCACCGCCTACGGCAACGGCCGCAAGGGCCTCGGCCGAAAGGTTGCCCGCCATGACGGTATCGACAAAATTCATGGACATCTGCAGCAGCTGGGCCGCGATGACGGGTAGGCCTATGGCCAGGGTGGTCCCCGCCTCCTCCTGAAGTGCCTGCCTTGCCGCTTTGAGTTTACGTAACAATGTCTGCCGGTTTTCCTGTTATTTTTTGAAGCGGGAAAATAGGGATTTAGGATGCCTTATCCATATGGAAAAGTGTGGAGGGTAGAGGGCATTGAAATGTGGGAAATAAACCGAACGAGAGGGCCATGCCCATCCCCCGGCTACTGCATGCTTGCTACTCCCTACTTGCTGCCGGGTTTCTTCAAGTGAAGGGGCAGCTTGATGACAAAAGTTGTTCCCCTGTCCTTGATAGAGGCAAAAGAGATGCTTCCCCCGTGGGCTTCGATAACCTTTTTACAGATCGCCAGGCCGAGGCCCGTACCGCTGGATTTTGTGGAGAAGTTGGGTACGAATATTTTTGATTTATCATCTTCAGGGATGCCGACACCCTCATCCTCCACTTCAATGAAGGCACTGTCTTCTTTGGCATAGCAGCTTACGGTGATGGTCCCCCCTTCGGGCATGGCTTCAAAGGCGTTTTTAGTCAGGTTGATGATCACCCTTCTTAACTCATCCCGCACCCCGTCGATACAGATGTGGTGAGAAGGCTGATCGACCTCGATCTGCACTTTTTCGTCATGCTCGTAGAGGTTTTTGACCGATTCTATCAGGTCGTTAAGCACCACTTCCTCAAAATCCTCTTCAAGAGGTTGCGAGAACTTGGAAAAATCGGAGGCGATATTGTTAAGGGACTGTATCTGGTCAATGAGGTTTTTGGTTATCTTCTTGATCTTGTTTTTCAGTTCTCCGGTTTCCATATCATTGGAGGAAAGCTGCCGCTCGAGGTGTTGTACGTTTAGCTTCATGGGGGTCAGCGGGTTCTTGATCTCATGGGCCACCTGTTGGGCCATCTCTTTCCATGCGGCCTCACGCTCGGCGATAGCCAGTTCTTCCTGCAGCTCCTTGAGGCGCCTGACCATTTCGTTATAGGCTTCGGCAAGGTTACCCAGTTCATCATTGCTGGTTACCTTTATGGTCGTGTCGAGGTTGCCCTTGGATATTTTATTAAGCCCCCGTTGTATATCCCGGATGGGGCGCGTAAGGCGCCTCGAAATAAGCGTGGTGCCGATAATGAAAAGGCCAAAGACCAGCAGATAAAAAATGATAAGGTAGCTGGTCGTTTCCAGCAGCTGCTGGTCATATTTGGGAGACTGCAGGAAGGTCGGTATGGCCACGGCCGCCACCGGTTCGTTGGACGGCGAAAGGACGGAACGGTAGCCTATGAGCAGCTGCTGCGACCCCAGTCCCACCCTGGTCAGGGCATCACGCTGCTGGTTTATAAACAGGTCGTCATAGGTGGGAAAAGGCATTATGTCGGGAAGCAGGTACTGCTGGTAAATCTGGGGAGTGGTGGAAGTGGAAACTTTCTTGTCCCGGTAGAAAGTGGCATCCACGTCAAGCGGAGAGGCCAGCGAGTCCAGGGAAAGGGAAAGCCGGTATTCCGATTGGTTTACCTTCATCGACGTTTGGGCCGATTCGGTAAGCCTTTCCAGTTTGCTGAAGAGGTCCTGCCGAACTATGTCCTTGTTCTGCTGGGAGATGGCATAATGGGTGGTTACAACCAGCAGCATCAGGAATACCAGCGTGGCAAGCAGGAAGTTGTCTAATATCCTGTTACGGAAGCGCTCATGCTTACCATACAACTTGAATGTCTGCAGGCCGGTAGCATGCAGGGTAAAGGCAATAAGACAGCTGGCAATCAGCAGGATGAAATTAAAACGGAAGAAGGCGAACAGGATATTCCTGTATCCCGGCATGATGGTACTGGCCTTGATCACCCGGTCTACCCCCATATTCCAGAGCAGGTTTCTATAGGTGTAGCCCATCTCCTCAGTGTTATAATAGAAGAGGCTGTCGGTACCAAGAGCCATGATTGCAGGCTGCTGAAGTTCGTTGTACCGGGGGAAATAACCCGTAATACCCTGTTTGTAGGAGCTGGTCAGCTGGTTGTTGCGATATTCCTGCAACAGGTAGGAGTTGCTCCAGTCTTCATAGTTCAGGGCGGCCATCACTGCACGGATGGGTTTGTTGAAGTCGGGCCGTTCGCGGTATACCGATCCGAGGATCCATCCTATGGGATCGGGAGAGGAGTCCGAAAAGAGGGGGATCCAGCCCCGGTAGAAGGTGCTGTAATCTTCCTTGTTGATCAGCTCGGGCTGCTGGATGATGGGGCGGTTGTTGTTCCTGGTAATCTGCTCGATGGTGGTGACCACCGACAGCCGGCTGATGTTAAAAGCCTCGACCCAGTCGGGTGATTTCAGGCTGGTGGAGTAGTTGGTGATGAGTTCGCCCTCTTCGTCCACCAGCTGCAGGTCGACCGAATAGTCCCGGAGGTTGCCCGATATAATATCGAGAAGGGTATTGGTGAATTCAGATTGCATATAAGGCGCCCGCTGCCTCACGTCGTTACGGCTTACGCCCCTGAACTGATCCTCCAGCCTGGTAAGGGTTTCGCTTAGCAGCTTCCTGGCGTAGGGGTCGTTTTCTTCAGAAAAGGAAAGCGCCCTGTTTTTCAAGGTCTGCTCCTGGTTGGCCAGGTAGCTGTTGTAGGTGATGGCGGTCCCGATAACGGCGATCAAAAAGGTGACAATTACCATGCTTCGCAGGGTTGAAAGCTGTTCGATCCAGCTGAAACGGTAGGTATACAACATGGCCGCCCCAAAGATGATGGCAAAGGCAAGCAGACTGAAAGTCACCGACCAGTTCAATCGCAGGGAGGCGGGGACCACAGACTGGGCTATTAACAGGGCCAGGGCAAATCCCGCCCCGATGATGGTGGCGACAATCTTATGATGGCCTTTTCCGGAACGAAGAAGAAACCGGTTGAGAGCTACAAGCAACAGGGCGACACTGAAAAACATCAGGCCCATAAACAGGTAGAAAAATATGGTCCCCGCCGAGGGAAGCACCTGCAGGTCCATCAGGATGATATTGCTGTTCAGCGCAACCTGGTAGGAGATATGTATAGCATAGAGGATGGTACCCGCATTGATGGTGCCGAGAACGGCGGCAATGGTTATGGTCGTCGGGTACCAGTAATGCTCAATCCTGAGGGGGATAGAGTGAACTTTCCTGTTTAGGCTGAAGGCGATAAAAAATAGAAATAGGGCATCAATGGCATAAGTGGAAATCAGCTGCGCGGTATGGATCGTTTCCGGGTCGGCCGTAATAGGGTAGAAAGCCTGGACCCATTGCAGGGATACATCCAGGAAATCAATGGTAATCCAACCGAGCACAATAATGCCCAGCTGGTAGGCGAGGGACTGCAGCTCGGGCAGTTTCTCGAACCAGAGATAGAGCAGGAAACTCAGGCAGAGAAAGCTGAATACAAGAAACAGGGATCTCCAGAACTGCGTCTGTTCCAGCCATTGGGCTTTGGCTTGTTTCAGCTGGTCCGCATGAACATATACTGCACCCACAGAGTCCCGGTTGGTGTTTACCAGGGGTTTATGCTGAAGGATGTTTTCGGGCAATGGGTTGAAAAAAGTAAAGGTAACCGGGTAGTGCAGCTCGTCGGAATACTCGTCGACCAGGTGATATTCGCTGTCCCGTCCGATGGGCAAAGCGACCGTCTGCTCGATCTTGGCTGTGGTATAGATCTCATACGGAATGGAGTCATAAGGCCCTTCCGGGATGGAGAAATTGGCATAATACTCCCAGTAAACAACGTTATTGTGCTTTTTCAACCGCAGGTTGCGGCTTTCCGTATGCTTCTCATCCGGCGGCGAGAGGGCCTGTCCTGCATAGCCGTTCCATACATGGACCGTATCATTCCTTATCAGGGTTGAGCCCCAGAATGACGAATAATTTTGTAACGTACGGTAAAGGGATCGCCGATGGTGCCGCTGTTCCAGCTGTTTGCGTATGGTATTTGTCAGCTCTCTGCTGAGTTCAAGAAATTTCCCCTGCTGCTGCTGAAAGGTCCCGGAGGCCTCCGTAAGGCTGCTTTGTATCAGTTCCCTGTTCTCTATGGGGGAGGGCCGGACAGAGTAGCGCCAGGTTTCCAGGCAGAGGCCGAGAAGAAGCAGGGCGAGGAGCGTCAGTACCAGCTTCCTGAACGGGTGATTTATGTCGATATACCGGAACGGATCTATCACAGGCGATTAATTAGGTTGATACCAGCTAATATGATTTGATTTTAAAGCTGAATCAAGTTTGGAATATCGGTGAGGTCCCTATCCCCCAATACTCCAATAATGGCATCGGCGGCCAGCATGCCGATCGCTTCGCGTGTTTGACGGGTAGCGCTGGCAATATGGGGCGTCAGCACGCAGTTGGGGGCCGACAGAAGCCGCGGGTGCACTTCGGGTTCCTTTTCAAAGACATCCAAGCCGGCGCCGGCAATGGTTCCGCTGTGAAGGGCTTCGGCCAGGGCTTCCTCGTCCACTACAGGCCCGCGGGAAGTGTTCACCAACAGCGCATGCTGCGGCATGATATCCAGAATACCGGCAGAAACAAGGTGGCGGGTTTCTTCCGTCAGGGGGCAGTGGAGGCTTAAGACATCCGAACGGCGGGCGAGCCCGGAGATATCGCCCACATAGTCGGCATCCAGCTCCTGTTCTATGCTACGGTCGACCCGGTTACGGTTGTGGTAGAGGATGTTCATCCCGAAGGCTTTAGCCCTGCGTGCCACCGCAGTGCCGATGCGGCCCATCCCGACAATGCCCAGGGTGCGACCGTTCAGTTCCATCCCGAGGAAGCCAAGCGGCTCCCATCCTTCAAAATGGCCCTCGCGCAGATAGCGCTGGGCTTCGCAGATTTTGCGGGCAGCGGCAAGCAGCAGGGCCATGGTACAATCGGCACTGCTTTCCGTCAATACCTCGGGAGTGTTGGCAACCTTGACCCCGTGCCGGGCGGCTGCTTCCAGATCGATGTTATTATATCCTACGGCGTGATTGGCGATAATGGAAAGGTTCTGCCCCGCTTTGATGACCTCGGATGTCACCGGGTTGGACAGCATGGGCAGCAGGGCATGGTAGGAGGGAATGGCTTCAACAAGCTGCTGCTCGGTGTCGTAATCGCCCCGCTCTCCCACCTCCACCGTAAAATGCTCTTCAAGGCGTTCAATAACGGAGTCGACAATGGGTTCGGTTATGAGAACGCGTTGAGCCATTTAAAGCCGGTAATTACTGCCGTTAAGGTTTACGGAACGGATGGCTTCCAGGCTGTCTTCCCCCATTTCATCATAGATTAATGAGAAGGGGGTGAGCACCTGGGTGCACATCATGTTGGGGTTGCGCCATGCCATGACCGACAGCTGCAGGGTTTCGCCGGCAAAAGTATGGGTTACCTTGCCGATATGGGTGCATCCGTCCGGAAAGCTGCCTGTGATAAGCAATGCGGGCTTGTCGTCTCGCCTGATGGTTTCAACGGAGTCGACATAAACCCCGGAGTCTTTGTGTGGCCGGTCCCCTGGCGGGGTAATGGTAACCAGGTTCTTATAGTCCTTCGGCCTGTTGTTGCTCTCCTCCGATGAGGCGCAACCGGCGGCTATAACGGAAGAGAGCATCAGCAGGACAAGAAAGTTAACCATGATATTGTTATTGATGGTCTTCCACTCTGGTGATTTCTGCATCATTCCACATCTTTTCAAGGGCATAATATTCTCTGAGCTCTTGCTTGAAAATATGAACGACAACATTGACATAATCGAGGATGACCCAACGCCGGGTGTCGCGCCCCTCTTGCTTCCACGGTTTCTCGTCAAGCTGTTCATGGGTTTGCCTGACGGCACTGTCAGCGATAGCCTTAATCTGCACATCGGTTGAAGCGTGACAAATGATGAAGCAGTCGGCCAGGGTGGTCAGCTCGTGGACATCAAGAATGGTAATATTTTCAGCTTTTTTGTCTATGAGGCCTTCCGTAATGGTTTCAATCAGTTTGTCTGAATCGCCTGTTTTATTTTCAGATAAGCTTTTGAACTGTTGTTCTCGCTGCTCAGCTTTTTGGGGCATATGAGTCTACTTTAAGTTGAGGGTTTTGTAGTCGGAACCGATCACGATGGTGGCATCCAGGTAAAAATTGTCGGAAGCTTCAATGAGAATATTTTTTGGTTTTATTCCGAGGGCTTTAGCCACCCGTCTTGCATTGTCGGTGTCGTAGGTACGGGAGATGATAACCGTTTCCTGCATATCAAAATTGTCAAAATTACCCGTTTCAACAACATCGAATCCGTTTTTACGCAATGTTGAGGTAAAATGGTTGGCCAGCCCGCTGACACCACAGCCGTTTAGTACTTCAAGTTGAATGACATTGCCGATGAGTTTGGGCTGGTCGGCGGCTCGCTGGTTCTGAATTCGCGGGTATACCACCCGGGTCACAAGTCCGAATATTAGCAGGAAGAGAAGTAAGCTCAGAAACCCTATTGCCGCATTGAGCGCAAAATTATTAGAATCCTTATTGCTTTGGGTCATTAACTGCTTTTAGCTCTATCGGTAAAATGAATCCTGGTAAAAAGGGTTGCCGAACCTTGCGGGGCCGTAATATCCATAGTGGGCGGGAACCTGCCGAAATTGAAGCTGGATTGAACTTTTATCACTTATCTGGTAGTTCAATTCTGCATTCCTGATAATAAGGTCGACATTGGAATTGTTCTGCCCGTTGTTAAGATAGCTGTTTCCAAAGGGAGAGTGGAGCAGGGAAATGTCGACCCTGCCGGTCATCCGGTTGGAAAAGTAAAAGTGCATGGTGTTGGTATAGGCATTCAGGTTTTGATATTGCCCGCCGAAGCTGCTGAAGGTCATCGAATAGCTGTGGTCCATCGTCATATTGAAGAGGTTGCTCCAGTCGCCGGCTTCCTGGGGGCGTTCCTTTACCACATTGCCCGTATACTGGGAAGACTGGAAGAGGTCATCTCGCAGCTGTGCATGTGATGTAGCCGTAATGGCAAACAACATCACGATAAGGAATGAGCAGGCAATGGTTCGTTTCATGACAGTTGAATCAATGAGTTGGTTTCTTGTGGTGAAATATAACGCTTTCATTGTTAATAAAGTATACCAAAGTGAAGCTACAAGGTAAAGATCGCTTGAGCGGGGTTATGGAGGGCGGAGGGATTCCCCGATTCGCTCCGCTCATTTCCCTCGCGATGCTCGGCGGGACAGGTTTCTCATCCCTCCGGTATGGGCCGTGGCCGGAACCAAGCCCCGGCCAATTATAATGCCCCGAAGAAATTTGTGCGGAGGCGGAGGGATTCGAACCCCCGGAATCGCAAAACGATTCAACGGTTTTCGAGACCGCCCCATTCGACCGCTCTGGCACGCCTCCGGTTATATATTTGAAACTTGTCCTCCGGAAATAAATAGAGTATATTTACAGGCTTTGAAAATTTATAAAATAACGGTACAACACATAAATAAAAAGCCCGCACTTCGATAATGAAATTAACTGATTTTAAATTTGAGACGGATGATTATAATGTGCCTGAGGAACCGGTGGAGCCGCGAGATGCCGCAAAACTGATGGTGCTGGACAGGAGTGACAAGTCGATTAAACACGAGAAGTTTTCCGATATCCATAAATACCTCAACGAGGGGGATGTACTGATATATAATAATACCAAGGTGTTTCCGGCGCGCCTGAAAGGGAAAAAAGAGAAGACCGATGCCGATATTGAAGTGTTTCTTCTTCGGGAGCTGATGCCGGAGAATATGTTGTGGGATGTGCTGGTCGAGCCCGCCCGTAAGATACGCATTGGCAACAAGCTGTATTTCGGGGAAGACCTGATGGCCGAGGTGATCGACAACACCACCTCGAGGGGCAGGACCATCCGCTTCCTGTTTGAGGGCACCAATGAAGAGCTGTATGCCCGCCTGGACGAGATCGGCGAAATGCCTCTGCCTCCCTATATAGAGCGGGATCCCGTGGAAGAGGACAAGGAACGCTATCAAACGATTTTTGCAAAGGAGCGCGGGGCTGTCGCCGCGCCTTTTGCAGGCATGCACTTTACTCATGAGCTCGTGGAAAAACTGGAAGATAAGGGGGTGGAGCTGCTTCCCATCACCCTTCACATCGGCTGGGGAACGTTCCGGCCCGTGGAGGTGGAGGATCTTACCAAGCACAGGACCGACTCCGAGAATTACTATATTTCGGATGAGACGTCGGCCAAGATCAATGAAGCGCTCAAGAGCAAGGATAATAAAGTGGTGGCTTGCGGGACCACTTCCGTGAGGACTATAGAGACGAGCATAACCGCCAGCGGCATCTCCAAGCCGGGGACGGGGTGGACCGACAAGTTCATCTTCCCTCCCTACGATTTCAAAATAACAGAAGCCGTAATCACCAATTTCCACCGGCCGGAATCGACCCTGCTCATGCTGGGTGCGGCTTTTGCCGGCTACGATTTTCTCATGGAGGCTTATGAGGAGGCCAAGGAAAAGGATTATCGCTTCTTCGCCTTTGGGGATGCTATAATCATTATTTAACCATTGAGTAGAATTAGCCTCATCATACCCGCCGCGGGTTCAGGCAGCCGGCTGGACCGTGATACCCCCAAACCGTTTATCGAGGTGGGGGGGCGTACGATACTGGAGCACACGCTGCGATGTTTTGAAGAGGTTGACGGGCTTGCCCATGTGATTGTTGCCACCTCTGCCGGTTATATGGACAGGGTGGAGAAGATCCTGGCTTCAATCGGAGAGCCCGGCATGAAACGGGATGTGGTCGAGGGCGGAAAGGAGCGGCAGCATTCCATCCATAACGCCCTGGCCCTGGTGGAAGAGAGTGAGCTGGTGATTGTCCATGATGCGGTTCGCCCATTTGTCACTTCGGGGCAGATCCAGCTGTGCTGCCGTACCGCAGCCGAAAAGGGCGGGGCCGTGCTCGGCGTGCCGGCAAAGGATACGATCAAAAAGGTCGACCGGAAGCTGGAGGTGGAAGATACCCCTTCCAGGAAATACCTGTGGCAGGCACAGACGCCCCAGGTATTCCGTACGGAAATTATCAGGGAGGCCTACAGGCGGGCCTCGGAAGAGGGAATTGTGGGAACCGACGACGCCTCGCTGGTAGAGCGGCTGGGATACCGGGTGCGCATGGTCGAAGGGGGACGGACGAATTTTAAGATTACCTATCCCCTGGATCTTAAACTGGCAACATTATTACTGAACGACGGAGACGGTCATGAAAACGGATAGCGACATACGCATTGGCTACGGCTTTGATGTACACCGGCTGGTCGAGGGGGAGGAGCTGGTCCTGGGTGGGGTCACCATACCTCACAGCAGCGGATTGTCCGGCCACTCCGATGCCGATGTGCTGGTTCATGCGATAACGGATGCGCTGCTGGGGTCGCTGGCACTGGGAGATATCGGCCGCCACTTTCCCGACAGCGAAGAGGAGTTCCGGGATATAGACAGCCGGATACTGTTGCGAAGGGCGCGGGAACTGGTGGAAACTCATGGGTATTCCATCGGCAATGTCGACTCGACGATTGTGGCACAACAGCCCAGGCTGGCTTCACACATAGAGCAGATGCGAAAGAATATGGCCGCGGACCTCAAGGTGGAGCCCGGGAGGGTGGCGGTCAAGGCGACCACCTCGGAAGAGTTGGGTTTTGAAGGCAGGCAGGAGGGAATATCCGCGAGGGCGGTAGTGTTAATAGTCGGTGATTGAGGATGGTTGAAGAGTTTACCCAGCAAATGATAGAGTTTATACAGGTGCTTCCGCCCCTGAGCGTGTACCTGGTTTTTTTCCTGGTGGCCTACGTGGAAAATATCCTGCCCCCCATACCGGGTGATGTGCTGGTTGCCTTCGGAGGATACCTGGCGGCAGAGTCGGTAATCGGAATCGTACCCGTCTATTTGTTGACGACCGTTGCCTCGGTAATCGGATTTATGACCATGTACGGAATTGGAAGTCACTGGGGCGACCAGGTAAAGGAGCAACGGGAGAAATTCTGGCTCACCGGTTTTATACCGCTCAGGTATATGGACAAGGTCAAAAGCTGGATGGGAAGATGGGGAATGGGAGTGATTCTGGCCAATCGATTCCTGGCGGGGACCCGTTCGGTGATCTCGCTCACGGCAGGCATCAGCCATACCCCGGTTGCGGGTACGGTATTAAGCTCAACTGTGAGTTCTCTGCTCTGGAATGCAATCCTTATCGGCTTCGGCTGGTTTGTGCACGAAAACTGGAGAATCATCGGAGACTACCTGCGTATATACGGATGGATCATCCTGGGCGGGATTGCGCTGTTTGTTATAGGAAGGCTGATCCTTTCCCATTACCGCAGAAAAAATGATGCGCAGCCGTGAATTCGGTAAATTTTATAAGTGTCTTTTTTCTTGTATTTGGTTGTTGACAAAAATGAAAAGTGTCCTTAGCTTTCCAGTCTTTCGCTTGGAGGCTGGTGGAAGGATTTTAACCGTACGATTTTGAAGAAATTCGGAGCAAGGTCTCGACATAAGCCAGCGTAGCTCA
>CAYREV010000035.1:13538-19263 GCA_964423345.1 uncultured Balneolaceae bacterium | reverse complement strand
AAGATGCCTATACCCATCCGCAGCCGCATGCCTGCTTTATCCAGAGTATTGACGATAACCTGGTTAATGAAGGGGGAATCATGGATCTTTGGGTACGAGAGGCACGTCTGTTTAAATACGGATCGGGAACGGGGAGCAATTTTTCAAAAATCCGTGCCGAAGGAGAACCCCTGAGCGGTGGCGGCAAGTCTTCGGGACTGATGAGTTTCCTGAAGATTGGTGACAAGGCCGCCGGAGCCATCAAGTCGGGGGGAACCACCCGGCGTGCGGCAAAGATGGTGACTCTGGACCTTGACCACCCCGACATCGAAGAGTATGTAAACTGGAAAGTAAACGAAGAGCAGAAAGTTGCCTCTATCGTTACCGGATCCAAGATTCTGGAAAAGCACCTTAAAAGGATTATCAAGCTGTGCAACAAGCCGGTAGAAATTGACGGCCGAACGTTCAACGGTGCGGTAAGCCGGGATCCGCTTAAGAACAAGGAGCTGGGAAGGGCAATCAAGGAGGCGAAGCAAGACCAGGTACCTCTTAATTATATAGAGAGAGTGGTACAGCTGGCCGCCCAGGGTTTTACCGACCTGGAGTTTGATACCTACAACACGGATTGGGACTCTGAAGCCTACAACACGGTAAGCGGACAGAACTCCAATAATTCGGTTCGGGTACCCAACAGCTTTATGAAGGCGGTCAAGGAAGACAAGGAATGGGATCTATTTTGGAGAACCGAACTTCGGGATGCGCGCGAGGAGGGAAGAGAGCCAGAACCCTGCCGTTCGATGCCGGCCAGGGAGTTGTGGGATGAAATTTCCTATGCGGCGTGGTCCTGCGCCGACCCGGGAGCCCAATTCCATGATACCATCAACGAGTGGCACACCTGCCCGGAAGACGGTCCGATCAATGCCAGTAACCCGTGCTCGGAATATATGTTCCTGGATAACACGGCCTGCAACCTGGCGTCCCTTAACCTGATGAAGTATTTCAAGACGGAGGAATGCAAGGAATTTGACGTGGAATCGATCCGGTATGCTTCCCGCATATGGACAGTCGTTCTGGAAATTTCCGTACTCATGGCACAGTTCCCCTCCAAGGAGATTGCTGAACTGTCGTATGAGTTCCGTACACTCGGCCTCGGTTATGCAAACCTGGGGGCGGCCCTGATGGTTCAGGGTGTTCCCTATGACAGCCCGGAAGGCTGTGCCATCGCCGGATCGCTGACAAGCATGATCCACATGGGGGCGTACGCCACCAGTGCGGAAATGGCCGAAGAGCTGGGTACCTTCAACGCCTACGAGCGAAACAAGGAGCATATGCAGCGCGTGTTGAGAAACCACAAACGAGCTGCCTATAACGTTGATCCGGAAAAGTATGAAGGACTTACGGTCAAGCCGATGGGTATCGATGCCAACATGGCACCGGACTACCTGCTCAAGGCCGCCCGTAAAGATGCCGACAGGGCCGTAGAGATGGGCGAAAAACACGGTTTCCGGAATGCCCAGGTTACGGTGCTTGCACCGACGGGTACCATCGGACTGGTAATGGACTGCGATACCACCGGTATCGAACCCGATTTTGCCCTCGTAAAGTTCAAAAAACTTGCCGGCGGCGGATACTTCAAGATTATCAACCAAAGCGTTCCACGTGCTTTGACCAATCTGGGGTATTCTTCCAGGGAGAAAGAGGAAATTATAAACTATGCCAAAGGGCACGGTACCCTCGAGGGGTGTCCCCATATTAATGAGGAAAGCCTGAGAAACCTCGGTTTCGGTGATAAACAGATCGAGGCCGTTGAAGAGGGCCTGCCGAGCACCTTTGATATCAAGTTCGCCTTCAACCAGTGGACGCTGGGAGAAGATTTTTGCAAGGAAGTACTGGAACTTACCGAGAAGCAGCTTGCAAACCCGCAGTTCGATATGCTGAAGCATCTTGGATTCACAGATGCACAGATTCAGGAAGCGAACGATTATGTATGCGGAACCATGACCATCGAGGGAGCCCCGCATATTAAGGATGAACACCTTCCGGTATTCGATTGTGCCAACCGGTGCGGCAGGAATGGGACACGGTATATCAAGCCCGGCGGACACATACGCATGATGGCAGCGGCGCAGCCGTTTATTTCGGGGGCTATTTCCAAGACCATTAACCTGCCGAATGAGGCCACCGTCGAAGATTTCAAGGACGCTTATATGCAGTCGTGGGAGCTTATGCTTAAAGCCAATGCCCTTTATCGGGATGGTTCCAAGCTGAGTCAGCCGCTCAACAGCCTCAGCGATGTCTTTGAGGAACTGGATGAGGAGGATCTTGATGAAGACACCGCCGCTGCTCAGGATCGTGTGGTTGAAACCGCAGAACGTATTATCCACAAGTACGTGGCCAAACGAAAAAGATTGCCGGATCGAAGAAACGGCTATACCCAGAAGGTTAAGATCGGCGGACAAAGCGTGTACCTGCGTACGGGCGAATATCAGAACGGGCAACTCGGAGAAATATTTATCGACATGCATCGTGAAGGTGCTGCGTTCCGAAGCCTGACCAACTGCTTTGCCATCGCAATCTCTCTCGGCCTGCAGCATGGCGTACCGCTCGAGGAGTTTGTCGATGCCTTTACGTTTACCAAGTTTGAACCCAGCGGAATGGTTAACGGAAGTCCCCATATCAAGATGACCACTTCGGTTATCGACTTTATTTTCCGTGAACTTGCGGTAACCTATCTGGGCCGTGACGACCTGGCCCACGTACCCGCCGAGGAAATCCTTACCCGCAAGCTTCGTCCTTCCGAACAGGAGGAGATGGAGCGTAAGGAAAGCGAAGAGAAAGGCGGTGCCGCGGCGCAACAGACTACGGTGAAAAAAAAGGAACCAACTCCTTCGACGGAAACCATCGGCAAGCAAACCGATAGCAACGGGCAGGCCAAAGGCAGTTACGAAAGTGACTACGAAAGGGCCAAGGAACTTGGCTATACGGGTGATTCCTGCCCCGAATGCGGCAGTATGACCATGGTCAGAAACGGGACTTGTCAGAAATGCATTACCTGCGGATCGACTACCGGTTGTTCCTAAACCGGACCGGTCGCTTCGCATACAGATCAGGTCAACAAAACCTCATTAGGCAAAGTCCGCCAGACGGCGGACTTTGCTATTTTATAAATATCCTTGAGGTTGTATTATATTGCCTTCTGGGAGGTTAATGCAGGAAACGGATGTGATAAAAATATTGCCATACCATAAAGAATGATTTTTAGAAAATTATCATGTGTAGGTCGACGATACCAAAAGGAAAGAACCTTAACGTCTCAATGTTAGTGTATTCATGAAGATCCTCTATATATTTCCGCACCCGGATGATGAATCTTTTGGCCCGGCACCGGCCATGTCAGCGCAACTAAGGGAGGGTAATGAGGTTTATTTGTTGACACTGACCAGGGGAGAGGCCACCAAACAACGGCACAGGCTGGGAGTGGACAAGCAAAAGATGGGTGAGATTCGCTATAATGAAATGAAGTGCGTTGAAAAGGTACTGGGCCTTACCGGCATGAACGTTCTGGAGCTTCCCGACAGCGGTCTCAAGGAGATGGATCCCCACAATATCGAGGAGGTGGTCAGGCGGCATATTAATGCAACGAAGCCTGACATCGTGGTCACCTATGCCGTGCACGGCATAAGCGGTTTCGACGATCATCTGGTTACACATGCGGTGGTTAAAAGGGTGTATTGCGATATGAAAAGAGAGGGAGCCGGCTACCTGAAACGACTGGCTTTTTTTACGCACTACACGGAAAAAGAGATAGAGAGCACATTCAATCTCCGTTCGTCCCCAAAAGAGGATATCGACTGCTGGGTAACGGTCAACGAAGAGGATATGCAACAATTTTACCGGGCACTGGATTGCTATGAAACCTACCAGGAAGTTATTGAAAAGAGCGGAGTGAAAGAGACTGTAGGCGGCCGGGTGCCCTTCGAAATTTTCCAGGAGAATTTTAATCCCCCGATCGATGATTTAACAGCAGGGCTGAAACAGGATTAACAAACCAACCTTTTTCACCAAATAACATACACCCATGAATCAATACCCGTTTTGGTTAAAATCCATTGTTTTCCTCCTGGGACTGGTACTTTTTTATCTGATTCTTAAATTCGGAAAGTTCATACTGATGCCTCTTGGTATATCTGCGCTGCTGGCCATGATTTTGGAACCGTTGAGTCAACAGCTTGAGAGGCTTAAGCTGGGACGGATCATGTCTATTATTTGCAGTATGCTGTTGGTTACGGTGGTTCTGGCGGGTGTGTTTTCCCTGCTCTCCCTGCAGTTTGTGCAGTTTATGGAAGAAATTCCCGAGGCAAACGCAAGGTTGCAGGCTATCAGCCGTGATATACTGGCCTTCTTTGAAAATACGTTCAACATTACCCCGGAAAGGCAGGTTGAATTCCTGCAACGCAGCCTGGGTGAAATCATCAACCGGGGCGGGAAATATGCCTCTGCGGCTGTAGGGGCTACTACAAATGTATTCACAACGATCGTCATTCTTCCGCTGTTTGTATTTTTCATGATGCATTACAAGGAGATGTATCGCACCTTTCTGTACAAGGCATGGAAGGGTGAAAGCCATAAGGCTATCGACAGTGTCCTTAAAGGCGTGCAGGAAGTTACTCAGAATTATATACTCGGCATGCTCGCCGTAATTGTTATTTTGGCAGTACTGAATGGAATAGGGTTGTGGATTGTCGGACTGGACCATGCGCTCTTCTTTGCCGTCTTTGCCGCCATCCTTGCAATCATTCCCTATATCGGTGTTATTTTGGGAAGCGTCCCCGCTATATTATATGCCCTGTTGTTTACAGAATCCCTTTTAACACCGGTGGGGGTGATAGGGGTTTTCGCAACGGTTCAGTTTCTCGAAGGGAATTTCATAACACCCAACATCATCGGTTCACAGGTAAGCGTCAACCCTTTCGTTGCATTTATTGCACTTATTATCGGAGGCGAGGTATGGGGGATATCGGGTATGATACTCTTTGTCCCCTTCCTGGGTATAATGCGTTGTGTATTTGATGAAGTACATGAGCTGAGGCCCTACGCCTATTTGCTGGGCAACAAGATTGAGTATAGCAGGCGCGATACTTCATGAGCTGAATATTTACAGTTCAAATACTCTTTTACGGCTTTTCCAAATGGCCTTAAGGAAGGGCAGAGGCGGGACGGAACTCATTATAGCCAGGTCTTCGGCAATATTAGTTTCCTCTCCCAGAAATTTGAAGATACGGTCCAGCCGGTTTTTAGAAAAGAGGGCCTGCAGGATTTTCCGGGCGGTTAGAGGGTGATGATACATGATATGAAGGAGCCACAAATCGTAAGCGCGATACCGGAATTTGGATTTTGGAGGCGGAAGGGGCACGCCCGACTGTTCAAGCTCTTTTACAATAGAACGGCTGTGTTGCTGTATGCGGGCAAAGGTGTAGCCGGTGGTGGGCTTGGTCAACCCCCCAGCCGTACCGATATTCATAATGTGGGTATCGTACCAGGGCGAATAGGGCAGGTCTTTCATGGGAATCTCCCCGTATTCGGTCCTCTTCGTGGTATAATCAATAAGTTTCAGCCCGAACTTGTTGTTTAGATAGAGGGCAATCTTCTCCTTGTAAAAATCCGGATCCTGGAGCTCTTCGGAAAATATCGTGTATTCCAACAGGGCTTCGGTACCGGACCATGGAAGCATATACATAAAGGCGAT
>CAYREV010000035.1:0-13528 GCA_964423345.1 uncultured Balneolaceae bacterium | reverse complement strand
ATACCCCTGTTGAAGGTCTCGTCAAAATCCATCAGCATCAGTTGTTCGGCTTCAAACACTTCTTCATTCACCACGATTTCCTGTCCCAGGAAATGCTGCACCAGGGGGTAATGGGGATGTGCATTCCTGATTTGGGGAGGAGTAAAACAGCTTTGGAATATATATTCGGCATTATAATCTCTCTTGCCGGTAGACAATACCGCACTTGAGCCGTTCCAGGAGAGTTTTTCTATCCTGTCTTCAAGCAGATCAACCTGGGAATGCGAGGCAAGGGTGTTAAGAATTTTCTGGGTGAAATCCCTGCTTCGAATACAATGATAGGCATAACGGTCTAGCGATTCCCGAATGGTTTCACCGTTAATGCCAACGTCGGCACGATTCCAGGTCTTTTCTATAAATCGTTTAAGGGGAGGTTCGCCGGGATACCAAAAGCACCAGGTCTTGTCATTGCGGGGAGAAAGATCGGCATCCACAAGCAGGATACGTTTACCGTTCAATTCTGATTTTGCCAGTCTCCAGGCAAGGCTTAAGCCGGCAGCACCCGCTCCGGCAATGATATAGTCGTAATTGGCCTTATTTCCCAATGTGAATCCCTTTAAACACTGATGTTATTGTCCCCTACCGCTTAAAGCATATTCAGATCCCGCTAAAATTACGATAGTAAAGCACGGGTACTTATACAAATTCGGATTTATCCACCATCCATAGCAGCAGCCAACCGGCCAAGCCGATGATTTTAACGGATTTTTTCAACAGGGCTTCAATTGCTTTTAGAAATCAGCCCATATAATTTTTCGGTTGATTTCATTTCGACCTACAAGGGCTAATTTAAGTCGGGGTCATCTGCACTAAAGTCGGTGGAATCATGTTTTTTCGGTGGAAGGGCGGAGGTAAATTCAAGTGCATGTGACAAGAATTTATGAAGGGCTTTGTCGTGCATATAGATTTGAGGGGCTACCGATATAAATCCTTCCAGTGATTCCTCCGATTGTTCAAAATGCTCAATACCCTCTTTCTTAACCAGGGCATGAGCCAGTGAGGAGCCCGCTCGAATGATCAATAGGTCATTGAAAATGCCGATACACATATTACCGTTAACCAGGTAGCCTACCCCGCCCATCTGTTTCTTTTTTTCGAGATCCTGATTGTCGATAAAATAGTGATCTATTAAATCTTCCAGCCGTTCGTTATAAGACATAGGTACTGTTTGGTTTCAGGTCAATCAAAGGATCATCTTCCATACATCTAACCAAAGAAAAAGAATAAGTTATAATAATCGGACCATAAATATAGGATTTAATAGTCTTTATAAAATAGCCTGGCCCCGTGATGGCTATACAACTATTTCTATCCTCACAGCTTCTCCTTTCGAAATGTAAAAAGTATTTATTCCCGGAATGGTACCATTTACTAAATGGTTTATCGAGGCTGATCGGGCATTTTACACTTTCGGCATACCCTCGATAAAATTTATAAACGGCTTAACAAGAACAACTTATATATAAGGCTACGTACCATCATGCTTAAACGACTGAGGTCCACCACCTTTTCAGAATTCATTGACACCGGCATTTCCCTGCTTGTTTTAAGAGTTTTTGCTTCTCTATTTATGTTTTACGGGCACGGATTGGGTAAACTAACCAATGTATTAAATGGCAATATGGAATTTCTTGATCCCATTGGACTGGGGCCGGGGCTCTCCCTGATACTGTCGGCATTTGCAGAGGGGATATGCACACTGTTTATCATTGCAGGGTACTATAGCCGGGCAGCTGCATTTATCCTGATGCTGAATATGTCGGTAGCCTTCCTGTTTGTACATCTCACGCAGTCGTTTGATAGGATGGAACTTTCTCTGGTTTATCTCCTTATCTTTACTACCGTATTCCTGCTCGGGCCGGGGAAGTACTCGCTGGACGGCAGGGCCAAAACAGCTTAACCGAACTATTCCGGGTTTTCCCGCTGAATGTTATTTAATAGTGTATAAAAGCAGGTATAAAATGCCTGTTTGATGGGGATGGTGTATGGCCGGATAAAAATTCCTAAACTTTCTACTCAATACTTTCTACATTCTACAGGATCAATGATCACTCAGCAATAACATTTTATGGAGTTTATTTCAATACTGTTCATACTGGTGGGGCTTGTTGCGGGCTATGCTATTGCTCATTATCGGTATAAAAGCTCTCAGGCCCTCAGCAGCGATGAGGCCGAGGAACTGGAAAGGGAGAGAGAGGAAGCCATCCGGGAAGTTACCCGCCTGAAAGAGCGTAATGAAAACATTTCGGAACAGCTAAGGGAAGCCGAACAGGAACGCAGGGAATCTGAAGCGCAGGCCAGGGAATCCGGCAAGCAGCTGGCCGAGCTCAATGCCGATTACCGCAACCTGAAAGAGCGGTTGGGCGAACAGAAAGAGGAGATGGAAAACCTGCAGGAGCGCTTCAAGGAAGAGTTTGAAAACCTCGCAAACAAGATTCTGGAGGAGAAAAGCAAAAAGTTTACAGAACAGAACAAGGAGAAGCTGGACCAGCTGCTCAAACCCCTGAGTGAAAAAATGGAAGCCTTTAAAAAGAAGGTGGAGGAGACCCATAAGGATGAAGTGGAAGCACGTGGCTCACTTAAGCAGGAACTCAAAAACCTTATGGAGCTGAACAAAAAAATGAGCGAGGAAGCAAAAAACCTGACCAAGGCCCTGAAAGGGGAATCCAAAACGCAGGGCAGCTGGGGCGAAGTGATACTGCAGCGTATCCTGGAGAAATCGGGACTCACCAAGGGCAGG
This sequence comes from uncultured Balneolaceae bacterium, assembly GCA_964423345.1. Lineage (GTDB taxonomy): Bacteria > Bacteroidota > Rhodothermia > Balneolales > Balneolaceae > CAYREV01. The sequence continues at coordinate 10,749 of CAYREV010000035.1, read as the reverse complement.
GAATATGAGATTCAGGAGAGCCACACCACCGAAGAGGGACGGAGGTTGCAGCCCGACGTAGTGGTACACCTGCCGGACGATAAACATCTGGTTATTGACTCCAAGGTAACGCTGACGGCATATGAACGGTATGTTTCCACTGAAGATGATTCTGAGCGCGAAACGGCCCTGAAGCAACATGTTACTTCGATACGGGGGCATGTGAAAAGCTTGAGCAAGAAGAATTACCAGAATCTTTACGGGGGTAAAAGCCCGGACTTCGTGCTGATGTTCGTTCCGATAGAATCTGCTTTTGGCCTTGCTCTCCAGCAGGATACGGATCTCTACTACGAAGCCTTTGAAAAGAATATCGTTATTGTAAGTCCCTCGACTCTTCTGGCTACCCTTGCGACCATCGATTCGGTGTGGAAGCAGGAGTATCAAAACAAGCACGCCATGGAGATTGCCGAGCGGGGTGGGGCACTCTATGACAAATTTGTTCTTTTCGTGGAAAGCATGCAGGATATTGGCCAGCGTATCCGTCAGACCCGGGAAAGCTATGACCAGGCGATGACCCGGCTCTCTGCAGGACAGGGAAATGTCATCCGGCAGGTTGAGATGCTAAGAGAACTGGGGGCCAAGGCGAACAAACAGCTACCCGGGGATCTGGTGGAACCTGGAAATATTAAGGATAGAAAGGAGGATCAGGAGTCGGACGAATAGCGGATCTCACAGCTCAAAAGATTACGGCTTGTTTTTTTAATTCTGCACTCATCAATTGATATTAACAGCTATGAAAAAGTACGGTACAGCAGCAGCCACACTTGTCATGGTATTTTGTGTACTTAAGATGGGATGGGCCCAGCCGGAAGTGGGCAACCGCCCGGAAATTAAAAGTATCGACGAAGCCAGGAGTATTGCCTTTACCAATACGGTTTTGCCTGTCATTGCCGGCCTTGCCGTTAACAAACTGGTAAAAGATCCACAGGTGCGCACCGCGGGGGCAGCCCTGGCCGTTTATGGTGTGATGGTGGGGCCTTCTACCGGACATTTTTATGCTGAAGACTATCTAAGGGGTAGCCTTGGTATTGCCGCGCGCCTGGGTATAGGATCCCTGCTGCTTGTTGATTCCACACGCGAACTTATGGGCAAGCAGGCATCGGAATCGCTCGGCTGGGATAACAAAAGTGTGGGCTATGACGATCCAAAGTTGCTGATAGGGGCCGGTCTTTTTCTGGGGACGGTCGCCTATAATTTTATTACCGTTAAAGCTTCGGTAGAGGAGTATAACCGATATCCCCGTTATTCATTTAATATAAAGGCAGCGGAGATTTACAGTAAAACCTATCTGGCATTGTCGGGGCGTATAAACTTTTAACGACTGAATACCGCTTGGTTGATCGTCGTCCTATTTTATTGAAGGGAGTAGTTAAGCGGCTCCACCAGGGAGGCCAGGGTTTTTCCGTCATGATTGGAAATGGCGGCATACCAGGTGCCGTTCCAGCGCCAGGAAAGTATATGTTTTCCCCCTATCTGTTCGATATGAAAGTCCTCAGGTCGCACACAGGTTTTAACCGCTTCCTCATTCCGGTTGAGTTTGCTGTAACGATTCAGTTTGTCGAGATCAAAAGCAAAAATGTAGATATACTGCTCCTGTTTCGGTAGATAATATTCGAGCAGGGGAGCGGAATAATTGGGGACAAACTCCTCATAGACAACCCCCTTGAATTCGGCATTTCTCAGTGGGGGGATCGTCAAACTCATATCATAGTGGCTGGCCAGTTGCACTTCGGCATCAGCCAGATTTGCAGTGTTAATAGTGGGCGGAACCAGTTGTCCCCCGTGGTCCTCATAATACTGATAAACATACCGCTCTATTTGGTAGGATTCCGCAGGTAGCCGGGCCTTGTATATAAGTCCCCAGAAAGCCAGAATAACCATCAGGGAAGCCGCAGCTGCGTAGAGCCAGTTAATATAACGGGGTTCACGGTAGCCCTGTTCCGGGCGGTGTCGTTCTGCATCGGTTGGCGTGAAATCAGAAGGTATATCAAAGACAGGGTCTTGATCCAGTAATCCCGGTTCGGAAGCCTCCTGTTCCCTGACAAGAACCTGTTTAATTCGATATTTTAATGTATCGGGAGCCTTATGGTAGGGACACCGGGTGGCTATCAGGCTTTTAAGGCGCTTGACGGATTCAAATTCACGCTTGACCTCTTCATCGCCTTCAATAAAAGTGAAAAATTCGGTTCGAGTCTCTTCATCTACCTCATCATCTACGATTGATGTGATTAACCTATACGCTTCCTTTTTAGTTAATCTCCGGTCAGACATAGTAATTTGTGTACGCTCATGGAAATGCGGTTTTTACTCTTTTCACCCTGTCAACAGTATCATACATGCCAGTGTTCCAAAATGAATGAAAAAATTCTCCAGCTGAAAATCCGGCCTGCTTAACCGGATGGAAGAAAAAGTTGTATCACGGCTGTTGGTCAAAAATGCTCCAGGGTTTAACGTTGGGAGGTGGCAGCGTGAAATGTACCAGGTTGTGGGTGGAAGGGTGTTTGAATGATAGTTCAACAGACCGCAGGGCTATTGTTCGACCATCGGGCTGCGTACTTTTCCCGTATTTGTAATCACCCCAGACAGGATAGCCTTCCTTGGAAAGCTGCACGCGTATCTGGTGCGGCCTTCCGGTTTGCAGGTGCAGGGATAGAAGCGTGAGTCCATCGGATTGATCAAGCCTGCTGTACGACAACAGTGCTTTTTTCCCTTTCCGGTGGGTAGGCGATACCGTTTCCACGGTATTGGTTTGTCGGTCTTTTAGCAGGTGGTGGGTCAATACCCCGTTTAAAGGGGGATTTCCGTTTACAATTGCCCAATAGGTCTTCTGCATGGTACGCTCTCTGATCTGCTTGGACAACCCCCCGGCTGCATTGGAGTTCTTGGCCAGAACCATTAATCCTCCCACCGGCCGGTCCAGTCGATGAATTAGGCCGAGATAGACGCTGCCTGTTTTGTCGCTTTTCTTTTTAAGGTATTCTTTGCAGAGGGTAAGAACGTCAGGATCTCCGGTGTGGTCTTCCTGGGAGAGCACATCATGGGGTTTGCTGATGACCAGCAGGTGATTATCCTCAAAAATGATCGGGATGTCGGGCAGGGTACCTGTATGTTCCATCACGCTTTGTAATATCTATTGACTCGTTCTTTTGACACAGGTTCGGTGGCAAGGCTTACGGTTACCAACAAAACAACGTTGGCCGCCAGTCCGTAGATGCCTTCATGGAGGGGCAGGGGACGATACTCCGGGTAGAAAAGAAATAGCAGGGTTACCGCTATACCTCCAAGCAGTCCGGTGAGAGCTCCTTCCCTGTTGGCCCTCTTCCAATAGAACATACAAAAGACCAGGGGGAAAATCTGGGCTACCCCACCGTATGAGCCCAGCAGAAGGCTCACGATGGGTATGTCGGAAATAACGGCAAAATAATAGGCAACCAAACTTATCAGGATGACCAGAATACGAATAAAATAGCGGTGTTTTTCGTCTGTATTCAGATGATCCGGAAGAAACTTTGCCAGTCCGTCGCGGATGCCTATGGAAGCTGCGGAATGCAGTATAGCATCCCCGGACGACATGGATGCGGCCAGCGTACCGGCGCAAACCAGTCCTATGATGACAATAGGAAGGTCAATCTGTGTCAGTACGTAGGGAAGGATGGTATCGGCCGGCTCCACTCCGGGATAGGCCAGAATGGCGGTAAAGCCAAGTATCAGTATAGGTACAAGAAACAGCTGAAAGGTGGGATAGAGAACGACGGTCAGCTTCATCGTTCGATCACTGTTGGCGGCAAAAGCCCGCATGAAAAAATGGGGCCAAACCGAGAACCCCACCGCTGATATAAGTACGGCGGAGCTGAACCCCCACCAGTCCCACGGCTCACCGCCCGATCTGAGTCCGGGTGCAGTGAGCATGGCAGACATATCACTGGCGGCTATCTGTGAAAACATCTCGCCCACGCCTCCAAAAAGCTGGTAGGGAAGGTACAGGCCGATAAACCAGGCGATACCCATCATAAAAAGTCCCTGAAAGGTGTTGGTCCATCCCACGCCCATTACGCCGCTGAAGAATACGTAGATCAGTACGACCAGGTAGGCGATACCCGCCCCCAGCCATTCGGGTATGACTCCCTCACTGATGGTGGTGAGTACATAGCCGGCGCCTTTCATCTGGAGGGTAAGATAGGGAATAAAGACAATGATACTGACCAGGGCCAGCAATACCGACAGGGATTTGCTGTTATAGCGGTCTTCAAGTATTTCGGCCTGGGTTACAAAACCGAAACGCTCGCCCAGCCTGCGAACCTTGGGCCCGAAAAAGTACATGGGTATCATCCCCGTGATGCCGTAGGCAATGATATAGAAGGCGGCGGCACCGCGGGAGTAAGCCCATCCGGGTCCCCCGAGGAAGGCAAAAGAGGAAAATATAGAGGCACCCATGACAAAGTAGAGCAGCAGCAGGTTCATGCTGCGGTCGCCCGCAACGAAACCGGTGACGCTGTTGCTGATACGCATCCCCGGGATGATGCCCATGGCGAGGGTAAGGGCCAGGTAGATCCCGCAGATAAGAATGATTATTTCCCAGTTTTCCATCAGTACTCACCCTCCTTCCGGCCGGTGTCTCCCAGGTAATACCACAGCAGCAGGAAAAAGGCACAGAACAGTACCAGGATGACCCAGGCAAAGGAGAGGGGAAGTCCCAGGACCAGGGGCTCTACCTCTGAGAACAGAGGGTATACGGGCCAGATAACGCTGAGCTGTATCAACAGCAGCAGTCCCAGGAAAATCCACTTGCGGCGTGTCATGTTTAGGTACCTAATAGGTGAACGCGATTTTCTTTGATAGCGGCCCGATGCGCAGTACGAACTCGCCGGGCTCGGTAATCCATTCGTTCTTCTCACCCACAAAAGCGATATCCTCTGGCCTCAGTGTGAAGGTGACGCTCTTGGTCTGGCCCGGCTCGAGGCTAATCTTCTTGAAATCTCGAAGTCGTTTCACCGGGGGAGTGATGCTGGCCACAAGGTCGCTGACATAAAGCTGTACAACCTCCTTGCCGCTGCGGTTTCCGGTGTTGGACACCTCCACCTGTATGGTCACATGGCCCGAAGAGTCCATACTGTTATTGCTGAGCTGCATATGTTCATATTTGAAATCGGTGTAACTAAGTCCGTGACCGAAGGCCCACTGCGGATTGAATGCCTCGGTAGCGAAACCGGGATCGATCCGATCGGTGTGCTTGTGATCATAGGGCACCAGGTCATTCGGGTGGCGGGGGTAGGTTATGGGCAGCTTACCGCTTGGATTAACCTTGCCGTACAGGATGTCGGCCAGGGCCCGCCCGCCCTCATCGCCGGGCAGGTAGCCCATGAGAATGCCGTCAGCCAGCGGTACAATATCGTTAATTAGGCGGGGCCTGCCCTCGACAAGTACAAGAACGACAGGGGTGCCGGTGGCGGATATCTCCCTGACCAACTTGCGCTGGGCTTCGGGCAGCCACATGTCGTTGAGGTCGCCCGGTTTTTCGGTATAGGTCGGCTCCCCTATGCATACCACGGCCACATCGGCAGAGGCGGCAGCATCGACGGCTTCCTGCAGGTTGAGTAGGCTGTCTATAGAGGCTCCTTTGACATACTTGACGCGGTCGGATCCACCAATGCCACGAATAGCTTCCATAATGGTAGGCTTGCCTTCCGTATTGTATTGAGGGTCGGTTCCCTGCCAGGTATGGGTCCACCCTCCATTAAGCCTGTTCAGGGAGTTGGCTGTAGGGCCGGTTACCAGTATACGGGTGTTTTCGGACAGCGGGAGTATCTCATTTTCGTTCTTCAGCAGTGTGATGGCTTCGGCGGCAGCCCGGTAGCTTTCACGGGCAAATTCATCAGAACCGAAGTTGGAATAGAGTCCCTCTTCGCTGTGGTAGGGCGTGTCAAAAAGGCCCAGCTTGAACTTGACGGCAAGGATTCTTCGTACGGATTCGTTGATGCGGCTCATGGGTACTTTGCCTTCCTCGACGAGTTCTTTGAGCAGTTTTGGAAACTTCAGGTCGACGGGAACCATAGCCATGTCAATGCCTGCATTGATGGCCATCTCAATAGCTTCCTTATATGTTTCGGCTACTTTGTGGCGGGTATAGAGGTAATCGATATCCTGCCAGTCGGTGACGGCGATTCCATCAAAACCCAGTTCGTCACGCAGGAGCCCCGTCAACAATTCCTTGTTAACATGAACCGGTATGCCGTTGACTTCGCCCGAGTTGATCATTACGCTGAGGGCCCCGGCTTCGACGGCGGCTTTGAAAGGTGGCAGTACATATTCCCTCAGCTGCCGTTCCGGTATCCAGGCCTGGGTACGGTCCTTGCCGGTAAGGGGAAGGCTGTAACCCAGAAAATGTTTCATCGTTGCTGCAACACGGTGGGGATCGCTCACATCGTCTCCCTGATAACCTTCAACCATGGCTACCCCCAGGCGGGATGACAGGTGGACATCCTCTCCAAAGGTCTCCCAGAGGCGGGGCCACCGGGGGTCGCGGCCGATGTCAAGGACCGGCGAGAAGGTCCAGGGAATCCAGGAAGCCCGCGTTTCGTAGGCGCCAATTTCGGCTCCCCGCCTGACCAGCGACGGGTTCCAGGTAGCGGCCATGGCAATCTGCTGTGGAAACAGGGTGGCACCCAGGGTGTAGTTGGCACCATGAATGGTGTCGATCCCGTATAGAACCGGTATCTTTGTGGGTTTTTCGTTAAGGGCCATATCCTGAATCCTTTTAATGATCGTATGCCAGTGCTCCCGGCTGTAGGCATGTCCCCCGACGTTGAGGATAGAACCCACGCGAAGCTCCACCAGCACTTCCTGTAGTTTTTCATCACTCAGGCGATGGGGCTCCTTGAGATTGTAGGGCTGACCCTCCGATATCATATCAATGCTCAACTGGGTCATCTCACCGATTTTATCGGTCAGGTTCATTTTCTGCATGACCGAATCCACCTTCTGTGCCAGGCGTTTTTCGTCGTTATGTGCGGTATCCTGCCCGATGGAAAGAGAGATGGACAGAAAGGGCAGGAGGGTAGCCAAACAAGCGGTTTTTAACATACCTGTAGTCATAATTTTCACGATTCAGAATTAAATTTTAACGTTGATATACTCTCACATAGTCAATTTCCATTTGTTGCGGCCATATATCTTTGTCGATGCCGCGAGCCCCTCCCCAGTTACCGCCTACAGCTATATTAAATATCAGATGAAAAGGTTGGTCGAAGGGCCATTGCCGATAGGTTTCATGGGGGTTTTCAAACCGGGAATACTCCTTGCCGTCTACCGCCCATGCAATATATTCCGGCGTCCATTCCAGGCTGTAGGTGTGGAAGGCCTCGGCAGCATCCGCTATCTTCAGTGTATCGGTGTCCTGTGTGCCTGCCACATGGTTGAAGGCATCGGTATGTACGGTGGCGTAAACACGCCGGGGTTCATAGCCTACATGTTCCATGATATCTATTTCACCGCTCGAGGGCCAGCCTCCGTATTTCCACTCTTCGGGCAGCATCCAGAGCGCGGGCCAAACCCCTCTGCCGGCAGGCAGCATGGCTCTGATCTCAAAAAAGCCGTAGGTCCAGGCCCGGCGGTCGCGGGTGAGCAGCCGTGCCGAGGTATAGGAGGCAGACTCAAAGTCTTCACGGTGTGCCTCGATGGTCAGATGCCCCTCGCCGACGCGTGCGTTTTTAAGCCTCCGGTAGGTATAATACTGCTGTTCGTTGTTGCCCCATCCACAGAGGCCGGGGCAGCCGTTGCCCACGTCGTAGGTCCATTTGGAAGTGTCCGGGAGTCCCCGGTAATTGAATTCATCTTGCCATACCAGATGGTAACCGTCCGGCTGAGCGGTAGAGCTGAACGGCAGGATAAGAAGCAAGAGGAATATATATCTGTGCATGTTTGCCTGTCTTGGGTCTTTAGACAAGTAAAGAGGGCGGACCCTAATAATCAAGAGAGTAATGACATTAAGAGTGTATTTAATCATTCTTCACGAATGTTCATATATTGGGTGCTGATAAATAAATGTTTTACGGTTAATGAGTTCGAATTCTGCAAAAATCGATGTAAGGGAAAAGGTTGCTAATCTGCCGGCCTCGCCCGGGGTGTATATGTTCAAGGACAGCGGCGGAAGGCTGTTATACATTGGCAAGGCCAAGCGCCTGAGAAACAGGGTGCGGTCGTATTTCCAGGACTCCAGCTCCCAAGACGGGCGCATAAAAGTAATGGTTTCAAAGATCGACGACCTGGAAGTAATTGTGACCGATTCGGAAGCTGAAGCACTGATATTGGAAAACAACCTTATTAAGAAGCACCAGCCCCGATACAATATCATGTACCGGGATGACAAGACGTATCCCTATATCTGCGTAACCGGCGACGAGCGTCCCCGTGTATTCCCTACGCGGACCGTGATCAACGACGGCAGCAAATATTATGGCCCCTACGATAGTGTAACTCATATGAAGCGGATGCTGGAGACGATACGCAAGGCATTTGGCCTGTGTACCTGTGCCGTCTCGCGAAAGAATATCGATCGTACCCGGGGAGCCCCCAAGTGGCACTCCTGTTTTGACGATTACCTTGAGCAGTGCTCGGGCGACTGGGACCCCGAAGAGTACCGTGCTACGATCGACAAGGTGGAACGAATGCTCAACGGGCGAACGGATGCCCTGATGCGTGATTTGAAGGAGGAGATGGAAATTGCCTCGGAGGCCCTGGAGTTTGAACGAGCGGCACGGCTGCGCGACAGCCTGGAGGCGGTGGAAAAATACAGCAGGAAGATGAAAATGGTTGCCGACAAAAAGGTAGACCGCGACCTCTTTGCCGTATCGGTCGACGAGGAGTTGGGTGAGGCCTGCGGGGTACTGTTTAAGATCCGGGAAGGCAAACTGATCGGGAAGTTTCACCGTTTTTTGAAAAATATCGGACAGCTGGAAGAGGGAGATATGCTTCAGTCGTTTGTCGAAGATTACTACACCGGGCAATTTGCAGGAGCCATACCCGACGAGGTGTATGTGAGCCACAAGCTCCCCGACGACGAACCCCTCCTTCAGTATCTGTGGCAACAGCGCGAAAAGAAAGTACCCATTCGAAAACCAAAGATAGGGGATAAGGCCAAGATGGTACGTATGGCAATATCCAATGCCGATCTGTTGCTGGGTGAACGGCAACTGGAAAAGATGAAGGCCGAACGGGAGCGCATACCCCACTCGCTCAAGGAGCTGAAGAAGGAACTCGGCCTGCAGCGGATACCCCGGCAAATTGAATGCTTTGATATCTCCAATATCCAGGGCTCCGACCCTGTAGCCTCAATGGTCTGTTTCGTGGATGCGCGTCCCCGGAAAAGTGCATACAAACGTTTCCATATTAAAACGGTGGAAGGGCCCGATGATTTCGCCTCCATGGAAGAGGTGATAAGACGGCGCTACAAGCGGGTACAGCAGGAAAAACAGCAGATACCGGACCTTGTTGTAGTGGACGGGGGCAAGGGGCAGCTAAGCAGCGCCGTCCGAGCCTTAAAAGAAATTGATTTTTACGGGGAGTGTGATATCGTGGGCCTTGCCAAGCGGCTGGAGGAAGTTTTCTTGCCTGAGAGGTCCGCTCCGGTGATGATCCCCAAGACTTCATCCGCTTTGAAATTGCTACAGCGGATACGGGATGAAGCCCATCGCTTTGCGGTCGAATTTCACCGGAACACCCGAAGCAAGAGAACCCTGAAAACGGAACTGACAGAAATCAACGGCATCGGTGAAAAGACGGCCCGGAAGCTGCTTGACACCTTCGGTTCCGTAAAAAAGATTAAAGAGGCACCCAAAGAGAAGCTTCAGGCGGAAGTCGGAAAAAAGACGGGGGCGGGGATATACGATTATTTTCACGGCTAATCGTCTATTTGAAACAATTAACCCCTTTTTAGCCTTCAAAACATATCCTTGATGGTATCACATGGTTATGTGATAACAATAGTGATGTCTACATGTTACCTTTTAATAGAGAGTGACTTTTACTCCTGTTAAGCAATTAAATTATATGCCTGTTCAGATTGTTATACAATAGATGGCAGTTAATTATCATCTGCGTAACACTCCTGGAACGGCAAAAAAGGCTTGCATCATCGCACAAATATTCTTAATTCAGGCGTGAGGCTATTATGAAACTTGAAAAATCGGAACATATCAGCTCAAAATACGAGCAGCTTGACGATAAGGACCTGGTGCGATTCTATCGCCAGAACGGGGACGAACAGGCTTTCCATGAACTAATGAATCGCCATCAAAATAAGATCTATTCCTATATCTATAGTATGATCGGCAGTGCCGACAAAGCCGATGATATCTTCCAGGAGACTTTTACCAAGGTCATAACCAAGATGGATGATACCTATAATGAACAGGGTAAATGGATCGCCTGGGTGATGCGTATAGCCCATAATGCGACAATTGACCATATAAGAAAACAAAAACGGTTTGTTGACGTTAGTTCAAACTACGACAAGGATTCGAACACTGATTTCTATGACAGGTTGGAAGACGAAGACCATGTCGGAGCCCAGGAACAGCTGGAGAAAGAGGAAGCCAAAAGCAGCCTGATGAAACATATAGCTGAACTTCCTGAGGAGCAGCGGCAAGTAGTGATGCTCAGGCATTATTACGAGATGCCGTTTAAGGAAATTGCGGAATTAACGGATGTTTCGAT
>CAYREV010000034.1:0-20738 GCA_964423345.1 uncultured Balneolaceae bacterium | reverse complement strand
CCTCGTTATTTTCCCGCCCGTCCGGACCCCCGGACGGGCTTTTTTATGGGATAAGGGGGGAAGGAGAGCCGGTAGCTAAAAAGCGTGGGACCACACCGCTGAGCCGCACAGGCAGCATTCCCTGATTGCCCACACAAGTCAAAACCCCTTTTAGCTGCGTGTTAAAATCATTATATTCGAATAATGAGCCTTCTCTGCAAATGAGCTGTTAAGAACGATTTTCAAATAAAGATATAGCCTGAAAGAACCGGTTGTTCTTTTAATAAACGCTAATTTCCTATGATGGACTTTTCAGAATTTATACAGAACTATAAAGAGACCCTCTATACCCTCTTCAATGTCGAGGAGGATATTAATGAGATGAGCCTGGACCGGGGACTCCCGGAACAGATGATCGAGGAGATAATGGATTGCAACCCGCTTTCTGTCTTTATACCGAAAGAATACGGGGGCAGAGGCGTCCAGACGCACGAAGCACTCTCAATGCTGGGAGCCTCATCTTACGAATCCCTGCCGCTTTCCCTGATGATGGGCATCAACGGAGCTCTGTTCCTCCAGCCGGTGGTTAACTACGGACGGGAAGGCATCAAAGAGGATATTTTTCGACGTTTTCAGGAGGACAACTGCATGGGGGGACTGATGATTACCGAACCGGACTTCGGTTCTGATGCGTTGCGGATGGAAACCAGTTTCAAAAAGAATGAAAAAACCGGCCATTTTGATGTGAATGGCACCAAACACTGGGCCGGACTGACGGGGATGGCCGACTACTGGCTAATTGCTGCCCGTAAAAAGTCGTCGGACGGATCGCTGGGACGCGACATAGGATTTTTTGTACACGACAGCCGAAACGGCGGTATTGAGGTGGAAGAGTATTTCAACAATCTTGGACTGTATATGCTGCCCTACGGCCGGAACAAGATCGACATCAGCGTGCCGGAAGACCATAAACTCAAACCCAAGTCCATCGGCATCAAAATGATGTTGGATATACTGCACCGAAGCCGGCTGCAGTTCCCGGGCATGGGTATCGGATTCCTCAAACGCATGCTCGACGAGGCTCATCAGCACTGCAAGGACCGCTGGGTAGGGGGGCAGACACTGTTCAACTACGACCAGGTGAAGAGACGTATCAGCCGGCTGCAGGCATCGTTTACCGTCTGTTCTGCCATGTGCACATTTACAAGCCAAAATGTGCCGATCGACCGCGATACCTCTTCGCTGGATGTGGCAGCCAATACCATCAAAAGTGTTACGACCGACCTGATGCAAAGCGCTTCCCAATCCCTGCTGCAGCTTATGGGTGCCAAGGGATACCGACTGGACCACTTTGCGGGTAGAGCCCTGGTAGACAGCCGGCCATTCCAGATTTTTGAAGGCTCCAACGATATATTGTACCAGCAGATTACCGAATCGGTATTGAAGATGATGAAAAAGACCAAGCTCAATAACCTTTATGAGTTCCTGAGCACATACGAATATACCGAGCATGCTTCCGACTACCTCAAGGACCTGCTTAACTTTGAGATAGAGATGAAGATGGCCCAGGACCAGCTGGTCGAAATGGGCCGCGTGCTGAGCAGAATCATCTCGATGGAGTTTACCATTCGCCTGGGTGAGAAGGGATTTAACGACCAGCTGGTCAACAGCGCGATTCAAAGCCTCCGCGGCGATGTCAAACGCATGCTTTCATCTTTCAACTACCGCGGTAAAGCGGATGTGGTGGAGAATTACGAGGAATCAAGCGACTGGTACCGGCTGTTCTCGCCCGAACCCGCAAATGTCTGAATTCCAGATCAATAGACGTACCTATGGATAAGGTTGTCGTTCTTACCGGGGCGGGTATGAGTGCCGACAGCGGACTAAAAACTTTTCGCGACTCCGACGGCTTGTGGGAGGGGCATGACCTTCAGGAAGTGGCTACCCCCCAGGGCTGGAGGGAGGACCCGGAACGGGTTCTTGAATTTTATAATAAACGCAGGAAACAGGTCCACGAAGCCAGTCCGAATGATGGACACCGCGCCCTCGCCCGCCTGGAGGAGAAGTACGAAGTAACCATCATCACCCAGAATATTGACAATCTCCACGAACGTGCGGGTTCGACCGATGTACTGCATCTCCACGGGGAGATTTCCAAGGTGCGCAGCGAAAAGGATCCCTCCCTTGTCTACGACATCGGGGGCGGTGAGGTTGAGCTGGGTGATACCGCCGACGACGGAGCCCAGCTGCGTCCCCATGTAGTCTGGTTCGGGGAAATGGTCGGCAATATGGATAAGGCAGCCTCTATCGTCCCCGAGTCAGATATACTGATCGTTATCGGCACTTCGCTGGTTGTATACCCTGCGGCGGGCCTGGTGGATCTCGCACCCCCGTCCATTTCCAAATTTATTATCGACCCGGCCAAGCCGGATCTCTACGAAGATACCTCCTGGAAACATTATGAGGAACGAGCCGAAACAGGCACGCCCAAGCTGGTAGATAAGTTGCTGGATGAGGCCTGATTATCATTGAAAGCATACATTTAAATTGAATAATTGCTCATGCCTAACGCAAGCAAAGAAGAAAAAGAAGTTTTAGAAAAATACCTGCTGCCCTTCCTGAACCTGGAAAAACGATTCCCACTGCTTCCGGGTATCGACAATACGGAAGCAATGGCCCACCTTATGGGGCTGGAAAAAGAGGAGCTGGTTAACTTGAGAGACACCTTCCGGAAGAATGCAAGGGAAGCGGCCGGAGAGCTTCTCGAGGACGATGAAGTAGGGGAGTGGCTGGATGACCTGCCCTTTGAAAAGGACGACACCATCGTAGCCCTGGGCGATTCCATGACCGACGACCTCCAGGGATGGTTCGGAATCTTTCAACAGGTGTTGAACCTTACGGTAGATCAGGCCGACTTTACCTTTGTCAATGCGGGGGTATCCTACGATACCTCGGCTGATGCTCTTAAACGGCTGAACCGGGATGTGCTGGCTCACGACCCTGACTGGGTGATTGTAGCCCTCGGCACATTTGATGCCCAGCGGCTGCATGTGGAGCCTAATCGTCCCCTGGTCTCGCTTGCCGGCTACTGGGAAAATATCAACACCATTGAGTCTGCGGTTAAGGAGTATACCGATAATCCGCTAATCTGGATTACGCCTCCTCCCGTCATCACCGAAATGCTACAGAAGATCCGCCTGTTCGATTTCGATCTCTTCAACGAAGACCTGGACAACATCCGCGAGATCCTGAGCGGCAAGCAGGGATATATCGTGGATCCCATCGGCAAGAGAATGAGCGACGATGAAGAAGTGCAGGCGTGGAACTACCTGAGTGACGGACTTCATCCCTCCCTGTCGGGGCATGTGAGCACCGTGAAGGAGCTATTGAGACACCTGGCACGATCTCAAAAGGTGAAGGGATCAAGCCTGGAGAAACCGGACGACTTTAACGAAGATCTGGAAACGGATTAGAAGCGGTAACTCAGGTTCAGCACATCCACACTGACGTCCACCCGGCGGCTGATACCGCCGCTGCTTAGGTCGGTATAACGGATTACTGACGGATTGATCAGCCCGACCCCCAACCGGTTGTTTCGGCTCTGATAGCTGAGAAGCCCGCCGGCCTGCACAGGCGCATTTTGGGAGACGCTCAGCTCCGAAGGTTCCTTGGCCAGCGTAAAGGCGTCTATCAGCCCGAAGCCGAATCCCGCATAGGCACCGGCCGAAGCCCCGTATTGCAGCCCCTTCACCACCGGGTCGTTGGCGATGAGGGTGACGGCACTGGCTATGACCGCCCCTGCAGCCGCTCCGTAAAAAGTGTCGAGCAGGACGATAATGGAGGAGTTCCTGCCGTCGTTGAAGGTGGCCGATACATAGTATGTGGTCTGGTCTTCGGCCTCGCTGAGATCATAAACCCCGACCCCGATACCGTAGAGCGTACCGAGCCCGAGCCCCACCCGAATGGGCCCTTCGTAGTCGGTGGTATTTTTCAGGCCAATCGTAGCTCCCCCCATCGCCACGCCTGTCACAGCCCCGTTAAGGGTGTTACTGGCAAGCAGTTTGATGGACTGGCCCGATGCAGGCTGGTTAAAACTAAGCAGAAACAGACAAAATGAAGTAAGACCAACTTTAATAATGTTTTTCACGACTCTCGATTCGTTTAGCATTAATATTGAACCAATGTAATTATTTGTACCTTTTTTTACTACCATCCCCGTTACGGCAGCTATCCCGGATCACCCAGTGTAACCGGAAGAGTTTGTCCATTATAATACCGTGCTCCCTCAAGGGCAAAATTCGCAATATATTCTCCCATCTCCCCGGCCTTGACCGGAGCCTCAAAACCCGGAAAAGCCTCCTCGAACATCTCGGTCTGCACCGCTCCAAGGCAGAGGGTGTTGACCCGGATATTCCTCCCGGCCAGTTCTCCGGCCAGGCATTCGCCCAGAATGCTCAACGCCCCCTTTGAGGTGCTGTAGGCCGAGAGCCCCGGAAACTTGGAACTACCCTGGTAGCCTCCCATGCTGCTGATATTGACAATATGGGCTTCCTCCGAAAAATGGGGAAGCAGCATCCGGGTCAAGTGAACAGGGGCAAGTAGGTTGATATCCATTATCGACTGCCAGTCGCCCCGATCCAGTTCTTCAAAAGGTTTGTTGACCAACGAACCGGCGTTGTTGACGAGGATGTCAAGGCTACCCTTCCGGCCGGCTATAGCCTGCACGAGCTGTTCCAGGGAGTCGGCATCGGTTAAATCTGCCGGCATGGCGGTAATGCTCCCGGGATGCTCTCCCTGAAGCCGGCGAAGCGAATCTTCCGAACGGGCAACGGCGAGGACCTCGTGACCCTTCTCTGCCAGCGCACCGGACAGTTCGAATCCGATCCCCCTGCTGGCCCCGGTAACAAGTGCAGTTTTAGTCATAGTCAGCTTCAATTTTAGGATTAATGTAATAACGAGACCAGCCTTTCCCAAGGATGTTATGGCAAAAAGTTTTACGGTATGGCTTTGTTAAAAAGTGCTTTTTTAGCCATATTAGAAACCGCTATTCCATGTGTGTTGACGGTTGTTTTTGGATGGCCAAACGCACTGTTTTGAAGAGTAATTTGTTACGTTTTTATGCATAAAAATCAAAGCCGTACGCTTGTTCCCCATAATATCAGGGATCTGAAGCCCTATGTGGCCGGCAAGACCATTGAAGAGGTCAGGGAAGCGTATAAGCCCGACCGCATCTCGAAGCTGGCCTCAAACGAAAACCGCCTGGGTTGCAGCCCCCGGGTCCAAGAGGCCGTAAAAAAGGGGATGAAGCAAGTTCAGGACTACCCCGACCCCGCATCCAGGCAGCTTCGATCGATGCTGGCCGGCCGCAACGGGGTGGATCCCGAAAACATCATTGTGGCTGCCGGCTCGGAGAGTGTAATCGCCAATCTTTGCCGGACGTTTTTCCTGAATCATGAAGAGGCCGTAACGGCAAATGCCACCTTCGTGGGCTTCTTTGTACAGGCCAACATCCGGGGCATTTCGCTGAAGCTGGTGCCGGTAACCGACAGCTACCGCTTTGACCTGGATGCGATGGCGGAGGCGGTTAGCGATCGGACCAAGATGATCTATATTGCCAACCCGAACAACCCGACGGGCACCTATATCACCAAAAAGGAGTTTGAAGCATTTATGGAGCGCATCCCGGCAGATGTGCTGGTTATCATGGACGAAGCCTATTACGAGTATGCCAGGGAGGTTGACGACTACCCCCATGCCCTGGATTACGGATATGATAACGTCATAACGCTGCGCACTTTTTCAAAAGCATACGGGCTGGCGGGCTTCAGGATCGGTTACGGCATGGGACCCAAACGGCTGATCGGGAACATGCTCAAAACTAAACTGACGTTTGAACCGACCACCCTGGCCCAGCACGCGGCCATAGCCGCCTTGGAGGATGAGGATTTCCTGGGCCGGAGCGTCCGCCTTGTGGAAAAGGGGAGAGCGCGCCTCTATGATTTTTTTGAAAAGCAGGATATATCCTATGCCCCCTCCATAGCCAATTCGGTGATGATGGAGCTGCCTACAGAACAGGAGGCCGCGGATTTTACCCAGGCCATGTTGGAGGAGGGAGTGATATTGCGCAGGATCCATGCCTTCGGGCTGCCCCATTGCGTTCGAATAACCATCGGCACGGATGAAGAGATGGATCATTTCGAGCAGAGTTTTCTGAAAGTGTTAAATCGATAAGCTGAATCAACGTTTTATATGTCTTCTACCAAAGAAAAGGAATCCATAGATGAATCCGTGATGCAGAAGTTCGACTGGGAAGGTGTTGCAGGTACCATCTTCCGGTCTCGGGCCATGGACCACAAGGAAGAAAATGAGCTGGTGCCCGCCGGGGAGGTGCTCTATCAGTTTTCGGCCCGGGGACATGAGCTGGGGCAGGTGCTGCTGGGTTCGCTGATCGACCACCCGCACGATGCGGCGAGTGCCTACTACCGTTCCCGTCCCTTGCTGCTTTCGCTGGGACTGAGCATTGAGGATGCCATGGCAGGCCCCATGGGAAAGTCGGGGGGATACAGCGACGGACGCGATATCGGCGTGGTATGCAACAAACCCGGCCTGGATGGCCCTACCGTCTTGCCGATGGCCGGCGACGTGGGTTCGCAGTACACCCCGGCTGTCGGATGGGCCCAGGGCATTGAATACCGGCGGAAGGTGCTGGGTGATGAAGACTACGAAGGAGCCATATCGGTGATACTGGGAGGCGACGGATCGGTGGCGACCAACGGTTTCTGGTCGGCGCTGACCATGGCCACCACACTGGACCTGCCCGTACTTTTCTATATTGAGGATAACAACTACGGTATCTCCGTTCCGGCCGATTTCCAGACGCCGGGCGGCAATATTGCCAAAAACCTGTACTCCTTTAAAAACCTGAGAATTTTTGACGGCGACGGTACCGACCCGGCCGAATCGGCCACCATGCTCAACGAGTCGGTGCAGTATGTGCGCGACCGCAGGGGCCCGGCCCTTGTTCACCTGACCATGCCCAGGCTGACGGGCCACTCCTACCAGGACAACCAGTCGTATAAGGACGAGGAGCTGATGGAAGAGGAACGAGGCAACGACCCGTTGGACCATCTGAAAACATTCCTGGTACCCGGCCATCTGGAGGAGTCAGCCTGGAATAAGATGGAAAAAGAGGCCGCCGAGGAGGTCAAAAAGGCCGCCCGGGCCGCCCTGGAACGCCCGGAGCCCGACACCGGCCAAACCCGGCGCTATGCTTTTGCCGAAACGAACGAGGATGGCTCGCCGGATCTGCAGCTGGTGGGCGGCGTGGCTCCCGAGGGGATCGAATTTCCCGAATCGTCCGAAGAGCCGGAGCCGGAGAAACAGCGAATAAATATTGTGGAAGCTATTCGGCGAACCCTGGAGTATGAGCTGGAAACCAATCCCAGGGTGATGGTCTTCGGCGAGGATGTAGGGGCCAAGGGCGGGGTTCATGCAGCCACAATGGGCTTGCAGAGCACCTTTGGCGAGGAGCGGGTCTTCGACACCAGCCTATCGGAAGAGGGCATCATCGGCCGGGCCGTGGGACTTGCCTACGCAGGCATGGTGCCGGTGGCCGAGATACAGTTCAGGAAATACGCCGACCCGGCCACCGAGCAGCTTAACAACTGCGGGACCATACGGTGGCGTACGGCCAACAAGTTTGCCGCCCCCATCGTGGTGCGCATGCCCGGCGGGTTTGCCAAGTGCGGGGATCCCTGGCACAGCATGTGCAACGAGGTTTTCTTCCTGCATGCGGTGGGATGGCAGCTGGTGTTTCCCAGTAACGCCCAGGATGCGGTGGGACTGCTGAGAAGTGCGATGCGCAGTAATAACCCGACGATCTTTTTTGAACACCGGAACCTGCTGGATGCCAAGTATGCGCGCAAACCGTATCCCGGCGACCGGTATGTGGTGCCCCTGGGCAAGGCGAAGCTGCTGCAGGAGGGAGAGGAGATGACCATAGTGACCTGGGGAGCCATGTGTGAGCGGTGTGAAGCGGCGGCAGAGGAGGCCGGCATATCGGCCGACATCATCGACCTGCGTACGCTGATGCCGTGGGATAAGGAGGCAGTCCTGTCGTCACTCAGAAAGACCAACCGCTGCCTGATCGTACATGAAGATACCAAGACCGCCGGCTTTGGATCCGAAATAAGCGCGGTGCTGTCCCAGGAGGCCTTCAAATATTTGGATGCTCCGATTGAACGCCTTACCATGCCTGATATACCGATGCCCTATAATGTGGGACTGATGAACTCGGTGCTGCCCGGGGTTGAGGCGATTTCAAAAAAAATGAAAAATCTGTTGGCATTCTGAGAGAGAGTGACGCTGACTAACTGATTAGGGAGAAGCCAGAACATACAGATCATCAATATGAAGTTTAGCACGAAACTGATAGTCAGCTTTACGGGGATTACGCTGCTGCTGATTAGTATCGGCGGTATCTCTCAATACCTGAACAACCAGTTCAGGAACCGGATATTCAAGGAAAGCGAAAAGGCCGTGGAGAAGTTAAACCTCTCCGGCGAGATGGGCCTGCAGCTGTACCGAAGCCTGATCAATATCCAGTACTTCCTGGAAGACCGATACCGTAAAAGCCTCAGCACCGACAAGAGGGAGGCGGACATCAATACCCAGAAAGCCGAACAACAGGTGGACAGGGCTCTATCCACCCTGAAAACCAACCTGGATAATTTCCGGCAGCTGGCCGATTCGACCGGCAGCTCCCTGAAGGAAAACCGTGAGATACTGGAGAAGCTTAATGACCGGTTTGAAATTTACGGGGCGTTGATAGACGAACTGCTGGTACTGGCCAAGAACAGCCATAGCGACGGTAAGGAATTCTTTACGGTGACCATTGAGCCTTATTTCAGGAGCAACCTGCTTCCGCTGGTTGACAGGCTCCGCGACCAGACGCAGGAGAATCTCGACCGTGAAATAACCTATCTGAACGAACAGCTTAAGGAGGCGGGCACCTTTCTGATTTTCGCCACAGGCGGGGCCGTGCTGCTGTCCATCCTGCTGACGGTACTGTTATACCGGTCGGTGGCGTACCCGCTCAAGGATCTGTCCGTGGCAGCCCAGCACATCGGAGCCGGCAACCTCGACGAACGCATATCGATCGATTCGAATGACGAGATCGGAGACCTGGCCGCGGAGTTTAACCGGATGGCCGAAAACCTCAGTAAAATTACGGTGTCGAAGAACTTCATGAACGATATCATCGAGTCGATGAAAGATGCCCTGATAGTCACCGACGGAGAGGGCAATATTCAGCGGATTAACGGCTCCGCCTTAAACATGCTGGGCTATGAGCGGGAGGAGGCCCGGGGCAGGCCCCTGGAAACGTTTTTTGTGGGCGATGCCAATGGGGAGGAAGCGAAAATTTTGTCCGACGGAACCAGGGAAGGCAGTCTGCGCACCTCGATGGGCGAAACCATCCCGGTAAGTTACTCCATCGCCCCCATTCACGACGGCCGGGGAGCCGTACAGGGGAAGGTCTGTGTGGCCGGCGACATTAGCAGGCGCAAGGAGGCGGAGAAGAAAATAAGTGACTCCCTGAAGGAGAAGGAGGTTTTGCTGGCGGAGATCCATCACCGGGTCAAAAACAACCTCGCCGTCATTTCGGGCCTGCTGCAGATGCAGATATGGGAAACGGATGACGAGACGGCGGAAGGGGCTCTGAAAGACAGCCAGATGAGGGTTCAGTCCATAGCCCTCATCCACGAAAAGCTGTATCAGTCCGACAAACTGTCCTATATACAGTTCGACCGCTACATATCGGGACTGCTCGACGCCATCGAGCGAACCTACCGGGAATCGGATTCTGAAGTCAGCGTGGATATCAAAACGGAGCTCGAATCGGTGGCCCTGAATATCACCCAGGCCATACCCTGTTCACTGCTGCTCAATGAGCTGATCGTCAACGCCTACAAGTACGCTTTTGGAGAGCAACAAAAGGGCACCATTCATATCCGCCTGCAGAAACCGGATGAGGAGGTCCACCTGGAGGTTGCCGACGACGGTATGGGGCTGCCCGAGGACTACAGCAAGGGGGAGAGTTCCCTGGGGCTGTCGCTGGTCAGGACCCTGGTGGAGCAGCTGGAAGGAGACCTGGAGATTAATAACAGCGAGGGTGTTTCCTTTTCCATCCGGTTTAAGGCGGCTTCAGTTGCCTAGAACCGCGAAATTTGTTAGGATAATCCGTATATTAACAATATACGGTTCGCAACGAATTGTGATGTCACGGATTGAATAATAATGAGTGGAATCCGGCCTATCGTATAAATAAGCAGGGGTTGTATAGACGTTTGGAAATAGAATGGGATTCTGCAAGGTGCAGGCAATCGAAAACTTACAGCCGGTGTAAGGGAAGCGGCCACCCTTAAAAATCTATTATATTCAGCATTACCTATAATAATATCCCCATGAAAGAAGCGATCAAAAAGAATGGGTTACTCCTGGCGATTGTAATTTTGCTCATGCCACTCTCGGCATGGTCGCAACGGTACAATTTTAAGATCTATTCGGTGAATGAAGGACTTCCCCATGCACAGGTACATGATATCCATCAAGCAGGTGACGGCTTTATCTGGATGGCGACCAGCGGGGGCGGGCTCAGCCGTTTTGACGGCAACTCCTTTACCACCTATACCACCGACGACGGGCTGAGAAACAATTCCGTACAGCAGGTTTTTGAAGACTCCGGGGGACGGCTATGGGTGGCCAACCTTCCGGGAGGGGTTATGCGGTTCCGGGCCGACAGCCTCTATAATCCCTTTCCCGACGACTCCCTTTCCCATTTCGAGGTGTACCAGATCAAGGAGATGAATAAAGGCGAAATTTGGTTCGGTACCTACCGGGGAGGGGTATTTATCTATGAGGACGGCGGGCTGAAGAGGCTGACGAAAAGCGACGGGCTGCCCAGTAACTCGGTCTGGGATTTTTGGAAGGCGGGAGACGGGAGCATCTGGATGGGCACCCAGGAAGGTATATCGGTTTATAAAAACGGGCATTTTACTAATTACACTGTTGAGGACGGCCTGAGCGGGCGGAAGGTATACCGGATTACCCGGGACCGGGATGGGAACCTCTGGTTTGCCACCAGCGACGGACTGACGATCTGGGACGGGGAAACGTTTACCGCCGTGAAGGAGATCAACGGGATCACTCTGAACTACATTTTCGATGTAGCGACGGCATCCGACGGGAAGATCTGGATTGCGACAGAGGCCAAGGGATTGTTTGTCTATGAGGACGGAAAATACCGGCATTTTACCAGGGAAAACGGGCTCAGCAGCAATTATATCTATGAGTTTTATGAGGACCGGGACCGGAACATGTGGATCGCCACCGACGAAAACGGGGTGAACCTCTACCGGGGGGACGCCTTTGCATTTTACGACGAGGAAGTCGGCCTGACGACCAATGAGGTGCTGAGCGTGTTTATCGACCGGCAGGGGACCCGCTGGTTCGCAACAACCGAAGGTATCCAGTCGTATGACGGGGAGAAGGTCCGCCAATACCCGCTGCCCGGAAGTTATGAGAACGAACATATCTGGGAGATGGAAGAGCTGCCCAACGGCAACATGCTGTTCCTGATGCCGGATCAGACCCTGATGGAATACGACGGGCGGCGTTTCTATAATTTCACCGAAAAACACGGCCTGGAGAAGTGGTTTACCTACGACCTGTATGTGGATTCAAAACAGGTATTATGGATTTCCACCGACGAGGGACTGTATCGCCTGGAAGGGGATAAGCGGGATCATTATACAATACACGACGGAATGGCGGGCAATGTGGTGCAGACGGTTCGCGAAGGGCCGGATGGCAGCCTGTACATCGGGACCCGGGACGGGCTGAGCATCTACGACGGCAGCAGTTTTACCAATATCAGCTTCAGCGAAGGCCTCTCCAACGACGAGATCAACTTCATTACCTTCGACGAGGATCGCTATATCTGGCTGGGAACCGGCGGCGGGGTTTCGGTGGTGAAGCCTCAGGAGGACGACAGCACCTATACCGTCGAAAATTTTGGAAAGGATGCGGGCATGAACCTGGTGGAGACTCATGCCATCTGGTTCGATGAAGAGGGGCACTTGTGGCAGTCGACCAACGGAGGGCTTAACCGGCTTGACGTGCCGACTTACCGCAAGACGGGCACTATGGAACTGGTTCATTACGCGCTTTCGGAACGGGGCCTGGGCACCGAGTTCAATTTTAGGGCACTGGCAGTCGACCAACACGGCAATGCCTGGTTCGGAAGCATGGACGGGGCTCTGAAGCTGGATATTTCCAGGCTGAAACAGACCGAAAGCGAGTCACCTGCCGCCGTTCATATCACGGATATGTTGAGAAATTCCAAAGCGGTAGAGTGGAAGAATTACACCGATAGCATCCAATACCGGGGCGGACGAATGCTGTTTCCGGAAGTGCAATTTCCCTATGGAGAGGATTCCTATACCTTTTCTTTTGTAGGACTGAATTATGAAAACCCGGAGGATGTGCAGTACCGTTATCGGCTGAAAGGCTTTGAAGAGGACTGGATGCCCCTCACAACTGCCAATACCGCCACCTATACCAGCCTGAATCCGGGCAATTACTCTTTTGAAGTACAGGCCCGGAGCGGAACGCGTAAAACCTATACCAAGGCGGCCTCCTACAGTTTTTCGATAGACAATCCCTTTTGGAGAACCTACTGGTTCTTCGCCCTGGTGTTGCTGGCGGCCGGCAGCCTGGTTTACGGTTACATCAGGATGCGGCTTGGGATGCTGGAAAAACGGCGTTTGAAGGAGCTGGTGGATGAGCAGACCGAGCATCTGCAGAAAGCCCTGGCCGAAAAGGAAGTGCTGATCAAGGAGATCCACCATCGGGTAAAGAACAACCTGGCGGTTATATCCGGGTTGCTGGACCTGCAGCGGGGCTATACGGAAGATCCTTTTGCGTCAAAGATACTGGGTGAAAGCCAGCGTCGCATACAGTCTATTTCCATGATTCACGAAAAGCTCTACCAGAACGAAAGATTGGCGGCCATAGATATTAAAAAATATATAGAAGAGCTGGTTGATATTATCCGCTATTCCTTCAACCACGCGGGGAAAAATATCGATGTGGAGTTGAACGTAGACGACATTAAGCTGGGTATCGACCAGGGCATCCCCTGCGGGTTGATACTGCATGAACTGTTGAGCAATGCCTACGAACACGCTTTCAAGGATGCCAGCGAGGGGACGATTGAATTGAATTTTCGGCAGGTAGAGGGTTCGACGATCTGTTTCAGCGTGGAGGATGACGGCTGGGGGCTGCCCGACAAAAGCGAGAAGCAGTTTAAATCACTGGGCCTGACGCTGGTCCGGACCCTGGCACAGCAGCTGGAGGCCAGATACGAAATTGAAAGACTGGATCAGGGCACCCGCTTCGTCATTGAATTTGAACAAAGGCAGGCGCCCCTGCAGGTGCCGATAGATACCTGAGGCCCGCTTAGAGGTCGGGGAGACGGAGACGGCTGACCGTTCCGCTTTCCAGCTCCAGTATATAGATATGATAGGACCCCTCCCTGTTGGAAGAGAATAGAACCTTATCGCCCTCCGGCGACCACGAGCCGTAGAAATCCTTTCCGGGGTCGCTGGTCAGCCGCCGCAGCCCGCTCCCGTCGCGATTCACCGTATAGAGATCAAAGTTCTGTTCCCTGTTGGATGAAAACAATATCTGCTGTCCGTCGGGCGACCATATGGGTCCCAGGTCGAAGCCCCGGCTGCCGGTGATGCGCTGCTGTTGGGAGCCGTCGGCATTCATCACATACAGCTCAAAATTGCCCCTTCGGTTGGAGCTGAAGGCGATATGTTTTCCGTCCGGCGACCAGGTGGGGTCGAGCTCATGGGCTCCGGGGGTATGGGTGAGCCGTTTCTGTTCGGACCCGTCTTCATTCATGGTATAGATCTCCCAGTTGCCGTCGCGGTTGGAGAGAAACAGTATCTTATCCTCCACAGGGGAGTAGAAGGGGTAGACGTCGTCCGAAAAGTTGTAGGTGAGCCTGTCTAGGTCGTCGCCGTTGCGTTTTTCGGTGTAGATTTCGTAGCTCACCTCCCGGTTCGAATGATAGGCGATGCGTCGGCCGTCGGGCGACCAGGAAGGCAGTTCTCCATCCCTTGCCGAGTTGATGGGTAGCTGTTCGCGTTCCTTGCCCAGGTACAGCTCAAACTTACTCTTGTGGTCGCCTTCCCGTTCCGAGAAGTAGGCGATATGCCTGCCCGAGGGCGACCAGGAGGGGTAGAAATCGTGGGCCGGGTGATGGCTGAGATTTTGGACCTTCCCGGTCCCCAGATCGAGAATATAGATTTCAAAATTACCGGCGTCGGAGGCCGCAAAAGCGATCTCGTCTCCGTCGGGCGACCAGTAGGGGTGCATCTTGGAGGGGAGCTCGTTTCCGTAGGAGGCCCTGTCGTACTGCGCCGTGCACAGCATCGGGGGGAGCATAAACAGCAGGAAAACTGTGAGTGGTTTCATATAACCTCCTACCGTGGGTTGAGGAGGTATATTTCAATATTATCCCCAAAAATTCAAGACTTTGTGTTCATTTTTTCTTTATTCTTCTCGCTTGTGCTTCCACCCGGGCAAAAGACTAATTTTTTAAGGGCGGTAATGAAATCCACAAGCTTTTTTATCCCCGGAAGGGTACCCGGATTGTCAGAGGAGAGGCAGGTGTAAACAGCCATATCCTATACAACTATAAGATAAGTCTGCACCTATTTGCTTTTAAAATGTTCGATAAAGTCTTTGGTGAAGTCCGACAGCACCAGCCGTCCGCTTATTTCGGCGCGCTTCTCCAGCAGCTCCTCCCAGTCTTCGGTTCCTTTCCAGAGGACCTTTTTCAGCTCCTTCATCGCTTCCGGGCTGTAGCCCGACAGCCTGCCGGCCAGGGTGTCCAGCTGCTCGTCCAGCTCTTCATGTGTTTCGCACACCTTGGAGAACAGTCCCTTTTCGCGGACCCATTCGGCTTCGTACCAGGAGGAGGGGTCGGTCGAAAGGGTGCTGAAGGCCGAGGTGCCCACTTTGCGCTCTACGGCGGGCCCCACCACAAAGGGGCCGATGCCGAGGGCCAGTTCGCTCAGCTTGACCGATGCCGACTTATGAGCGAGGGTGTAGTCGCCCGCCGCAGCAATGCCGACGCCCCCGCCTACGGTCTTGCCCTGCACGCGCACCACGATCAGCTTCGGGCACTGCCGCATGGCGTTGAGCACCAGGGCGAAGCCCATAAAGAAGTCCTTGCCCTCCTCGTAATTGTCGATGGCTATCAGCTCGTCGAAGGAGGCCCCCGCGCAGAAGGCACCCTCGCCCTTGCTGCGCAGCACGATCACATGCGTCTCGGGGTTGCTGCCCGTCTCGGTGATGGTCGAGGCCAGCTCGCGGAGCATGGCGCCGGGCAGGGAGTTGCCCTTCGGATGATGAAATTCAATGGTGGCAATGTGGTCGCTGAGGTCGACAGATATGGAGCCGTTGATGGACATAGAAAATTATTTTTGGCCACAGACCTACACTGATAAGATCAATTCTCGGAATATAACCTGTGGCTAATTAGATTTACTGTTCTTCTTCGAAAATATCAATCTCGAGTTTATTGCGTCGCTTGACGAGGGTCAGGATGGTATATTCGGCTACCAACTCATCGTCCTGGTTGGTTACCTCTACGTCCCAATAGACCACCCCGAAGATAAAGGGGTCGTCGGCTTTCTTCTGGCGGACGTTTTTGCGCTTCACGATCAGCTTGGCCTGGATGGTATCGCCGGGCTTGACCGGGGCCAGGAAGCGCAGGCTCTCCAGTCCGTAGTTCAGGATCACGGGTCCCTCGTCGGGGTGCACGAACAGTCCGGCCGCCGCCGAGAGTACGAAGTAGCCGTGGGCCACGATCTCCCCGAAGAGGGAGCGTTCGGCCGCCTCCTCGTCAAAGTGGGCATAGAACTTGTCGCCCGTCAGCTTGCCGAACTCCTCGATATCCTGTTCGGTGACCGTACGCTTCTCAGTGGTGAGGGCCTCGCCCACCTCCAGGTCCTCAAAATACTGCTGGAAGGGATGGGTGTCGGCCTCTTCGGTCTCCGCCCCGCTGATATACTGTTTGGTGATCCTCGAAAGGGTGGTCGGGGATCCCTGCAGGGCCACCCGCTGCATGTTGTGCAGTACCGCGCGGGCGCCGCCCAGCTCCTCGCCGCCGCCGGCGTGGCCGGGCCCCCCGTGCACCAGCGATCCTATGGGCGAGCCGTGCCCCGTCGATTCCTCCGCGCTGTGGCGGTTGACCACCATGAAACGTCCGTGGTAGGGGGCGCAGCCCAGGGTGATGTCGCGGGCTATATTATCGTCGGCCGTGAAGAGCGAGCCCACCAGCGATCCGTCCGCCTTGTTGGCAATGGCGATCGCCTCGTCCACAGAACCGTAGGGCATCACCGTGGTCATCGGCCCGAAGGCTTCAAGCGTGTGCACCCTGTCCACCTGCATGGGGCGGTGGCAGACCAGCAGGCGCGGGTCGGTAAAGGCGCCGTCGCCCGAACCGTTGGGGGCGTAGGCCGTTTTGGTGACCTCTGTGAGCTGTTGCAGCTGCTCGCCGAACCGTTCGGCCTGCAGGGCGCTGGCCAGGGGGCCCATCCCGGTTTCCTTTTCGGTAGGGTCGCCCACAGTAGTGTTCTCCAGTCGCTCTTTCAGGGCGGCGACTACTTCCTCCAGCCGCTCCTCCGGAACGATGGTGCGGCGGATGGCGGTACATTTCTGCCCCGTCTTCACGGTCATCTCCTCGGCCACCTCCTTCACAAAAAGATCAAACTCGGGCATGTCGGGCGTCACGTCCGGGCCCAGGATGGAGGCGTTCAGGGAGTCGGCCTCCAGGTTGAAACGCACATTATTGGCGACAATGTTGGGATGGGCCTTCAGCTTTTTGCCCGTCTCGGCCGAGCCGGTGAAGGCCACCGCATCCTGGCTGTTCAGGTGGTCGAGCAGGTCTCCCGGCCTGTCGGCTGCTATATACTGCACGGCCCCCTCGGGCAGCAGCCCCGATTCGATGATATCGCTGAACACTTCGTGGGAGAGGTAGGAGCCTACGGGCGAGGGCTTGACGATCACCGGCATCCCCGCGATGATGGCCGGCGCCAGTTTCTCCAGCATGCCCCAGACCGGGAAGTTAAAGGCGTTGATATGCACGCCCACCCCGTGGCGGGGCACGCAGATGTGCTGCCCCATGAAAGTGCCCTTGCGCGAGAGGCGTTCGGGGTCGCCCTCCACGTGGTAGGGGCGGTCGGTCAGGTGGCGGCGCGACTTGCTTGAGATCAGGAAGGCGGTGATGATGCCCCCGTCGATATCGATCCAGGAGTCCTTTTTGGTGGCCCCGGTGTGGGAGGAGAGCTCGTAGTACTTCTTCTTGCGCTCCATCAGGTACTGGCCGAGGAACTTGATCTTGAAGGCGCGCTCGTGGATGGACATCCGGCGTAGCACCGGCCCGGCCGTCTGCCGTGCGTATTCACAGGCCGCCTCGTAGTCGAGGTCGGCCTCCACCAGCTGTGCGACGGGATCGCCCGTCACCGCGCTGAGCAGGTCGGTCTCTTCGCCTTGCGTATGCCATTTGCCTTCGGTGTAGCTGGTTACTTTCATTACGACTTAAATTTCTTTTTGGCCGCGGATCCGCACTGATTTGACGGATGATAAATCCGTGGAGACCTGTGGCCGTTATTTGTTGTAGCCCATATATTTATATTTCTGCTCAAAGATAATTGGTTGGGCGGGTAAAGCAAAGGATGCAAACCGGGAAAACAGTAGAAAACAGTTAGTCGAACGTATAAAGCAGGAGCAGTGGCTGTTGCCGGATGAATGGAGACCGACGGATTGACCGTGGGGGGCGTAGGTGGAATGGGGCAGGGCAGTGGGCGGCCGGCAGGAACTTTCTATCTAGTACTTACTACTTTATACCTTCTACTTTCTACCGGCTGCCCTTTGCCTTTTCATTGTATAATTCTTAATTCCTACTGAAGCAACCGGAACTTTTCAACCTATTCGACATGACGCACGGTACGCACAACGCCATTGAAGACCCCCGCAACGAAGAGATCCTGATCTACATCAACGGGGAGCTCAAGGCCCGGGAGGAGGCCAAGATATCGGTCTTCGACAGCGGCTACCTGGTGGGCGACGGCGTCTGGGAGGCCTTGCGGCTGCACGAGGGGGTGCTGGTGTTCCTTGACAAGCATCTCGACCGCCTCTGGACCGGCGCGGCTGCCATCGGACTGGATATAGGGATGAGCCGGGAGGAACTCACAAAAAAGGTGTGGGAGACCCTCGAGGCCAATGGGATGGAAGACGGGGTGCATGTGCGCATCATGCTGACGCGGGGCGTCAAGAAGACCCCCAGCCAGGATCCCAGGCTCACCCTGTCCGGACCCAACCTGGTGATCATCCCCGAATACAAGCAGGCCGATCCCCAAAGCCGCGACCGGGGCGTCACCCTGTTTACCAGTACGGTCCGCCGCGGCTCGCCCGACTACCTGGATCCCCGCCTGAACTGCCACAGCAAGCAGCACGAGGTGCAGGCCCTCATACAGGCCCTGGAGGCCGGGGCCGACGAGGCGCTCATGCTCGATGTCAACGGCTTTGTGGCCACCTGCAACGCCACCAACTTCTTCATGGTGACCGATGGGGAGGTGTGGACCTCCACGGGGCAATACTGCATGAACGGCATTACCCGGGGCAAGATCATCGAGGTGTGCGGGGAGGCCGGCATTCCCTGCCGGCAGAAGAATTTTTCGCTGTTCGATGTCTACGGGGCCGACGAGGCGTTTGTGACCGGCAGTTTCGGGGGCGTGACGCCGGTCACGGAGGTGGACGGACGGGTGATAGCCAAGGAGGTGCCCGGTCCGGTGACCGCTAAAGTGCGGGAGCTCTACGGGGAGGCGATCCGGCAGGCGGTTAAAGAGGGGGCGAAGCGATGAGTGGCGGTAATACCAAACGCATATGCCTGTGGAGCGGCCCCCGCAACATCTCCACGGCCCTGATGTACTCCTTCGCCCGGCGGGAGGACACCACGGTGGTGGACGAGCCGCTCTATGCCCATTACCTGGATTCGACCGACGCCGACGCCTATCACCCCGGGGCGGAGGAGGTGTTGAAAGCACAGCAGCGGGACGGCGAGAAGGTGGTCCGCGAGGTGATACTGGGCGACTACGACACCCCGGTGGTCTTTTTCAAGAATATGACCCACCACCTGGTGGATATCGACTGGGGGTTTATGAAGCAGACTCTCAACGTGATCCTCACCCGCGACCCGCGGGATATGCTCCCTTCCTACGCCAAGCAGGTGGAGCATCCCACCATGCGCGATGTGGGCTACGCCAAGCACCTGGAACTGCTGGAGTACCTGGAGGGCATCGGGCAGGCCCCGCCGGTGGTCGACAGCCGGGAGGTGCTTGAGGACCCGGCCGGAAGGCTGGAAGCCCTCTGCAATCGCTTGGGCATCCCCTTTAAGGAAAGCATGCTCTCCTGGGAGGCCGGCCCGCGGCCGGAAGATGGCGTCTGGGCCGAGCACTGGTACGACAGCGTGCATGCCTCCACCGGTTTCAAACCCTACCAAGCCAAGACCGAACCCTTCCCGGAGCATCTGGAAGAGCTACTGGAGGAGTGCAGGCCAATCTATGAGAAGCTGGTTGGGGAGCGGTGAGCAGTTGTCAGGGAACAGGGGACAGTGTTTCAGCGATTAGCTTCCCGGAATAGATTACGGAATACGCAGATGCAGCTAATTTTCGCCCGAATATTTTAAAAAAAATGACAAACAGTAACACCAGAAAGTACAGGGTGGAAAGGGGATTAAGTATATTTCTTGTAAGGATTTAGGGGATTGCCGGTCTATTAGATATGGAGTATTAAAAAGTTGACTATCAGATTGGGTGAGTATAAAAGAGCAATTAAAAGAAACAAACTGATATGAAAGAGAGAGGCACCTTAAATAATTACAGCAAAGAATACGTGGATGCTCTGAAATTTTTGACTCCCCGGGAGATAGAAATTCTGGAAAAAGTAGCCAGGGGTTATACCAGCAAAGAAATCGGGAAAGAACTGTTTATCAGCAAAAAGACTGTTCAGAAACATCGGGAATCAATTTGCAGGAAGCTTGAGCTGAGAGGGTACAGGGGATTATTTCACTGGTGCAAAAGCTATTTTCCTTTCGCCTGACCATGCTTTACTGGGTAGAATGTGGGTAACATAATACGAAGGGTCTGCTAATTGATAGAATTTAAACGTGGATTTATCATGGATGAGAGAGGAAGCAGAAATAACGCTTCAAAAGATCAATCAAAATCTATCATCATGAAAAGAATACTTAATTATATGTTGGCACTGACCCTGGTGATAACTTTCACCTCATGTGAAAGTTCTGAAATAACCCAGGATAAACCGGTGGGGGAGCTTATCAGTCCTGAGCTGATGGAGGAAAACATCAAGGATATGTCTATTACTCCATTGATGGAGGGTACCAAGCTAGAATTTGAAATATCATTTGAATTCAAGGAGGCGGTTATAAATGAGCGGCTGCCGGATGCACTGGTACTTTGCAAGTTTCCGGAAATACCTCCTCTTGAGATTAATGGAAGTAATAAATTGCGGTACACTACGGTAACAAGCAGTGAAGATATAAAAAGGATATACATGGATTCACTGGGGGACAAAGTACCGGGAGATACTATTCAGGGGTT
>CAYREV010000033.1:0-21224 GCA_964423345.1 uncultured Balneolaceae bacterium | reverse complement strand
ACAGCCGTCGGGATAACACCCCGATTGCTCTGCCGCTGAGCTACCGAGGAATATGTGGCATTTAGTTCCTTATGTTCGAATCGTCTTGTTGCAGGATTCGAACCTACGTCCCGACAGCCGTCGGGATAACACCCCGATTGCTCTGCCGCTGAGCTACCGAGGAATATGTGGCATTTAGTTCCTTATGTTCGAATCGTCTTGTTGCAGGATTCGAACCTACGTCCCGACAGCCGTCGGGATAACACCCCGATTGCTCTGCCGCTGAGCTACCGAGGAATATGCCCCTCTAAAAATCATTCATCCTTTTCAAAGAGAGCACAAATATAAAGATTCATTGCTACTCAAGTCAAGATTAATTTGCTCTTTTTTTAGTACTCAACCCTCTCCAATATCAATCCCTTGGCCGGGGCCCCGTGACCGCTTTTCTCATCGTCCGGTTGATGCAGCAGCCCGGCAAAATCCTCCACACTCCTCTTGCCCTGTCCCACTTGCAGCATCGTCCCAACCAGCCGCCGTACCATATGCCGGATAAACCGGTTGGCTTTGATGCGATAGGTGATCAGCGGAGTGCCAAAAACCAGCTCGGATGTCATCACTTCGCATTCCGTTCCCGGTTGCTCATCACCGGAATAGGTAAAACTCTCAAAATCGTGCCTCCCCTTGATCAGGCGGGCGCACTCCATCATCCCCTTCCGGTCCAGGTCGCCGATCACCATCTCGGCAAAATTATTCCACAGGGGACTCGGACGCCTAATGATCTGGTAGCGGTACTGCCTTGCCTTTCCGTCAAAACGGGCGTGGAAATCGGGCGCCACCTCCTCCATATCCCATACGGCAATATCCGAAGGCAAAACACCCAACAGACCGAACAGCAACCGGTGCTTGTTCAACTCTTTCGGATAATCAAAATGCGCCACCTGTCCTTCGGCGTGGACCCCGCTGTCGGTTCTCCCCTGGCCGATTATATCAACAGGCTGACGGAGTATCTGCTCCAGGGCCGATTCAATTTCTTCTTCAACGGTGTTGGCATTGGGCTGTTTTTGCCAGCCGCTGTAGGAAGTGCCTTCATATTCGATGAGCAACTTGTATCGAGGCATCAAAAAGAGAGTCTGAAGTGAGCAAGCAAACCGGACGATCCCACGGGCTGAAAATAGAGAGCAGCCGAAGAGGCATTTCCTTTTTTCTTCGCCCGGTTGTAGGCACTTATCGCAGCCACCACCCTGTTTACCACCATCAGTCCGACCAGAGCAGGCAACTGCCGGTCTATCCGTTCAAAGCGATTCCTGATGTCATTGTATTCCATGCGGTCGGCCTCTGTCTGCCAGTTCCAACGGTTTTCGGGAGTATCCTCAATAAGCAGATCCCAGTTTCTGGCCCGGCTATGGTAATCGTTATATTCCTGAAGGCTGTTGAACCGTCCCACGGCCAGTCGAAATGACCGGCTTCGGTTTTCAATGTCCACTCCCGCATTCAACCGGGCATAGCCGTACCAGTTTTGCCTGAGATTTAAGGAGTGAATGTTGAATCCAAGAAAAGAGACAATCAATACACTCTCGGCCCCGATATGATAAGAGCCGCGGTTTTTGTTCCCCTGATCCACATAATAGTGTCCCCAGCCCGGTGCGGCCAGTGAGCGGACAAAGGCTGTCTTGGGATCCGGCGGCTCGCCTTTACTTCCCTGGGCAAACAGAGCAGGACCTACAGCGATAAGAAATATAGTCAGAAGTACTTTGTTCACGATCCCCGGTTAACTGGATTTTCGTCTTTCCCTCTCCCAATGTCGGAAAATGGAAACGCTAAATCCAGCCATCAGTAAAAATGTACCCAGCCATACCACGGATATAAAAGGCTTTTCCTCGGCTACGACAAGTACCCAGTCTTCCTCATACTCTTCGTCAATACCCTTGATGGAGAGTTCGATCTCACCGGTTTCGGGCTTGACCTGACTAAACTGAACACTGACACCTTCCGCCGTCAGTTCCTGGGGAGGTGTATAGGCCCAGCTCTTGCCATCCCTGCTATATATGGCAAAGAGGGGATCCAAGCCGGTCGACTGCCCGCTTGCCCTGTGGGTAAACGTCAATCCGGCGCGGACGGCTATCATGGTGCTGTCGGGTAGCTGTAGCTGTTCCTGGTCGGCCTGTATAAAATCATTAAATATTATCTCATACCCGCCCAGGGTTATCGGCTGGCCCTTTTCCAGGGTGACGGTCTGGGCGCTGCTGGTATCGGCCTTTACCTGGCCGTCCCCGGAAGATTCTTTTATCAGTTCTTCATTTTGCTCGTTTTTCCGCTCTACAAAAGAACTGCCCGCAACATACAGATAGATATCACTCAGCCATCCCGTCCGAACATCGGGGTCGACCGACCACTGTATGTCTCCGCTGCCCCCACCCGACATCGGGTATACCTGCGGGTTCAACACAAACTGCTCTCCCTTCCCGTCGATCGGCTCGAACTTAATGCGGTATTCCTGCTGGCCGGGCCGCTCCTGGTTTTCAAGGGTAAAACCCTCATAGGTTACCAGGTACTCTCCATTTATTACCTTGGAACGGTCCAGCTTGAGCTCCAGGAAGTTGACTTTCTGCCGGATGGGAAATCCCTGTTTATCTACAGCTTCTCCCTGCTCTACCGACCGGTTGAACTGGCGGGTTGACATATCGAGCAGGCTATCGTTGTAGGCCGACGAGGCCAGGATACCCAGCAGAAGCACTCCGAAACCGACATGGGAAAGGGATCCGCCGATCAGCATGGGGTTTTTATACAACAGCCTCACCATCACAAAACCGTTTCCGACCAGCGCAAACCAGCCCGACAACAGGTAGACCATGTAATAAAAGTTGCGTATATCGGCCATCATAATGGTGGCGAGGGTCAGCACACAGGCTATGCCTACCGGCCAGGTGAGCTCCTGTGCCAGCGAATCTGCATCCTGCCTTTTCCAAAACAGCATTTGCCCCACCACCGTCATGAATGCGGCGAGGATGGCCATTGGCATGGTCCACTCATTATAGAAGCTGATTTCGGGGGGCGTAGGACTTTCGGTAAACAGCTTGCCGATAATGGGAGAGCTGGTACCTATGATGATCACCAGGCCTATCAGGAACAGCATCATCGCCCCGGCGAAAGTCATAAACTCGCGACTCAATAACTTTGATTCGTTTCGCTGGTCGGGCAGGTCATTATACCTCCAGGCCAGCATACCCAGCCCCAGAAAGGTGACGACCCCCATAAAGATGACCAGCTGGCCGTACAAACCGAGGTCGACAAAACTGTGTACCGATGCATCCGCAAGAATGCCCGACCGGGTCAGAAAGGTCTCATACACGATCGCCACATACGCAAGGATCGCAAAGATGATGGACGCTTTCTGGGAGGTTGAACTCTTTTTCTGGATGATCATGGTGTGAATCCCTGCCGTACCCAGCAGCCAGGGCACGAATGATGCATTTTCCACCGGGTCCCATGCCCAGTATCCGCCGAAGGATAAGGTCACATACGCCCAGTAGCCTCCCAGAAATATAGCGGTGAGCAGAGCCACATTTGCACCGAGGGTCCACGGCAGGGCCGGGTGAATCCATTCGTTGTATTTCCTTTTCCACAGGGCGGCCATCGCAAAACAGTAGGGAACGGTCATCATGGCAAAGCCCAGGAAGAGTATGGGCGGGTGGATCATCATCCAGGGACTTTTAAGCAGGTCGTTCAATCCCTTGCCCTCCGCCGGCACAAAATCGGGGTTGGCCTGCAGGAAGGGGGCATTCGGCATGGCTTCGGCAATAGTACGAAACGGAGAGGCCCCCAGGGTAAATTCTCCGAATGAGATGCCCGAAATCATGGAAAACAGAAACACCTGCGTCAGCGTCAGGAAAAAGAGGACCGGCCCCCGGTAGGGCTTGCGTGTCCATTTCATAAGCCCAAAGCCAATCAGGATGGAAAACAGCAGCCATAGCATGAAACTGCCTTCCTGCCCGCCCCAGAAAGCCGATATCAGGTATTTGAGCTGAAGGTCGGAACTGGTGTAGTTGAAAACGTAATAGTAGTTGAACTCATGGTTGAGGATGATATGAATCAACAGGGCCGAAGCGGCCAGCAGCAGAACACCCTGAAGCCCGAACAACCAGTTTGACCATGTAAAATAACGGTTGTCGTCTTTCTGAGAATAAAAAAAGTATCCCGCCAGAGCCAGGATACTGCATAAAAACGCACCGTTGATTAATATTTTTCCTGCTATTCCAACCATTTATTTAACCTGAAACTGCTTTAGTGTTTTATTCTTCTATTTCCTTACTCAGCCTGTATATCGTCTGTTGGTCATCTCCGTTGAGACCTAGAGGGGGTAAAAGATACTCGCACTGCTTTATGGCGAATTAATACCGCTGCATCCGGCATTAACTCTGTTCCGAATTGGCCCTGCTAAACTCGGAGGGGTCGGCATTGTTGTATTTCGACGGGCACTTCATCAGCATGTCGTTCGCATAAAATATCCCGTTATCCATCTCTCCGATGACAACCAGCTGGTCGGCCTGTTCAAAATTGTTGGGTTTCGGCTTGGGGTAAATTACCCGGCGCACGTTGCCCGACTTGTCTTTCATGTAGAAGCTGAAATTCTTCGATTCAACAGAGAAACCGTAATCCCGGCTGTCTTCCCAGGTGCCCACCACGTGAGCTCCCTCCATGCCCTCGGCTTGTTCAAAGTTTACGTAGGTGCTGATGCTGTTGCCGAAATTATACATCAACAGGGAGGTAAAGCCTACAATCGCTATAATTCCTATTACCAGTTTGGGTTTCATTGGTTTTCTGTAGTGTTAGTGGATTCAACTTGCTCTTCGAGCCGGCTTACTTTCTTGTCTACCCTGATCATAAAAAACAACAGGACAAACCAGATAACCAAACTTACAGCAAGCACAATATATATGAGATCGTTCGAGGCTGCCGCCTGTATAAAAGCGCTCGATTGTTCAAGCCCTTCGGCTGCATCCCATTTTTGAGAATAACTTTCAGTAAGGGTATCAACGGCTGCAACCGTATCTTCTTGTACCCGGTTTAACATTTTTTTCATGCCGTCGATTGATCTAAATGAGATTGAACTTTCTTATACCTGTTGACAATATCAATGAGCCAGACCGCAAGTGCAATAAAACCGATTACCGCCGGATAAAAAACATAGCGCAGTTCCGGGGCCGTTATTTCACTGAATGCCGGGTTTCCCTCAGCCCCCGGATGAAGGCTGGGCAATTGCCGGGGAATAATATACAGCAAAAACGGGATGGTTGTTGCGGCAAATATATTGTATACGGCCGAAATTTTGGCCCTTTTCTCCGGGTTGTCAAAAGCGGTGCGCAATACAAAATAGGCCACATAAATCATCATGGCCAGCGCTGCGAGGTTCATCCTCGGCTCGGCCAGCGTCCACCAGGTACCCCAGGTGAAACGGGCCCAGATAGAGCCCGTCAATAGTCCGCAAAGGCCAAATATCAGCCCAACCTGCGTAACGGTTTCCGCCTTTCGGTCTCTCTGCTCGCTCGGATCGTTCAAATACAGGATACTGTAGACGAATCCCGCAGCAAAACAAACAGCCATGGTGAACCACATGGGCACATGCAAAAACAGGTTGCGGGCAGATTCCTCAAGGATGGGGATGTCGGGTATCGGCAACAGAAAACCGACGGTAATGACGGCCGTCATCCAAAAGGCCAAAATATATTTCCAGGTATCGAGCTTCATACAAGGTTTTATCAATTGCTTTACAACTGCCAAATATACAAAAACTCTTCCCGAAAAATCAGTTAAATCATTCTTGGTCTTTGGCAAATGTTGCATATGTTACAACTGTTATTTGAAGTCAATATGAACGGCAACCCTCTACCATGGGCAACGAGAATAATATTAAAACATACCGGCTGGAGCCCAGCTGGAAATATTACTTCTGGGGCTACTTCTGGTCTGTTCTTGCCATACCCCTCCTCGGGGCTGGGCTGCTGGGGCTGTACTGGGTCTACAGGAAACAGAAGAAAAGATCTTATACGTTTACCGACAACAGGATCTCCTCCTACGGCACCAAATACCGGCGCAATATAGACCTGGTAAACATCGAGTCTATCAAGGTCCGCCAAAGCTGGATTCACCGGAAGCTGGATGTCGGAACCCTGGTGCTCAGTACATCGGCTTCCGAGATGAAGCTTATCGGGATTGAAAACCCGCATAAGCTGCAGGATATACTGAAAAAGGCTATACAGTCCGAAGTCCACCGCCAGAAAGAAAAAGAGAAGACCCGGCCCCGCGAGCCGGAGTACGATCCCGGCAACATGGAGAGGCTCAACTACATAACGGGCTTATGGCAGCAGGGGCTGCTGTCGGAAGAGGAATACAAAAAGGAGCGGAAGCAGCTGGAAGGCTAATATCGGGAGGAAAAAAGGGTTTCCTTATCTAATCCTCTTTCATCCCGGGGTATCTCCACTCTATTGCCTCCCTTCAAGAGCTCCTATTCATACCCGATAACGATTCGACTCACCCGCCTGCAGTTCGGCCGAGTAGTCGGTAGCCTTGTCGATTTCCCGCTGATAGGCCCTCTCCTGCCGGGTAACCGTAAAATTCCAGATGATACCAGTCAAGGCCAGCATCGACGCAAAAAACACGATGAGCTCCTGGATGGTAAATAAGTTATTTTCCAGCAGGAAGGAAGCCGTCAGCACCGAAGCCGACTGGGCCAGCGTAAAGAGCAGCCATTCCGTACTGAAAATCCGTCCCCTGAAGGTATCGGGCGTTCGCCGCTGCAACAGTACCGTACTCATCACCCAGTTGGCGCCGGAAGCGGCATGGGCTACAAAGACAAAGAACAGCATAATTTCAATGCGGACGGTCATACCGACGAAGGCATAGGTCACCCCGGCGAACATCATACAGAGGCCCATGCCCCTAATCCAGCTGCTTTCCTTTTCAAACACCCTGCGCCCCACCACGGGCCCGATGCCGGTGCCGACGCCGCGGGCCGAATAGAGCAAACCGAGGCCCACGCTGCCCATCATAAGGATCTCCTCGCTCACCAGGATCAGCATGTAGGTAAGCGCGCCCAGAAACATGGTAAAACACCCTTTGGCGAGGGTGGGCCTGATGATATGCGGTTGGCTTCTAAGATACCTGAATCCCTCGACAATACCGGTAAGCGGATTCCGGGTGCGTTTCAACTCTTCCGGGCTCATCTCCTTTTGGGGAATGACGGCCCGGTAGATAAACCAGGCCGATATGGCATAACTCACCGCATCCAGGATAAAAACGAGGTCCGTCCCCAGCCCGGCCGTTGCCAGCCCCCCTATACCCATACCCAGGGTAAAGATGACGCTCCAGCTTGCTGCCGACAGCACGTTGGCATCCACCAGCTCCTCCTGGGTGGTCACATTCGGAATGGACGAGGTCTTGGCCGGCTCAAAGATCGCAGACAGCATCATCTGAAAAGCTGTCAGCAGGTAGGCAATCCACAGGGTTTCATAAGACACCACCAGCAGCAGTCCCAGCATCAGGGCTCCCCGGCTCAGGTCACAGAATATCATAAGACGCCGGCGATTAAACCGGTCGGTTATATAACCGGCAAAGGGGGAAAACGAAGCAAGGCTC
This sequence comes from uncultured Balneolaceae bacterium, assembly GCA_964423345.1. Taxonomy (GTDB): domain Bacteria; phylum Bacteroidota; class Rhodothermia; order Balneolales; family Balneolaceae; genus CAYREV01. The sequence goes on along the minus strand of CAYREV010000033.1, from coordinate 13,613 downwards.
ATCATCTTGATAACAATGATCAGCCCCAGTAAAAACTCCGAATCGGAGTACCTTGTAATGATAGCATATACGGCCAGCAGCCCGAACCAATCTCCGAAGTTCGACACGATCTGGCTCAGCCATAACCGGCGGTAGTTCCGGTTATTTCTGACCAGCTTGATATAGGGACGTACGCTTTCGGTCATGCCTGTTTACTTTTCTTTTGAGGCTGCAGAGCCCGGAGATTCGGCGGGGTCACTAAAACCAATATCAATCAGGGTAAATTAGGGGGTTGTATCTGTTTTGCCCGCGGCCCTAACTGACACCCGTACTCCCGAAACCGCCTTCTCCCCGCTGCGTCTCGGGCAGTTCGTCCACCTCATCCACAAACATCTGCTGTACGGGTGCAACCACCATCTGTGCGATACGGTCGCCATGATTAACGGTAAACGGTTCTTCCCCGTGATTGATGGCCAGTACCTTGACCTCTCCACGGTAGTCGGCATCTATGGTCCCCGGCGTATTAAGCATGGTGATGCCGTTCCTGTAGGCCAGTCCGCTTCGGGGACGTATCTGGGCCTCATACCCTTCCGGCAGGGCCATCTGCAAACCCGTGGGGATCAGCTTCCGCTGCCCGGGAGCAAGCTCGATCGGTTCCTCCAGAGCCGCGCGGAGGTCCATCCCCGCAGCACTGGACGATTCGTAGGATGGAAGCTCAAGGCTTTTCGCATGAGGCAGTTTTTTAAAAAGCACTTTCTTCATTATCGCACCTGTTTTTTATAGTCTGTCAGTCGAATTTTTACGTGTCCCAGCCAAACCCTGACATGGGCTTCGAGAGGCACCCGCATCGCGTCGGTCAGAAACCACGCCTTGAAGGAACCCTTGAAACCAAAAGGCCCCTCAATAGTTGTTTGTCCCTCGGTATAAAAAGTTTCCACGGGATTCTCAAAAGCTTCATATTCCCTGCTCTCTATATCCGTCGTATTGTTTATGGTAAGATATCCATGGTTCATATCTATATAGATCGGCATCCTGATCGTGGTATCACTGCCCGCATACAGCCTGCTCGTCACAAAAGTAGGATGCCCGGAATTGCCGCCCGGCTCCAGATCGAAGGTATCGGACTCAACCTCATTCATACGGCCGTACACTTTTTGTTTTTCGCGGTCAAAGCGGTATACCACATCCCTGAACTCTTCCTCATCAACATTATCCCTCCAATAAATATGTTCAACGGGCATCGAATCCGATTCCATAAAAATACTGTTGTAGTGGTTTTCCTCCTTCCCCACAAATGGGATCCCGGGATTGGACCGTATGACGGTCTTCAGATGCCAGGCTCTCTTTCCCTCGTAGGTGGTATCCGAAAGCACCTCCACTATGACTTCCCCCAACTTAAAGAAGCTGTATTTGACCTCATAGGTAAACTCCTCTTTCAACCCGGTCAGCTCTTTCAGCTCGGGCGGATCGCTCCACGCCTCCCGGATGGCAAGGTCGGTCCGCTGTGCCTGCCCCTCAAGGCAGGCCAGGAAAACCAGCAGGACCACCCAGGGCATCGGCTTAAAATAATTGGAAAGACAGCTCATTCATTAACAGGTATTAAATTTTAAACAAGTATTTTAAAATAACACGATAATCTTCGATATTTTAAGGGTTCAATAGTAAATGTATTGCAAGGTATTTCAAATTTTAATCGTTCGGTGTATGCGCCATTCATCCGTTTATTTCTTAATTATTTTTTCAGGCCTCTTTTTCCTGTTCGGCAGCTGTGCCCAAACCGATGCCCAGCGGGAGTTCGAAAACAGGGCCCTGAACCCGCCCCAGAATATTACTCAAATGACGGAGGGGGGCAACCGCGTTGAAAACGGGAACGATCCCGACGACTGGCGCACCTCCCCGATGTACCGGGGACTGGTGGAAATCGTGACGCCGGCCTATCCCAACCCGGTGGATCTCAACAGCCCGTTGATCCTCGAAATCGAAAACAAGGGCTTTGAAACACTCAGCGGAATTGAAGTGTACGTTTTTAGAGAGAATTACCGAAACCAGATATTGCTCTACTCCTCTCTGGACTCGTCCATCGATCCCGGATTGATCACCATACAGCTCAGTCCCACACAATTCGGCGACGGCTCCCAGACGTCGGGCTTATACCGGCTGCTCATCTATGACGGACGCCAGAATGTACTGAGCTATGGCGATGTAGAGGTGTTATAAGTTTGTTAAAGAGTGGAATGCCTCCTATTTTCGGATTCCAAATTCCGGAACTATGAAAAAAAGAAAAGTTTCAAAATCAGAACGCAAAGTCCTGGAACGGCTTATTTATCCCGAAAGCTTCCAGATAATCCTGGAAGAGACGGGTCTGCAGTACGGCGAGTTGCGCGACGACCTGATCAACCTTCTCAACTTCGGCTTTGTGGAAGCCTATGAAGATGACGGACGCAAACTGACGCTGACCGGTTTTTACGATGCCGACAACCTGCAGGATTTCACCTACCAGGCCACCAAACGCGGACTTTCAGCTATTAAAAAAATACGTACATGAAATTTGAAGTTACCATAGGTGATGAGGTGCGGGAGCTGGATCTCCGGCCCGACGAAAACGAATGTACCCTCGACGGAACCAACCGGACATACCGGTTCCACCGGCAGGACAACGGCAGGTATCTGCTTCGTCAGGGGAACAAACTGTACCAAATCGACAACGTATCCTTCGACAAGAATACCGTCGAGTTTACGGTCGACGGCAGCTGGTGTTCGGTGGATGTCCGGGATGAACGCGACCTGCTGCTCGATGAGATGGGTTTCAAGACCCTGGCCGAGCTGGGCGAGGGTGAACTCAACGCACCCATGCCGGGCAAAATCCTCGAAGTGATGGCCAGTGAGGGCGACCAGGTAGAGCTGGGCGATCCCGTTGCCATCCTGGAAGCGATGAAGATGGAAAACGAACTGAAAGCGCCCGTCGCCGGCACCGTTACCACTGTAGCGGTGGGCAAGGGCGACTCCGTAGAAAAAAATGCATTAATCCTAGAAATAGAAGCAAGTGGATAAATTTGAAATTCAGGGCCCTACCCCCCTCAAAGGGACTATAGCTGTCAGCGGATCTAAAAATGCAGCCTTGCCGCTCATGGCTGCCGCCCTGCTGGGCAGCTCCCCTACCACCATATATAACGTTCCCAAGCTGCGGGACATCTATACCTTCTGCAACGTGATCAGGGTCACCGGGGCAAAGGTCGAATTTGATGAGAAACAAAACACCCTGACCATCGACCCGTCCAATATTTCCCACCTGGAGGCACCCTACGAGCTGGTACGCAAAATGCGCGCCTCCTTCTATATGCTCGGGGCCTTGCTGGGACGCTTCGGAAAGGCCAAGGTGTCGCTGCCGGGCGGCTGTGCCTGGGGACCCCGGCCGGTGGACCTCCACATCGACGGCATGAAAACGATGGGCGCCGAACTCGACCTGGAGGGGGGATACGTCATCGGCAGTGCGGGCAAGCCGCTGCCTGGCGGGACGTTCAAGCTGGTACCCAGCAGCGTGGGCGCTACCATCAACCTGCTGCTGGCCTCGGTGCTGCGCACCGAACAATTTACCATCCAAAACGCTGCCAAAGAACCCGATGTGGTACTGCTCTGCGAGGCCCTTGAAAAGATGGGCGCCGACATCGAGGGGATCGGCACCGATACCCTTCACATAGAAAAAGCGGATCACCTGGAAGGCATTGAGATCCATAACGCCCCCGACCGCATTGAAACGGGTACTTTTATGATCGCCGCCGCCATGCATCCCGGATCGGAACTGACCCTCACCGGCACCGATCCGGACGAGCTGGGCGGCTTCCCGGACACCCTGGTCAAAACCGGGGCGGAGGTTAGAATTGACGGAACCGACATTCATGTCAAGTCGCCGGATGAGCTGAAGCCTGTTTCTGTAAAGACCGAAATATATCCCGGCTTCCCCACCGACCTGCAGGCCCAGTGGTCGACCATGATGACCCAGGCGGCCGGCCAGTGCAAGGTGACCGACACCATCTATACCGACCGCTTCAGCTACGTGCCGGAACTGAAACGCCTGGGGGCCGACATGCAGGTCAGGGATAACACCGTTCATATCAAGGGCAAGACCGAGCTTAAGGGGGCCTCCGTGATGAGCACCGACCTGCGGGCCAGCGTCAGCCTGGTGCTGGCGGCCATGGTGGCCGAAGGCACCACCGACGTGCTTCGCATCTATCATCTGGACCGGGGCTATGAAGACCTGGAGGACAAGCTGCAGGGCGTAGGTGCTCATATCGAGCGTGTAGACCAGGACGCCTGATCCCTATATTGCCCGTCTGCCAGACTAAAGGTGGCTTTAATACGTTATGTAAAACGAAACAGCATATTTCAACGGCTTGTATATGAAGCTGAGCCTGTTTTTTTGCATTTACATTAATGCAAAAGTAAATGTATATTAAGAATAGGTATTGAAAGGAATTCAGAGTGCTTTATTCAGCTATAGTTGCAACGATTTTTGAAATCCCAAGTATTTAAAAGGTTATTTTTGGTTTTACACTGGCTTTTTAAGAATGTAGAGAGTCTGATTTCACCTCTTCTGTTCATATCTGAAGCTTGTGCCAAGTTTTTGCAGCGCACTCTTACCTCTGGATATCCTCAATATCCGTTACCGAAATTTACGCTAAATAAGAATATTAATTATGCGGCTGCTGGATCTCCGCTTGAATGCAACACTGTACAAATTCCTGAAAATGTGATGACTTTAACGCAACATATGCAAAGGATTATTTATTTCGGAGGCCGCGGCTGTATGCAAAGAAAGACTTTCCATGAAGAATCAAATTATCATACACGCCTCTGGCGAACAGAATCGCATAGCCCTCCTGGAAAACGGGGAGCTTGCACAACTCTTTATAGAATCTGAGCAAAACCAACGAACCGTTGGCAATATCTATGTAGCACGGGTACACAAGGTTATGAGCGGCATACGCGCTGCCTTTATAGACATGGGTACCCCCAAAGACGCTTTTCTTCACTTCTCCGACGCCGGCGACCATCTGAAGGAATATGTCCAGATGCTGAACGGCCGGGACGCCCTTTCGAAGCGGGTGCACAACCAGCTCAAAAACACCAATTTTGACAAGCTTTCTAACTACGACAAGCAAAACTGGGCCGGCAAGATACTGCAGTCGGGCCAGAAGCTGCTGGTTCAGATCGTCAAGGAACCCATCGGTTCCAAGGGGCCGCGCGTATCCACCGATATTACCATCGCCGGCCGGTTCCTCGTACTGATACCCATGGGCGAATACATCGCCGTATCCAAAAAAATCAGCAACCATAAAGAGCGGCGGCGACTCAAAAGCACCGTTGGATCCATGCTGCCCGAGGGCTTCGGCGTAATCATCCGTACCGTGGCGCAGGACCAGGACAAAAAAGCCCTGGAAGACGACATGCGCAACGTGCTGAAAAAATGGGAGCGTATCCTGGAACGCCTCGAGACGGCCAAACCCCCGGCCCTGCTCTACAATGACCTGGATATGACAGAGAGCCTGGTACGCGACTTATTTGCCAAACAGTATGACCGCGTATTGATCGACGACCAGGAGACATACAAGAAACTGAAAAACTATGTAAGCCAGATAGCTCCACAAATGATCCCCAACGTGGAGATGTATAAAGGCAAGGAGCACATCTTTGACCATATGAAGATCGCCAAGGATGTGGATTCCATATTCAGTCCCCGGGTGCGGATGCCTTCCGGCGGATACCTGATCTTTGAACAGACCGAAGCGATGTATGTGGTCGACGTCAACTCCGGCCCCTACGCCGCCAAGGAAAAACAGGAGGACAACTCCCTGAAAACCAACCTGGAGGCCGCCCGTGAGATCGCCAAGCAGTTGCGGCTGCGGGATATAGGGGGGATCATCTGCGTGGACTTCATCGACCTGCGGTACGACAATAACCGCAAGAAGATTTATGACGAGCTAAAGAAGGAATTCAAGAAAGACCCGGCCAAAACCAACGTGATAGGCATGAGCGACTTCGGGCTGGTGCAGATTACGCGCCAGCGGATCCGCCCGAGCGTAGTCAACTCCGTATCCAATGTATGTCCCATGTGCGGAGGCTCCGGCAATGTCGTGACACGCAATACCATCATCGCCGATCTCGATGCATGGATCAGCAAGTTCAGGCATAATACCGACTACCGTGCCATCGACATCTACATCAACCCTTACCTGAAGTCGCACCTTGAGAAAGGGTTCCTCACCAGCAAAAAGTGGAAATGGATGTTGAAACACTGGGTCAAGATCACCTTTATACCCGACGAGACCATCTCGCTCAATGATTACAAGGTTACGCTCTCCGGTTCAGATATCGATATCACCGACGTGGTGATGCGCGACCAGGATATCGACGAAATAATTCACCGTACCGAAGGGGAGCTTCAGGAGCTGGATACCAGGGAAAGCCGGGATCAGCTGGACTACTACAAGAAAGAACGCAAGGAGCGGCCGTCGGGCAACAAGCGCTATTCTTCCAACGGCGATTCCGGGGAACGATCTTCCCGTTCCAAGTCAAAGTATTACAAAAACTAGGTTCAAAGCCTTTATGGGCTCTGTCCGAATGTATAAAACAAGCTTATAGAATGAGTCTACCCCCTTTAAAAGCCACTACCGTACTCGGAATGATACACAACGGCGAGGCGGCCCTGGGTGGCGACGGCCAGGCAACAATGGACGATACCGTAATGAAATCGACCGTGCGTAAAGTCCGCCGCCTCTACGACGGCAAGATTGCCGCCGGCTTTGCCGGTTCCACGGCCGACGCCTTCACCCTCTTCGAGAAATACGAGGAGAAGCTGAAACAATATAACGGCAACCTCAAGCGTGCGGCCGTCGAGCTGGCAAAGGAATGGCGAAGTGACAAGTTTTTGCGCAAGCTCGAAGCCCTGCTGATCGTTATGGATAAGGAACAGGCCCTGCTGATCTCCGGAAACGGTGACGTCATTGAGCCTGACGACAAGATCCTGGCTATCGGCAGCGGAGGCTCCTACGCCCTGGCGGCAGCACGGGCCCTCAAGGAGAATGCCCCCGACCTCTCGGCCAAAGAGATCATTGAAAAGTCATTGAACATTGCAGCCGATATCTGCATATACACGAATCACAACCTTAGTCTTTTAGAAATTGAAAAGTAGTTCCATGCAACAAGCTTTCGAACAGCAAAACCTAACGCCCCAACAGATTGTCTCCGAGCTGGAGAAGTATATTGTAGGCCAGAATGATGCCAAGCGCTCGGTGGCCATCGCCCTGCGTAACCGCTGGAGGCGGATGAATTCCGGTGAGGGGATCAGGGATGAGATCCTTCCCAATAACATCCTGCTTATCGGTCCGACGGGTGTCGGTAAAACGGAAATTGCCCGGCGCCTTGCCAAGCTGGCCAAGGCCCCCTTCCTGAAGATTGAAGCTTCCAAATTCACCGAGGTGGGCTATATGGGCCGCGACGTGGAATCCATGATTCGCGACCTGGCCGACATAGCCGTCAACATGGTTAAAAGCGAAATGCAGGAACGCGTGCAGGAGAAAGCCAAGGATATCGTAGAGGAGCGCATCCTGGACATCCTTATTCCCCCTGTGAAAAAGCCGGGCGACCAGGCAACGGGATTCAATGCCGGCGAAGAGGATTTTGACCCGGCCAGTGCCAGCGACCGGGAACTCAACAAACGCACCCGGGAGAAATTCCGCCAGAAGCTGCGTGACGGCGAACTCGACGACCGTGAGATCGAAGTGGAAGTAAGCAAATCCAGCAAAGCCCCCATGATGCAGGTGTTCGGCCCGCAGGGAGGTCTCGAGGAGATGGGTATCAACCTGCAGGACATGCTAGGCAAAATGGGCGGCGGAAACAACAAGTCCAAACGGAAAGTCACCGTCGAGGAAGCCCGCCAGCTACTGCTGGACGAGGAGGCTGAAAAGCTGATCGACCACGATGCCGCCGTACAGGAAGGGCTTGAACGCCTGCAAACACATGGCATCGTTTTTATCGACGAGATTGACAAGGTTGCCACCTCTTCCGGCGACGGCAAAAGCGGCGGCGGGCCCGACGTGAGCCGCCAGGGTGTGCAGCGTGACCTTCTTCCCATCGTGGAAGGCAGCAACGTATCCACCAAGCACGGCATGGTCAAAACCGATCACATCCTGTTTATCGGTTCCGGTGCATTCCATGTGTCTAAGCCGTCAGACCTCATTCCGGAACTGCAGGGACGCTTCCCCATACGGGTGGAACTGAATTCCCTGACCGAAGAGGATTTTTTCGATATTCTTACCCAGCCTAAAAACGCCCTGACCAAACAGTACCAGGCCATGCTCAAGTCGGAAGGGGTAGAGATAGAGTTTACCGAAGAGGCCATCAGAGAGATCGCCTCCATCGCCGCCGAAGTGAATGCCCGCGTGGAGAATATCGGGGCCCGGCGGCTGCATACCATCCTATCTTCCCTGCTGGACGAGTTGCTGTTTGCCGTTCCGGACGACATCAGCAGCGGTGAGATCACCATTGACAAAGATTACGTGAACAAACAGCTGGACGATATTGTTAAGGACAAGGATTTAAGCCAATATATCCTGTAGGCATACATTCAGGTATTGCAATAAAGGAAATAAAGAAGCTTATTATACATTCTGCCAATTTTACCAAGCGCATGCATACGGCAAATAATTTCCGTAGTCGTTCGTTGATAGCACAAGACAAAACAAGCATACATATATGACCGTGAAGAAATTTTTAGCTCCCAATGCAGCAATTATCCTTCTTCTTGCCCTGTTCTGGGTTGCCGGCGTGGAAAGTGTGGTGTCCAGCCAGGGAGATGATCGCCAGAATCTGCAAAAATATATTCAATCCCAGCGCAGAATACTCGATAACTATGTAGACAAGGTCGATGTCAACACACTGTATAAGAAAAGTATCAAGGGACTGGTTAAAAATCTGAGCGACAGTACGGCCGACCTTGAAAACACCCCCGCCGATACCACTTTTGAACAGCTTAACATCGACGGCTTGCGCGAGTCGGTCGAAAAGTTTGAAAACGCCTACCTGTTTCTTTCCGACAAGTACCCGGACGAGAATATGACCAAGCGTACCGAGGATGCCATTGAAGGCATGTTCTCCTCGCTTGACCCCCATTCCACCTATATCGGTCCCGAGGCCAGTGAGGCTATTGACGAAAATTTCGACGGGAAATTCCAGGGCATCGGCATTCAGTTTGAAGTCATTCAGGATACCATCACCGTTATCACGCCCATATCGGGAGGGCCCAGCGACCAGCTTGGCATCCTTTCGGGCGACCGTATCGTTGAGATCAATGACAGTTCGGCCATCGGCTTCAACAATGAGGACGTGCGAAACACCCTTCGGGGACCCAAGGGATCCAAGGTCGACGTGACCATCAAGCGCCCCCACGTGGAGCAACTTTTGGAATTTACCATTACAAGAGACGATATCCCCCTCTATACTGTCGACACCTCCTATATGCTCGACGACAAAACAGGATATATCAAGATCAACCGTTTTGCCGCCACCACGCATCAGGAGTTTATGGACGCAATGAAAGAGCTGAACGAGAAGGGAATGGAGCGTATCATCCTTGACCTGCGCGGCAACCCGGGAGGATACCTTTCACAAGCCATAGCTATTGCAGAAGAGTTCTTCCCCCGCGGTACCAAGCTGGTGTCCACGCAGAGCCGTCACAAGCGGTTTACCAGTTCCTACTTTTCCCGCAAGGAGGGTAAATTTACGGAGGAGCCGGTCATGGTGCTGGTCAATGAAGGGTCGGCCTCTGCCAGCGAGATTGTCAGCGGTGCCGTACAGGATCATGACCGTGGTCTTATCGTAGGACGGCGAACCTTCGGCAAGGGACTGGTCCAGCAGCAGTACAGCCTGGTAGACTCCAGCAAGATACGGGTTACCATCTCCCGCTACTACACGCCCTCGGGCCGTTTAATCCAAAAGCCCTATTCCCACACAGGGAAAGAAGAATATGTGTATGAAGTATTCAAACGGTCGGACGATGCCAAGGGAGATGCGGTAGAATTCATCAACAACATTCCCGACTCCCTGAAATATCGGACCGATGCGGGACGTACCGTCTACGGGGGCGGAGGAATCGTACCCGACCAGATTGTGCAGGAAGATACCACGCAATCGGCCGCCCTGCTTAATTTCATGCGCCGCAATAGGGTGGGCTTCGAATTCGTACGCGACTACCTCGACGACTATGGCGACGACTTCCGGTCGAAGTGGGAAGACAACTATGAAGAGTTTCGCACTAATTTTGAGTGGGAGGAGAAGCACTTGGATGATGTGTTCGCCCGGCTCAAGAAAAATGACGTGGTGGTCTCCGACACGGTTTCCGGCCCTGACATCAATTCGGGCACACTCTATATTCCCGAAGGACATTTTGCGGAAGTTGAATGGATGCCCCGTGGATATATGAAAGCGGAACTGGCACGGCAGGTTTGGGGCCTCAAGAAGTACTACCCGGTTATTAACGACGTCTTCGACAATACCCTTCAGCAGGCCATGAAATACTGGGATGAGGTGCAGGCACTCAAGGAATATGCCTCCAATCAACAGAATACCGGCACGCAGGGGTAAAGGAACACGGATTCAACGCAGGTCCGCCTTCTATTTACCTCGCGTGAGATGAATCTAGTGCTACATTTTCACAGTCACCGGTCTTCGCTCTGCCCTTTGACCTCCGGAGACAACCGGCTCAACAACACTATCGCTGCAGTTTCGGCCCGCAGGCGGTGACCTCCCAGGCTTACCTTTCTTCCTCCCTTGTCTATTATACGGCCGACCTCCTCATTGGAAAACCCGCCCTCGGGCCCCACAAGCAGTAACAGGTCATCAGCGCAGACTTTTTCCGGAAGCTGCTCCACCGGGATATCGGAATCCCCGTGGGCCAGGATCGGGGTGTGCCCCTTATAATGTCCCACTACCCTTTCAAGGGAATCCATGACCCGCACATCCGGCAGCCAGGCTCTCAGGCTTTGCTTCATTGCCGAGAGGGCCGACATCTCCAGGCGGTCTATCCTGACATTCTCCTTGACGGTATGACGGCTCCTGAAAAGAACGATCTCGCTTACGCCCAGCTCCACCGCCTTTTCAACGGCAAATTCCATGCGGTCTCTCTTCTTGATGATCCCGAGAGCCAGCACCCGTTCGGGCTTCGCCGGGTGCAGCTCCTCTTTTTCTTCGATCCGGACCTGCAGCAGTTCACGGTCGATGCGGGCCACTTTGCCCCGGTATCGCCCTCCCCGGCCGTCGACCACGGTAATCTCATCCCCTTCCCGGTATCGCATAACCTTGCCTGCGTGGTGAGCCTCCCGGCCGGTGAGCTCCAGCTGCTCACCCTGTATATGCTCCGGCGGGGTATAAAAGATATTCATAAGATTGGGGGATGAAAGTCGGGCTCAGGACTGATTTCTGTTGCGCCGGCGGAATTCACCCGGTTCGAACTCCGTTTCGCCGGTCTCCAGCACCAGCTCGATATAGGGATTGCAGAGTCCGCAGCCGCAGCCGCAATAGTTCCGGTTTCTCAACTCTTCCACAGAATTAAGAGAGTTCTTCATGGCAAAGATTTTAATCTCCTCAAAAGATCGATTGTGACAAATACAACCGGTTACAATTTTGCGAGGCATAAATAAAAAGCCTTTTAATCTTGTTTGAAGTGTTTTCCCAACTTCAAGCCCTGTCCCTGGTAATTGCTTTCGATGTCGGAGCCGTACACAAACTGGGGGACTTCGGTGTTGGGCTCAAATATCATACTGCAGAATGTCTGTCCGTCTTCGATCAGAAACGGCACGTCGTGCGAACGCACTTCGAGTACCGCCCGCGCGCCGCGGTCTTCCACACTTCCGCCGAAACCGCTGTCAAAGAAACCCGCATAGTGGGTACGCAGTTCCCCCGAACCGGTATCGTAGGCAATCATCTCCGCGGCCAGGTGCGTGGGGATGCGGCACCGCTCCTTGGAGGCAAAAATATAGAAGGCTTCGGGTTCGAGTATAAGGTGATCGTCCTGCTGCGCATAGATCGGCTCCCAGAAATCGGAGATCCGGTAGTGGTTGATATTTTCCAGGTCGATCAGGTCGCGGTGTTTTTTGGCCTTGTAGCCTACGATCTCCCCCTCCTCGCCGTGCAGGTTTACGCTCATGAAGAGCCCGTTGTTCACCTTGATCCGGTCCAGCGGCAACGGCTTGCCGTCTTCCGAGAATAGCAGCGGGTCGGATCCGTGCAACCGCAGGATATCCTGATCCGACAGCACCGTATGCCCGTGGCGCAGGCGCAGCTGGTTCAGGCGCTGCCCCGTACGCACCCGGATGGGAAAAGATTTGGGTACCACCTCCAGGTAGAGTTTCCCCTTGTAGCCCGGCTTGATCTCTTCAAAACGGTGCGAATAATCGGTGATCACCCGGGTGAAGATATCCAGCCTTCCGGTCGTACTCTTCGGGTTGGCTTTGGCAGCCAGGTGCTCCTCCGAAATGACCTGCATGGAGCTTTTCCCATCGGGTTTCTTGCCGTTAAACAACGCTTTCTGGGGAGAGATGTTGGAGGGAAGGTGCAGCTCTTCCAGCAGCGGGATGATATATACGCAGTTGGTCTCGAGAACGGCCCCCTCTTCAATCGACATTTCATACTGCTTCAGCTTGGCCAGCTTCTCCCCCACCGACTCGTCTTCGGGCAGGAAACTGCTGCGCACCCGGTAGGCTTTTTTGCCCAGTCTCAGGTCGATGGAGTTGGGCTGATACTGGTTATCCTGCAGCGGATACTCCTCACTGCCCCTGATAATACCGGCTTCAGCCAGCACCTTGAGTTTCTGCACCGGCAAAATCCCCTTGGTGCGAAGGTATACGTGTTCTGCTTTATTATCCATTATCGGGTTAATTCAAATACTCTGATTGTATGCCAACATAATTAATTGAACAGAAATGAAACAGCGCCATTTTCGAACTCCTCCAAAAAGCTGTTGATCAATCTCCGAAGGCCTTCGTTGGAACGCCCTTTTCCAGGGGAAATCCAATGGCACAACTGTCCTACCGCGGCTCCGGCTGAACTACCGCGGCTCCGCCCCTGCCATCTCATGAATTTTGTTCCACTCCTCTTCGGTGACGGGCGTGATGGAGAGACGGAAACGATTCAGCAGCACCATATCCTCCAGGGCCGGCTCCTCCTTGAGGGCGTCGCGGGTGACCGGCTCGTCGAACTTCTGCACAAACTTGACATCCACCAGCTTCCAGGTCGGGTCTTCTTCGCTGCTCTTCTCATCAAAATACTTGGAGTCGGGATCAAACTGGGTCGGATCCGGGTAGGGCTCGCTGGCCACTTCCATGGTTCCCACAATGACCGGCGGACGTACATTCGAGTGGTAAAACAGCACCCCGTCTCCTATCTCCATCTCGTCCCGCATGTAGTTGCGGGCTTCGTAGTTGCGGATACCGTCCCACGGTTCCGTCTCCACCTCTTTAAGATCGTCAATACTGAATACGTAGGGTTCCGATTTCATCAACCAATAATTGCGTTTACTCATTGTACCAAGAAAATTTTAAGTTAATCCAAACACATTGAACCGAAGCATGAATATAGGAATT
>CAYREV010000032.1:0-21548 GCA_964423345.1 uncultured Balneolaceae bacterium | reverse complement strand
TCACTTCGGATAGCAGCTCCTCGCTGGTGCGGTCTCCGGGGAGGTGGTTGAAAAAGATAAAGTGAACATATGGGCTGGCATTGACCAGACGGAACGTAGTCCACCCGGCTGATAAGGTGTCGGTATCGGTTTCAAAGAGGTGCCGATCGGTTTCAGCATCGTATATCGCCCGGACTTCGATGAGCTTAGGTTCCGTAGTCGGTTTTTCTTTCTCTTGTTTGCTGGTGCAGGAAAGCAGGCTCCCCAAAAAGATCGCAAACAGTGACACTTGAATAAAGAACTTCATAAATCCCCCTTACTTAATTATTTATCCCTGACATTGTTATTCCAATATATATAAAAAAAGACAACTTACAGTTTTGAAGTATCCGAAGGTTCTTTATCTAGAAGGAATTGCTTTCATATGAACTATCAAACCCCTGCGGGATGGAAAATAGTGCACTTTCATGCGTCGACACATATGGTTTCGTCCAAGTAGAGGTTTTAGCTGTGTATAACCCATATATAGCCTCCAATGTCGCAGGCAACAACTCTTTCTGGCAAGAAAACCTATCTGGACAAAATGGCAACGAGAGCCGTTGGAGGCTTTGCTTTTTGTAAAATTTATCCTGATTAACTAGGTTGGTTATTATGGATTATAAGTAGGGTGGTGTGAGCAGAGAGAAAAACAAACTAAAAGACAAAATAATAAAGGGAGAGCAAAAATTATGCGAAATCTATCCATTTCTATCGCTTTAATAATTACTATAACTTATCTGATACCGTTAGTCTGCCAGGCACAGGAGGGCTTCACAGAAAATAATCATATAGCGATAACAGCAACAGACTATGCATTTGAAGCACCGGATGCAATTTCATCCGGTTGGTCCAAGATTCAATTTAGAAATGAAGGTCAGGATACTCATCTTCTTCTTTTTAGCAAGTTGCCCGAGGGAAAGTCTATCGACGATTATTTAACTGAGGCTGGGAATCCCTATAATGAAGTATGGTACCAACTAAGAGATAGAAAAATTACCCCAAAAGAGGCAGGAAAATTAATAAGCGAACAGGTTCCTAAATGGTTTTGGGATGTTCAGTTTGTGGGTGGAGCAGGCCTGGTCACGCCAGGTGGAGTTACAGAAATTACCGTTAAGCTGTCTCCGGGCAACTATGTGATAGAGTGTTATGCAAAAACAAAAGATGGAGAAATACATTTTATGGAAGGGATGGCACGGCCACTTCTTGTAACTGATAAGACTTCCGATGTGTCTCCCCCAACAGAAGATATTCAACTCACCATATCTAACTATGACATGAGTGTTGAGGGAAATATTAGCCCAGGTAAACGTACTGTAAAAGTCGATGTTACTGAAATGCCTGAGCAAGGCATCGGCCACAATGTTCATGTGGTCAGGTTAGAGCCCGAAGCTGACAAACAGAAATTAGTGGAATGGATGAACTGGTTTTCTCCGGAGGGTCTTCGTACCCCCACCCCTGATCATGTATCATTTATCGGTGGAATGCATGTTCTGCCGGTTGATAATATGGGGTATTTTACCGTCGATCTACAGCCCGGCCGTTATCTTTTTGTGTCAGGTCTTACAGCTCATCTCGGAGTAATGAAAGAAGTGACGATTAATCAGCAATAAATTGTCTCTGCAATATTTACTTCATAAACTGAAAAGGTATCTATTCCAATAGTCATTGGTAGCATTATGACAAAACATTTAGTAGTCATAAAATTGGAAGAATTTTTATTTAAAATAGGTTTGACACTTACATTTTGCTTTTTGTTTCTCATTTCCGCAAATGCATTACAACCGAGTAATGCTGATACTGTAGCTGGCCATCCTGTACTGCAAAATCACTCATCAGAATCAGGAGTAGTGGAAATAAAGTTGACCGCTTCGACAGAACGTCTTTCTCTTGTTTCCGGTGTCCAGTCGGATGTGTATGCCTATAACGGGCGTATTCCTGGTCCCCTGCTCGAGATATCGGAAGGCGACAGTGTGATTATTCATTTTAAAAACGAACTTCCTGAGGAAACTACGGTGCACTGGCACGGCCTGCACTTGCCTTTCGTATCCGATGGCAGTCCTTTTCATCCTGTTGCTCCCGGGGAAAGTTATACCTATGCTTTCAAATTGCATCCGGGTACAGCAGGCACTTATTGGTATCACCCACACCCTAATCATCGAACTGCCTGGCAGGTGGGGATGGGACTATACGGCGGCATTATCGTGCGTGACCCCAATGATCCGCTTCCGGAAATGACTGAGAGGCTGCTCATTCTTTCCGACAATCGGTTTAGTGAGGATGGTACCATCGATTTCCCTGA
Organism: uncultured Balneolaceae bacterium; assembly: GCA_964423345.1. Lineage (GTDB taxonomy): Bacteria > Bacteroidota > Rhodothermia > Balneolales > Balneolaceae > CAYREV01. Next base: position 19,231 of record CAYREV010000032.1, on the reverse strand, counting down.
GGAAAACGATCCTCAATTTAGAATAGACGAAATGAACGGCCGAGAAGGGGATGTTCTATTTGTCAATGACCAGATTTTGCCTAATCTCTCGATTCGAAGTGGTGAGGTGCAGCGATGGCGGATCATCAATGCTTCTGGTGCCCGAATCTACCGGCTTGCTCTCAAAGATCACATCTTCACACATGTGGGAAGTGACGGTGGGCTATTTGAACGGCCCGAAATAATCGAAGAGATTGTGTTGGCCAATGGGGAGCGAGCCGAACTTATTGTACGTGGAACCGGCGAGCCGGAAAGTAAAGCTTTGCTGCAGGCCTTACCCTACGATCGTTACATGCCGCAGTGGCGCCCATCTGACTGGGATAAAACACGACACCTTCTAACACTAAATTATACCGATGAACCACCTCTTGACCCCTTAGAACTACCCGAAACCCTGCGTTCGATCCCTGAGCTGGATACTGAGGATGCGGCCATGACGAGGGTTATGCGTATGAGTAATGGAAAGATTAACAGTAAGACAATGGATTTAAACCGGGTAGATGAAATCGCAGAGCTGGGCGCTACAGAAATTTGGGAAATCAGGAATCTAGTCGGAATGGATCATCCATTTCACCTGCATGGCTTTCAATTCCAGGTAATTGATCGCAATGGAGAGCCAATGCCACAGACGAAATGGGAGGATACGGTAAATGTACCCGGCTTTGAATCAGCTCGATTTATTGTACGCTTTGATCACTATCCGGGTAAATGGATGTTTCACTGTCACATTCTGGATCACGAAGACCAAGGGATGATGGGAGTACTGGAAGTCAGGGAATAGCAGGGCTTACAAGAACTTCGTGACTGACAAGCCTCGCAATCAAGTTACTCGCTTGCTTTATTTCAATTTTTTCAGGGGTTCTAAATTATTAAGTTCGTTTTCATATCTACTCAAACTCATTCGTGGCAACGGATTTATTGATGAGCCCAGTTGTAACTCGACTGATTTTCTTAAATCTTTATTTATAGATTTTAATAACTCCTTTTTTTTAGCATCTGAAATATCGCCTAACAAATAAAGGGACCTCGCATGTCCTCTTTCATAATAAGCCGACCAATTGGTTGAGTCTGCGTCGATCGCCTGGCTCAAATATTTAATACCTGCCTCAAGTTCTCCTTCATTCAGTTTCTCTATACCAAGTTCCAGTAGTTTATTCGAACTGGATTTATCATTCCCTGATGAAAGTCCACCTGTTTTTTCTCTGCCCGGGTTATTTTCAATCTTGCCTTTAATACGATTATATATCTCTTCAAAAATTTCGCTTCCCATTTTTTTACCATCTTTAAAATAATCAACAAAATGCTCATACATTGACAACATTCTACCCTGACCGGTATTGTGTTTACGAAGTTCATTGCCGTGCTTATAAAAAGTTCGCCCGCCGGTGCCCTTTTTGATGAACAAAAAATAGACAACGGTAATAAGGAGGAGAATAAAAATAAACACCATGATGCTATGATTATGTCTTACTGTGAGTGTTTATTCATTTTTTAGGTCTCACCGGGCAGATTTTTCCTGGGATTTATGTAGCTATCTGAATACATGCCTATTTATTTCCCGTGCTTCGGAATAGCTAAAGTCCGGATCCCCGAATTTTTTTAGTGTGCGATAATGAGATGCCACAGCCTTAAAGAACGTATCGTGCTGATTGTAAGGAATGCCAAACTCACTGGCCGTCCGTTCCACAATGTGGCTGATGGCCGGATAGTGCACGCTGCATATTCTCGGGAACAGATGGTGTTCAATCTGAAAATTCAGCCCCCCGACAAACCAGCACAAAGGTTTATTGTCTCGCGCAAAATTGTTGGTGGTCACCACCTCGTGAATCATCCAGTGTTCATCAATCATGTTCTCTTCGTCCGGAACCGGATGATCGGTCCCCTCCACGACGTGCGCAAGCTGAAAGACGATCCCGACGATCAGTCCGGTCGTCAGGTGAAGAGTTGAAAATCCGATTAGAAGGTGCACCCAGGTGATATCGAGCAGAAGCATCGGCAGCACCAGCATATAGGTATAGTAGATGCCCTTGGTTACAAACAGGATGATCCATTCACTGACCGGATGGGTTTTATTGTTGTACGGGCCGATGTTGTCTTTAAGAAAATGCTTGTAATCCTTGACGAACACCCAGAAAAAGGTAGAGAGGCTGTAGGCAAAAAACGCCAGGATATGCTGAATGCGGTGAACAGGTTTCCATTCCGCATGGGGCGAAAGCCGGATAAATCCCGCCACATCCAGGTCTTCGTCGTGATCGTGGATATTGGTATAGGTATGATGGATAATATTATGGGTGATCTTCCATATATATCCATTCGAACCAATCAGATCAAAAGTATATCCCAGCGCCTTATTTATATACTTGTTGGAAGAGTAGGCACCGTGCAGAGCGTCATGCGACACCGAAAATCCGATACCGGCCATTCCGATTCCCATTATGAACGTTAGAAACCACATCACTTCCAGGGAAAACTGTCCCCACATAATCAAGGCATAAGAACCTAAATAGACCGTCAGCATGATCACCGTTTTTACCACCATCTGCGTGTTGGCATGCTTTGAGAGGTCATTCGCTTCAAAATAGTGATCGACCCGCTGCTTTACGGCTTTACTGAATTCACGGCTGGTACTATTGTTAAACGTTACTTTATCAACGGCAGACATATTCTTTAGATCTTTAATGCGAATTTCATAATAAATATGCCAAAAAACTGCCCCGAGGGTCTTACATAAGTGTTGGGAAATGTTGCATATTTTTCACATTCGTGGACGTAATCTGTATGAGACACGGGATCTGCCGGCTGTCTGCAGGCTGGTTATAGAAGGGACATGGAACAGCTTTCCACCAGGCCCTTTATGGTACAGACCCGTTTTCCCCCGTCTATAAAGTCCGCAAATCAAATTATTCAGATTTTTTTGTAAGGATTGCCCTATTCAACGGTCATACCAACAAGAGTGACTATTTATTATCTATTATTTGAAGGGGAAATAATAGATAACCCGTCTTTAATCCCTCGTAAGACTACTTTTAATCAAAAAGGATTAAGATTATGAAATTCACCAATCCCTCTTGGGAGAAAGCGATATATAGCGCCTGCCCATATCTTTTATTCAAGGAGAGTGCCCGTGTTCTGAGGCAGCTGCTTCTGGCAATGATTATGATGATCTTTGGAGCCGGCATGGTTGCCGGCGTCCGGGCGCAGCCGCCGGCGGACAATCCTACCGTTGTCCGGTGGAATGATAATGAGAATCCGGCCGGTCTATTAGAGGACGGGCAGCTCCGGGTCAACCTCGAGGTGCGGAAGGGAGACTGGCACCCTCTGGGTCAAGAGGAACCTGCAATGCAGAAGCTCGCCTTCGCTGTTGAAGGCAAGAGTCCAAAGGCTCCGGGTCCGATGATCCGCGTACCGGAGGGTACCGAAGTGGAGGCAACCGTCACAAATCCGTTGAACATTCCTGTTAAGATCCAGGGCCTTACCGGTCGCCATAACCCGGACCTTGAACGAGGACAGCTTTCTCCGGGAACGAAACTGCCGTGGGTACGTATCTCCCCCGGGGAGACGGAAATCTTCGAGTTCACGGCTGACAAGCGAGGCACTTATTTCTACCGTGCCAGAGTACCCGAAGATGCCGTACCGGAGGACGAGGGGGCTAAAGACGGTCTGCTGTCGGGTGCTCTGATTGTGGATCCACCCAACGAAGGCCCGTCCGAAAATGAAAAAGTTATGATGATACAGCTGGCCCCGGGCTATCTCACCATAAATGGTCGCCCCTGGCCGAACACGGAACGGCTTTCTTATAATCTGGGAGACGAGGTTACCTATCGCCTAATCAATGACACCAGGATTGCCCACCCGATGCATCTTCACGGCTTCTTTTTTACGGTGGAGTCAAAGGGTGATATCGCTCGAAGTACCGCTTATGGGCCCACACAACAGCAGAAGGCGGTCACTGAAACTTTGGAACCCGACCATACTATGAAGCTTAGCTGGAGCCCCGATCGTCCGGGCGGCTGGATTTTCCACTGCCATATCAGCTTCGATATTATGCCGAATCCCGATGTGTCCGAGTTTTTATCAGAAGATCCCCCGAAGTTCGTAGATATTATTCGCAGAAATCTCCGAAGGGGCGATCCTAATCCGGAAGAACACTCTATGGAGGGAATGGGCGGAATGGTAATGGGCATCTATGTCCATCCGCCGGAAGACTGGAAACCGGCCGAGCCCGAGGGCGAGCCCATACGCTTCCACGTCCGCAAAGATTCGGTCCCGGGAAATCTATCACCAAAGTTCGGCGTTGCCATTGCCAATCCGGGCGAAGCATTGCCACCGGCTGACAAGATTCCCTTCCCCGGTCCTCCGCTTATCCTCCATGAGGGTGACCCTACCCCCATTCGGGTTATCAACGAGACGGATGAGACCACCAGTATCCACTGGCACGGGCTGGAGCTGGAGAGCCTCTATGATGGCGTGGCCGGTATTACCGGGTATGAAGATCGCCGAAGTCCGCCGGTAATGCCCCAGGATAGCTTTGATGTCTTCCTACGCACCGACCGTCCGGGCACCTATATCTATCACACCCACATGTCCGACATCCGTCAACAGGGAGGAGGCTTATACGGGCCTCTCCTGGTGATGCCGGAGGGGGAAGAATGGAAACCGGAAACCGACCGCATCTATATCGTCGGAAACGGGTTTGGCGAGATCGAAAATCTGCGTAATACGACCTTCCTGAATGGAACTACCGATCCCGAGCCCACAGAAATGACGGTCGGCAAAACCTACCGCCTTCGGTTCATCAACATTGCATTAGGGGGTATCCGGAACATCCGACTTGCCCGGGATGGATTTCCGGTTCAGTGGCGGCCCCTGGCCCAGGACGCCTGGGAGCTCCCGCCGAACCAGCGCGAGCAAACGGAGGCCGGCATAGAGGTGAACGTGGGCGAGACCTACGACTTCACCTATACACCGGAGGAACCGGGCGAGCTGGCCCTGCAGGTACAGCGCGGCGATCAGGTGGTGGAGCAGCTGATACAAGTGAAAGAGGAGCAATAAGAGGCAGGTTTCGAAAATGCCCCCGACCCGGGTAGTTCCGAACCGTTTATAATCCCTATTATCCTCTTGGTTCTACCACTTCTTCATAGGCGGCTTTCACCTTAACGCCGGCAAGGGCTTCATTCACGTTGAACAGGTGGTCGCCTATCTTCTCCAGCCGGTTGAGGTAGTCCAGGAAGACAAAGCCGACCCGGGTGGAGTAGACACCGTTCTCGAGCTGGCTGTAGTGATATTCCTGCAGTTCATCGCGGTAGGTATCGATGGCATCCTCAATTTTGATAGCCTTGCCAAGGGTGATTTCATCCTGGTCGGCTTCCAGGTTCTCGCGCACGTGTTGAATCGCATCATGAACCAGATCAAGCATTTTACCAATGCGCTGCAGTGCCTCCTCGGGCAGATGGTTATCCTCCATATGCATACGCTCAAACGTTTTGGACATCTGAAAGTAGATGTCGCCCACTCGCTCGAGGTCGTTAATGATACTGTGGATGTTCCGAATGCGGCGGCTGGCCACCTCCGTGAGGTTTTGGCTGGATATCTTGGCCAGGTATTCGGCAATCTCAAGCTCAATGTTGTCGGTGATCTCCTCCCGCTTCTGGATTTTCTTCAAGAATTTTTCATGTTTCTTTTGCTTTTTAAACAGCAGCCCCTGCATACTGAAGTGCATCTTGTCAATGAGCTTGGCAAACAGCTCCACCTCCTTGTGGGCCTGGGATATAGAAAGTTCCGGAGAGGACATCATACCCGACGAAATATATTTGAGACGATATTGGTCGTCTTCCCCCTCCTTCTCTTTCTGAAATCGTTCGATGATCTTTACAATATAGGGCACAAAACCGACCAGTAGAATTACGTTGATAACATTGAAGGTCGAATGAAACAGCGAGAGCGCCAGGGTGGCGTTTGCTCGCGCAATCTCGTCGGTGCCGGTGAGTATAGACTCCGACCCGGGAAGAAAGTAGCCCATAGCCATATCAATGCCCTGCAGGAAGGGGTGTATGAGCATCAGCATCCACAACACCCCGAAGACGTTGAATACAAAGTGAAAACGTGCCGCGCGTTTGGCATAGACGTTGCCGACCACCGCCGCGATGTTTGCGGTGACCGTAGTACCTATGTTTTCACCCAACACCATGGCCGCCGCAATGGGAAAGTCGATCCACCCCTCAAAAAGCATCACCAGGGTGATGGCCGCTGCCGCCGATGAAGACTGGGTAAGCAGGGTAAGCAGCGTACCGGCAATTACAAAAATCACAATAGAAAAGAATCCAAACTCGGTGAACTGGTTCAGGAACATGAACATTTCCGGATTCTGCTGAATGTTCGGCACTCCGTTTTTGATAAAATTCAAGCCGACAAACAGAATACCAAAGCCGATCATTGCCTCAGCAAGGTTCTGAAGCTTTTCACGGCCGAAGAAAATAAAGGGGAAAAAGATACCGATCAGCATCAGGGCAATCGGGGTAATTTGCATCTTGAACCCAAATATGGAGATGATCCAGGTCGTGACCGTCGTCCCGATATTGGCCCCCATGATGATACCCGTAGATTCCAGGAGGGTGATAAGCCCGGCATTCACAAAGCTGACCACCATAACGGTGGTGGTTGAGGAGGACTGGGTAATAGCGGTAGTGGTAAAACCCGTAAGAATCCCGCGGAAGCGCGTGCGGGTCATTCCCTTCAAAATGGCTCGCAATTTGTTGCCTGCAACTTTTTGAAGGCCATCACTAAACACTTTCATCCCATAAATAAATACACCGAGCGATCCAACGAGTTGCAAAAAGTCAAAAAAAGTATATTCCATCGACCTTAAATCTACAGTTAAAAAGAGGGGTAGCGTACTAAATCAAAGAGCAGCAAATATAATAGAAGTTTTTCATTTTTTCGAAAGGAATTTGGGTGTTTTTGGCTTTTTAACAGAGGAAAATGTTTGCCGCCCAGACCCTGCCACACGTTTTGGCTTCCCCCTATAAACGGCCTTATTGATCCTCCCTAAATCTTATTCACCTATCCCCCAAATTTAAGCTGATTTTAAGGGCCTATGACAGTAGATTAGGTCGACTGGCGAACCTCTTATCCGCCTCAGGAGAAATTTAATTTTAATAAAACACGGGATTATGAAACACTTTCCACGGGCACACTACTGGCTGCTTATACCATTTTTCATCGCCATTGCGGGATTCTCCTTTTCCTACTGGAGCCGTTTCACCGAAGCCCCTTTCCAGCATCACCTGCATGGCCTGACAGCAACGGCCTGGTTCATCCTGCTGCTGGTGCAGCCCTACCTCTATACCAAAAAGAATTTTGACCTGCACCGCAACCTGGGATTCATAGGTATTTTTCTCGCGGGGGGTGTGGTATTTTCAGCCTTCCAGGTGGTACCCAACAACATCGGCTCGGAATCCCTTCCGCCCGTCCTGCAATATGGGCTTACCTATATTGATTTTGTGGCCGTCTTCGGCTTTTCGGCCTCGGTAATCCTGGCCATGATCAACCGCAAGAAACTGGTAGTCCACGCCCGCTACATGATCTCCACTGCCTTTTGGGCGTTGATTCCCGCTTTCGCCCGCCTGGTCTATTTCCCTCTTGTCATCTTGCACGGGCAACCCACACCCATCAGCTTTGCCCAGGTGATCTACCTCTGCGTGGCCGCGACGGTTGCCGCACTGGCTGTCATGATCTGGCTGGACTACCGCAAGGAGGGTACGTTCTACCGGGCCTATCTCTTCGTTACCGGCGGCGTGTTGAGCTTCCTCCTGCTGGAGGTGATGGGTACGGCCCAGTGGTGGATCGACTTCTGCAACACCGTATTGAAAAGCTGAGGTAACCCATACAGGTATTATAAACCCCTAAACCCCTGTAAATTATAGCCTTTGGAGGAAATATGGTTTTGACTTTTTCCTTCGAATAGCTATTGTGATAGAACCGGAAGGGGCATTAAACCTTCCTAAACTTCAATTAAAAATCACAGGGGTTGTTATGGAACAGACACTAAAGAAGTGGGGATCGTATTGCCTAATACTGGGGGCTCTGCTGGTAGGTGCGGCCAACAGCGCCATTTTCTTTGACCTGGTGGCCGAAACCGAGTTGATCCATTCGCTCGTCTTGTGGGGCCACGGCTTTATGGCTGTCGGGCTGGTCGGCTTCGCGGCATCGATCATGGACAACGAGAATAGGTCCATGGTTATGAGCGGGGTTTTCCTGACGCTGTTTGGCAGTGTTTTGCTGGGGGCCGTCTTGGGAGGCCTTATCTATAAAAGTGCCGGTACCATGGATGCCACGATTGAACAGATCATCGGAGGAACTACGCTGATTTCCATCAACTTTATGGTGGCCCATTTTGGTTTCACCGTCGGTTTGCTCGTCATGCTGATTGCAGCCCGGGGACATTCGGCCTACTCTAACTTCAGCATCTATACCCTTATCCTCGCCTGCCTCCTGATTGGCAGCGGACCCTTTACCTCCGAAATGATCTTCGGTATAGGCTTTGTCTTTGCACTGGTCGGTGGCGTATGGCTGGGCAAGGAACTGCTGGACACTGCAGGTTCGGGTACGGGAACTGCCGAAAGGCCGGACAGACCGCAGGCGTCCGAATTCGGATAGTCTACCAACCTACACTATTTAAGGGTATAGGGATCTCCCCTTCCTATACCCTTTTTATATCGACCCCGGCCCTATCACCCGGAACCATTCGGCCGGCTGGTGCCATAACCTCAACCATCGCTTATTTACACTCTTATGCCTTCCCTAACCGTTAACGGAGCTACCCTTCATTATGAAGAACACGGCAGCGGAACCGAAACGCTGGTCTTTGCCCACGGGCTCCTCTGTAGCAACCGCATGTTTGACAAACAGGTTGAGTCCCTGAAAGACCGCTACCGCTGCATTACTTTTGACTTCCGGGGACAGGGACAAAGCGAGGTCACTGAATCGGGTTATGATATGGATACCCTCACCCTCGATGCACTGGAGCTGATCAAGGCTCTCGACTGTGCCCCCTGCCATTTCCTGGGGCTTTCCATGGGTGGCTTTGTCGGTATGAGGCTGGCCATACGCCACCCCTCTCTGCTCAAATCACTGATCCTCGTGGATACCACAGCCGAAACGGAGCCCGAGGAGAACGTGCCCCGGTACCGCATGCTCAACTTTCTGGCCCGGTGGCTGAGTATCAGGCTGGTCGCCGGCCGCGTCATGAAGCTCCTCTTCGGTCAAAAGTTTCTCAATGACCCGAAACGAGCCGAGGAACGCAAAACCTGGCACGGCCACCTTGTCTCCAACGACCGAATCGGAATCTCCCGGGCCGTTAAGGCCGTAATTGAACGGAAAGGCGTGTACCAAGAACTGCATCGAATCACCCACCCCACGCTTATCATCGTGGGAGAACAGGATGTGGCCACTCCCCCCGAAAAGGCCGAGCGCATGCACCGGCGCATCCCCCATTCGAAACTGGCCGTCATCCCCGGCGCGGGCCACACTCCTACCGTAGAAGAACCCGAGGAGATAAACCGTGTACTGCAAGATTTTCTGAATTCCCAAGGGTAAGCAGAAGCGCCCTCCAGCCGGGAACCTCTGCCGGCCATCCCCGTTAAACTTGTAACATATCGGGAAAATGTAGGTCCTGATAGTATAGGCCTTCAATTAAACGTACTGCCATGAAACTCTTTAACCTGCTTCTGCTATTCACTGTACCTATCATTTTGCTTCAATCGGCCTGTGCGCCCGTTTATGTGCCCAACACACGGCACACTCCTCTCCTTGACGATAAGGGTGAAGTGCATGCTGCCGTACACGGGGGCACCAATGGCGCTGATGTGCAGGCCGCGATAGCAGTATCCAACTCTGTGGGACTGGTAGCTGCGGGCTCGTTCGGCACCAATGAGGGCAGCGGCTCTCTCGATGCCGACTATCACAAACACAGCTATGGAGAGCTGGGGCTTGCCTATTTCAAGCCCTTTGGCAAAATCGGCCGGTTTGAAGCGCTGGGCGGAGCCGGACTTGGAACGGCCGAAGCCGTAAACCAGTACGATTTCTTTGGGCCCCAGGAGGTGCAAGCCACCGGAAACTACCGAAAGTATTTTGTGCAGGGTAATCTGGGTGTGGAAACAGGAGCCCTGGAAGCAGGAGTAGCCCTACGGCTCGCCCAGGTAGTGTTTACCGAATTTGAAGCCTCCAATGTCACCCACGACCAAACCGAGAGCGGAACCTTTTTCGAGCCGGCCGCTTTCGCCCGGTTGGGGTGGAAAAATATTAAGCTCGAATCACAACTGGGGGTATCGGGACTCTTGCAGGACGAGGTAGCATTCGACTACGAAACGATACTCTTTTCCCTCGGCATTCATTTTCAGTTTAACGCTCCTTAAAAAAATTGTTACTGCATCCCGGAAGGTGTTTTTTAATACCATCCGACCACCTCTCCACTTTATCCCGAATGGAAAGATCCCAGCGGTTTCCCTGATATAGCCTTGCGGCAAATGGACTTTTCTTCCAAAACCTCCTATCATGGTTGGGATATAAAGCCCAATTAACTATCTCCGGATCCGATATGTGTGGCCGCTACACCTTAAAGGAAGATAAAAAGAAGCTGGAGGAATGGTTCGAAGCCATGCCCGAGGGCTTAGAGGATTTCGGTCCCAATTTTAACGTAGCCCCATCCCAACGAATGCCAGTGGTGGGCGAAAACCGCAAGGGGCGGCGGAGCCTGCAGCCGTTTCGCTGGGGGCTGATCCCCTTCTGGGCCGACGAACAGAAGGTCAGCTATAGTATGATCAACGCACGGGGCGAAACCCTCGACACCAAAACCTCTTTCAAGGAACCTTTTGAACGCTACCGATGCCTTATTCCCGCCAACGGATTCTATGAATGGAAAGGGGAAAAGGGCAACAAGACTCCCTTCTATATTTATCCCACTCATGAGCCGTTGTTTGCTTTTGCCGGCCTCTACAATGTCTGGGAGTCGCCCGAAGGAGAACGCATCCCCACCTACACCATCGTTACTACCGACGCCAATAAAAAGATGGAAGAGCTGCACGACCGCATGCCGGTCATTTTGCTGAAGGAAGAATGGAAAGAATGGCTGGACCCGGACAATCACGACACCTCTGCTCTGAAAGAGCTGATCCGCCCCTTCCCCGGCGACGCCATGGACTTTCACCCGGTAAGCAGAGCCGTGAATAATGTCCGCAACAACTCGCCCGGCCTGTTGAAACCGGAAGAAGAATAACCCCTTCTTACCTTTCTTCTTTTAATCGCATTTTTTTATACTGCATCCAGCGTCATACATTCACTCTTTAATTAGATGACCAGATGCAGAATAGCGCCTTCGTCACCGGCGGGACTGGATTTATCGGTATTAACCTCATACACCGGCTGGTGCAAGAAGGATGGAATGTAACTGCCCTTCACCGCAACACATCCGACCTGACCTATATAGAAGAGTTGCCCATCACCCTCAGGGAAGGATCCATCACCGATCCCGAATCTCTTGAAGCAGCAATGCCCGGAGACACCGATGTGGTCTTTCACCTGGCAGGCAGCACTAACATGTGGTCGAGGAACAATGACCTGCAGACGCGCATCAATGTGAACGGAACCGAACATACGGCCCGCATTGCCGCCCAAAAAGGGGCAAACTCTTTCATTCACACCTCAAGTATCGCCGCCTGGGGAAATATGGACGGGGAGATATCCGAGGCGACCCCGCAGAAAGGGGGCCGCTCATGGGTCAACTATGAGTCTTCCAAATACGAGGGAGAACAGAGGGTGCTTCGGTATAAAGGAGACATGAAAGTGGTCATTTTAAATCCCTCCTTTGTGGTGGGGCCCTACGATAAGAATAATTGGGGGCGCCTCTTTATCGCCCTCAAGGAAGGGGGCCTGCCGGGTATAACCAACGGGTGCATCAGCATCTCCCACGTAGACGAGGTCGTCAAGGCACACATCGCTGCTGTCAAGAAGGGACGTAACGGGCAACGTTATATACTGGCGGGTGAAAACTGTAGCTTCAGCGACTTCGTCCGGGCTATTGCAGAGGTCTCAGATATCCCCGATTCCGACATTCCGCCCCGTATACCCGCTTTCCTGCTTAAAATATATGCCCGCGCGGCCGATATCGTCTCCTCCTTCACCGGGAATGAACCCGATATCACTCCCGAGCTCGCAAAACTTATGACACGAAGCAACATTAACTTCTCCAGCGAAAAGGCCATTCGGGAATTGGATTATGACATCCCGCCCCTTGAACAATCGGTGCGCGACTGTCATCGGTGGTTAAAGGAGGAGGGGCTGATCTAGGTTTGCAGCCATGCCTCCCAGGCGCGATAGTATCCCTCGAGGGTACCCGTATCGCATCGCTGCAGCCCTTCCGGCAGCGGCAGGGCCCAAACGAGGTTTCCCTCTGCAAGCAATGCACGGATACCGGCCGTAAGCTGCAACTCCCCTCCTTCACCCGGAACCGACTTTTTTAGCACCCTGAATATGGATGCGTCCAGCACATAACGGCAGCTCGATGCCCAATGATTGCCGGATTTCGTTACAGTAGGCTTTTCGATCATCTCCGCCACCGGCATGCCACTCTCCGGATCTCCATTCCCTTCTTTAATCTTCACGATTCCCCTGGATCCCGCCTCCGAAGCGGGCACCGGGTAGATCGAAAGGATAGCCGCAGCCTGTTTGTTTCTTTTTAATTGAACCAGCCTTTGAAGATGATCTGAAGACCCTGTCCCTATTAACGGAGCATCGGCAAAGGCCACCAGGAATTCTTCCTTCCCCACGAACATCTCCGCCCGCAATATGGCACCACCCGGCCCCGAAGAGGTATCGTCCATGATCAGTTCCAAGCCGGGGAAGTTTTCGAAGTAGCTTATTAAGGCATCGTGATCCGATCGCGCCACTACGGCAATCTGTTCAATGTCGGCCGACTGAAGTTCATTGACCATGTGTTCCAGCACCGGCTTCTCTCCCAGCGGCACCATCGGTTTCGGGAGATAGCGTGTGAGGGGACGCAGTCGGGTGCCTTGGCCCGCCGCCGGTATAACCGCTTTTCGAATCTTACCCATTATATAGTTTTTTCCTTACCGTTCGTTGTTAATATATCGTGATTTGCCTGTCATTGGAAACCGGCAGATAAAACCACCTGTTATTTCAGCATTTAAGCGGTAATGGATATTCTGCTTTTTTCCGGAAAACTCTTATTTTACGGGTCTGAAAAGATTTCAGGCGATTTCAGAAGGCTGCGACTCCGACCGCTGTTCCTTCTATGCTTACAAACACTTTTATTTAAAACATTATAAGTGTAATAAAAACATACACTTAGAAAAATGAAGTCCTTGTATCCAAATTACGATGTTATAGTCGTCGGTGCCGGCCATGCCGGCAGTGAAGCGGCCGGGGCCGCGGCCGAAATCGGCGCCAAAACCCTGCTGATTACCATGAACCTGGATGCTATCGCCAAGATGTCCTGCAACCCGGCCATCGGCGGAGTGGCCAAGGGACAGTTGGTTCGGGAGATTGACGCCCTGGGCGGGCTGACCGGAATAGTGGCCGACCAGAGCGGGGTGCAGTTTCGCATGCTTAACCTGAGCAAGGGACCCGCCATGTGGAGTCCCCGCTGCCAGAGCGACCGCGCCCTCTATTCCAAAAAGATGCGCGAGCAGCTGGAAAAAAAAGAGAACCTTCACTTTCGGCAGGATAACGTGGTGGACGTGTTGACCGACAAGGAGGGCAAACGTGTTACGGGCGTCCGTACCCAGACCGGGCAAACCTTTGTAGCCCGGACGGTTGTGCTTACAACGGGGACCTTTGGCAATGGACTTATACATATAGGCGATCACCAGTTCGGCGGGGGGCGCTCCGGAGAACGGGCTTCTGTGGGGATATCGGCCGCCCTCGAAAAACTGGGCTTTGAAGTGGGGCGCCTCAAAACGGGCACGCCACCCCGCATCGACGGACGATCCATCGACTACGAAGTGCTTGAAATTCAGTACGGAGACGAGCAGCCGCAGTCGTTCTCCTTTTTGACAAATGAGCTTCCCTCCCGCGAGGAGCAGCTAAGCTGCTGGATTGGGAATACCAACAAAGAAGTGCATGAGATGCTGCGCTCCGGTTTTGACCGAAGCCCCATGTTCAACGGCACCATCGAATCCACGGGCCCCCGCTACTGCCCGAGCATTGAAGACAAGATCAACCGCTTTTCCGACAAAGACAGTCACCAGCTGTTCCTGGAGCCCGAGGGATGGAATACCTACGAAATGTATCTCAACGGCTTCTCCACCTCCCTGCCGGAAGACGTGCAGTACAAGGCGCTTCGTACCATCCCCGGCTTTGAAGAGGCGGTTATGCTGCGCCCGGGCTATGCCATAGAATACGACTACTTCCCTCCCTACCAGATTAAGCGAAGCATGGAGACGAAGATTGTCGACGGACTCTTCTTTGCAGGACAGATCAACGGGACCACCGGTTATGAAGAGGCCGCCTGCCAGGGTCTGATGGCCGGGATCAACGCCGCCCGCAAAGTGAAGGAAGAGGAGGAATTTATTATCAAACGCTCCGAGGGATATATCGGCGTACTTATAGACGACCTTATTACCAAAGGTACCGACGAGCCCTACCGCATGTTTACCTCCCGGGCCGAACATCGCATTCTGCTGCGGCAGGACAATGCCGACTTACGGCTTACTGAACTGGGACATAAGATAGGCCTGGCTTCCGACCGGCGGTATGAGGGATACCTTGCCAAGAAAAAAGCCATCGACGAGCTTCATGACCTTATTGCCGACTATACGGTCTATCCCGAAAAGATGGATCCCATGCTTAAAGAGCAGGGAACGACGGCCCTATCCCAGCCGGTAAAGGCCAAGTCGCTCATCCCGCGTCCGGAGCTCTCTATTTTCAACTTGTATGACGCCGATCCCGACCTACACGAAAAAGCCGAGGCTATAAGCTCCGACAAACGCGTACACGAACAGGTAGAAATACAGGTTAAATACGCCGGCTATATTGAGAAAGAATTCGAGATGGTTGAGGAGATGAAAGAAAAAGAGGATATGGATATCCCCGATGACCTGAAATATGAGAAGATCAACTCCCTCTCTACCGAGGGCGTTCAAAAACTTGACCGCATCCGGCCCGAAACACTGGGACAGGCCAGCCGGATCAGCGGCGTATCGCCCAGCGATATTTCCGTGCTGATGGTATACCTTAAAAATTAATGCCGGGCAACCGCCAAAACCGCCAATGGTTTTAACGAAGCGGTGCTACCCAACCCTTTAATACTCACTGTTTCACGTGAAACATCACCAAATCACATACCACACTGTTCCACGTGAAACATTTCTGGGGGCGGACGAGCTGGTCGAAAAGCACCGGAATTCTCTTGAGACTTACCTGGACCAACTCATCTGGTGGAATCAGCGCATGAACCTTGTCAGCCGGGATGTTCCACGTGAAACACTGTGGGAACATATCCGCCACTCCCTCCTTTTGTGCTCCTTTGAGGCATATAAAAGCCATTCCCTGATTATAGATGCCGGTACGGGCGGGGGGCTCCCGGGGGTTCCCCTCTCTATTATTTCCCCGGAAAAAAGAATCGTAATGAATGATATTGTCAGCAAGAAAGTGCTGGCCGTCAAGCAAATGGCTAAACAACTGGGCCTGGAAAACGTACGAACGGCAGACGGTTCCGTGGAAAAGCTGGGGCCGGACCTCCCCTTTTTACTGGTCTCCAAACATGCATTTAAAATCCACGAACTCTTTCGTTATACCAGATCCCTCCCCTGGGATGCCATGGTATTCTACAAGGGGCTTGCCTTTGAAAATGAATTAAAGCCCGTAGATACACCGCTTGAGGTCGATGCCTATGATCTGTACAAACATACGGAGAACACTTTCTATAAGGACAAAGCCCTGGTATTTGTCAGACGAAAATAGCCGCTCCTCTTAGAACCCTATCCAAATATCCGTTATCTTGAGCGGTGTAATTCACTAACGGAAATATCAAAATCCGCATCATGAACAGCTCCGAGCGCAGGATGAAGCTGATCCTGCTACTTCAACAGTCAAAGCAGCGCCTTACCGTAAACGATATCGCCGAAAAATTTGATGTAAGCCGACGTACGGTCTTTCGGGATTTTAATGCCCTTTCGGAATTAAACGTGCCGGTCACCTGGGATGAATACAAGGGATACGGGGTGATGCCCGGCTACAAAATTCCCCCCCTGATGTTTACCACCAAAGAGCTCGCAACCATTATGGTTGGGCTGAATTTTGTGAAATCGCAGGTAGACAAAACCCTGGTGGAGGATGCCGAAGGGGTCGAGCTGAAAATAAAAGAGGTGCTTCCGGACGACCTGCTCGATTTTATGAAATCCCTCGAGAGCCGGATGGTCGTCGACCCCTACCTGAACTTCGGCCCCGAAAAATCGACCGGCGGAAACTGGTACCTGATCAGCAACGCCATATCCGAAAACAAAACCATCCGTTTTAACTACCGGAGTAAAAGCGATGAAAGAGTAACCGACCGAAAAATCGACCCCTACCTTATTGTATTTTACCGGGACCACTGGAACGTCATCGGTTTTTCCCACAAAAGAGATGCCGTCCGGAATTTTGTGCTCGATCGCATGTCGGATACCGAAATATTGGACCAAGAATTTGTGCCGTATGGTAATATCGACGCAGAGGCCCTTATTTTCCGTTCTGAGGGGAGATCGCATAAAATAGTGGTGGATGTATCCGAAACGGCCTTGAGACGGTTTGAGGCCAATCTGCCGGCTAATATTATTAAGAGGTCAGAGATTAAACCTAATTTATTTAGGATAGAATTTAATTTCGATAATCTTGATTTTATAAATGAATGGCTGTTACAATTTCCCAAAGATATTAATATAGTTTCTCCAGATCTTTTAATAGATAAAAGGAGGGGCTTGCTAAAAGAAATGATGGAAAAGTGACGCCTGGTTGACCAAACAAAAAAGGGCCCCCTTTCGGAAGCCCTTTTTTAATTTTGGTTTTGTTGCCGGCGGTCAGACGGTATCGTCCTCATCTTCGTTGACCACCCGCGTGACGGCGGCTATCTGCTCGTCGCCGTCGAGGCGCATGACGCGAACGCCCTGGGTGTTACGGCCCATGGTCCGTATGCCTCCGCAGTTCATTCGGATTACCTTGCCCCCTTCGGTAATAACCATCAGGTCGTCTTTGTCCGATACTTCCTTCAGGGCTATAAGGTCGCCGGTCTTTTTGGTCACCTTCAGGGTAATCACCCCTTTTCCGCCGCGGCTTTGTTCGCGGTAATCCTCCACCAGGGAGCGTTTGCCGTATCCGTTTTCGGAGATGGCCAGCACCGTGGCTTCATGCGTATTCTTGATAACCACCATATCCACCAGTTCGTTGTCCTTGCCAAGGTCCATGCCCTTGACGCCGGTGGTGTTGCGGCCCATATCGCGGACATCGTCCTCATGGAACCGAATGGCACGTCCCTTGCGGTTGGCCAGGATCACCGTGCTTTCGTTGTCGGTCAGTGCCGCACCGAGCAGGGCGTCGCCCTCCTTGATGTTGATGGCAATAATACCGTCGCGCCGGGGGCGGCTGTATGCTTCGAGGGTAGTTTTCTTGACCTGTCCCTCTCGGGTGGCCATTATAATATAGTGGCTGTTGATATATTCTTCGTCATCCAGTGTTTTTACCGGCACAAACGTCCTGATGGAGTCGTCCTTGTCGATATCGATCAGGTTGACAAGGGCACGTCCCCTGGAAAGGCGAGAGCCCTCCGGTATCTCGTAGACTTTAAGCCAGTAGCACTGCCCCTTCTCGGAAAAGAAGAGAATGTAATTGTGGTTGGTGGCCACAAAGAGATGTTCCACATATTCCTCGTCCTTCGTAGTGGTCCCTTTCATTCCCTTTCCGCCCCGTTTCTGCCGTCGGTAACCGGAGACGGGCATGCGCTTGATAAAGCCCTTGTTGGAGATGGTAACCACCACGTCTTCGTCGGCAATCATATCTTCGACGCTGAAATCGTCGGCCGAGTAGACAATTTCGGTGCGGCGTTCATCGCCGTATCTATCCTGTATATCCTGCAGCTCCTCCTTTATAATGGCGGTCTGCCGATCGCGGTCCGAGAGAATGTCGCGGTAGCCTGAAATCTTATCTACAATATCGCCGTACTCAAGTTCGATCTTCTCTCTCTCCAGCCCGGTAAGTTTCTGCAGTCGCATATCCAGGATGGCTTTTGCCTGTATGTCGGTCAGCGCAAACTTGCGGCGCAGCTCCCGGTTGGCCTCATTGGGACTGTCGGCGGCCCGAATCGTCTTGATAACATCGTCCAGGTTATCGTTGGCAATTTTGAGTCCCTCCAAAATATGGGCTCTTGCCTCGGCCTGATCCAGGTCGTAGATGGTGCGGCGTATAATTACCTCCACCCGGTGTTCCACATAGTGGTAGATAAGCTCCTTGAGCGACATCACCTTGGGCCGGCCCTTGACCAGCGCCAGGCTTATGACCCCGAAGGTCTGCTGCATCTGTGTATATTTGTAAAGCTGGTTGAGCACGATGCCGGGATTGGCGTTGCGTTTTAGAACAATCACAATTCTCATGCCCTCGCGGTCGGACTCATCGCGGATCTCGGAAATTTCGTCGACCTTCTCGTCCTGTACCAGCTTGGCGATCTTTTCGATCAGAGTGGTCTTGTTGACCTGGTAGGGGATTTCGGTAATTACAATCTGCTCGCGGTTGCCGCGTATCTCTTCGGTTTTGGCGCGGGCCCGCATGGTAATTTTGCCCCTGCCCGTCTCATAGGCTTCCTTGACGCCGTCGTAGCCATAGATAATGCCGCCGGTAGGGAAGTCGGGAGCCGTAATGTGTTCCATCAGCTCGGAAACTTCAATATCGGGGTTCTCCAGGTAGGCGTTGATGCCGTTAATTACCTCGGTCAGGTTGTGCGGGGCCATGTTGGTGGCCATGCCCACGGCAATCCCAGAGGCGCCGTTGATAAGCAGGTTGGGCAGCATGCCCGGCAGCACGGTCGGCTCCTGCAGGGTGTCGTCAAAATTCGTCTGATAATCAACCGTTTCCTTGTTAATATCGGTCAGCATCTCCTCGGCAATACGCTGCATGCGCACCTCGGTATACCGCATCGCCGCAGCCGAGTCGC
>CAYREV010000031.1:0-23563 GCA_964423345.1 uncultured Balneolaceae bacterium | reverse complement strand
AGACTCAATTTTAGTTTATAATGCACTGACTGAAGGCCGGAAGCCGGAAGTCGGAGCCTGATGACCAGTAACCAGTAACCAGTAACCAAGTGATACCCATTGGATTTTTAGAATTCGGCATTAAAGACTTTGTGGAAGTCTTTATTATTGCCCTGGTGCTGTTCTACCTGTACCGGTGGATACGGGGTACCTTCGCCATACAGGCTGCCGTTGGGCTGGTGTTTATTATCATTATCAACGCGCTTGTCAGTGCCATGGGGCTGACTACCATCAATTTTATATTGCGCAGAATCCTTGATGTAGGTGTGCTGGCTGTATTTATCATCTTTCAGCCCGAGATTCGAAAGTTGCTTTATAACCTGGGGCAAAACACCAACCTTGACCGACTGTTCGTCTCCACCGGTTCCGAAGGCATTATCGAAGAGGTGGTCGACGCCGCACGGGCCATGTCGCATACCAAAACGGGCGGTTTGATCGTCTTTGCCCGATCTTCTTCCCTGCAGGACCTGGTCGATGTTGGGGTCAAGCTGGATGCCAGGGTCAACAGCGAACTGCTGCAGACCATCTTTAATAAACACACTCCTCTGCATGACGGGGCTGTGGTAATACGCAACAATCGCATAGTGGCGGCCAGCTGCTACCTGCCCATTTCCCAAAATCCCAACATCTCTTCGGTCTTCGGTACGCGCCACCGGGCGGCCGTCGGTATAACCGAAACGAATAACGTTCTGGTACTGGTCATATCTGAAGAGTCGGGCCGCATATCCATAGCCCGTAACGGCTCGCTTACCAGCGGCTTGACCATTCAGAAACTGAGAAGCGAGATGCAGGAATCGCTGGGCAAGCAGAAAATCGATGAAGAGGATATAGCCTTTTCCTCCCCACAATCCGAGCTGAATATGGGCTGATACGCCTATCCTAAACTTTTCTTCTTTTTTCGTAGAGAGACGTGGGTACTATTGATCTCGAAGTGAATTAGCCGCGGTAGAGATCAAGCAGTTTGCCGGCAGCCTTGAAAGAGCTCATTTCTCCCTTTAAAACTTTCTGTTCAATCTTTTCGAGTTTTTTCTTCACCTCCGGATCGCTATAGAAGGCGTCCCGGAGCCGGTTGTTGATGGTCTCATGCATCCAGTGCCGGGCCTGCCGTTTTCTATTGGTTTCAAAATAACCGTTCCCCCTGGCGGTGGAGATGTAGTCCTGTATCAGTTCCCAGATCTCTTCGATACCTTCACTGTCCAGGGCCGAGCAGGTGGTTACTTCGGGCGACCATCCCGATTCCTTGGGAGGATACAGGTGCAGGGCATTTTTATATTCGCGGACGGCCTTCTGCACCTCTTTTTGTGAGCTTTGGTCAATTTTATTAATAGCAATGGCGTCTGTCATCTCCATGATGCCACGTTTGATGCCCTGAAGCTCGTCGCCGGCACCGGCGAGCATGAGGAGCAGGAAAAAATCTACCATGGAATGTACGGCTGTTTCCGATTGGCCCACACCCACCGTTTCAATAAAGATGGTATCATATCCCGCAGCCTCGCAAAGGTAGATGGTTTCCCGTGTTTTCCGTGCAACCCCGCCCAGGGACCCTGCGGTGGGGGAGGGACGGATGAAAGCATCTTCATTATTGGCGAGGGTCTCCATGCGCGTTTTATCGCCCAGGATACTGCCCCGGGTACGGGTGCTGCTGGGATCAATGGCAAGAACAGCAAGCTTGTGTCCCTTGGCTGTAATCATATTTCCCAGGGTCTCGATAAAGGTGCTTTTACCTACCCCCGGGACGCCCGTGATGCCGATGCGAATGGAATCTCCCGCAGAAGGCAGGCATTGCTCGATGATCTCTTCGGCAAGGGCCTGGTGTTCCCGCCGGGTGCTTTCGATAAGCGTGATGGCCCGACTCAGTATGGTCCGGTCTCCCTCCCGGATTCCCTCAACATACTCGTCCGGAGTCAGGGATTGAGCCTGCTGCTTAAACTGCTCGAGGCTCTTTGGCGTGATCGAACGGCCGGATTCCACCCCCTGATTCAGGGAAAGGGAGGAACGTTCGTCGGATTTGTTGTCTGAGCCCATAGGTGTCATTTGCCCGGTGGAATACCGGTGCAGTTAATTATGTATTATCATTTTCCCGGCTTTCAATAAGTACTTCGAGTATCTGCCTGGCGGCTTTCGATATAACGGTACCCGGACCGAAAACACCCACTACGCCGCGGTCATACAGATACTGATAATCCTGCTGGGGTATGACTCCTCCCACAATAACCATAATATCATCCCGTCCCAGCTCTTCAAGCTCTTCTATCACTTTCGGTACCAGTGTTTTATGTCCCCCCGCCAGGCTGGAAACTCCAAGGATATGCACGTCGTTTTCGACGGCTTGGCGGGCGGCTTCGGCCGGAGTCTGGAACAGGGGACCGATATCGACATCAAAGCCGAGGTCGGCGAAGCTGGTTGATATGACTTTCGCTCCCCGGTCGTGGCCGTCCTGGCCCATCTTGGCGACCATTATACGGGGCCGCCGCCCTTCGAGGTCCGCAAACGTATCTGCCAGTTCCCGGGTCTTCTTAAAGTTTTTGTCGTCATCTATTTCTGAAGAATACACGCCGGATATTGATTTTACCGTTGCCTTGTAGCGGCCGAAAACCTTCTCCATGGCACCGGATATTTCACCAAGGGTTGCCCGGCTGCGAGCGGCTTCCACAGCCGCCTCAAGCAGGTTGCCACGGCCGGTTTCGGCTACCTTGGTAACCTTGTTCAATGCACCGGCCACTTTCTCTTCATCTCGATCTGCCTTGAGCTTCTTCAGCCGCTTAATCTGTGCATTTCTAACCTTGGTGTTGTCAACTTCAAGAATGTCAATTGGGTCTTCTTTGTCAAGCCTGTATTTATTAACTCCGACAATGGTATCCTTCCCGGAGTCGATGCGTGCCTGTTTCCTGGCAGCTGCCTCTTCAATTCTCATCTTGGGCAGGCCGGTTTCTATGGCCTTGGCCATGCCCCCCAGCTCTTCCACTTCCTCAATCAGCTCCCAGGCCCTTCGTGCGATTCGGTCGGTCAGGTATTCCACATAGTAGGAGCCGGCCCAGGGATCCACGGCCTTGGTTATGCCGGTCTCCTCCTGCAGATATATCTGGGTATTCCGGGCTATGCGGGCCGTGAAGTCGGAGGGGAGGGCGATAGCTTCGTCCAGCGCATTGGTATGCAGCGACTGGGTGTGCCCGAGGGCCGCTGCCATTGCCTCAATAGTTGTGCGCGCTACATTGTTGTACGGGTCCTGTTCCGTAAGGCTCCAGCCCGAAGTCTGACAGTGTGTTCGCAGGGACATGGATTTGGGATTATCAGGATTGAACCTCTTAACCAGTTTGGCCCATAACATGCGTGCGGCCCGCATTTTGGCTATCTCCATAAAGTGGTTCATGCCGATGGCCCAGAAGAAGGAGATGCGCGGGGCAAAGTCGTCAATATCCAGCCCCGCATCTATGCCGGTACGCAGATACTCCAGTCCGTCGGCCAGGGTGTAGGCCAGCTCAAGGTCGCAGGTGGCCCCGGCTTCCTGCATGTGGTAGCCGCTGACACTGATGGAGTTGAATTTCGGCATCTTTTTCGAGGTATATTCGAAGATGTCGCCGATGATACGCATGGAGGGTTCGGGGGGATAAATATAGGTGTTGCGCACCATGAACTCCTTGAGGATATCATTTTGTATGGTGCCGCTAAGCTTTTCCCTGGAAACGCCCTGCTCTTCGGCGGTTACTATATAGAATGCCATGATAGGGATGACCGCTCCGTTCATGGTCATGGAAACGGACATCTCATCCAGGGGTATTTGGTCGAAAAGCACTTTCATGTCCAGGATGGAGTCGATGGCTACACCTGCTTTACCCACGTCGCCGGTCACCCGCTCATGATCCGAGTCGTAGCCGCGGTGGGTGGGGAGGTCGAAAGCAACCGACAAGCCTTTCTGCCCCTGGGCCAGGGCCTTGCGGTAAAATTTATTGGATTCTTCGGCGGTGGAAAATCCGGCATATTGACGGATAGTCCACGGACGCACGGCATACATGGTTGAATAGGGCCCCCGCAGGTAGGGCGGTATTCCCGCTGCATAGTCCAGGTGACCCAGGCCCTCAATGTCCGACTCCGTAAACACCGGCTTGACATCGATCTGCTCCGGGGTGGCCCAGGATGAATCTCCAGTTATTTCCCGGGAGGCGGGGCCGGATGCTGGCGGCTTATAGGGTATTTCCGAAAAATCTGGTCTCATGATGGTTCTTTGGTTATGCCGAGCTTCTGGTGAAAGGTTTGCAGTGTTTTGAGGACATTGGATCCGGAGAAGATAAACGGCTCCAATCGGTCGTCGGAAGCCAGGTCCGGAAGTTTTTCCGGATTGGCGGCAACGACTACCAACGGTTTGGGATCGGTGCCCTTAATTTTGTCGAGCAGGGCCGGGACCAACTCTTCGTATTCCTTGTCGGAACTGCAGATGACCGCAATATCCGGTACTGTTTCCCGGACGGCTTCAGCGGCTTTCTCAACCGAGTCGAATCCGATGGGATCTTCGATTTCGTATCCCGCACAACCGAAAAAGTTTGATGTGAAGGTCGATCGTGCCTTGCGCATCTTCTTGTCACCCATCGGGAGGGTGAGCACACGAGGGGTATCTGAATGCTTTTCGGTAGCCAGGCGCAGTTCTTCAAAGTCCCGGGCGCCCCGGTATGCCGAGACGGTTCGTATCTCATGCTTGCTCCAATCTTCCTGGTAGAGATTGGGTACGAGGTCTCCGAGCCTGGCGCCCTCTGCAAGGGCGGACCGGATGGCGGTGATCAATGCCTCCTCGCCGGTATCCGGGTCAAATTCATAATCCGTCTCCTCCAGGGATACAGCAGTGAAAGGCGAGTCAATGTCGTCCTTCATACGTTCGTCGGGATTGGGATACTGGTTGGTTCCCACAAAGATGCGTCCGCGGCGGGCGATAGCGTAGTCGCGCTGCTGCTGTACGGATTCGATGGTTGCCTGCACCGAGCCGTTTTCCAGGGAAGTCATCACTCCCCCTTCCTTTTCGACTTCACGGAAATAATCCCAGGCTTCCCCGGCAATTTCGTGAGTCAGTTTCTCAATGTAGTACGACCCCGCTGCCGGGTCGGCAACTTTATCGAAGTACGACTCCTCCTGCATGATAATCTGTGAATTTTTGGCAATGCGCTGGGAGAATGGGTCCGGCTCCCTGAAAGCCCGGTCGAACGGCTTGACCGTAAGGATATCGGCACCGCCTATGGCCGCTGCCATGGCTTCAGTGGTGGTGCGGAGCATATTCATGTGGGCGTCGTACAGCGTTTTATTCCACGTCGAGGATTCCGCATGGATATGGGCGGATATCTCCTGCTGGCAACCATAAGATTCGAGCAGTTGTTTCCAGAGCGTTCTCATCGCCCTGAATTTCGCTATTTCAGGAAAGTATTTGGCCCCGGCCGCCAGCCGGAAATGAATGGTTTTGGCGGCGTCACCTACCGCCATTCCCCTATCGGTTAGGAGGGCGAGGTATTCGGAGGCTGATGCCAGGGATAGCCCCAGCTCATGGATTGCCAGTCCCCCGGTATTATGCCAGAAACGCCCGCCGGCACAGAGGGTTTTTAAACCGGGTAAGTCCAGGGCGTTTTGAGCCAGGTCGACTATTTCGTTTTCCAGCAGCGGTCTCCTTTTCGGCAGCTGTCCCTTTTCGGCTATATAAGTGAAGGGGTCGTAGCTGAAAGAGAGCTTCGGCTTGCTATTGGGCGAAAGATCATCAAGGTGGTTTCTTGCCATTGCCAGGATCAGCGGAGAAGCCATACCGGTGTCGAAGGCAACAGCTATATTTTCAAGGTCGATATTTTCGAATAGTTTATTGAAGTCCTCCTGCCCCTGTACAGAGGTACCCTCCAGGTCGCCTCCCAGCATGCCCGAGGTACTTCGGAGCCGTATTTTAAACTGTAAGGCATCCGCACCGCCCGCTATTGCGCGGCGTGCACTGTCGTTGGCCTCCTCAACCGAACGATCGAAAACGGGGGCGCAGATGGTCCATCGTCCCCTGTGCTCGGGTAGAAGGGGCGGGTAAGAATCAATGTCATCACGCCGGTAAAAGGGGAGGACCTCAACGCCCTCGCCGGTATCCCACCGTAGTTTTTTCTTATAGTCTGCACCGCCCAGGTCCTTTTTGATAAGCTGCTCCCATTTCTCCCTGGATACGGGTGGGAATTCCTCAAATAAAGATTCCTGATTTTGACTCATTTCGTGGATTCCATTTTCTGTTGATTCCTCTTACTGCCAACTCCATCGGCTGTGAACCCCAAACAAAGCTATATCCGGCAGCAGGTTTCGGGCTAAAATAATCAGCTTGCACCTACTTTACTAACAGCTGAGTTGGCTGTGACGTTTTTTTACGGTCTATAGCAAAAGAAGGGGTAAAACTTAGTTCTTGATTTCCTATATTTAGCCAGCATAATCAACCGTACATTGAATATTAATAAGAGAGTGTTTTATGGAACAGGTAGAACAAATGATACCCCCCCTAACCAGCCTTACCGAAGATGAGCAGATGCTGAAGGATGCGGCTGCAGATTTTGCCAACAGTGTGATAAAGCCCAAGGTGAGTGAAATGGATGAGAAGGCGAAGCTGGATCCCGACCTTGTACGCCAGTTTTTTGAGATGGGGCTGATGGGTATTGAAGTCCCCGAAAAGTATCAGGGAGGAGGGGGTACCTTCTTCATGTCTATACTCGCTATTGAAGAGATCTCCAAAATTGACGCTTCCGCTGCGGTGTTTATGGATGTTCAGAATACCTTGGTTAACAACGCTTTCCTGAGATGGGGCAGCGAAGAGGTCAACCAGAGGTTTTTGCCGCAACTGTCCAATGAAAAGGTTGGGGCCTACTGCCTTTCCGAAGCGGGATCGGGCAGCGATGCTTTTGCCCTGAAGACGACGGCCAAAGACGAAGGCGATCACTACGTACTCAACGGCTCCAAACTCTGGATCACAAACGCCAACGAAGCCGACCTATTCCTGGTCTTTGCCACCCTGAACCCCGATGCCGGATACAAGGGCATTACGGCCTTTATCGTCGAACGGGACTTTGAAGGATTTTCCGTTTCCAAAAAGGAAAACAAGCTGGGTATCCGTGCCAGTTCAACCTGTGAGATTCTACTGGAAGATTGTAAAGTACCCAAGGGCAATGTGCTCGGTGAAGTTGGGAAGGGATACAAGGTGGCAATCGAAACCCTGAACGAGGGTCGCATCGGTATCGGGGCGCAGATGATCGGAATAGCCCAGGGGGCCTTTGAAGCAGCCCTGTCATATACCCAGGAGCGCAAGCAGTTCGGGCAGTCCATATCGGACTTCCAGGGGGTTCAATTTCAGTTGGCCAAGATGGCTACGGAAATTGAAACGGCACGCCTGCTTGTATATAATGCGGCACGCCTGAAAGAAGACGGACAAAATTTCCTGAAGGAAGCTGCAATGGCCAAGTATCATTCTTCGGAAGTGGCGGAAAATGTAAGTTCTCTTGCCATTGACCTTTTCGGGGGCTATGGGTACGTCAAGGAATACCCCGTTGAAAAATACTACCGCGATTCAAAGATAGGCAAGATTTATGAGGGAACATCCAATATGCAGCTGAATACCATTGCCAAGCTGCTGCTAAAATGAGACAAATTGCTCTAAAATAGGGCAAAAAGGTTGATCGGAAATTCAAAAAAATTGTCACCGCTCGTCTGTATAAAGGCGTAAGTGTTTGCAGTTCAACGGCTTGTCTCAAATATTGGGGGACGATTAAAATTTATTATCATTGGAATGATACAGGAAAGCTCTGGTGTTAATCTCAATTGACATTCCTAAAAATCGGGGTACGCATATCGTTTAATCACTTATTTTGCTATGGAGAATGCTATCAAGGAAAAAATTAAAAACCTCAGCAAGGATGCCGGGGCTGCAGAAGAGTTGATGAAACTCTTCCGGAAATTTGAAAATGAAAAGGATAAAAAGGCTTTTCATCTTGAGTTGCTGGAGTCGGCCATACGTAACGATTACGATTCCATCTTGATTACCAAGCTTGATCTGGAAGATCCCGGCCCCGAGATCGTATATGTCAATGACGGTTTTTGTGAAATGACCGGTTACTCCAAGGAAGAGGTAATCGGCAAGACCCCGAGAATACTGCAGGGACCCAAGACCGACCGGAAAGTGCTGGATGAGCTAAAACGGAGGTTGAAGAAGGGGCAGTCCTTTTTCGGCCATACGGTCAACTACCGTAAAGACGGTTCCGAATTCGTCAACCAGTGGGATATCCATCCGCTGACCGACCGGGACGGAAATATAACCCACTGGGTTTCCTACCAGCATGATATAACTGAACGTAAACGCGCAGAGAAAATGCTGGTTGATACCAGTGTGGAATTTGACAATCTGCGTGAGGAATCGAACCGAACCGTTCTGGATGTGGATGAGCAGGGCAACATCGTGATGGCTAATAAATCATTTCGGGAACTGGTCAATTACAGCAAAGATGAGCTTAAACGTATCAAGGCATGGGACCTGTTTCCCAGGAAATACCGTGATTCCCTTCGTGCCCGATTTGATGGGGCAAATGCCAAGGAGGAATACGATAACCGGGAATTCAAGGGGATCATAAAACACAAAAGCGGGATGCCCATACAGATACAGGGGCGGACCAAGATTCTTGACTTGAAAGAGAATACACTTGTTCGATGCGAAGTGAAAAATATATCCCTCCAGAAACGCATCATAGGTACGCTGAAGAAAAAAAACCGGACCTTCAACCGGATTTTTAACAAGGCCTCAGAATACAACTATAACATCAAACGGGAAGATGGTGAAATAATCCTGGATCATGTATCGGCAGAATTTCCGGAATTGACCGGCCTTTCCATCCTGGCGGTGAATCAGGGAGATGGGTTTTCCAAGTTTATTCATGAGGATGACCTGGAAAAAGTAATGGAACATCTTGAAACGGTACTGGATGGGCAGCACAACACTTGTGAATACCGAATACAGGATAAAGAGGGCAACTACCTGTCTATCATCGACTATGCCAAGCCCCAATGGGATGAACAGGAGGAGAAGGTGATAGCTGTCCGTGGTGCAGTAAGCCGGAAAAAGTCAGCCGAAACAGGCTGACAACGGTTCAGATCGTCTCTTATATTTCTTATCTTAACGGCAGGAATAAACTGATACCGTGTAATTATGGCCGATATCCAGGAAATACAGGAAAAGATTATCCGAGAGTTTAAGGCCCTGGGCGACTGGACCGAGCGCTACAAGTACATCATCAAACTGGGACGGGAACTCGATCCGCTTGATGAACAATATAAGGTCGAAGACAATCTCGTTCGGGGATGCCAGTCGCAGGTGTGGCTGCATACAAAGCTGGAAGACGGGAAAGTTATTTTTCAAGCCGACAGCGATGCAGCCATAACGAAAGGGCTTGTTGCCCTTATGGTTCGTTTTTACTCGGGTCAGTCTCCCGATGATATTATTTCAACCCAACCCAGCTTTATCAAGAAGATAGGAATGGAAGAGCACCTCTCACCTACCCGTTCCAACGGGCTGGCATCCATGGTCAAGCAGATGAAGATTTATGCGATGGCCTACAAGACCAAAATGCAGCAAAGCAAGGCCCAGGCCTGAGATCTATCTGATCAGGCCTGCTGGAATGATCTTCTGTTAATAGATTCTAATCTCCCACTTTATTAATAGGCCTATCCCCACCCACCGTTAATAGATTCTAATGAGCATCTTCCCTGCTTTTATCATTAAATTAGCATGATAGTATTATTTATTGATGATTAGCATGGCCTTATTAACAGGAATAAAAAAAATTACACTGGGTCAGGATTTGGCCCCCCGAAGAACAGATACGTTCAAGAAGAGCGATCTGCTTGTGTTGAACTCTGTATCTTTTTCCCTTTCAGCGGTCTCCCTGTTATTTTTATTGGCCTTTCATATCAACGGTACCGTATCCCTTACATGGTTTTTTCTAAGTGTGGCCGTAGCTTTTGCATTGATACCGCTATTGGCACGGTCCGGTTATGAAAAGAGTTCAAAATTCCTGCTTATCTCCTATGTGGTAGTTGGTATCATCATATTGAGTGCGGTATTTGGGAAAGATATGCTTATACAGATCTTTCTGGTTCCGGCCTGTGGACTTTCGGTGCTTCTTTTCAAAAAGGAAGAGTTACAGTTGCGAAATATCGGTATAGGGTTGTGTGTAGGGGCTTATTTCATACTGGATTATATCTTTTTTGAGCGTGTCTTCCTGACTTCCGACGAGGTTAATATTGTAAGGGGAGCCATACTGAGTGCTGCCTTTATTTCGACCTGGATGATATTTAACAAGTTTTCGGAATCCAAAGAGGTAGCCGAAGCCAAGGCCAACACCCTGTTGAAACAGACCCAACAGCTGAATGAGGAACTCCTTGAGAAACAGGAAGCTCTTGAAGAAAACTTCAGGGAACTTGAACAGGCTAAGGAAAGGGTTGAGGAGAGCTCTCGAGCCAAGACGGAATTTCTTTCCACCATGAGCCATGAGATCCGAACTCCGATGAACGCCATCATAGGGATGACCAACCTGCTGGCTAAAGACAATCCCCGGGAGGATCAGATAGAACAGCTGGAAATTCTGGAATTTTCGGCAAAAACCCTGCTTTCGCTGATAGACGATATTCTGGATTATTCCAAGATAGAATCGGGTAATTTTGAGTTTGAATCGGTGGATTTTAACCTGAGTCAGCTCTTAAACGATATATTTGAAAGTTATCAAGCCAATGCAGATCAGCGGGATATTTCCCTTGTCATGGAGATTGATGACGAGGTTCCCCAAGTGTTATGCGGAGATCCCATAAGCCTGACAAAGATTCTCGACAACCTGGTCTGCAATGCCGTTAAATTTACTGAAACAGGCTGTGTTACATTAGTTGTTGGTATATCGGAAGATAACTCCGACCGTTTCGATCTGGAATTCACCGTTGTAGATACGGGCATCGGTATTGCGGAGGAGAAACTGCAATATATTTTTGAAAGTTTCACCCAGGAAGATTCCGAAACGGCCAAAAATTACGGCGGTACGGGCTTGGGATTGACCATCTGCAAGAAACTGGTTGAAATGCAGGGAGGGTCCATCAAGGTTGAAAGCAAAAAAGAGAAGGGCAGCACATTTACTGTTACACTGCCGTTCAGTGAAGGGAACGGAAATCATATTAAGCCTGCCAAGCCGGGAGATAGCCTGAGGGATCGTCATATCCTGGTAGTGGAAGATAACGCCATCAACCAGAAAGTGATGACACGTTTCCTTCAGAAATGGGAGGCCAACATCACGGTAGCTAAAAACGGGCAGGAAGCCGTAGACAAAGTCAGGGAGAATGGCTTTTTTGATGCCGTACTCATGGATCTTCAGATGCCTGTTATGGACGGTTTTGAAGCCTGTAAAGCTATCCGGAGAATGGACGATCCCCGAAAAAGAGAAGTGCCTATCATAGCTCTTACCGCGGTAGACCTAAAGGATGTAAAAGATAAAGTATATGTGAGTGGGATGAATGACTTTGTTACGAAGCCTTTTAATCCCAAAGAGCTGCAGAACAAGCTGAAGCATTATATAATAAAGCAACCTTCCTTAAAGTAACAGGCAGGATGAAAGTTACTTCAGCGTGAAACCTATCTTCAGGGTAACCTGCCACTGCTGAACCTGGTTTTCATCGATGGTTCCCCTTGTCTCCACCACCTCAAACCAGCGCAGGTCATCAATAGACTGGGAGGCTTTTTTCACAGCCTGTTCAATGGCATCTTCTATCGAGGTATTGGATGTGCCGGTTATCTCGATCAGTTTATAGGTATGATTATCCATGATGTCATTTTATTAGATTGAAAATAACATCTTGAATATAGCCAGGGAATAAAAAAGCACCATCCGGGTGGATGGTGCTTATATAATATACGTTTGTCAGTCGATAGGAATTACTTCCTGAGCCTGAAGGCCTTTATCACCTTCGGCAACAGTAAATTCCACTTTCTGGCCTTCCTCAAGCTTCTTGTAACCTTCCATTGCTATCTCGCTGAAGTGGACAAAAATATCTTCCCCCTCTTCGCGAGTAATGAATCCGTATCCTTTTCCGTTGTGGAACCACTTAACGGTTCCTACTTCTCTATCCGCCATGCTTTAATCTCCAATGTTAGACTTCTTATGCTTCTAATTATATGTGAGACAATTCATTATAAATAAACTGAATTGCCAAACGGTTTAAGTATAATATTTTTTTTGATGAATGCCTACTTTTTGGTAAAAGCGCCCTTAATTATGTTTAGAGGCCGATTTTATAACTTGACAATAACCATTCCACAATTTTTTGAAATTTTTATCGGCCTGCCCGGTTTGGGTTGCACTCGTAGCTTGCAGAAACAGTACAATAATAACGGATAATGTTGTTATGGTTGAATTTTTCATAATGTTTCTACACATGTAAGTTGCGTTCGACCTTCTAATAATGTTCAATCAGCCAGAAGTGAAAACAATGGGAACTTCCGACTCCGTTTTAATGATCGGTTCGGTATGGCCGGAACCGGACTCCTCGGCTGCGGGGCGCCGAATAACAAAGCTGATCGCTCTTTTCCGGTCCGAGGGGTGGCCGGTAACGCTGGCCAGTACCGCTGCTGAAAGCGAGTACATGGCCGAACCGGAGGAGCTGGATGTGGGAAAAGTGAACATAGAAGTCAACAGCCCCTCATTTGATATATTAGTCAATGAACTACGGCCTTCTATCGTTCTATTCGACCGTTTTGTGACGGAGGAACAGTTTGGATGGCGTGTGGCCCAAAATGTTCCCGAAGCCCTTCGTATACTGGATACGGAAGACCTGCACAGCCTGCGAAGAGCCCGATCCAGGGCCGTACACGAGGGACGGGCATTCAACGAAGAGGAGCTGCTGGAAGAAGAGACCGCCTTTCGTGAGGTGGCAAGTATCTACCGGAGCGACCTCTCGCTGATCATCTCGGAGGCGGAGATGCAACTGCTTCAACGGCTCTTCGGCATCGACGACCGACTGCTTTATTACCTGCCCTTCATGGAACAGGAGATCGATGAAAAGGTCAGGAATGCCTGGCCGGCCTTTGAAGAAAGAGCACACTTCTATACCATCGGCAATTTCAATCACGATCCGAACCGGGATGCAGTGAACTGCCTGAAAAGGGAGGTATGGCCGCGCATCCGGGAACAGCTGCCGGAAGCGGAGTTGCATGTCTACGGGGCCTATGCCGGCCGGGAGATGCGGGACCTTCACAAACCGGAAGAGGGCTTTTATTTAGAGGGCAGGGCCGATGATGCCGAAGAGGTGGCCCGAAAATCCAGGGTCTGCCTGGCTCCGCTGCGATTCGGAGCGGGCCTGAAGGGGAAACTGTTTGAGGCCATGCGCTGCGGTACGCCGTCTGTGACCACCGTCATAGGAGCCGAAGGCATTAACGGAGAGATGGAATGGTGCGGTTACCTGGCCGGGGATATGGGTGACTTTGCCGACCGGGCGGTGGAGCTGTACAGCGACAAGGCAAAATGGGAAAAAGCCGGGGAACAGGGCATGCACATTATTAATAAGCGTTTTGCAAACAAAGGCTATGCAAAGAATTTGACGGATCGAATAGCTGCAGTACAGGCTAACCTTGAGGAACACCGCAGGCAAAACTTTATGGGCAGGATGCTGCAACATCATACCCTTGCCAGCACCGAATATATGTCGAGGTGGATAGAGGCTAAAAACCGCAACCGGGACGGGAGGGAGTAACTCTTTCGGAACTTGCGGACCAACTCTCTTGGAGCAAACTTGAGGTTTTGAAGTTAAGCCGCTGCGTCATGAAGAATGGGTGGTGCTACATGATCCCCGGTTCCCGAGGCCATTGTAAATGCATTTAAACCGGTGAAGGAGGATATAGGGTAATACCGCTCCCGGCCGTCTTTAAAAAGGCAGCTCGTCGTCCACGTCGAAAATTTCCTCGCTGGGGCTGGGACCGGTTTTCTTGCCGTCGGTTCCGCCTTTGCCGGGCATGTTGGTGGGTTCCCGATCCCCTTGTCCGGGCCGTTCAACTTTCCACGCCTTCACGTCGGTATACCAGTTGCCCTTGTACTCCCGGCTCTGTATATCGATATGCGCAATGATCTTTTCTCCCTTTTGCACGTCGGCCTTGTCGATGTTGTCGCCCCACTGGGTGATGCAGACCTTTTTGGGATAGTTGCCCTCTGTTTTAAGGATGAAATCCCGTTTGCGCCAGGGGCCGTTCTTGCCCTCTCCCGACTGTTCTTCCAGTATCTGTTCTACGGTTCCTTCGATTTGTAAATCCATGCTGTTCGTTAATTGCTGTTAGGTAGCTAAATGATTGCTGCCGCCTCTCTGTATATGATCTTCGATAACCTTTATAGATACCGGCAGTGACGGACAACAAGATAGGATTTATTTGAGAGAGGGGAAATGGTGTTTGGGATACCTTTTTTATGTATACGCACAGGAAGATTTCTCGATGAATAACATCGGGACGGCCTTCTCATCCTTTCAATCCTAATTAAATTTTATTCGGATGCTTTTGCGATAATCCACTTTTGCCGCAAGCTGAATTTCGGGCTGTATCCAATTATGAGTTCATAAGTGCCCGATTCATCAGCCGTAAAAGTATAATCCGCCGTTTCCCCAACCCCTAAGCGGGGGCTTTCATCTATATAAACCTGCTGGCTGGCCGGCAGGTCTGCCCCGTCTTTAGCCAGAGTCTTGATTGGATACGATTTTTCATTTTTCATCATACGGACCGTAATAGCGCCCGCCGGAGCAATGTTAATCACCCGAAGACGGTGTATTTCTCCTGTCTTAGCATATCTATCCGGTTGGTTGGTCATGCCATTAAGCTCTACGTCAGACAAAACTTTGGGATTGGGAGTTCTCCACTGAACAATATATACGTGATCTGTTTCTGAGTCGTAAATTTGATCTTCCGGCAAGACTATAAGTGCACCATATAAACCACGCGTAAGCTGATGAATGTCATCCAGATGAGTGTGATAGATAAATGTCCCGGGCCTCATATGAGACAGCTTATAGGTAAACTCCTCGTTGGGCTCAATAATGGGTGAGACCTTCCCATCTGAAGCACTCCAGTTTGGAACACCGTCTGCC
Source organism: uncultured Balneolaceae bacterium (assembly GCA_964423345.1). Lineage (GTDB taxonomy): Bacteria > Bacteroidota > Rhodothermia > Balneolales > Balneolaceae > CAYREV01. Next base: position 8,386 of record CAYREV010000031.1, on the reverse strand, counting down.
CAGCTATCCAGCTCAAGCCCATGCCAGTGCACCCCGGTGGGTATGGACATGCGGTTAGCCACGGTAACATTGGTACTTTGATACTGTTTCATTACCAGTAAAGGACCCGGAGCCGATCGATGTACCCTATCAGGCTTGAAATCCGGATCAAAAGAAAATCCAAAGCGGGTAAGCGAATCTGTTTTATACTCATTGGCATATAGCTTCAAAGCTCTTGGGTTACCCCTTGAAATCAGATCGGTAGGCCCCGGCGAAACTTCAATACCGATGACAAGGCCTGCCATATGCACATGCTTTGGATCCAGTTCCGCTGCGCCGGGCAGCCGTATCTCCGGCGTTACATGAAATGAAAGATGGCAATGAAACAGCCATTTACCGGGACGTGTGGGTATCCACCGCATCATCATGGTACTTCTGCCTCGCATAAACTCCGTGACCACGGTTCTAACCTCAGCCGGCTTATAATGATGATCTTTTAGCCAGTTGCCCTTGGACAGAATATCATAGTAGAAGCCGTGAAGGTGCATGGGATGATTTCTGTTTGATGCGTTAATCACTCTCCATCTCAGGGTATCTCCTACGGAAGGACGCATTCGTTCAGTATATGGCCAGGATAGCCCGTTAATAGTCAAGGTTTCAAAGAAGGGAACATCATACTTGAGCGTATCGGCCCTTTCACTGAAAATATTTATTACCATTATCCGGTCTTCGGGCGAACCCCCTTTGGGATCAATGATTAATGCCCCGGCCAGCTGGTCATTTTCCCCCTGCCTGGGAGGCATTCCTTGCCCAATCTGAATCCAGTATAAGTAGGTGCCCGGCTCTCCCGCTACAAATTCTGTGATCTTGGTTTGTCCGGGGGAAATAACGAGGCTGTCGGCCTTTTCAGAAGGCCTCATACTCAAACCAAATACGGTGATGGAAGAGTCCGTCAATGAATTGTGTATGCTTGCCCGAATGGTGGTGCCTGTCTCCACCCTGAGCAATGGGGCCGGTATTTGGGGCGATTTGCCGGCTTCGCCGATGGCCGTAACCCTGAGTCCCGGCCTATCCGGGGTTTCCATGCGGAAATCTGCCCAAACCACCTCGAGATCAACGGAAAGCACATTGCCGGAAAGCGTTCCTGCCGTAATCTTATTATCATTGGGAATAACTCCTGGCAGATCCGTGCTCGATCCCGGAGCGAGTAACTGATCTGCCGGTGACTGCGCACTAATTATCGTTGATACTGAAAAGAGAAGACATACCGCTATTAAGATTCTTTTTTTAAAATATTCCATGGCCTCGCCTATTTTGTCGGTAAGCACCTATGCCAAGATCCCTATTTACTTACTGCTAAACATTTAATTTCTATTTAGATATCCCTTTCAATTTACTTCCCCCGGTACTTATTTCCTAAATAATATTATTAGTGTATTTAAATACTGAAGGCAGTTACTGGGGAGCATGGGCGAATAGAATCTTATTGAGATCAATTACAACTAATCTGATGTGATCGTCAGGAAAGGTGAGGTTCGGATCTACGACCACCTGGCTTATTCGGCTACAATAACAAAATTGAACTACTTGCAGTAGTATAAAAACTAAAAAAGCCTCCGGCCCCGCTAAGGGCTGAAGGCTTTTTATGTACACCCGGCAGGATTCGAACCTGCAACCGCCTGATTCGTAGTCAGGTACTCTATCCAGTTGAGCTACGGGTGCATTTTGGTATATGACAAAAGACTCATCGCGAATTACTGATCTGTAGTCAGTCCCAACCGCTGTCGGGATAAGCTACGGGCGCATATCTTTCATCGAAAGTGAGCAAAAATAAGGCTGAAATGGTTCTTATTCAAGATAATATTGCTACATTTTTTTACTCAATTGGCTTGGATTTAATAGCTAAACTTTTGCAGCTTGTTTGCGTAAGTAGATGAGTCTGTTGATGGGATAATGGCAAACCTCTCGATTTGACCTTTTAAAATTATCATACTAACCACCTAAGCATGAACAGTTATGAAGCAGCTATTTTCAATCATCCTTTGCTCATTTCTTCTATTCCAGGGTTGCGCAGCTTCCCAGAGTGCAGCTGACGGCAACGCCCCGGCCGCCAAGGAAGAGAAGTCGGGCAATGACTACGAAAAAATCACGAAGGAAGCGAAAAAATATGAAGGGTACTTCGACCTCTACCACAATGACGACAAACTGTACCTTTCAGTTCCGGCCGACCGGCTGAAGGAGCAATTCCTGATGAACTTCGAGCTTGCTCGAGGTATCGGCTCTTCCGGCCTCTACGGCGGGTCCATGTTGAATTACTTTGAGGGTTTGCTGGTTTCCTTTGAAAGTCATGAGGGAAAGCTGTTCCTGCTTATGCATCCCCATCGCTATAAGGCCGAAGAGGGCACGCCCGAAGCCAAAGCGGTGGAACTGTCTTTCGGGGAATCCATCATGGAGTCGGCCAAAATCGAAGCGTTCAGCCCCGACAGCTCCCAAATGCTTATCAACGTATACGACTGGTTCGTGGGTGATATCTCCGGCATCTCGAACAGGGTGGGATATGCCGTTTCAACGACTCCCGGCCGACCCGGGCGCGTCAGCTTTGACAAGGACCGGTCGCATCTGGAGAAGCTCCAGGCTTTCCCTGAAAATATAAATATTCAGGCCCGGCTGACGTTCAAGAACTCGGAGCCGAGGGGCCCCAGAACGGTGGCCGACAGCCGCTATATCCCGCTCTCCCTGTTTTATACCATGGTCAAGCTTCCCGAACAGTCCATGGAACCGCGGATGGCCGACGACCGCACGGGGTATTTTATGACGGTACACAAGGATTTTACGGACGATTCAAAGACTTTTTTCAAACGCTACGTCAACCGCTGGCGCCTGGAATGTGCTACTGAAGCCGATGACGACGGGCTCTGCGATCCCAAAGAGCCCATCGTCTATTACATCGACCACACGGTTCCCGAAGAGTACCGGGAGGCGATGATGGAGGGCGTGGAAGCCTGGTCGGATGCTTTTGAGTCGGCCGGTTTCAGGGATGCCGTCCGGGCCAAGATGCTTCCCGAAGGGGTGATGGCCGAGGATATCCGTTATGCCACCCTCCGCTGGAATACCTCCGACCAGGCGGGCTACGGCGCGATCGGCCCTTCGGTGGTGGATCCGCGAACGGGTGAGATCCTGGATGCCGACATCCTGTTCGAGGCCAGCATGATGCTGAACGACAAGGCGGAGTACCGCGAAATGGTAGAGCCGCGGGCGGCCATCGACGAAATCTTCAACGTTGGACAGGAGGAGCTGGAACTGATGAGCAGGGGCGTCAAGACGCAATCTTTCTACAACGAGATGAATATGCAGATGGAGCTCGCCAAGAGCGTGATGACCGCTTTCGGCCGCATCAACCCGGGCGATCCGGTACCCAAGGAGTTTGTAGACCAGGTTCTGCGTTGGGTGACCATGCACGAGGTGGGTCATACGCTTGGACTGCGCCACAACTTCCGTTCGTCGGTAGACACCCCGCTGGACAAGCTTTTTGACAAGTCGTGGACCGAGAAAAACGGGGTCTTCAACTCGGCGATGGAATACCCGACCGTGAATATCAACCCGGAAGGGAAAGAGCAGGACGGCTACTACTACAATCCCGGCGTCGGATCCTACGACCGGTGGGTGATCTCCTACGGCTATACCCCGGATGATGCCGAAGCGGCGGAGATAGCCAGGCAGGCAGCCAAAGACGGGCATGCCTACGGTACCGATGAAGACGCCCGCGGATGGGGAGCGGTGGATCCGCATGTGAACGTCTACGACCTGGGTGAAGACCCGCTGGCCTGGTCCAAGAGCCGGACCGAACTGATAGCGGAGCTGATACCCCGGGTGCCGGAAATTGCCCTGGAAGACAATACGCCCTATTATGAGGCGACGGACCTTTTCCAGACCTATTTCTACCAGTATGCAAGGGCGCTGACCCCGGCGGTCAAGTACATCGGCGGACAGCATCAGTACCGCGATCACGTGGGTGATCCGGAAGGGCGGATGCCTTTTGTGCCCGTCAGCAGGGAGAAGCAGCAGGAAGCCCTGGATTTAATTACGGAGTACACTTTCAGCCCGGACGCCCTCAAGCTCTCTCCCGAAGTGTACCGGAAACTGGGAGCCGACCGCTGGAACCACTGGGGCAACAGCATGACCTTCTCCGGCCGTATAGACTACCCGCTTCATAATACCATACTGGGTATTCAGGAATCTCTGCTGCAGCAGCTGTTCAACCCGGTTCGGCTGGCAAGGATACGCGATACCGAAATGAAGTTCGGGGCCGACCAGACCGTAACCATACCGCAATTGATGGGACAGGTATCCGAGGCGGTCTGGAGCGAGGTGTGGTCCTCGCCCGGAACCAACATCGAAAGCAACCGCAGGGACCTGCAGCGGGCCTACCTGGACCAGGTCATTGAGCTGGTTACCGACGCCCCGCAGGGGACCCCGGCCGATGCCCGATCGGTTGCAAGGACCCAGCTCCGGGAATTGAATGAGAAGATTGGAGCAAGGCTTGCGCCACCGGCATATAATTTTGACGACTACAGCCGGGCACACCTGGAGGAATCCAAAGCGCGTATAGATGCCGCACTGAAGGCAGGATTGAAGCTGGAAAACTAGGGGAGAGACCCCGGATCACTCATATAAGGGATCGGGCTGGCAGTTTTCCCTGAGGGTGGCCAGCACATGGCTGAAATCGTCCGGCAGCTCGGAGTCAAACTCCAGCTCCTCGCCGGTAACCGGATGTTCAAAGCCCAGTGTTTTTGCATGCAGGCACTGGCGATCCAGAGAAGCAAAAAGGTTGTTGAACATCTGTTTGCGGCTGCCGGTATTGGATCCGTAGCGGACCGAGTCGCCGCCGTATTTCCTGTCACCCAGCACCCAGTGGTTCCTGTCGGCAAAGTGAACGCGAATCTGGTGGGTGCGTCCCGTCTCGAGTTTGGCCTCCACCAGGGTGAGATGATCGAAATACTCCAAAACCCGGTAGTGGGTAACGGCCTGTTTGCCTTCGCCGTCGGGCAACACCGTCATCTTTTTACGGTCCCTGGGATCCCTGCCGATATCGCCGGTGATGGTCCCTTCCTTCTGGTCGGGCGTTCCCCAGATGATGGCCCAGTAGGTCCGTTCTATATCCTTGGTCCGGAAATAATCGCTCAGTGTACGGTGAGCATCATCGTTCTTGGCCACCACCAGGATGCCGCTGGTGTCTTTGTCGAGGCGGTGGACAATCCCCGGGCGCAGGGATTCCTCCTCCTCTTTGGAGAGCCGGTCGGCATGCCACATAAGCCCGTTGACCAGCGTGCCGGTCCAGTTGCCGTAGGCGGGATGGACCACCCGGCCCGCTTTCTTGTTGACAATGATGATATCTTCGTCTTCATAAAGGATATCCAGGTCCATCTTTTCGGGCTTGGCTTCCGGGGCCGGCGGTTTGGGGATGGTGATATCGATTACGTCGCCGGGCTGCATGTTGTAGGAGGATTTTTCCTGTTTCCCGTTAACCAGCACATAGCCCTCCTCGATCGCTTTTTGAACTTTGGTCCTCGAGGTGTTCTGTATGAAGGAGGCTATATACTTGTCCAGGCGGGTACCCTCCCGGTGCCCCTCCGGTACTTCAAGCTTGTGTTTGGTGACCTGCTGTTCGGTGTTGTTTTCGGACACGTTAGGGGGATAAGATCTGGGGTGAATGTTCGTTAATAAAAAAATATGAAAAAAAATTGTAAGGAATGGCCTCCCTGTCGGTCATACATATGACTCTTCATTAAGAGAGATGGTATTATTAATAGAGAGTAGCTGAATTAGAGAGAGCAACGATGGCTTCTGTCCCTCGCGGGAGGAAGCCATTGTTAATTTTGGGGTGATTTGGACGATTACGGGGAGGGCAGGAGAGGCAATAGATTTTAATTAGCCCCAGGCAAGTTCGATTTGTTTCCTTGAAGGAGCCACGGGAGACAGACCTGAAACCAGCTGCCAGTAACTAGTTATAAAACGTTCAAATTATTCTTATAATTGATTCTCCTTTAACCGCCGAAGTGAACAGCCATGATCAAGTCGCTATACATAAAAGATTTTGCCCTGATTGACGAGCTTGAAGTGGGCTTTGAGGAGGGGCTCAATATCCTGACGGGACAGACGGGTGCGGGTAAATCCATTATCATCGGCGCCCTCAATATGATACTGGGTGAAAGAGCCGATACGGAGGTGATCAGGCAGGGGGCGGCAAAGGCTATTGCCGAAGGGATCATTCGCGTGGACGACAGCAGCCCCATCCGGGAACTGTTGACGGAGAATGCCGTGGATGTCAGAAGTGAATTGATCCTCCGCCGGGAGATACGGGATAGTGGGAGCCGGGCTTTTATTAACGATACCCCCGTCACCATAGGAGTGCTCAAGGAGGTGGGAGATTACCTGGTGGACCTGCACGGACAGCACGACCACCAACTGCTGCTCAAGGAGGAAAACCATCGTTCGGTGATCGATGCTTTCGGTGAAATACAACCGCTGATGGAGGCGTACCGGGATTCTTATCAAAAAATGGGGGAGCTGCGAAAGGAGCTTAAGAAGCTGAAGGCACGCGAGGAGGAGCTGAATGAGAAGATGGAGCTCTACCGGTTCCAGGTACAGGAACTGGAGGATGCCGAACTCGACCCGGGAGAGGAGGAAGAGCTGGAGGCGGAGATGAACCTGCTGGACAACGCCGAGGAGCTGGACCAGAAGGCGGGAGCGGTCGTGGAGCTGGGAAATGCCGGCGAAGTCAACGTGATCGACCTGTTGAATAAGATCAAGCTGCATCTCGAAGACATCACCCGCATCGAGCCGGAATTCGAGACCTACCTGGAAGAGATTTCTACGGCCCGCATCAGCATACAGGAGATGATAAACTTTGCCGAAAGGTACCGTTCGGGCATTGAGTTCAACACGCAGCGGCTGGAGGAACTGCGTCAGCGGCAGTCTGAACTAAACCGCCTCCAGAAAAAATATACGCGCACCATCCCCGAGCTGATTGAGTATCTCCATGAGATACGCCAGGAGCTTAACATGGCTGAGAATTTTGACCTTGAAATTGAGAAGCTGGAAGAGAAGATTCGTGATGAAGCCGGCGAGCTTCGGCGGCGCGCCCGGGCCCTGCACGAGAAAAGGGAGGAGGTGGGGACCCGCCTGTCGAAATCCATTGAAGAGGAACTGAACCGGCTGGGGATAGCTCATGCAAATTTTGATGTCCGAGTCGAGTGGAGGTTCGCCGAAAACGGCTGGATTACCATTGAGGGGTCGCCTGTAGAGTGTACGGAGACGGGGGCCGACGAAGTTCGGCTGTTTATATCCACCAACAAGGGGGAGGAGCCGAAACCCCTCGCCAAGATAGCTTCCGGCGGCGAGGTGAGCCGCGTGATGCTCTCCCTTAAATCGATCCTGGCCAAGGAGCAGAGCCTGCCTGTCATGATATTTGACGAAATTGATACCGGCATCAGCGGTGAGATCTCAGAGAAGGTGGGGCGAACCATGCGCAAGCTGTCCGGCCAATGCCAGATCATCGCCATTACCCACCAGCCGCAGATAGCCAGCCAGGCCCACCGCCATTACCGCGTGCAAAAGGTTGAGGAAAAAGATCGAACGGTCACCCGTATTATACCATTGTCGGATAGTGAACATGTAACAGAGGTTGCCAGCCTGATGAGCGGGGAGGATATTACCGATGCCGCCCTGAAAAGTGCTGAGGAGCTGATCAAAAAGAACACTTTCCAAAACTGATCCGAAGCAGATTCTCGTTTCATTTTCAGCCGGCTTAAATGGACACAATCCAACTATTATGACCGTTAACCCATTCAGGTCGTTTTGTAACCCTTGTGAAAGGGGCCCTGACACGGGTGGATGAGATTACCCCTCGGGAGGTAAAGGAGAAGCTTGACGATGAGGAGAAGGCTTAGGACAGGGCCATGGCCAGCAGCCGGGCCGGGTGATAAGAGGTGCGTCCCGTGCCGTCGCTGATCTGGTGCCGGCAGGAGAAGCCGGGAGCACATATCAGCTCGCCTTCCGATGTCTGCCGAATGCCGGGGAAGAGGGTAAGGTTCCCGATATCCATGGATACCTGGTAGTGGTCATGTTCATAACCGAAGCTTCCCGCCATTCCGCAACAGCCGGTTTCGAGGTCCCGGATTCGGTAGCCCGCCCGCTCGAGAACCTCTATGGTAGGCCCGTTGCCCACCAGGGCCTTGGTATGGCAGTGGCCGTGCAGATGAATCAGCCTTTTGGCTCCGTCAAAGGGGGTGGATCCGCCGTTATTTTCGTTCAAGTGCCTGAGGACAAACTCTTCAAACCGGTAGGAATGGGCGGAAATGCGTTCAGCCTCGGGGAGCCGGTCATCGTCACACAGGTCCAGGTATTC
>CAYREV010000030.1:0-24455 GCA_964423345.1 uncultured Balneolaceae bacterium | reverse complement strand
TCGTCAATACTCTGGATAAAGCAGGCATGCGGCTGCGGATGGGTATAGGCATCTTCCGATTTCTTCAGTTCCCCCGTTTTTCCGTCTACATAGTAATGTCCCTGTGCCGGTCCGTTAATTCCGTATGCCCAATTCAAACCCGTATTAAACCATTGCGGACTGTTGGGAGCCGCCATCTGGTTTGCCAGCATATATCGGAGTTCATCATAGAATATCTTCGCGTCTTCTTCAGAATCAAAGTAGTCATGTTTCCATCCCCAGTACGTCCAGCATCCGGCCAGCCGTTGAAACACCTGGCGGCTGTCGGTTTCGCTTCCGTATCGCTCTTCTTCGTCCAGATTCTTCAGGGCTTTCTCATCGGCTTTGTGGGGTTGCAGCCATTCCGGAACTCCCTTCTCCTTCACTCTCTTCAATTTCGCCGGGACGCCGGCTTTTCTAAAATATTTTTGGGCAATAATATCGGTCGACATCTGGGACCAGGATTTAGGTACCGTCACCTCGTCCATTTTAAATACTACCGAGCCGTCCGGATTTTTTATCACAGACTTGCGGGTTACAAATTCTATCTTTTCGAAGGGGGATTCCCAGTCATCCTTGGTATAAAATCGTGTAAATTTCATAGATAAACTCCTTTATCTTAACTTTGATTCTGTCTTGAATTTCGCATAGAGAAAAAGAAAGGCTTGCCCTAATCAAGCCTACGCGTTTCAATAAATATACAGCACTTTAACTGGGGTGCAAGTTAAATCTGAAATACTTTTCCACAAAAAGGGATAGTTATCCACAATTGATAAGCTACTTAAAAACAAGCGGTTGAGGAAAGGGGTTATAAATTTATTTTATACTATATTTTATAATACCAAACCCTTATACCGCATCATAAAAAAGAAGGGTTTTATGGCTATTATAGTTTTTAGAAAGCTATTTAAAACGATATCCTGCTCTTTTGTGGAAAACTGAAGTTATCCACAGTGGGGTTGTAAAGATTTTGAATATACGTTATTATAATTTCATATATATCTTTACATACATAGTCATTATACTTTTATAAAATCTTTTATTAATATTTATAATTTAATCTTTTTTATAATTTTATATTCACTAATCAAGTATTATTACAAACATTATACCATAAATTTAAAAAGGCAGATATATTTCATATAAAAATTCCCTTTCAGCTTCATTCACTGAAAGGGAATTGGGTTTTATCTATATTATTATTTCAACTACAATGACCCTAAACGGTATCGGGCCTTAAAGTAAAGTCCCCTCCCTTTGGTTCTATAACCCTTTAACTCTACATAATCGGTATCAAATATATTGCCGGCTTTGGCAGCTAATGATAGCCTTGGGGTTGCCTGGTAATGGAGATTTATATCCGTCAGGTTGTACCCTTCAATCTTGCTCTTGTCCAGTGCTCCGAAAGGCCCCAGGTTGGCACTGTAGAAAATATCATCCCGGGACCCTACAAATTTTGATGTTATCCCAACAGACAGTTTTTCCACCGGCCGGTAGGTTGCCTGTAACAATGCGGAAACTTTCGGGCGCCGGCTCAACCCCTCAAGCTCTTTTTCCCTGTCCACAAACTCCCCACTCTCAAATATCTGTACATGATTGTCAGCTGTATAGGATTCATCAAGATCTTCGGGAGAAAAACCAAGGGTCGATTTTGTCAGCTTCATGTTACCACCGAAACTGAACCTCTTATTCGGCTTGACTTCAAGCCCCAATTCCAGGCCGTTGATCTCCTGTTTCGATATATTAATATAGGTATCTCCCAAATAATCCATAAAGCCCAGGTTTTCAATGGGAGTGTCTCCTGACCACAAGTATGCATATTCGATCACATTGCTTACCTCGGTCCTGAACAAGGAAAGGTCGATATGTACCTCCTCTCCTATCTCCTGTTTCCACCCAAGCTCATAGGATACGGATGTTTCAGGATCCAGCCCCCGGTTGCCGATGGAATAGGTTTCAAATGCTCCCTGTTCGGGAGAATTAAGCTGATAGAGTGACGGAGAATTAAAACCGGTACTTAGGGCTCCGTATAACAGGGCCGAACCGACCTTTAATTTTGGATTGACTTCATAGGTCAGGTGCGTCCCGAAGGCATTATGATCTACCAACCGTGTACCCAGAACCAGCGAAAATGGATCGAGCGAAGGACTAATTGCCGATCCGCTGATATTGGCGTGGACAAATCCGCTGTAAACCTCCTCTTTTAGATCCAGTGAATCCAGGTCGGTGGTCTGCTCAAAAACGCCGAACGGGCTTCTTGAAAACACATAGTTGCGAAAGTTCATGGTCTGTATGGTAGCTTCTGCACCCACCAGCATCGTCAGATGCCGGGCATCCCATGATACGGTAAGATCATTTTCCCACAGTGTGCCCTCTGCATTGGTCTCTACATAGGTGCCGTCGTAGTTACCCTGGGCATCAACAAGGGAAGAATCATTTACAAATACTCTTTCCAAACCCGTATACGCCCCTTCAAAGCGGACCTCAAGGTTATCCAAGGGATGAATCCCCATACCGTAACCGAGTAGCCCCCGCTCGAAATCGGTGCGTGCATTACTGTCGTCATTAAAAGCTCCCTGGTCAACATCCGAAGACTGGTCTTCCCGCCGATAGGATACGTATGCGTCGACCGAAGAGCTCTCATAACCGGCCTTGGCCGTCAGATCCAGCTTATCAAAAGCATCCCGGTCCTGCGGATTAAATGATCCCGGCCCGGTAACAGTATCAATGGTGGCATCCAGTCCGCTGCTGTACTTCTGTAACAGGCCGGCATTGACATAAAACCCTTCGCCCAGATTTAAACCGGTCATAATACTGTTGGTAGTTGAATAGGTGCCTGAACCGAAGGTACCGTGTTGAGAAGAGACGTCGGCATTGAAGGTTTCTTCACCATCATTTTGGGTAATGATATTTATAACTCCGCCGATGGCCGAGGATCCGTAGAGTGTACTATGTGAGCCGCGTACGATTTCAATACGCTCTACCCCCAAGAGGGAGAGCTCCGAAAGGTCAATTCCATTATTCACGGTAGAAGGGTCGCTAATTCGCACCCCGTCGATCATAACGATAAAATGATTACTGTTTGAATTGCGCAGAAATCCCTGGGTAAGGGAGCCGGGGGTCTGGCTGTCTCCTATGATATGCAGGCTTTGCTGGTGCGAAAGCAGTTCGCCAAGTCCGCCATAGGCAGAATTTTCTATCTCTTCCCGGGTGATTACGGTAACATTGCGCCCTACCGAAGAAGGCTGCTGCTCATAACGGCTGGCACTGATAATAACTTCCTGTAATTCATAGACCCTGGTGGTATCTATGGGTTCTCCGGTATCCTGGGAATAAACGGTGGTATGGAGCCCGAGAAATGTTGCCACTGCAAGGACAACCGTAATAGGTTTAAAATAGATGGTCATAATGAGGATAATTAGGTTACAAATGATGATTAAACATCATTCGCACCTTTGGGAAAGCCATCGAATGGGATAAATGCAGTATTAGGGACCGCATTTATTCTTCGCTTTTCTCCCGAAAGCTACGAATGCTAGGTGCATTGGCAGGTCTTCTGGCTTGTCCCGGCAATTGACAACCTTCCCGCCCCGACAGGTGTCGGAACAGTGGTCTGAGATAGATCAATTGCTTATGGAACTTACAGCATCGGGGAATGCTCCGGATTTTCACCGGATTCCCGTTTTAACCCCTTTCCAACATAGGTCGGAAAGGAGAACCAAAGCACGGAATGAAAATAGGCGGTATGGGAATATTTTCAAAATCCTAAGTGTCCATATATTCAGCTCCTTCCATCCTGCCCCCATCACAACCCATGAACCATTCCGGGGATTGAGCTCTATAGTACAATGGGGCGGGCATAGCTATGTGATTTCCCTGAGCATTTGGATGAGCTCCCGTATGGTCTTCTGCTTTTCCTCCCCCCGGGGAGTTTCGACAGTCCACCGATAGCTATCCCCCGCTGCTGTTGCCCGTACATGTATTTCGCAGGACGCCCTGTTTTCCTCCACCCGGAACCCCTCCCGTTTCAACGCCCTTCGGGTCCAGAATACCGGTACGGGGTCCCCCTCCAGGGAAAGGCTCCGGTCTTCTTTCCGGTGGATTTTAAATGAGCCCGTTTCCCGGTCAAAGTCAAAGCTTTCCCGGTCAAAGGCCTCCTCAAAAGTTCCGTTCAGGACCATATCTTCGGGGACGCCGCCGAAGAGCTGTTTTTCCCGGTTCATCAGCCATATGCGATCGGCTGCTTTAAGGGCAAGGTCGAGTTCGTGGGTGGATAAAAGAATCCCTTTGCCCGTCTCGTGGGCCAGCTTCCTCAGCAGCCTGATAACCTCTACCCGGTTGGGCAGGTCCAGGTGTGCGGTGGGTTCGTCAAGAAGTATCACCGAAGTATCCTGGGCCAGTGCCCGCGCAATCATCACTTTTTGCCGTTCCCCGTCGCTGAGCTTGCCTATATCCCTGGTCACAAAATCATTTAAACCGGTGGCATCGATAGCCCAGCGCACCTTCTCTTCATCATCCCTGCTCAACCTTCCCAGCCAACCGGTGTAGGGAGACCGGCCGAAAGCAACCAGCTCATAAACGGAAAGATTGCCGATGGTAACCTTTTCGGTCAGTACCGTACTGAGGCGCCGGGCCACCTCCCGGGTATTGAGAGCGTGGAGGGCATCGCCAAACAATGCTATATCCCCCTCCAGTGGAGGATGCATTCCGGCCATGGTCTTGATAAGGGTCGACTTGCCGGAGCCGTTTGGCCCAAGCAGGCAGATCAGCTCGCCCGAATGGAGGTCGGTGTTGATATCTTCCGCCACAACGGCAGCCACACTCCGCCGCCCCCTATACCCTATCTGCAGGCCCCTGGTCTGTAATACGGTATGTCTGCCGTCAGTCATGAGAACGATGCTTGAAGGTTTCTGCGCCTGACAATCACCCAGATAACCACGGGTGAACCCACCATGGAGGTAACGGCACTGATGGGCAGGGTGGTGGTACTTCCGGGCACCTGCGCTACAATATCACACGCCAGCATAAGCATCGCCCCCATGAGCAGGGTGGCCGGTATCAATATGCGGTGTTCATTGGTGCCCAGCAGTGAACGCGTCAGGTGGGGTACCGCCACCCCGACAAATCCTATGGGTCCACAGAAAGCGGTGACACCCCCAGCCAGCAGACTGGTACTGACAATGATCCATATACGGGCCCGGTCAACTGACAACCCCATGCTTTTGGCATAATTTTCTCCCAGCAGCAAACCGTTAAGGGATTTTGACAGGGCTATGGCCAGGAGGGTGCCTGCAAATGCTACGGTTGCCAGAATCCCTAACTGACTGCCTGTCACCCCTCCCAGGCTGCCGAAGGTCCAGATAAGATAATCCCTGATCTGGTCGGGATTGCTGAAATACTGCCAGATACTGACCAGGGCGATGGTCATATTGCCAATCATCAAACCGATGATAAGCAGGGTCACATTATTTCGAATACGGATCGATATGGCCAAAATGAGCAGAAGCACGGCAGACGAGCCGATAGTTGCCGCTATGATAATCAACCAGCTTCCCATAACGCCCAGCTGCTGAATAACAAAGATACTCGTAATGGTCCCTCCCAACAGCATCACCACGGCCACACCCAGGCTCGCCCCCGCCGTAATACCCAGTACCGAGGGCCCGGCCAGCGGATTCCTGAACAGGGTCTGCATCAACAACCCACCAATAGAGAGCGCACCCCCCGCCAGTACCCCTGTAAGGGCCCGGGGGAGCCGTATATTATTGATGATTTTCGTCCAAGCCGGCTCGCCGGCTTCACCACCTGCCAGCACCGTCACTATCTCCCCCAGAGGGATATCCACCGAACCCAGGGCCACATTAACCAGAAAGAGAAGGCAAACGCCTCCCAGCAACAGGACCAGGTATCCTGCATTTATAGATGTATCCGGCCATTCCTCACGGCTATTGCGTTTATTCATTTCCATTCAGTTTCCGGTAATAATACAACTCCCTCCGAGGCAGCACCGAGGGGTGAAAAATATGAATGAGATCGGCCAGGACCCGCTCGGGGTGTACGACTCCCGATTCCCAGAAGTCGTTACCACCTGTGCGACTCATCCGCTTGTTGTTATTGTAGATCTTATTATTCTGTAATGACTTGAATTCCCCGAATCGGGGGTCCTTGGCCAAAAGTTCGTTTATACTTTCGGCGGAACCGGGATTTATCCATATGTCTGCCCGCAGACCTACCTCATACACTGCCTCAAAGTCCTTGCGTAAGCCACCCGTTGAGGTATCGTTAAACCAGGGATAATCGGCACCGGCATCCTTGAGATACTGAGCGGTAAAGCTGTCGCCCCCCGAAACAAACCAAGCCCCTTTATATGGCAGGTTATTAATCACCAGCGGCTTTTTATCCATTCCCTCCACCCTCGCTTTAAGCTCGTTATATTCCCGCGCAATGGTATTGAATTTATCCCGGGCCAAGGATTCCTTGTTCAGCAGGGCGGCCATGACCTTGACCCATTCGGCCTTTCCCAATGGGGTCGTCTCAAGCCATTCGGAATTTACCAGTACCTCTATTCCCGACTCCCTGAGCACCCTGTAGTCGTCCAGCTGCGAGGATTGCCCGGCGGATACCATGATCAGATCGGGATTCATCTCCAACGCTTTCTCCTTGTTGAACTCTCCCCGGGGAAAGGATACGATATCACCCGATTCAATACGCTCCCTGAGGCTGGGGGCGTACACATATTCCGCCCCCACTATACCTGATATCCTGTCGAAGGCATTGAGCATGTCGGCGAGCGCTATGTGAGTGGTCGAAGTCAGAATAAAGCTCCGTACCGGGACTTCAATGACCGGCATCCCTCCCAAGTCCGCGTCAAGATCAACGCCTCTCGGTTTAAGCAAATACCGGAGGGTATCGACCCTGTCCTGATAGGGATTTACTATCTCGAGCACCTTGTAGGTGTCCCGGTCAACGATGGTGAAACCCTGGGCGTACTCAGTTTCCATACCATGCGTGTCGGCAGGGGTAAGCCGGCTATCTGAAGATAGGGAGTTCTTTTTATCCTGGGGGGAGGCTCCGCATCCCAAGGCAAGAATAAGTACCGACAACAGCATAGCCGCCGGCAACAGCTTTTCAAACGTATTTGTGTAGGCCATAGGTTCAGCTCTTCTTCCCGAAAGCTTATCCTTCATCAATACAGGCAGGTCTTCTGGCTTGCTCCTGGGTTAACCTTCCCATCCCGGCCCAAATGTAGGCCGGCACAGTGGCATACTCCTTTTATCAGTTTCAGAGCTTACAGCAGCGGGGACTGCTCCGGACTGTCTCCAAACCCTGAGTCGGGGTTGGGATTCACCGGATTCCCGTTTTAATTCCTTCCACTCCTGCCCTGTGCGGGCGAGTCGGTCGGAAACCTGCATTGAATCAGTATGTTGAAATTTTCAAACAACTAATGATAACGGTATTACAACTGATAAGCTAATCGGCCCCTACCGATATGATCCGCTGGACAAAAACGCCATGCATAAAAAACCCGCATTGATTAGCCGGAGAGTATCATCTCAACGGACATTCAATGCGGGTGTGGGCTCGGGCTCGGTACCGGGACGTGCCCTATTCTAAAGAAGGCGTCCCGTATACCAAATGCCGAATGGCCTTATCTTCTACTTATTATCCCCAAAGATTTGTTCCATCATCTCTTTTGCCTCATCGTTCAGCTCTTCATGGACATAGAACATCTCAATGGACCCGTCGGGGTATTCTATCTTCTTCACCACGGTAAGCGGCAGGGAACCGACTCCCTGGTTGTTTTCTTCTTTGTAATAGAGAGTGGTACCCGTGTTATAGATTAGATTTACCTTGGCAGTGTTGCCATCAACCATATGGAGCGTAACCGGGGTTGCATGCTGGTCAAAATATCCATTTGGATCCAGGACTACTGTCGTCTGTGCCTGGCCGACCAAGGTAAAGCAAAATATCAATACAATACTAAGTGCTGTTAATTTAATATAATTCATAATAGTCCTCCTATCTCAGGTATTCAGATTGAACAAGTTTAAGCGGCTGGCCTTCGGCAACATTCACTTCCTCCTGGCGGATAAACCGCAGCCGGTCATTGCCGTCGTAGAATTTCCATTCCAGCCGGTGCTTGCCGGGTGTCAGATTTAACACCGTCGAGTGAACTTTTCCGGGAAGGCTGTCCCAGGCGCGAACATCGGCGCGTTCAGAAGCGTCAACAGCAGCACTGCCGAGCGCATCGGCTGCCAATCCGCCCAAAAAGCCCAATTGTTTTTTGGCTTTATTCACCGCCACCTGCTTAAGCGTGCCCTTGGCAGCACCTCGCAGCAACGCACGTGACTTGATAATCGGTAGTTTATAGTTAAATACCTCTGCCGATACAAGGTCCATATGCTCAATAACAGGAACCTCGACTGTTGTCTTCCCGTCGATAGTTACCTCCACGCGTTCCGCTACCGGATTTTGCACCTGGATCTCCGGATAGGCATATACCAGGTCCACATTGGCAATAGGAATAAAGAAGTTTTCCTTCTTGCCAACTTTCTTAGGGGCACGCCCTGTGAAACCAACCAAAACGGTATTGTAGCTGTTGGGATCGGTAATAGTCGAATCCAGCGCTTCAGTCAATCCATAGGTTCCAAGCTGAGTAGCCTGGCTGTTCATCGACTCCTCAAGCCGGGTATACTCGATGCGTGCATTATCGGGCTTGTCGGTCTTGGCCAACAATATGGCCGACAGGTAATGGCTGAAGGGGCTGTCCTGTACGGTAAGTTCACCCAGCTCGTAATTGATCTTGTCCTTACCCACCGTCTTAAAGACCGGGTTGTCGCCGCTTCCTATAACTTCCGAAAGACCCTTGGCGCGGATGGCTGTCTGCTCCAGCTTGTGAGCGATGCGACGGGCCTCCACGAGCGCACCATCAAGGTCATTCTGGTGCAGGTAGTTAAGTGCCTTGAAAGTATTCAAATAGGTGTCTTCATACGGTTCCCCGTCGTAAACAAGAGCGTTGTCGTTGGAGATAAAAGCCCCCAGCCCTCGGCTGACACTTTTTGTATAGTTTTCATCGATAGCCTCTTCGGCCCTGGTGAAATAGCGATTACTTGCCTCGTAATCCCCCTGAAGGTGATAGATGGAACCCAGCTCCAGCGAGTAAAGCACCTCATCCTTCTCGGTAAATTCTTCTTTGTCTATCTTATCCTGTATTAGCTGAGCACTCAACCCGTAGTTGCGGGCTTCAAAGGCCAACTGCTCATTGTACCCCATCTCTGAAGTAGTGGCACATCCCGTAAACAGCAGTACCCCCACAAAAGCCATTAGTATTCTCATAATCAAATTGTTTTGTTTTATGTTATATGTAAACTCTCTTTGGCGTCTGTCCCGATTTATAGTTTTTATACAAAGACCTCCCGAACTGTCTTTACCAGACAGTATTCAGGCAATCTGTTTTAGAGTAATGAATATTGAAAAACCAGTCACCACATATTTATGCGGTTCTCCGAATTATTATAAGACCCTTTATAGAGTGGCATTGCACCCCCTGCCAACATATTACCGTTTTTTCTGGTTTTTTCAAGTCCCTAAATAGATAAATTTTAGGTGAGTGGCGCTAAATATTGGATCAGGCCCCCGCGGCTCTAAAGTAAAAGACCGCAGCAGCCCCATATCCATACCTGTTGTTTACGGACCACGGAATGGCTGGCCCCGAAAAGCGTTTATATAGCCATGCTATTGAAAGGCTCCTCTCCCAAAGAAGAATCAGTCTGATACCTAGCCGTTATGTTCCTTGTGCCATTCGAGAAACTTGACCGCTGCCCACCATACCGCCTCCATCTTGCGATCTCCTTCATGTCCGAAAGAGGTATCGTCATCCACCTGGACCAGGCATTTTCTGCCCTGTATCGTTACGGTGTGTCCCTCGCCTTCTTCAATTTTAACAACAACCGGCATCAACCATTTCCACGACTCATGGAATTTCATATCCTCAAGAGCTAAGAAAGCCAAAGGTATATCTTTCACATCATCCTGGTGAATCTTGATGGTACTCCCCATAAACTGAGACATCAAGCGGTTTCCGTCCGTCTTTTCCTGGTGTGTCATAGGATCATAATAAGCTTAAGTAATAATTTGATGTCAGCTAAATACGAAACACTACAGAAAGTTTAAAGCCGCCAAACGTTTAGTTCTTGATCATATCCTCGATGGCCTCCCCGGCTTCATTCTTAAGCTTGTCCAGCCCACCGCTCAAAGCCACCTTAAGCGCTTCCTTCATCAGCCTTTCTGTTACCATCACAATAACCTGCCGGGTGGAGCTGCTGCCCTCCTCGCCTATCTTGTTTAATTCAATAGTATCCATTTTGACCGTGGCGCTCTTACCTTCGGTAAAGGTGGCCGACACCGTAACTTCCCCCTCTTTCACCAGCAGATGCTCAATAACCATGTTGGAAGAGCTTTCACTGGAGGCCAGGCTTTCTTCCATGTTCCGCATCAGTATATTTAGATTATTCTGAGGCACTTTCTGTGTTACCGCCACTGACGGTTTTGTAATAATTATTTGCCGAATGGCAATGGTGTCCGAAAGGATAGTATACGGATCCATATGTATGCTGATATTCGACATACTGATGGCATGATCTTTTTTGAATCCCTCGGGATTATCGACTTTCAATCCCTCTATGCTTCCCTTTCCCGACAAGGGGGAAATGGAAACTTTTTCAACCGTAACAGACGTAGCCGTCATCTCCGAACCTATGGCTTCAATTTCCGATTTTACCAGGTAGTCCAGTGACAGCGTCAATACGATAAAACCAATTACGATGATTAGCAGCAGTCCTGCCACGCTATACTTGAGTGTCTTATTCATTGTTGAAATATTTACAAATTGTGTATTCTTAGTCGCTTGAATTTGTTGGCTGTTCAAACTTATCAAGCCGTAAGTTATTGAATCAATTACGGTTACAATTAATACAAGACTAATACAGATATTGTTCCACCATGCCCCGTTGTGCATTCCTGACTATGGACAGCCTTGAGAATTTCGAGGCTTATGACGAACTGTTGATCGACCCGATGGCTTCTCTCGGCTGGGAGGTCGACATGGTTTCCTGGCGCGCCGTCGATCCTGATTGGGATCGGTACCGGGCGGTGGTGATCCGTTCCCCATGGGATTACCAGCAGGATGTCGAGCAATTCCTGGATGTTTTACAGCAGATCGATCAATCATCCGCACGGCTGGAAAATCCGCTCTCTCTTGTGCGCTGGAATATTGACAAATCCTACCTTCGGGATGTTGAAAAGAAAGGGGTCCCCATCGTACCCACCCTGTGGCGGGATTCTTTTGATGCGGCCGGCTTAAGCCGTGCTTTCGACCGGCTGGACACAGACGAGCTGATCATCAAACCGAGGGTAAGCGCCAATGCCGATGATACCTACCGCATCAAGAATCCCGCAGATGATAAGACACTGAAATCCCTTGAGAAAACTTTTTCAACACGTCCTTATCTGGTACAGCCCTTTATGGATTCCATACTGCATGAGGGGGAATACTCTCTCTTCTTCTTCGGGGAACAGTACAGCCACACCATAGTTAAAAGACCCGCTTCAGGCGACTTCCGCGTGCAGGAGGAGCACGGGGGAAGATTGCAAACGATAGAAGCCGACGAGCTCCTTATGGAGCGGAGCCGCAAAGTCATGGATATCCTATCACCGAATCCCCTCTACGCCCGGGTGGATATGGTTCGCACGAACGATGACGATTACGCCCTGATGGAACTTGAGCTAATCGAACCCTCTCTTTATTTCAATATGGATCCCGATTCACCGGAACGGTTTGCAAAAGTCTTTGACCGCTGGATGAAAAACCCTCCCAATAATCCCCAATGAGCGCATGGATGTAACAATACCGGCGGCAGTTTATCTATTTATTATGGCTTCCAATGTGCTCCCCTTTTGTACAATGATGAAATTGGGTATATACCAATAGGCAAGCAGGGAGACTATTAGAAGGGGTTCATCAAATCACGCACAGCCTGCATAATCGTCAAACATAAAGTCATCCGGGATGAGTAAAAACATTGTAATTCTTTCCGACGGTACCGGGCAGGAAGGGGGCGTCGGGCATAACACCAACGTCTATAAGCTGTTTAATATCATCGAAGACCGGACCGACCGGCAGATCATCTTCTACGATCCCGGTATCGGAACCCGTGGGTTCATCACCCGGAAGTTAACCGGCCTGGTAGGGGGCAAGGGCATCACCAAAAATATCTATGACTGCTATAATTTCCTTTTCGAGAACTACAAGGCGGGTGATAAAATATTTCTTATAGGTTTCAGCCGCGGGGCCGCCACGGTACGGAGTCTCGCCAGTTTTATCCACCATTTCGGCATCCTGCCCCGCTCCCGGCCCGAGCTTATAGACCAGGCATACAATATCTATCAAACCGGCAATGAAAAACGGATGGTCAAACGTGCCAAAGCCTTCATAGACAAACATCACACGATGTGGGTGCGAATAAACTTCCTGGGTTGCTATGATACGGTTTCGGCCCTGGGCCTGCCCTCCAAACTGCTAAGCACTTTCCTGAACATCATACCGGGCTTCAGGCACAAGTTTCACAACTTCAAGCTCAGTGAAAGTGTGGAAAACGCCTATCACGCCCTGGCCGTCGACGATAAGCGTAAGACTTTTCATCCTGTATTGTGGGATGCCGAATGCAAAGATTACCAGGATATCAGCCAGGTATGGTTTCCCGGCATGCATACCGACGTGGGGGGCGGCTACCGCGAGGACGAACTTTCCGACATTCCGCTGGTCTGGCTCACAGGCAAGGCGGTGGAAAACGGCCTGCTGATTTATGACAGGGACCGCATTGATATCGAAGAAAACCCGGCCGGCATCATGCACGATTCAAGAGGCACTCTCCTGACCAAGCTGTACCGGAAAGAGGTACGGAAATGGCCGCAACACAGAGCCGACAAGCCTGTGGTTCATGAAAGTGTCCTGTTGCGAAGCGAACAAATCCCCTCCTATGATCCCTGGATTCTTAAAGAGGAATACCGCGTAGAGCCCTGGGTTCCGGCCGATGAAAAGAACTGGTAATATCCCACCCAACAGTCACCTGCGCTTATTTATTCGACCAATTCCTCAATGGCCTCATACATCTGTTCAAGCTGCGGCTCCGTCACGCAGTAGGGAGGCATGAGGTATATGACATTGCCCAGCGGCCGAAGCAACATCCCCCGGTCGATGCAGTTCCTCTTGATGCGGCCGGCTATCTTGTTCAGATACCCCTCCTCTCCTTCGGTCACAATATCCATGGCCGCTATGGTACCGGTCACCCGGTGCCTTTTCAGGCGAGGATGCCCCATAAGGCCTTCAAGCAGCCGGCGGTGTTGCTGCTCCATGGTTGTAAACACCGGCTCATTTTCCTTCATCAGCTCCATGGATGCCAGGGCGGCAGCACAGCCTATGGGATTGGCGGTGTAGCTGTGCCCGTGCCAGAAAGTCTTCATCGGGTCTGCACTGTTAAAGGCCTCATAGATATCGTCCGAGCAAACAGTAACCGACATGGGGACGAACCCTCCCGTCAGGCCCTTGGCCAGGCTGATGATATCAGGTTCCACCCCCGCCCGACGACAGGCAAACCAGTTGCCGGTACGGCCAAAGCCGGTCATCACCTCGTCAAACATCAAGAGGGTGTTGTGCTTTTCTGCCAGCCGTTCCAGCTCCTGTAAAAACCTTTCGCTGCACATGCGCATGCCGCCCGCTCCCTGTACCAGCGGCTCGATCATGATCCCTGCGTAGGTGTCAGGATTGTCGCCCAGCAGCTGTTCCAACCGGCTGATAACCCTCTCTTCTTTCTCCTCCCGCTCTTCATCATCTATCCAGGTTTCGGGATAGGAAATAAATTCCACGTCAAAGAGCAACTCCTTAAACACATCGGTAAATACCGAACGGGCGCCGGCCGACATGGCTCCGAAGGTATCGCCGTGGTAGGCACCTTCAAAACAGATGAAGGTTTTACGTTCCTCCCCCCTGTTTCTCCAGTACTGGTAGGCCATCTTCATGCCCACCTCCACAGCGGTGGAGCCGTCATCGGAAAAGAAAACGCGGTTCAGGTCACCCGGCAGACGGGCAGTAAGCCTTTCGGCCACCTGTTCGGCCGGGTCGTGGGTAAAATTCGCAAAGATCACCTGCTCCAGCCTGGAAGCCTGCTGCGATATGGCCTCGGCCATCTTCGGATGGGCATGCCCGTGAATATTAACCCACCAGCTGGAGATGCAATCCATAATCCTGCGTCCGTCCTCCAGCTCCAGCCAGATCCCCTCTCCGCCTTTGACCTTGACGGGTTCGGGCGCATCCTGAATGATCGTAAAGGGATACCAGATGTTTCTATGCATGAATCAGGCAATTCGATATAGATTTCATTTAAAAAACGAGTTGAATTTTTTTTCCAAAGCCGCCCTACTCACCTTTTCGAGCGGGGGGAATTCACCCAGCACCTCAACCTGCCCGTATTTCTCTATCGCCTTGCGGTTGCTCTCGTTCCGGGGGCCGTTCATAATCACTCCAAGTACCGGAATATCACGCTTGCGCAACGCCTCAAGCGATAAAAAGGTATGGTTCAGCGTGCCAAGTTCGCTCCTGGAAACCAGCAGGGCGGGAAGGTCCAGGTATCCGATCAGGTCGATAATCATATCCCCCTCGTTCATGGGCACATGCAATCCCCCGGCTCCCTCCACTACCAGGTGATCGGTGGGATAATCGGGCAGGGTAAAATCTTCCATATTGATGGTCACCCCGTCGATTTCAGCCGAGGCATGGGGTGAAAGGGGTTCGTTCAGCCGGTAGCGTTCCGGTTTAAAACGATCATCTCCGAGGCCGGTCACCCGCCGTACAAATTCGGTGTCGGTTTCCTCCTGAAGGCCCGACTGTATGGGTTTCCAGTAGGTGCCGTCCAGCCCCAGCGTGAGCATGGCAGATACCACGGTCTTGCCTATACCCGTATCCGTTCCGGTAACAAACAGTTGTGAAGGCAAGGATGAGCGTTTCATGAAACAAGATCTTTTTTAACAGCCAGAAAAATCACCTGATAACTTACGGTTATTTGCCCCCCGGCCTGTTCGTCCCAATGTTTGACCAGGAGTTTTATCTCCGAGGGTGTCAGCATCCTCCCCTTATGCCGGGTCCCCGCGCCAATCTTTTTAAGGTGCCGGAAAAAGTCTGCAGCCGAATCAAATGTTTGTGATACGGTATCTTCATAATAATCCACCTGAGAGGATTCCGATGACATCTTAATGACCATCTCTTCGGTATCAGGAAGCGGGTTGCCGGTAAAAGGAAGGCCCAGCTCCCTGCAATATTCCCTCCACCGGGGGAAACTCTCGTTGCCCGGAAACGAAGCCAGCAGCAGTCCACCTGGCAGGGTGGCATCCAACAGCCTGCCCAGCGTCAACGGTGGGTCCTTGAACCACTGGGCGGCAAAGCCGCTCACCGTCAATGCATAATGAGGTTCTTCCCTGGCTATCTGCTCGGCATCGAGTACCCGGTACTCCAGCTTTTCGCCCGTCCCGTATCTGTTTTTGCAAAATTGTACCATTTCGGGAGAAAGATCCGTAATGATCTTTTGGCGATTCGGATAGAGGTCAATCAGCCCCCCGCTAACAAATCCCGTTCCGCATCCCACCTCCAGCACCGGGCCCGGCGGGATGATATCACGCCAGGGCTCCAGGGAAGCTATCAGGCGTTGTGCCACTTCCTTCTGTATACGGGCATGCCGATGGTAGTATTCCGCGGCATCACCAAAACTCAGGGCTATTTCCTCTTTAGACGGGTATTGAACGGTATCGGCTGCACTCATTAATCTATCAATTCTCGGATATCTGATTCTATAAACTGCCAGCACTGTTCACTATGCGTAAATGGCAGGCCATGGCCGGCTTCCTTAATTTCAAAATAACGTGCCTGCGTATGGAACGCACTGTATAATTCACGTCCTTTGCTTCTCGGGACAATAGCATCGTTGAAGCCATGAAGGATACATATTTTGTCAATACTTTTCAGCTGTGTAAAATCAAGCTCAGCCACATTAAGCTTCTTCAGATCCCGAAGCAAACGCTCCCCATTTACATCCTTGCCGGCTAAACTCCAGGGCTCTTGAGGGTAAAAGGCATTTTCATAAAATTCGTCCAGAACCCCTACTGCATCTCCCTGAACCCTGTTCATCATCTGGTTCAGAATCAGCCGGGATCTTCGCTTGAATTGCGCCGTTACCGGGTGAAACTGCATAAACCCTGAAAAGATGATCAATACATCGGCTTGTTGAAAGAGGTTCTTATGACAAAAATGCAAGCCCATGGAGTGCACAAACAGGACCTGCAGGTTATCCCGACCCGAAAAGAGGGGGGTCCGCCCCTCTTTACCGAAATAACCCCGTTCCGCACTGTGAAATGATATATTATCACCCAGCAGATGAGGCCACCCCTCCCAGCAGGAAGCGTCAAAACCCCATCCATGAAAAGCGATCACTTCGGCATCAGGCATGATTCCACTCCTCCAGTTTCTCAATCAGATAATTAATTTGCGCCCCGGTATGGCTGCTCGAGAGGGTGATGCGAAGCCTGGAACTCTTTGCCGGAACCGTGGGCGGGCGAATGGCCGTAACCAGGATCCCCTCTCCCTCCAGCCATTCTGCAAGTTTCAATGCTTCCTCTTCATCACCGATGATGAGGGGTATGATCTGTGTGGTTGAGGGGCCTGTGTCAAAACCCAGGTTTTCAAACTTCTTTCTGAGCATTTCAATATTTGCATGGTATAATTCCCTTTCTTCGTTCATGCCGGGTATCAGGTCGGAGGCGGCATCAATGGCCCCTATCACCGCCGGAGGCAGCGCCGTGGTATAAATAAAAGCCGGGCAGAAGTTAACCAGGTAATCCCTCATCTCAGCCGAGCATATCACAAAGGATCCAAAGGAACCGAAGGCCTTTCCGCAGGTACCGAGCAGTATATCTATGCCCTCTATATCACGGGCCAGTCCCAGTCCGTCTCTTCCCCACACTCCCACCGCATGGGCATCATCCACCATAAGGAGGGCCCCGTATTCTTCCGCCATACCGGCTACCGTATCCAGATCCGTCCGGTCCCCATCCATGCTGAAAACCGATTCTGTTACGATCAGGGTGCGATTGTATGTCGTACCGGCCTCCTCCAATAACGACCGGAGATGACCGGGGTCATTATGGTCGAACCGTTTGAAATCGGCCCTGCTTAACAAGGCTCCCTGCAGGATGCTGTTGTGGCTCAGCCGGTCTGCAAGCACCAGGGAGTGGCGGTCTGTGAGCGTAGCTATAAGCGAACTGTTGGCCTGAAATCCCGAATTGAATACCAGGGATGCTTCTCCCCCGAAAAGGTCGGACAGCTTGCGCTCAAGGTTCCGGTGAATGGAAAAAGTGCCGCTGATCAGACGTGAGGCGGTCGATCCCGCCCCGTAACGCCCGGTAAAGTCCCTGGCCCTTTCAATGACCCCGGGATGCCGCGAGAGCCCCAGGTAGTCGTTCGAGCAGAAATTCAGCAACTCCCTTTCATTCCTTTGAACCAGATGGCCCGCGCGGGGCTCAAGGGACTGCAGAGTCCTGAATTGGCTCTGTTCCTTTCGTTTCTGCAGGGCTTTCTCAATAAATGAATACTTCCTATACGACACACTTATAAATTAAGCTACGTTTTTAATTCGAGGTCCAGGCAGAGTCGCTCTTGAAGGTACGTAACATAGCTCGAAATTGTTGTACAAAACGGCGCTTGTCATACTTGGGGGCAAACTGCCCGAATTCCAGAATAAAAAGCCGGTCGGTTTCCTCGTCGTAGATAACCATATTGGCGAAGGGCCCGCCCATAGCATCGTTTGTCATTCGCCAGGTGCCCAGTGTTTCATACGCCCGGTCGCCATCAATCCGGAGGGTGTCGGTAGTAACCGGACGCCGGTACTCGGTGGTCACAAAAGATTCCTCCCGGGTGCCCCGAATCCATTTTTCCATGAGGGTATCGCGCTTGGCATTGATCCAATCCTTATCAATAAAGCCGGTGGATCTAACGCTGTCGCGCCACCACGCCCAGAACCAGCGGTCGTTATCGGGAAGGGGACGCCGCATCGTCAGAAAATGGTAGGTATGCCCCCCGCTGGTGGCAGTGGTATCGAGTCCCACCATCCAGTCATGCTGTATCCTTATATTCCAGCCGTAATCCTTCCACAAGCTGTCTTCCAGGGCATGTTGCTCCCCATCATCATAAATCTCGTACTGCCAGCGGGCCATCTCCTTATCCATCAGGCTTTCCACCAGTGTTTCTTCGGTGTTCCTGATCTTCTCGGCCAGGGCCGAATCGCTTGTCGAGGTCAGGATAACAGACCACTGGTTTCTATACCATTCATCCTCCAGCGGGAATGCAAAGCTTTCGCCCGATTTCACTCTTTCCTCAACTTCATCAGCAAGAAGGGCTCGTACGAACTCACCAACATTTGAACTGTCGCCGATGGTTGCCGCTATAATGATATTCTTGTTCTTGCGAATGCGCTCGAGCTCGGTGTTATTGCTAAAATCCCTGAACCGCAGGTCAAACAGCGGCTCATAGTTGGGAAGCGTCCTGATAGGTTGTCCGTACACGTCTCGTATCGCCTCTGCCGTTCGACTGTCCCACTGGGTGGAATCCATAACCACTATCGCCTCACTAAAACCACCAACAGCCTTCTGCCGATAGTCGCCGCTGCAATTTGCCAGGCCTGCCGTCACTAATAATGCCAATAAACTCTTAAGAAATAATTTCATAAATATTTTTCTCGATATGGATTAATTTGATTTGTTACCATACTTCAACCTTCTAACAAAAGCAAATACCTGCTCTTTCCATCCCTCATCCGGGTAATGGTTCCTGATGGTTTCAATAAGGGCACTGCCCACGATAAAGCCGTCGGCTTCCTTCGCTACCGACCGGGCATCTTCATGGGATTTGATTCCGAATCCGATCATGGTCGGGTTACGGCTGATATTTTTCTTCACCCTTTCTATAAATCTGCTGACCGAACGGGCGACCTCCTCTCCTTCCCGTGCACCTGTAACGCCCGTAACCGACACACAGTACACAAAACCCCGGGATTTTTCATCGATCATCCCCATTCGCCGATCCGAGGTATTGGGAGCTACCAGGTATATGACCGGCAGATTATATTTCTCGGTGTGCTTCGTCAACAATTCCGATTCCTCAACCGGTATGTCGGGAATGATAAGTCCGTCGACCCCCGCTTCAGAGGCACGGGAGCAGAATTTTTCCAGGCCGAACCGCAGCACGGGGTTGATATACCCCATCAGGATGATGGGTATATCGGTATGTTCCCTTGCTTGCCGAACCATTTTAAAAATACGTTCCATCGTTACTCCCTTCTCAATAGCCACCGTACTGGAGTGCTGGATGGTGGGGCCGTCGGCCAGCGGATCGCTGAAAGGCATACCCAGCTCGATCATATCAGTCCCGTTTTCGGCCATACCGGCAATGAGGTCTACGGTCGAATCGAGGTCCGGGTAGCCTGCGGTCAGGAACAGGCTCATGACCTTCTCCCCTTCTTTCCGTCCGGCAAATAATTTTTCGATCCTGTTTTCTCCTCTTTGTTGATTCATCAATTATTTTGTGGCTGATTTCCGCACCCGGCTTCCGGATGCCGTTAAATGATTATTAGCAGTACCGTTTAACCTACATGTATTCCGAAATAGTACCCATATCCTTGTCTCCCCTTCCCGAACAATTTACCACCACAATTTCCCCTTTGGATGTATGGGGCATCAATTCATCGAGGTAGGCAAGGGCGTGAGCCGTCTCCAAAGCAGGGATGATTCCCTCCTGTTCGGAAAGCAGTTTTACGGCATCCATCGCCTGTTTGTCGGTAATAGCCGCATAAGTAACCCGTTGGGTGTCGAAGAGGTAGGAGTGTTCGGGGCCGATGCCCGGGTAGTCCAGGCCCGCACTGATGGAGTGAGCCAGCTGTATCTGCCCCTCCTCACTCTGCAGCAGATAGCTGAGCGATCCGTGCAGCACCCCCGGCGATCCAATCGTCAGGGTGGCGGCCGTCTTGTCGGTCTCCGCTCCGTGGCCGGCCGCTTCCAGCCCATACATCCGCACGCTATCATCTTCTATAAACGGGTAGAAAAAACCGATGGCGTTGGATCCGCCTCCCACACAGGCCAGCAGGTAATCGGGATTCCGGTCGACAGCTTCCTTGAGCTGGTACTTGGTTTCCTCGCCAATCACCCGGTGAAAGTTGCGTACCATCATCGGATAGGGATGCGGCCCCACGACCGAACCTATCACATAAAACGTATCGTCTACATGGGTAACCCAGTCCCTTATGGCTTCATTGGTGGCATCCTTGAGTGTTTTGGAGCCGCTCTCCACGGGGCGGACCTCCGTACCCATCAGGCGCATGCGGTCTACATTCAGCTTTTGCCGCCTCATATCTTCCGCTCCCATATACACAATACACCTGATCCCGAACTTCGCACAGGCAGTGGCCGTCGCCACCCCATGCTGCCCGGCTCCGGTCTCCGCTATGATACGCTTTTTGCCCATCCGGCGGGCCAGCAGAACCTGCCCTATGGCATTATTGATCTTATGGGCCCCCGTATGGCAGAGGTCTTCCCGCTTCAGATATATACGGGCTTTACCATAGTAATCGGTCAGGCGGTCGGCAAAGGTGAGTTCGGTCGGACGGCCCACATACTCCTTCAGCAATCCTCTAAACTCCTCCCTGAAATCTTCATCCTGCCAGGCTTCCCTGTAGGCATCCTCCAGCTCTTCCAGGGCCGGAATCAGTATTTCGGGGACAAACTTGCCCCCGAACTTTCCGTAATATCCTTTTTTTGTGGGTTGATTATACTTCATTGCTTTTTAGGTTTAAATATTATTCTGCTGTTTAAAGGGTTCCCTTCTCCTCCTCTTTCCAGATAGCTCGCATCTCCTCTATAAATGCTTCCACCTTGTCAAAATCCTTGCGGCCGGGCTCACTCTCCAGACTGCTTGAAAGGTCCACCGCATAGGGATTGATCTGCTTGCACGCCTTGCGAACATTGTGGGCATTGATACCCCCCGACAGAAAGAAGGGTTTCTCCCCGCTAATCTTTTTCAGCAGTGACCAGTCGAAAGTACGCCCGGTCCCGCCCCACTTTCCCTTAATCCTGGTGTCGAACATCAGAAAATCCACTACATCCAGGTAGGGCTCCACTGCCTGCTGCAAGTCCGGGTCACCGCCTTCGGGCTCCACATGAATAACCTTGATGACGGGCTTTTCCACCAGCCGGCAATAATCCGGTGATTCGGTGCCGTGCAGCTGCACCAGATCCACGCCGGTCTGGCGGGCAATCATATTCACATCGTCCAGCGGCTGATTTACAAATACCCCTACGCATTCAGGTCCCTCGATCCAGTTGATGATCGCGCCGGCTTCGGCCGGTTCTATATAACGGGGGCTTTCCTCAAAAAAGATGAACCCCATGTAGTGGACCTGGGCTCCCGAAACGAACCGGGCGTCATGCAGCGAGGTCAGGCCGCATATTTTAACTTTTGTGCTTTCTTCCTTAGCAAGCATGTATGTTCAGTTATGAATTATTCGGTTTGTGCCGATAAATTTTCAAGTTCCTCAAGCATTTCCCTTACCGCTTCGCCCGGTTTGTCCCGCCGCATAAAATATTCGCCGATCAGGGCGGCATCGATCCCCTCCTTTTGCAGCAGAAACAGATCTTCTGCACTGCTCAGGCCGCTTTCAGATATCAGAACGGTATCGGCCGGAGCCCGTTGTAACAGCTCAATACCCCGGTGTACGTCCACTTCAAAATTTCGAAGATCACGGTTATTCACTCCCAGCATTGACACCTCTTCAAAATCAAGTCGTTCCAGGTCCTCCTCATCATAACACTCTACCAGGCAATCAAGCCCGAACTCATGCGCGGAATGCAGCAGCTCTTCCAGCTGATTTCCCCCGGTAATTTTTACAATAATCAATACGGCATCGGCGCCATACGCCCTCGCTTCCTTAACCTGGTAGGGGTCGATGATAAAATCCTTGCGAAGCAAGGGCAATTCAACACTGCCCGCCACCTTTTGCAGGTATTCAAGACTGCCCTGAAAAGCAGGCTGATCGGTCAATACCGAAAGGGCCGAAGCCCCGCCTTCCCGGTACTGCCTGGCATGGACGACGGGATCAAAATCCCTTCGTATGATTCCCTTGGAGGGGGAGGCTTTCTTAATTTCCGCTATGATAGAAACCGTATCTCCCCCCTGCAGGGCCTCACGAAATGATTGTCGTTTCTTTTCATAAAGTTCAAACGACTCAAAATCACGCAGGCTTGCCTTCCTCTTTCGTTGTTGAAGATCGAGTTTCGTCTGCTCTACTATTTCTTCCAGTATGGTAGCCATAAATTAATTTGAAGACAGCAGTTATACATTATTGGTTGCTTCCACAAAAGTGTCCAGTGCACGCAGTGCCGAAGCCGACTTCAGGCTCTCTACGGCCAGGTCCCTGGCCTCGGAAAGATCGTCCGTCTTTCCGGAAGCATGAATACCGAAGGCAGCATTCAGCAACACTACATTGCGCTGGGCGGAATGGGCTTCATCTTCCATGATCGAACGGATGATATTGGCATTATATTCGGCGTCCCCGCCTTGCAGGTCCTCCATATCCTCCCACTCGAAATCAAGAGAACGGGGGTCAAATACCACCGATTCGGCCACCATGGTATCCTTTAGCTCGAAGATTTCCGATTGGGCACTGAGGCTTACTTCATCCAGTCCGTCATGGGCATTCACCGTATAGGCAAATTCAGTATCGAGGTTGGCCAGGATATGAATAATCTGCCGGGCCACTTCCTTGCTGAAGGCTCCGATAATCTGGCGTTGAACACCCGCCGGGTTTAAAAGCGGACCCAGAATATTAAAAAAGGTCCGTATCCCCAGCGCACGCCTTGCCGGCATCACATGCCTCATGGCCGGGTGGAAGTTGGGGGCAAACATAAATGCCATTCCCGTCTCATCATACACCTTTTCGATCTGTTCCTTATCCAGGGTAACCACTGCACCGAGGGCTTCAAGCACATCGGCGCTTCCGCTCCTGCTCGACACACTCCTGTTGCCATGTTTCAGCACCGGTATGCCGGCACCGGCCACCACAAACATGGAAGCCGTAGAAATATTGAAGGTTCCTGAATTATCACCTCCCGTTCCGCACAGGTCAACCGCCCCCCGTACATCCACCTCGGGTTGAACAGCCGCCTCCCGCATCACTTTTACAAATGAGGTCAGCTCTTCGGTTGTTTCCCCCTTGGCCCGCATCCCGAAAAGGAATGCGGCTATTCTTTCATTGTTGACCTCACCTTCAATAATGGCCTTAAGAGCACCTGAGGCCTCTTCCGGGCTCAGATCTTCCTGCAATGCAAGTTTTTCCAGTATATTTTTAAAATCTGTCATTCCTGTCATGTATATATTTTACTAATAAAGTTTTAGCTCACCGTTATGACGACAGCCAGTTATGAATAATCTTGGGTCCTTCGGTTGTGAGGATACTTTCCGGGTGGAACTGTATGCCTTCAATGGGATATTCTCTGTGACGTACACCCATAATCACCCGGTCTTCGCTTCGGGCCGTCACTTTAAGCACCTCCGGGATCTTGTCGGGGTTCAGTACCAGCGAATGGTACCGGGTAGCTGTAAACCCATCTTCTATACCCCGGAAAACCCCTTCGTTGTCATGGGTGACCGACGACGTTTTACCATGCATCAGTTTTGGGGCGTGTACCACTTCGCCCCCAAACACTTCCCCTATGGCCTGGTGGCCCAGGCAGACTCCCAGTATCGGGGTCTCTTCCCCAAAACGTTCTATCACCTCTTCGGTAATACCGGCTTCGGCGGGACGTCCGGGGCCGGGCGATATCAGTATTTTATCCGGTTTGAGGGCTTCTATCTCGGCAGCCGTCAACTCATCGTTGCGGATCACCCTGTAATCGCCGGTATGGCCGGCAATAAGATGTACCAGGTTATAGGTAAAAGAATCGTAGTTGTCGATAATCAATATCATAGGTGGTACCGTATCCTTCCTGTTTACCCCTGCCGTTTGTAATTCCCCGGGATAGAGTTAAACAGGGCTTAGCACATTTACATTCTCTGATATTCAGCGATCGAGGGTTTGAATGATTCCCGTCGCCTCACGGATGGGTTTCATTACCTGCTCTGCCCTTTTCCGGGCCTTCCTGCCTCCTTCACGGAGTACATCCGTCACATAATCACTGTTTTGCTTCAGTTCCCTTCGCCGCTCACGCGCCTCGGCAAAATATTCTTCTATCATGCCCAGGAGTTCCTTCTTGGCGTGGCCATAGCCGTATCCGCCGGCCCGGTAGTTGCC
>CAYREV010000029.1:17161-27666 GCA_964423345.1 uncultured Balneolaceae bacterium | reverse complement strand
TCTACTCCAATCCGTAAAGGTATTCAGTTGCGCACCCTGCAGCTGGTCAGGCAAAGGGGCCGATGGCTGGTGCATTCCATGCTGTGGCACACCGCCGGCGAAGACGAATCCCTGCCCGAACGGTTCAGGGGGAAGGAGTAGTTTGCCGGCGATCCCGGTACCAGTGTATCACACTTGATACCCCGTAGATCAGCAGAAAAACGGCAATCAGGTAGGCCACCGAGCCGGGGTTGGCAATGATGAGCCCCGCAATGATCAGGGTGAACACGCCTGTTATGGCAAAGCCGAAGGAGAGGAGCAGCAACAGCCCGAACAGTCCCAGGAAGGTGGCAAAGGTGACCGGTATCAGTTCGGGGAAGATGAAGATCAGCGCCCCCGCCACAATCGGGACGGCCGAGAGCCCCGCTGGAAGGCGGAAGGCAATGAACAGCAGCCCGAGGGCCACCAGGTATCCACCGGCTATCAGATAGAGGAAGTTGGGGTAGATAAGGGTCAGTACGCCCGTAGCCAGGGCCAGCAGGGCGTTGAGGATCTGCCGTTCCCGCGTTTTGTATTGGACCGTTATTCGATATTGTTCAAACATGAGAAATTTTTTAAGCGGTTAATCTTATCAGGAGGGTACTAACGGATGCACCTCATTGTCAATTTTTTTGCCGGATTCATCACGGGTTTGGTCCAGGTCGTAGCGAGACTGCAGGTTCATCCAAAAGTCGGCCGTGGTACCCAGGGCTTTTGACAGACGAAGTGCCGTATCGGCGGTGATACTGCGTTTTTCATTTACAATTTGGTTGAGTCGGGTATGCGTTACCCCGATTTTTTCGGCAAATTCCCGCTGGCTCATACCCATGGGATTGATAAACTCTTCCCGAAGTATTTCGCCGGGGTGAATGGGATGTTGGTTTTTCGACGCCATGGTTATGTCCTCGTCATTGAATGGCTTAATTATACAGAAATGTAACGCGTAACGTTACGCGTTACAAATATATTTTATTACGCCCGTATCAGGAGTTATTCTATCAATTTGAAATAGGAGAGGGCAGGAATTCCTGTTTTCTATATTGTATTAAGTAATACAAGTTTCAAGATGATAGTTTACCGTTTACCATGAAAAACATTCGCAAGCGGCTTAAATATATATTTCCGGCTATTATCCTGGTGATGATTGCCGGGCTGGTGCTCTCTCGGGTCTACAGCCCCGATCCATCCACGGCGGAGCCGGAAGTTCGAATCGGACCGGTGGAGGCGGCTGACCACGTAGGTACCGTCGCCGAAGTGTGCGGGGAGGTGGCCTCGGCGGACTACCTGCCGCAGGTTGGGGGGCAGCCGACTTTCCTGAACCTGGGGCGGCCCTATCCGAACCAGCCCTTTACGGCCGTTATCTGGGGGAATAACCTGTCAAAGTGGGCGGAAGCCCCCGAGCAGCTCTATGCCGGCCGCACCGTCTGCGTCACCGGCCTGATTGAAACGCATGAGGGCACGCCGCAGATTATCGTTGAGGGGCCGGGGCAGATAGGGGGCAGTGAACAGTGAGCAGTGTGTCAGTGGTCGGTTGTGGGTGGTTCGAAAGCATTCAGCCGTCAGCCTTCAGCAATCAGCCAACCTTCAACTTTCAATCTGCAATCTGTAACCGGGCTTTTCCGGTCTTCTTGTCTCCCGGCCTCCTTTTTTTAAATTCAAAATTGCCCTTAGCCTTAACCTAAATCAGCCATCAATCTGTGCAAATCTGTGGCTAAAAAATCTCGGTAATCTGGATTTTTGGTATTCAATACCCAATATTGAAAGGGCAGAGGCAGGCAACCGCAACTAAAGCAGATTCGCTTATGAGTGACGACACTTCCATTTCGCGCAGGGATTTTATCCGCAGGGCGGGGGTGGCGCTCGGGGGCACGGGACTGGCGGTCTCGGGCTTTCCGTCCATCCTGCTCTCCAAACCCAAACAGAAGCTGGGCGTAGCCCTGGTGGGCCTCGGCAGCTACGCCACGGGACAGCTGGCACCGGCCCTGCAGCAGACCCGGCACTGTGAGCTGCGCGGCATCGTGACCGGCTCGCCCTGGAAGATCCCGGTCTGGCAGCGCAACTACGACATCCCCGACGGCAACGTCTACAACTACCGCACCATGCCCGAGATCGCAGATAACTCCGATATTGACGTGATCTATATCGTGCTGCCGCCCAGCATGCATGCTGAGTATTCCATCATTGCGGCGGAGGCGGGCAAGCACGTCTGGTGCGAGAAGCCCATGGCGATGAACGAAGAGGAGTGCCGGTCGGTGATCGAGGCGGCCGATAAGAACGGCGTGCAGCTCGCCATCGGCTACCGCATGCAGCACGAGCCCAACACGCAGACCATCATCCGCTACGGAAAGGAGGAGGCCTACGGGGCGGTCCGCTCGGTGAAGAGCGGGGCCGGCTACAACGGCAGGCACGGCTCCGACAGCTGGCGACGCATGTCTGCCATGGGTGGCGGAGCCCTGTACGATATGGGGGTCTACCCTATCAACGGGGCGCGTTATGCGACGGGACTGGAGCCGGTGGCCGTACGCGGCCGGAAGTGGTCGGATCGGTCTATCTATGATGAGGTGGATGAGTTCACGGAGTTCGAGCTGAGGTTTCCGGAGGGCGTCACCGCCGCCGGGGAGACCTCCTTCGGCAAGTCGACGAATTACCTGGACGTCAACTGCGCCGACGGCTGGTATAGGCTGCGTCCCTTTCAGAGCTACAACGGCGTGCGGGGGGAGACCAGCGACGGCAAACGGCTGCAGCCCTGCGAATGCACGCAGCAGGCCCTGCAGATGGACGATGACGCCCGGGCCATAAAGAACGGTTCCGCCCCCATGGTGCCCGGAGAGGAGGGCCTGCGCGACATCCGCATCGTGCGTGCCATCATGAAGTCGTCAGAGAATGACGGCGAGTGGATGGAATTGTAGATAGTGGCAGCCGCCGGTTAATACGTTGGCGATGATTCCGGCGTCGGTGGATTTTCTTCCTTTATCACCCGGTCAAGGATAAAATACACCGGGCAGAAACCGGTGGCCATGCTCTGTATCTGCAGTACGGCCACTACGATCGCCAGGTAGAGCCACTGCATGCTGACGTACATGGCCAGAAGAGCGCTGCAAAGATAGATGAGTCCTACGATACCGTCGTGAACTTTTGTTTTGCTGGTCATAAGAATAACACCTTGTAGTTTTGGTGAAAGTTTATGTGCCTTGCCACGAGGAGATAATGATATATCCCTTCGCATTATTTACCCGTATCTGTTTGTAATCTATATATTAATGGGGATAGATGACAGTAAGGAGTGCGGGTAGGTATTTTTGCCTATTCTGAGGCCTGCTGAAGCCTTATTTCCCGCACATAGGTCAGTCCAGCCTCGCCTGGCCGAGATAGTTGGTATCGGTGCCGAACCAGATGGAGTTGGTGGACCGGTGGAACACCATGTGGCGCACCGTTCCGCCGCCGCTCTCGATGGCCGTGGAGCTGATAAATTTCTCCTTCTCGGGGTCAAAGCCCACAAAAAGGTTGGGACTCACACCCGTCTCCACCATCCAGAGGCGGTCCTTATGGTCGCTGGCCATGCCGTAGGGACGCGAGCTTTTGCCCTCCGGCAGCTTCCACTCCTTGAAATCCTCCTGATCGGGCCGGTAGCGCCCCAGGTACCCCCCGGCGTAGTCCACATACCAGATCGAGCCGTCGGAGGTGAGGGCGATGCGCCGGGGATGCGCCTCCTCGCGGGGCAGGGGGATCTCGGTGAGTTTCATGGTTTCCGGATCAACCGTGGCCAGCTTGTAGCTGCCGAAAAGGGCGATCCAGGGACGGTTGTCCCCGTCGATGAGGATGCCGTAGGGACGGGCCCGGGAAGTGGGCACGTCGATCAGTTCCACCTCGCCGGTGGAGACGGTCAGCTTGCCCACGAAATTGCCGCCCTGCACGGTAAACCAGATGTCCCCGTTTTGGTCGAAAACCAGCGTGTGCGGGTCGCGGGCCCGCTCGTGGGGCATCTCGTATTGGGTGATCTCGCCCGTTTTGGGGTTCACCCGCCCGATGTGGGCCGCCGCATTGCCGGCATACCAGATATAGCCCTCCTCGTCCACAATGCAGTTGTGGGGGCCGGCGCCGTCGGGCAGGTCGATCTTGCGAAACTCCTCGGTGTCGGGGTCAAACTCGGAGATATAGTTGCCACCCTGTCCCACAAACCAGACGTCGCCGTCGGGGGCCACGTAGGGGTCACGGGGTCGCGTATCCTCCCAGGGCACCTTCCACTCCTGAATTTCTACTTCAGACACCTCTTTCTCGGCCGGGGCTACGGAAAAAAGGGCGATTAGAAGGACGGCAGGGGGTATTATCCATTTCATGGCATCAACATTTGATGAGCGGTAACAGGTTAAATGCAAGTATATAGAAAAATTTCAAAAAATAAAGGGCGCTTACCGGATCACGGATGCAGGGGATGGATACGATCTCACAGATGTGGGCTTTTAAAGAATACTTCATACCTTCTGATTGCTGCTGTTAATTTTGAATGTAACGAACGGAAATGAATCACTACGACGCCGCTATCTTCGGGGCGGGCATCTGCGGTACCGCCCTGGCCAACGAACTCAACCAATGGGGGTGGAAGATCCTGCTGGTCGACCCCCATGTTTCCGAAAACGCGCCCGGGGCCCCGGCGGCCCTGGTGAATCCCGCCACGGGACGGCGGGCCAAGCTGGGCTGGAGGGCCGAGCAGTGCTACGGCGCCCTGCGGGAGCAGGTGGAGCGGCTGGCCGACTTCAACGGGAAGGTCGATCTTATATCTGACAGCGGCGTGGCGCGGCCCGCCATTACGGAGAAGCTGGCCGAGAGCTTCCGGAGGGCGATCGACAAGTACGACTGGCCGGAGGGGTGGATACGGTGGATGGATGAAAAGGAGATGAAGGATTTCAATCCCCGGCTGGCGCCCAACCGCGGGGGGCTCCTCGTGGAGTGCGGCTTCACGGTGTATGTGGACCGCTACCTGAATACCTACCGCCGCTACCTGCGCGAGCGGGGGGTGGACTGCCGATACGAGCAGGCAGAGTACCGGGTCGAAGGCGACGGATATGCCATTCAGTTTGAGGGGGAGGAGGTGTCCGCCGGCCATCTTATTATAGCGGCGGGGCACTGGACGCCTGCCTTCGAGGAGTGGTCGGAGCTGCCGCTGGAGGGGGTAAAGGGACAGATTGTGCACTTTGAGGCCGACGAGGATTTGGACTGGGAGCATGCCGTCTCGGCCCGCGGCTACTGCATGCGGCGGGGAGCGCGGGGACTGGTGGTCGGCTCCACCTATGAACACGATTTTGAGGGTCTGGAGACCACCGGGGAGGCCTATGAAACCATCCGGGGCAAACTCGAGCTGATGCTGCCCGGCGTGGCCGGCAGGGTCAGCAGGAAAGAGCAGCTGGCCGGGGTACGGGTGACCACCCAAAACCGCCTGCCCGTCATCGGCCGCCATCCGGAGAACGAAAAGCTGCTGGTCTATACCGGCATGAACTCCAAGGGACTGCTCTTTTCCCATTACGTGGCTCGCCTGCTGGCCGGCCACCTCACCGGTGGCGATTCCATCCCCGAAGAGCTGGATGTAGCCCGCTTTACAAAAAAATAGAACACCTCACCACACACCTGCCAGGTGCGTTCATAAGGAGATAATCCCCTCACATATCCTTAAACGCAGTGATGCCATCGCCGGAAGCGATGGCATCAGTTGTAAAGCTGCTTCAAATTTTAAAATCCGATGCTAATACTTCGGCGTATGCTTCGGCATTGGGGCCATGATATGCACGTAGGGAGTACCCTTCCACATTACCCACGGTCCGCCCTGGTCGGGAGAAGTAGGCAGTCCCTTCAGCATGCTGTTGTCGGGCACCAGGATCATCAGGTGAGGCACGGGGTCCGTAATCCATTCGTTGTCGTCGGTCGGACCTTCCGCGTAGGGATCCGTATTGCTTTCAG
Source organism: uncultured Balneolaceae bacterium (assembly GCA_964423345.1). Lineage (GTDB taxonomy): Bacteria > Bacteroidota > Rhodothermia > Balneolales > Balneolaceae > CAYREV01. Next base: position 21,696 of record CAYREV010000029.1, on the reverse strand, counting down.
GCGATCCGCCCTGCAGCATGTATCCGAAGCCCATCTTTTCCGCCTTAAATTCTTTCTTGTTCATCCAGGCGTCGGCCCATTTCAACCAGGGATCGTCCAGGCACATCGGGTCGTTGCCGGATGTGGCGGGCATGTCGGGCAGGCAGGTGAAGGCGTTGGTTCCTTCCCGGAGCAGGGTCATTTCCCCGTCTTCGGATGCCGGCCAGTCCATGATGGTGGCATTTTCCGCAATGGATGCGGGTGCGGCACTCATGGCGCTTTTGATCTTGGCTTTTTTGCTGTCCATGGACGACTCTTGGGCCGACAGGCTCAACGTCATCATCAGACAGAGTACGATAAGTGATGTTATACTTTTCATAGCTAATCCCTCATTTTGTTTGTTGGGTTGTTTTATCTCTTGCCAAATCTTTCTCTTTTTCTTGGAGAGATTTTAATGTATCAGTATACCATTAAAAAACAACTAATTACGTATAAATTATTAATTATGTTTGGTAGTTTTTAACAATGGCCCATCTCCCGGGACCGGCAACCCCTTTCCCAAAAATTGACATTTGTCAATGTCATTTCCTGTCATATGTCAATGCACTCGTGAAAAGAGGATGATATGTTAGCCGCACACTATTTGTTTAACATTAAACTAAATTGTCATGACTACCACGACCCAAACATTATGGAAAATTGATCCCACCCATTCGGAGGTGCAATTCAAAGTGAAGCACCTGGTGATTTCGACGGTAACCGGAAGCTTCGGTTCTTTCGAGGGACAGCTGGAAACGGAAGGAGATAGCTTTGAGCAGGCACATGCCTCTTTTACGGCCGATATCGACAGCATATCCACCAATAACGAAGACCGCGACACCCACCTGAAATCCGATGATTTTTTCAATGCGGAAGAGCACCCGCGCCTGAGTTTTGAATCCACCGCTATTGAAAAGGTGGGAGAAGGAGAGTACAAAATGACCGGCGACCTCACCATCCGCGACGTAACCAAGACGGTTACCCTGGATGTTGTACACGGAGGCACGGTTGAAGACCCCTACGGAAACACCAAGGCGGGTTTTGAAGTGTCCGGAACCATTAACCGCAAGGAGTTCGGCCTTACCTGGGATGCCGTAACCGAAGCCGGAAATGTGGTTGTAGGCGATACCATAAAGCTGCAGCTGAATATCCAGCTCGTGCAGCAGTAACCGAAGGCGTGATTCTGAAGGAAAGCAAAGCGGATATCCCAAACGGGGTATCCGTTTTTATTTTGGGCCTTATCAATGGATAATATCTATCCAAACCGATACCTTGGAGCAAAAACAGGCTTATGTCCGATCTGCTTCTTCAAAGTATCCGTGAGCATGTCTCCCTTTCCGAGGAGGAGTGGCAGCTTTGCCGCGACCATATACGTCCCCGGCGAATGAAAAAGCGGCAGTTCCTGCTGCAGGAGGGAGAGGTGTGCCGCAGCATCGCCTTTATCGAAAAGGGGGCGCTGTTCTCCTACTCCATCGACCAAAAGGGCAACCAGCAGGTCATGCAGTTCGGATTTGAGGGATGGTGGATCGCCGACCTGCAGAGTTTTCTGACCGGTACGCCCTCCACCCTGAACATAGAGGTGATGGAGGATAGCAGCCTGCTGCTTATCGAGCAGGAAAGCCAGGAAATGCTGCTCGAGAAGATTCCCGCCTACGAAACCTATACCCGTATCATCTTTCAGAATGCCTATGTGGCCCTGCAGCAGCGGGTGGAAAACGCCCTGGGGAGGACGGCCGAGGAAAAGTACACCCGCCTGATGGAGCAAAATCCGGAGTTCCTCAACCGGGTGCCCCTGCACCTGGTGGCCTCCTACCTGGGTATCAGCCCGGAGACCCTGAGCCGGGTACGGGGGCAGCTAAGCCGGTAGGCCAAAAAGGTTCCATAAAGGGAATCCGCCAATTGGAAATTATCTGATTTATCGTTAAGGTTATGCAAAACAACACTTTGGATGGGCCTTGGCGACGGGGAGTGGATAAAACGCTACCTGGCAAGCTTCTCTTTTAAAAATTGATGGTCGTACCGACACAGGTTCAACTTCTAAAATTAAATTCCACTCGAATTTAATTAAGTCTTTACATCTATGTGAAAACTAAACATACATGCTGAAGCTGCTATTAGCATAATAAGGCATAATCACTATGACACTACCAAAGGCAGGGATGGTTCTTGTAAGTTTGCTTCTTGCTCAAGCCGGCATTGGAGTAGCCCAGACAACCATAACCGGAAACGTAGTTGATTCAAATGGCGATGCTCTGACGGCCGCAACCGTATTGTTGTTAAATCCTTCCGATTCATCTCTGGTCAAAGGGGCCGTAGCCAATGAGGCGGGGATCTACCGTTTTGAGAAAATTTCACGCGGCAGCTATATCGTGTCGGTCTCCATGGTGGGATTTGAGAAGGAATTCCTGCCTGAATTTGAAACGGATCAGGCAGTGGTTAATCTGGATACGGTCACATTGAAAGAATCCCTAGAACAGATGGACGCGGTGGCTGTCACGGCGCGTCGCCCGTTGTTTGAGCAGCAGGTCGACCGCCTGGTGGTCAATGTGCAGCAGCAAATCACCTCGTCCGGGAGGAGTATACTGGAAGTGCTGGAGAAGTCGCCGGGTATACAGCTCAACCGCCAGAGCAACACCATCTCCATGAACGGGAAAACAGGTGTGCGTGTGATGATGAACGGAAAGGTGGTAAGGCTCTCGGCCGATGCCGTAATTCAGATGCTGAATGGGATGAGTGCGGCGAATGTGGAACAGATTGAGCTGATAACCACGCCCCCCGCCAAGTATGAAGCCGAAGGGGATGCCGGTATGATCAATATCAAAATGAAGGAGCAGGTCGATATGGGATATACCGGCACGGTGGGAGGAAATGCAGGCTACAACTGGGCAGAAAATCTCGGGGCAAATGGTTATTTCAGCCGCCGGGGAAAGAAAATGGGTTTCTTTGTGAACTACTCCATCAGCTACGACCGGAACGAACAGATCTGGGATAATGAGCGAACACTGCATCAGCAGGGATTTACGGAGATCATCAGGAGTAACAATCGAAGACGTCCGACCATTGGAGTTCAAAATGCAAGGGTTGGGATGGAGTACGATTTAACGGGGAAGACTACGGTGGGCGTGCTGTTGACCGGCTACCAAAGAAGATGGGAAACCCGGGATCTGTCCGACAATTATCAAAGGCTGGGGCCGGACTCTACCTTGTCTGCCGAAATGGTGGTTAACGAAACCAACCTGAGGAGAAGGGCCCTTTTCAATGCAAGCGTGGATCATTCCTTTAGTGCAAACAGCAGTCTGAGCATGGATTTGGATTATATTTACTATAAAGGTGACAACCCCTCGTTTTACCAGAATACCTTTGTGGAGGGAAATCAAAGCCTGATGGGGAAGGAGGAGATTGATGTGGAAAAAAAGACCCCGCTCGACATCTGGGTAGGCCGGTTGGACTACCGGCATGAACTGACAGAAAAATTTTCGATTGAAACAGGAATCAAGGGGTCTCTGTCCAATTTTTATAATGAAGTCAGGGTTTCAGACAGGATCAATGGGGAATGGATACTCAATACCACCTATACCAATGAAGCCGATTTTACCGAAAAGATCGGGGCGGGCTATCTCTCCGGGCAATGGAGTCCGGCCGATGACCTGCAGGTTAATGGGGGACTTCGCTATGAATATACCGACATGTATCTGAGTACCCCTTCGAAACAGGGGCTTGTCGAGCGGCAAAGGGGGTTTCTGTTTCCCAGTTTGTTTATCAAAAAAGAACTGCCGAAAGAAAATAGTATCGGAATTTCCTATACCCGGAGAATAACGCGGCCGACTTTTATGGATCTGGCTCCCTTTGTCTTTTTTGTAGATCCGAAAACGTTTCTTTCCGGGAATTCAGACTTGAAATCGGCCGTATCGGACGGACTTAAATTGGATTTCCAGCGCAAGACCTGGCTGGTTTCCCTGCAGTACAGCTATAGCAGGGATGAGATCGGTAGTTTTCAACCCGAAGTGAATCCCGAAACCAATGAGCAGAGCTTCAGCACCCGGAATCTGGACTATTTGCAGACCTGGGCGCTCACCACGAGCGTGCCGCTGGAGCCCGCCCCGTGGTGGCAGATACAAACCAACGTAACGGGCAGGTACCAGACCTTTAAGACCGCCTACCTGCAAAATAATGTCACCCAGAGTGTGGCGGGACTGACGGCAAATATTACCAACAGCATTGAGCTGCCCAGGGAGGTTTCTGTCGAGGTCTCAGGAAATTATATATCAAAAACTGTTTGGGGTATTATGGAGTTCAGGCCACAGGGATCGCTGAATGCCGGTATTCAGAAAAAGGTTGGCGGGGGGCAGGGCACGCTGCGGCTTTCCATGGATGATATCCTCCATACGAATTTATGGAGGGCCTATGCTGACGTGCCCGAAGCCGGCTTGAATTCATTTATGAAATATGATTTTCACAGCCGGGTCATCAGGCTCTCCTTCACATGGAATTTCGGCAAGGATGAGATAAATGCTGTG
>CAYREV010000029.1:0-17061 GCA_964423345.1 uncultured Balneolaceae bacterium | reverse complement strand
GCCGTCAGGAAGATGACGGGCTGCTCGTAGAGGAAGGCGCCGTCGTCTACGAAAGTCTCCCATCGCCCTGCCACTTCCTCCTCAAGGGCTTTTTTGACCTCTTCGCTTATCTCGGACAACACGCCGGCCATGGGCGTGGAGTGCACGTACTGCCAGAGGAATTTTCGGGGCTCGGGCAGGCTGAAGGTCTTGGTTTTGGTGCGGACGTCCACCGACGTAAAGCCCGCATCGGCTGCCAACTGTTCCAGCTCCCCGGGATCGTTCAGCGAAAAAACCTCCCGCACGAAACCCCCGGCTTCGGGGCTGATATGCCGCTCCATGGCATCGGCCATGATGGTGAAGACTTCACCGCAGGCGCCGGGCACATTCAGCACCAGGCGTCCCCCGGGCGCCAGCACGCGGTGCATCTCCCGCAGGGCGGCGTCTTTGTCTTCCATAAACTGCAGGCTCATCTGGCACAGCACCACATCATACGCCTCGTCGGGGAGGGGCAGGTCCTCCGCGCTCGCCTCATGCCAGTCGAAGGAGCCGTCCGCCGTAAGGGAGCGGGCTACCGCCAGCATGCCCGGGTTGATGTCGACCCCGGTGACGGTGCCGTCTCCGGTCTTCTGGCGGGCCAGGCGGGCCACGATGCCGGTTCCGCAGGCAACGTCCAGCACCTTTTCGCCCTCGCGCAGCTCGGCCAGGCGGATATGGTCTTTGGCCACGGGTTCGCCTATGACGGGCACGAAGTACCGTTCGTAGTTCTGGGGCGGTTGGGTTCCGAAGGAATCGCCGTATTGCAGTGTGGGTTCAGTTTTCATAATGGTCACCGTATGTTTGTTTAAGTTATATGTGTTCGGTCCCCCGGGGTTACTGCGCGGAAGGGGCTTCCAGTATATCCCGCAGCGCACGGTTGAAGGCTTCGGGGCGCTCCAGCTTGGGGTCGTCGCGGGTATCTTCGATGACGTGCAGCGGCCAGCCATGCTTCCCGCTTGCCTCCTCGGCAATCCGGAGCTTGTTGGCCTTGTCGTAGCGCCCCCAGATCAGGGCGGTGGGCACCTCGATGGCGTCCAGCTCCTTGTCGGGGATCTTCGGGGTGCCGAGCTCTTTCATCAGCACTTTCATGGCGGCGCTTCGGTCGTCGTCGCGGGCGCACTCCAGGTTGTAGGCCAGGAAGGGGTCCCACCGTTCTCCCATAGCTTCGCGAAGCCCGTCATAATCGTACATGCACTGCGGCATGAATCGGTGGTAGTTCTTTTCGTTGGGCCGGACCATAAAGCGGAACAGCCTGAAGGCGAATTTCAGGGCCGGCCTGAACTTGCCGATGCCGAGGGAGTCCACCAGCACCAGCCGGCGGATCTGCAGCCCGTGGCGGATGGCAAAGCGCGCCGCTATGGAGCCCCCGAGGATGTTGCCGACCAGCACGGGAGGCGTGGGACAGGTCTGTTCAATAAGCTCGCTGAGCCAGGGAAGAACCCGTTCCGCCTCCGGTTCTCCGCCAAAATAGGTCTCGCCGTGGCCGGGAAGGTCGGGCACGATCACCCGGTGGTTTTCAACGAGCTTCGGGAGGGTCCGCATCCACCACAGCGAGTTCTCTCCCGGGCCGTGCAGCAGTATGAGCGGGATGCCCTCGCCGCCGGAAAGCACGGCCGTGGAGATGCCGGCCAGGCTGAGGCGGTGCTCCTCGACGGGCAGGCCGGACAGGAGCCGGCTGCGGTGTTCACTGGTGTCGGAAATCTGCTTAATCCGTTCGGTTGTGGGCTGGGCATTCATAATCGACCTCCTGTTTTGTTGGGATTTCGCGATGTTTCAACAGTAAGGTAAGCGGGAGCGGGAAACTTCGAATCGGGGAGAGTACCCAATTTTAAAAAAGGGGGAGGTGGGTGATACTACCCATTGCGGGGGCAGCTTCCGGTAATAGCCGGGGGGTCAGATCAATTCGTGCTTGAAGGCGTAGGCCGTGGCGGCCGAGCGGGAGTTTACATTCAGCTTGGCCAGAATATTGCTTACGTGGCGGTCGACGGTCCGTTCGCTGATATAGAGTTCCTCGCCGATGGCCTTGTTGGTTTTGCCGGTGGCAAGGATGCGCAGCACCTCCAGCTCGCGGGGCGTCAGCCCGTGTTGGGAGGGGCCCGTGAAGCGGTGCATGAGGGATTCCACCCGCTCCAGGTCGGGTGCGGCCCCGAGCTGCTGAAACACCTTGAGTGCGGCCTCAAACTCCATCTCCGCCGAATCGTCGTCACCGAGCTTCCGGCAGGCCTTCCCGATAAGGACCTGGGTGACGGCCGATTCGTAGGCGGCCTCCAGCTGTTTAAGCTTAGACCAGGAGTGCCGCAGCTTCTTGAGGGCCCCGCCGGGCTTGGCCGTCGCCAGGTCCACCTCTCCCCGGGCCCGGGCGGCGATGGCCTCCAGGTAGGGAGATCCTATATCGTAGGCGATATCGCCCAGCTCCCCGGCCGCCTTTTCGGCCGCCTGGGGGTCGTCGACCTCGATCATGATCTCCACATAGGCCGGCAGGATGTTCGAGCGTGCCAGCGGATCGCTGTGCTCGTCCTCCACCTGCCGTATGGCCGTCTCGGCCGCCTTGATCTGTCCCTGTCCCAGCCGAAGCAGCGCCACGCCCGGCTGGGGATTGCGTCCCTCGTTGCTGGCCTGGCGGTAGGCCTCTTCCGCCTTGGAATAGTTCCCCTGCAGACGGTGGAGTTCGCCTTGCCGGTACCAGGCTTCGCCGGTGGCGGGGGGACTGGAGTTGGGGATTACCTGGCAGGCCTGCCGGGCTTCTTCCATGGCATCGGGCCACTGCCCGTGCAGCTGCATGATCTCCGCGCGGCGCACCAGGCACTGTCCCCGGTAGGGGATCAGGTCGGGTTGCGACTCGCACCAGCGGCTCAGGGCCTCGGTCCACTCCTGGGCGCGCTGCAGGTCGAATATCTTTTGACAGATTTCAATGACGGCGCAGTAGACGATGCCTGCCACGATGGGAGAGATCTCCTCGGAAACCACGGCCACCATAGCCTCATCGAGCAGGGTGGTGCCCTCAGGGATCCGGTGCTGCTTGATCAGGGCTTGTCCCCGGCCGAGGAGCCCCAGCGTTGTCAGGTCGCGCTCCTCAAATCGTTTTCCGATCTCCGATGCCCGGGAAAACAGCTCGAATGCTTTCTCCGGATCACCTTTTCGCATGTGCTGGAGGGCTTGGGGGACCAGCAGAAAGCCTCTTTCGGCACAGTCGCTGCCCATCTCGTCGACCAGGCGGCCGGCGCGGGCCAGCCAGCCGCTGCCCTGGGCCATATCTCCCCGCGTGGAAAGAATCAATCCTATCCAGAAGGCGCTGTTGGCGGCCTCCCGGGTCTGTTGAGAGTCCAGGTATTTCTGGTGCGCTCGCGCCCAGACCTCCATACATTCCGATTCCTTGCCGGTCAGGTAGGAAGCCTTGGCCAGCAGCTCGAGCGCCTCGCCGTCCAATGCAGACTCCTCGTCGGCCGAGGACAGGAGGGAGTAGGCATCGCCCCACGCCTGCCGGCGAAATGCCTGCCGGCCCTGTTCAACTGTATTGGCAGTAGTCATGTGAAAGCCCCCTTTTGGAAAAAAAGAACTCTTTTTATCAGGATACGGGAAAATTCACATATTTAACAGGGGGAAGGGCAATTTTGAATTTTGAATGTTGAATTTTGAATTAAAGGCGGGTGGAAAGGAGATGGGAGGAGGGGGTAATAAAGAATGTGCCCGGCACTTGGGAAGCGCCGGGCACCTGGGAATTAATCCGTAATATTCGCAGAAATTTGCGGGAATCCGCTTATTCCGCGCTCTCACTTGCAGGCTTGTCGGGGACCCGCTCCCAGATGACATCGGTATGGGCCTGTATCATCCCGCCATACTTCTTCCAGAGTTCGGCGTCGGAGGCCAATGTACCCACCACGGTATTGGAGAACTCATCCATATGGTCCCAGTTGTCGAAGAGGTATACACGTTTATGGTTATAACGGTCGCCGGTATTATGGCCGAGTACCAGGTATCCGCTGATCTGGTTGTCTTCCATCGCCTGATCCCACAGGGGATACTCTTTTTCCTTCACGGTTTTGTTCCATTCGCTCATGTCGGAGAACTTGACCTGGTATAGGGATATGTAGACATATTTCGCATCGTCTATGTCCTCCCCGTACTTTTCCTTGGAGATATTCCAAATCTGGTCCCGGTGGGCCTTAATCATGGCTTCCGGATTGCCTTCATAATCATCCGACGCACGGCTTAAGAATTCATCCCAGAAATTGTCAAAATCATCCCATTGCTGGGCTTCAAATACCATGCGGAAGTTGTATTCCCCGCCGGAGTTATGGACCCAGGCGCTCCATCCTTCGATCACGCCTTCCTCCTGCAATTCCTGCAGTAACGGTACCGTGTGTTCCTGGTAAATTTGAATCCACTCGAAAATGGAACCCCACTCTATATCGTAATCCGCCACATAAAGCTGATTGGGAGATGTGTTCTCATCTTGGGCGAATGCGGTGGATGAGATCAGGCATATAGCTACTGCCAGACAGGAAAGTTGTTTTATTAGCTTATTCATAGTTTATATAACGTTTATTTAATAATTAAGGGGCAGGCAGTCGCAGATGATGAATAAATACTATCCTATTTACGTTTTTCTGAATAGGTTTATAAGTATAGTAAAAACATTTCTTTATACATAAAATATGGCAGAATGAAGGAAGGGAGACCGGAGGCCGGGAAGGCAGAAGCCAGCCAGTACAGGTATATTGCTTCGGTGTCCCGGCTATCGCCGATCCCGCTTGCAATGATGAAGTGGGTAAAACCGTCGTCCGTCTACGGTATTCGGTCGTAAATAATCTCCAGCCTTCAACCGGTATTACCCTTTCACAAACCAATCAAAATCGGGGTTGATATTATTGGTTCTTTTGGGTAAAACTAATGTAAGACATTTACTTTATGCAGCCACTTAAAACGGGGTCTTTATGAATGAATACGTGCATTCGGTGATCACCGGAACCGGATCGTATATACCGTCCCGGAAGATCAGCAACGATTATTTTATGGATCGTCGGTTTCTGAATAGCGACGGAACTCCTTTCGAGAAGAGCAATGAGGAGACGATCCGGAAATTCGAGGAGATCACCGGCATCCGGGAACGGCGGTATGCCGATGATGATGTAATGGCTTCCGATATGGGTGCCGAAGCCGCCGAAAAAGCTTTGAAGTCGGCCGGCCTGGACCCCGAAGAGCTTGACTACATTATTGTGGCTCATAATTTCGGCGACATCCGGGCCGATAACCGGAAGGTGGATATGGTTCCCAGCCTTGCCTCGAGGGTCAAGCATAAGCTGGGTATTCTCAGCCCCGGATGCGTGGCCTATGACCTGCCCTTTGGCTGTCCCGGGTGGCTTCAGGGGATCATCCAGTCCGACTATTACCTGCGCAGCGGCGACGCCTCGTTCTGCCTGGTGATCGGAACCGAAACCCTCTCGCGCATTTGTGATCCTCATGACCGCGACAGCATGATATATGCCGACGGGGCGGGAGCTGCGGTGCTGGCATCAGGCAAAAGCAGCCGGCCGGTTGGGATTCTCAGTCATGAATGCCGTACCGACACGGAGAAGCAGGCCTATTTTTTGAGAATGGAACCCTCTTTTAACAAGGAGCTGGACGATACGCTTTATCTTAAGATGGACGGCCGCAAGCTGTATCAATATGCCCTCTCAAACGTGCCGGGCACCGTTAAAGCCAGTCTTGAGCAGGCGGATGTTTCCTTCGGGGAAATAAGCAAGGTGCTTATTCATCAAGCCAACGAAAAAATGGATGAGGCCATCGTAAACAGGCTGGCCGGTTTGTACGGTCACGATAACGCCCCGGAAGGGGTGATGCCGATGACCATATCCCGGCTGGGCAATACTTCCGTCGCAACCGTGCCTACGTTGTTGGATTTGATACTTAGAGACAAGATGGACGGCCATCGAATTGAAGGGGGCGACACTATCGTGCTGGCAGCCGTCGGCGCGGGGATGAATATCAACTCGGTGGTCTATAGGATGCCCTGAACATAGGGAAGGGTAAGCCGGAATTTTTATAGAAACGACCGGTGACCGGAGGAAAGGAGACGGTTATGGCTGAGTTTTGGGAATTGTGGAACATAAAAAAAGCCCCGGAAAAACCGGGGCTTTTATTTTACGTCTGAAAAATTTCAAACTATTCGTAGTCGAGGCTTACGACGTTAGTCGCGCTTAAGCCCTTTGGAGTCTCTTCGACCTCAAATTCTACGGCTTCGCCGTCTTCAAAACCCTGGTTGTACCCAAGATCTTCAACGTTGTTTTTGTGAACGAAAATGTCTTTTCCTCCATCGTCCGGAGTAATAAATCCAAATCCTTTTTGAGTATCGAAAAACTTTATTTTGCCTTGTTGTGCCATGTCAATGTAATGTTGTTTTTGCACCTAGCTGCTTGGTCTAATGAAAGGGGTTGGTTTAACGCGTGCCTATTCAAAAAAATACATGTCCAGGTGGGTAATTAAGTATAACACTTCAAGGTACGCTTAATCCGGGGATTTACCTACTTATGATTTAATAAATGCTCTATTGCGGTTGAGAACCTGCTAATCGGTCAATAGGGCAGCTAAAACGGCTATTCTGTTCCGGTTCCCTCTGTTAATATCCGGTAATTGGCTGCCGCCTGTTCACTATTGTCCCCTGAATACCCCGATCAGGAAGGCGATATGGTCGTTGAGCTCCCGCCCGATGAGCCCGGCACCCTTTCTGATATGCTCGCGGGGCACGTCGGCGGCAAAGCTTTTGTCCTTCAGCTTCTTGGTGACCGAGCTTATTTTCATGTCCGCAAAGCCGTTGGGTCGCACCAGGGAGACGGCATTCATGAAACCGGACAGCTCGTCGCAGGCAAAGAGGTAGCGCTCAATCTCCGCCTCCGGCTCCCGGCCGGTGCGCTCCGGGGCATGGGCCTCCACGGCCCCGATGACGTCCTCGGGATAGCCCGCCCCCGGCAGGATCTGCTCGACGGCCACGGCCGGGTGATCCTCGGGATGCTTCTCCCAGTCCAGGTCGTGCAGCAGGCCGGCGCTCCACCAGCGCTCGACGGTATCCTCATCCTTTTCCAGGTCGGCGGCGTAGGCCTCCATGGCATCGGCCACCATCCGGCAGTGATGGCGCAGGTTATCGTTGTCGATGTACTCCTTCAGCAGTTCAAGCGATTCGTTGCGTGTTTTCATGGCAGTTATGTTTGAGTTAGCATAGGTAAACGCAAAGCTGGAGAACACGGATATATAGCGGAAATCCGCCTTCCATTAATTCCCAATTCCCAATTCTTAATTCTCACTTTTCACTTCATATTTTTCCCGCAGCTCTTCCAGGGTTTGTTTCAGCCGCTGCTGTGTCTCGGCATACTCCTCCTTCCCATAGACGCTCTGCAGCTGCTCAGGGTCCTCGGCCAGGTCGAACAGCTCCCAGCCGCCCTTCTCGTAGAAGTGGGCCAGGGTGTAATCCCGGCTGCGCAGCCCATAGTGCTTAGCCACCTTGTGCACTTTCGGGGGCCCTTCATAATAGTGGTAGTAGAGCGCATCGCGCCAGTCGGAGGGGCTCTCGCCCTTGAGCAGGGGCGCCAGCGATCGGCCCTGCATGCGTTCGGGCACCTCGGCGCCGGCCAGCTCCAGGATGGTGGGCGCCAGGTCGAGGTTCTGCACCAACTGCCTGTTGACCGAGGCGGGTTTGATGCCATCGGGCCAGTGGACGATCAGCGGCATGCGCATCGACTCCTCATAGATCCACCGCTTGTCAAACCAGCCGTTCTCGCCCAGGAAGAAGCCCTGGTCGCCGGCGTAGATCACCACGGTATTATCGAGCAGCTTCTCCCGCTTCAGGTAGGCCATCAGCCGGCCCACCCCGTCGTCAAGTCCCCGGATAACACGCAAATAGTCCTTCACGTAGCGCTGGTAGCGCCAGCGCAGCTTCTCCTTGTCGGTCATCTGCGGGTAGTTTTCATGAAATTCCTCGTTGTCGGCCCGGTAGGCTTCCAGCAGGCGCGTCTGCTGCTCGTCGGTCAGCCGGTTGCGGTTGACGATGCCCTCCCAGCCGCGCAGCGCCTCGCCGGTCTCGGGATGTTTCCGGAGTTTCAGGTCCCAGCCCCAGCTCAGGTCGTCGCCAATCTCCATCTCCTGCTCGCGGGCGGCCTCTGTAAGGCCCTCGTAGTTGTAGAAGAGGGTGGAGGGCTCGGGCAGCTCGCGGTCGCGGTAGTCGTCCAAATGGTTGGGCCCCGGAAGCCAGTTGCGGTGCGGGGCCTTGTGGTTGTAGATCAGCATAAAGGGCCTCTCCCGGTCCCGCTGCTTCTTAAGCCAGTGCAGGCTGCGGTCGGTGATCACCTCGCTGGTATGCCCGCGGTACCGCACGTCGCCCCCCGGCGTGCGCAGGGTAGGGTTGTAGTAGGGCCCCTGTCCGTGCAGAACCTCGTAGTGGTCGAAGCCCTGCGGCTCGGTGACCAGGTGCCACTTGCCGATCATGGCGGTCCGGTAGCCCTGCTGCTGCAAGGTCATGGGGAAGGTCTCGATCTGCGTGCTGAGGGAGTCGCCGTTGGTAAACACCCCGGTCATATGGCTGTGTTGCCCGGTCAGGAAGACTGCGCGTGAGGGACGGCAGATGGAGTTGGTCACGAAGGCGTTGTCGAAGCGCATGCCCCCTTCGGCCAGCCGGTCGATATGGGGGGTAGGGGTGTGGTCCAGTTCCAGCCCGTATTTCAGGGCGCCGCGATAGGCGCCTATGGCCTGCGCGGTGTGGTCGTCGGAATACATGACGATCACATTGGGCGGCTGCTCCGGGCTTCCGTCGCTTTCAGGCTGGCTCCGGCATCCAAAAAACAGGAGAGTGAGCAGCAGCAGGGCCGCGGCTTTGGCAGGAGCGTTATTGACAAGGCTTGAAATAAACATGATGGCTTCTGTTTACTGGTTTCCGGCTGCCGGCCTGCTCGCCGAAGCTCCCGCAGGGAAGCGGAGAAGACTTGCCGGCCTCTGACTTCCAACATCTAAATAAGCCATAAGCCCGCTTTTTGGCAAATGGTACAAACTGAACACGGATTTCCGCCGGATCCGTGTATCCCGGGTGCCATTTGTTACATATATAATTTGCCGCTTGGCATTTTTATGCAGATTATTTTGAAGTTGCAGGAGAACCGCAATTAACGATGTATGAAATAGATGGAAGACGACAATGCTCAAAACACGCACCATGAGCCGGAGGCTGCCGGAAGCGAAGCCGGGGAGCTGTCGAGCGGGGGGCTGCTGCTTATGTCTCTGTTTTCCGCTGTGGTTTACCTCGGGCTCTCACTGCTGATATTCCGGTTTTTCCGGGAGGAAGCCTTCAGCGCAGCTTTTTCGGGAGGATTACCGACGGCGTGGCAGCCGGTGGCCGGCCTGGGAGCGGGAGTTGCGGCGGCCGGCATGGTTTGGGCAGCCGCGAGATCGGAGAGGCTGGCCGGGGTGTTGGACGATTTCTATATCGTGCGGGAGATCATGCGGATGCGTTTTTCGCAATTCGACCGGCTGCAGGTATCACTGTTTGCGGGGGCGGGCGAAGAACTGCTGTTCCGCGGAGCCCTGCAGCCGCTGCTGGGCAACGGTCTGACGTCGCTTATTTTCGTAGGCATTCACGGCTATTTTAAATTCCGTTCCCCCGCCCACCTTCTCTACGGGATATTAATGTACGGTTTGAGCCTCTGGCTCGGTTTCCTGTTCAGCGAATACGGCCTTCTGACGGCCATGGCCGCCCATGCCGTCTATGATGTGCTCATGATCAGCTGGATCCAACGCAGGTAATACCGGTAAACAGCAGCTGGCAACCGGCATAAGTAAACGTACTATTAATGCCACAGGGAGCCCATAAATAGTAGTTTGTCACTATTTTTAGTACTATTATATTTACGGCCGGAAGCTGGCCGGTATTGAGCAGAGACGATAAAAAAAGGGGATTCATGACATAGCGTCGGGGAGCCCCGGAAATACATAAAAAAGGGAAACCATGAAATACGATATCACGGAGCAGTTTAATTGTGCAATTATCAATCTCAAGGGAAACGTGATGGGCGGTCCCCATGCGGAGACGTTCAGGGAAGAGCTGCACGATCTCATCGAGGAGGGCAAGACCAACGTAATCGTTAACCTGGGCAAGGTGAAGTTTATGAATTCCTCCGGGCTGGGACTGCTTATCGGGGGGATGACCACCATGAGAAACGCGGGCGGCGACCTGGTGATCTGTGAAGCGGACAAGAAGATACGCGACTTGCTGATGGTCACCAAGCTTATTTCGGTGTTCCAGCACTACCGCACCCTCGACGAAGCGGTAGAGGCCTACCAGTCTTGAATAGCCGGCCGGGAAAAGGGAGCTGCGGAATCGTATATTCCGCTCTGCCGGTATACCCGCCTTCGCAGTATATTTCTTTCAGCCGGCGGCAGGGGCCCCACTGTCCCGCCTCCTCTTTAATCTATTATTGCTCTGTGAGCGGCGGCTGTTAAATATTATAAAATTTTAATATTTTGTCCTTCCATACGGTTAAAGAATAATACGGTTTCAAAAGGCGGTAATGCGTAGGTTGTCGAGGGTATGTCAGGGTAGCTCCTCCTTCATCGGAACTGAAATAAACAGGAATCTGCTTATAAGGTTATTCAATTGATCAGCTGAAGGTGTTTTATGGGCAAAAAGAATAAGAGGAAAGTTCGGGAAGACCTGATGGAAAAGGCCTACCATCTTGCCGGTATAGGCAACTGGGTTCTCTACCTGGAGGACAATTCGATCTACTGGTCGGAAGAGATCAGGAGGCTGCACGAGGTAGAGGATGACTACGTGCCCTATATGGAGGAAGCCCTCGATTTTTTCAAGGAGGATGGAAGCAAAAGAAAAATCACCGAAAAGGTGAACCGGGCTATTGAGGAGGGAGAGCCTTTTGATGTGGAGCTGAAGCTTGTTACGGCCAAGGGGAACGAGCGGTGGATACGGGTGGTCGGCGAAGCCGAATTTGAAGATGGCAAATGCGTTTGCCTGTACGGCTGCACCCAGGATATCGACAAGCGCAAGAAGATAGAACTGCAGCTGCGAAGCACCGAGCAGAAGCTCCGGGATATCATTGAACACAGCACCAACCTTTTCTACCGGCATGATACCAACCACAAGCTTACCTATTTGAGCCCCAACTCGGAAAAGTTTTTGGGGTGTGGTCCCGAAGAGGCGAAGGTAAAGTGGACGGAATTTGGCACCGATCACCCGGTGAACGAAAAGGGGATTGAACTTACCGAGAAAGCCATAGAGACGGGCGAAGCCCAACCGTCTTTTGAACTGCAGCTGAGAAAAACGACCGGAGAGGTGATTTGGGTTAAGGTCAACGAGGCTCCGATTGTCAAAGACGGGGAAACGGTGGCCATAGTCGGTTCGCTTACCGATATAACAGACCAGAAGCAGTACGAGGAACGCCTGGAGCAGATGTCGCTGGTAGCCTCCAAGACCACCGACATGATCCTGATCATGGATGAAAACCATACCATAACGTGGGTCAACGACGCATTTGAGGAGCAGATGGGGTACCGCCTTGAAGAAGTGAAGGGAAAGACCCCGGGCGAGTTTCTTCAGGGCCCCGACACCGATCCCGAGACCGTCCGCCGTATCGAGAAAAACCTGGAAAACAGGGAGACCGTGCGGGAGGTGATTCTGGATTATGACAAGGAGGGCAATGAGCGGTGGATCGAGATGACGATGGACCCCATCTTCGGCGAGGAGGGGGAATGCACCGGCTTTATTGCGATCGAACGGGATGTGACGGACAAGATCGAACAGGAGCAGAAGCTCCGGGAAAGCGTCAAGCGCTACGATATAGTGTCGGAGGCCACCAGCGATACCATCTGGGACCTGGATCTCCGGGAGGATGTGATACGGTACAACGAAAATATCCGCAAGATGTTCGGCTACAGGAAAAGGGAGATCAAGAATGTGGGCTCCTGGTGGCGCGATAATATTCATCCGGACGATCGGGATAGGGTCATGGAACGCCTCGACCGGATCCGTTCACTGGGCAGTGACCGCATGCAGCTGGAGTACCGCTTTAAATGTGCCGACGGTAGCTACAAGCATATCTACGACCGGGCCTTCATCATCACCGACGAAGAGGGAGAGCCGATACGTATGATCGGGGCGATGCAGGATGTCTCCTACTTCAAGGAGCGCGAGAAGAGAGCCCGGAAATTCCAGGAGGTGATCTCCGACATAAGTACCGACCGCTCCCTGCCCCGCAGAGACCTTGATGACGCCCTGGGAATTGTTATGGCGACCTCGGCAGAAACGCTGGACGTGGCCCGCGTAAATATATGGATGCTCGATGACGACAGCATGCGCTGCATCGCCTCCTATGAAAATGGCGCTTTAAACGAGATGGCGGGTTTGGAGATCAAGGAGGAAAACTATCCCACCTACTTCAGGGAGATCAAGACCAACCGTTCTATCGTATCGGACAAGGTGGGCGAAGATGAGCGGCTGAGTGATTTGATGGAAGACTATCTCATCCCGAATAACATATGTTCGCTGCTTGATACCAGCGTGTTAACCCATGAATCCCGGCAGATTGTGGTTTGCCACGAGGCGATGGGCCAGGAGCGCAACTGGCGGGCCGACGAGATCTCCTTCGCAGGCGCGATAAGCGACCAGGTGGCCCAGCTGTTGGCCAATGAGGAGAAAAAGGCCCGCGACCGGGAGATTAAAAACTCCCTGAGGGAAAAGGAAACCCTGCTTTCGGAGGTGCACCACCGAGTGAAAAACAATCTGGCAGTGGTCTCCGGGCTTATGCAGCTGCAGGCCTTCGAGGAGGAGGACCCGGAATTTCAGAAGAAACTGTTCGACAGCGTGGCCCGTATCCGAACGATGGCCTCCATCCACGAGATTCTCTACCGGTCGAATAACTTCTCCAGGGTGGATATGAAGAAGAACATTCAGGAGCTGGTGGAGAATGTTACCAGTACCATGCAGCAGGTCAGGGACATCTACCTGAATTTCGAACTTGAGTCGGTTCAGCTGAACGTAAACCAGGCTATACCCTTTTCGCTTATTGTCAACGAAGTGGTGACCAACGCCTTCAAGCACGCCTTTGGCGACCGGGAGTCAGGGGGCATAGAGATCCGGCTGTTCCGGGAAGAGGAGGAGGTGGTGACCCTGGAAATAGTTGATAACGGCTGCGGACTCCCGGAAGATATGGAATCGGGCAAGGGGGGCTCGCTGGGCTTGCAGCTGATCGATTCGCTGACCACCCAGCTTTCCGGTACCTACCGCTATATGAACCGGGAGGACAAACCGGGGACCTTGTTTACCCTGCAATTTGAAAAGAACGACTCGGCAGGGCCGGGCCATTTTGCATAAAAAAAGCCCGCCTTCATAGGAAAGCGGGCTTTTAAGCTTAATACTTTATCAGCTGCTATTTGTAGTCCAGGCTTCGGACGTTAACAGCGCTTAGGCCTTTTGGAGTCTCTTCAACTTCAAATTCTACAGCTTCGTCATCTTCGAGTCCCTGGTTGTAATCCAGGTTTTCTACGTTGTTTCGGTGGACGAAAATATCTTTTCCGCCTTCTTCAGGTGCGATAAATCCAAATCCTTTTTCAGTATCGAACCATTTTACTTTTCCTTGTTGTGTCATGTATAGAGTATATGTGTTTTGGTCACCTTGAGGCTTCATCTAAAGAAAGGAATCGCATTACTGCTTCTTACTTAAATACTTCACTTCAGGTGGGTAATTAAATATAACGTTTTAAGGTAGGGGTCTTTGGGCAGAATACCAATTCTTATTTAAAAAGGGTACTCTATATTTGCTATGGAGAAAAATAAAAGTTTCATTATTAGAAATTTAAACGCGAGGCCTATGAATTCGGGAAAAACCGCTTTAGCTATACTGCTGCTGGCTATACTGGCAGCCGATCCGGCAGGGGGACTTCAGGCGCAGGGACCGCTTTATGGGGAGCGGCACCGTCCCCAATACCACTTCTCACCTGAAAAAAACTGGATGAACGACCCCAACGGCTTGGTGTATCACCGCGGGGAGTACCACCTGTTCTACCAGCATAACCCCTTTGGAAATACCTGGGGGCACATGAGCTGGGGCCATGCCGTCAGCCGCGACCTTGTGCACTGGCAGCACCTGCCGGTGGCCCTCGAAGAGGAAAACGGGATCATGATCTTTTCGGGCAGCGCAGTGGTCGATCGCCATAACAGCAGCGGACTGGGGACCCCCGGCAACCCGCCCATGGTTGCGATCTATACCGGGCACCATACGGAAGGGAAGCTGCAGGACCAGCGTATTGCCTACAGTTTGGACAACGGCCGTAGCTGGACCAAGTACCGGGGGAACCCGGTACTCGACGAGGGGTTGGCCGACTTCAGGGACCCCAAGGTGTTTTGGCACGAGGATACGCAGAAATGGATCATGGCCGTGGCGCTTTCTACGGTGCAGAAAGTACGGTTCTACGGCTCGGAGAACCTGAAGGAGTGGACCCTGCTCAGTGAATTCGGGCCTGCGGGCGCGGCCGGCGACCGCCTCTGGGAATGCCCCGAGCTGTTTGCCCTGCCCGTGGAGGGGGCTCCGGGGGAACGTAAATGGGTGCTGCAGGTGGACGTGAACCCGGGAGCGGTGGCCGGCGGGTCGGGGGCACAGTATTTTGTGGGCGAATTTGACGGGCGCCGTTTTACCGAAGACCCTTCAAGGCGGGGGACTACCCTGTGGGTGGATTACGGGCGCGATTTCTACGCCGCGCAGTCGTTCAGCAATATACCGGAGGATGACGGCCGCAGAATATGGCTGGCCTGGATGAATAACTGGGATTACGCCAACCGCATCCCCACCTCCCCGTGGCGCAGCGCCATGACGGTGCCCCGCGAGGCGGGACTCAAAAAGACGGCCGACGGCTACCGGCTGACGCAGCAGCCGGTCCGCGAGCTGAAAAAGCTCAGGGGAGAGCACAGCCGATATGAAGACAGGCAGCTCCCGGCGGGAGATGCCGGGCCGATAACCTACAGGGGCGGAAGCTATGAAATTGAAGCGGTTTTCGAGGCGGGGGAAGCAGAGGCCTTCGGTTTTAAAATTGGAAAGGGCGGGGAAGGGGAGACGACCATCGGCTACCGGGTGGAGGAACAGCAACTGTTTGTTGACCGCCGCATGTCGGGCGATGTGGATTTCGACTCGACCTTTGCCAGCCTGGAAGAAGCCCCCATGCAGGCTGAGGGGGGACGTGTGAAGCTGCACCTGCTGGTAGACCGCTCGTCGGTGGAGGTATTCGGGCAGGATGGCGAGACGGTTATCACCGACCGGATATTCCCCGCCGAAGGGGGCGACGGGCTGCAGCTGTTTTCGGAAGGAGGCCCGGCCCGGCTGGTCCGCATGGATATATGGGAATTGAAATCAATATGGAATGGCAACTAACAAATTGACACCTCATGTTTAAAACGAAATCCATACTGCTGTCGGCCATTGTAGCTTCGCTGGCGGGCTTCCTGTTCGGATTCGATACCATCGTCATCTCCGGGGCCGACCGCCCCATACAGGAGCTGTGGCAGACAAGCGACCTCTTTCACGGCACCTTCATCATGTCGATGGCCCTCTGGGGCACGGTCGTCGGAGCCCTCTTCGGAGGCATCCCCTGCGACCGCTTCGGCCGCAGGAAAACGCTTTTCTGGATCGGCATCCTCTATTTGCTGTCGGCCCTGGGCTCTGCCCTGGCGCCGGACCCCTATATCTTCTCCATCTCCAGGTTCATCGGGGGATTGGGCGTGGGGGCCTCGTCGGTAGCCGCTCCGATCTACATCTCGGAGATCACGCCTGCGGGCGACCGGGGACGGCTGGTGGCTTCCTACCAGTTCAATATCGTACTGGGCATCCTGGTGGCTTTCATCTCCAACTACCTGATCGGGGAGAATCTGGGGGTAAACGCTTGGCGATGGATGCTGGGCATCGAAGCCCTGCCGGCAGCCATATATGCACTCTTCGTACTGGGCGTTCCCGAGAGTCCGCGCTGGCTGACCCTGAAGAAAAAGGATGAGCAGCAGGCCCGAAAGCTGCTTAAACAGCTCAATCCGGGGGGCAGGATCGAGAAATTATTGCAGGATATAAAAGATTCGGTGCAGGAGGGGGAGGCCCCCAGGTTTTTCTCACGAAAGTTTAGTTTCCCCATCCTGCTGGCCTTCCTGCTGGCATTCTTCAACCAGCTTTCAGGCATTAACTTCGTGCTCTACTACGCCCCGCGTATCTTTGAGCAGGCCGGCATCGCTGCAGGCGACGTGCTGGGCGCTTCGGTGCCGCTGGGTGTGGTAAACCTGCTGTTCACCATGCTGGGGATGTACCTCATCGACAAGGCGGGTCGCAAAAAGCTGATGTACCTGGGCTCCTTCGGCTATATCCTGTCCCTGGCCGGCGTTTCGTGGGCTTTTTTCAGCGGGGCGGAGGGGGCCATTGTCGTGGCCTTTGTATGCGCCTTCATCGCCTCCCACGCCGTGGGGCAGGGAGCCGTGATCTGGGTCTTTATCTCTGAAATTTTTCCCAATGTGGTCCGCGACTACGGTATGTCGCTTGGATCGGGTACCCACTGGGTGTTTGCAGCCCTGATAACGCTGCTCACCCCTTCGGTGCTTTCCTCCTTCTCGGGCGGCGAGATCTTCGCCTTCTTTACGGGCATGATGGTGCTGCAACTGCTGTTTGTCTGGAAGCTGATGCCGGAGACGAAAAACAAGACGCTCGAGGAACTGGAGGAGGTGCTCCTGCCCGAGGACGTCGATGGAAATTTTGAATTTTGACCATCTAACCAAAACGATGCCGCAAAAACAGGAAATAATATGCCTGGGCGAGCTATTGTGGGACGCCCTGCCCGGGGGACTGTTCATGGGCGGAGCTCCCCTGAACGTGAGCCTGCACCTTCATGAACTGGGCGAGCGGGCCGCGGTGGCCAGCAGCGTGGGCAGCGACCGCCTGGGCGATGAAATCTTCCGCCGCCTTGAAAGCCGGGGCGCCGACACCTCCCTCATACAGAGGGACGAAGAGCTGGAAACGGGCTTCGTGAAGG
>CAYREV010000028.1:0-28722 GCA_964423345.1 uncultured Balneolaceae bacterium | reverse complement strand
GCAATATTTTTAGCTTCGTGATAAGCGAAATCCGTATCCATATATCCTTTTTTTGCTGCAAAGGCAGAAGCCGCGGTGCCTGCCGCAAAACTGATATGCGGACCAAATACCGGTCCGAAACCGAGCGTCGAGGTTATGGAATTGGACTGTGAGAGTTCCGCATCCATTGCAAAAAGCTCCAACATATCCCCACCCAATATATTCGCCGTCTCACCCGCCATGACCATGAAACCGGTAAAAATAAATGCAGGCAGCGCCCCGACAGCACTTCCAAAAGCCCCGCCGGCAAATGCAGCTATGATCATACCTATTACCCAAAGTTCAGAAAATTCAGCCATTTTAAACCTTCTCCTTTTGTTAGAATTATATTGGAATTGCGAAAGTTATTTGACCGACCGGACCTTCTTGGACCATTTCATAGAGAACCGGCCGGCCGTGTAACATGTCATTCAGCGGACCAACTGATTGCTGCTTTTAGCGCACGATCCCAGCCGGCTTTTAATTTCCCGGCCTCATCGGTGGTCATTTGAGGTGTGAACACCTTGTCCTCCTGCCACTGGGTATTAATTTCATCATGGTCTTTCCAGTAACCGACAGCCAAGCCGGCAAGATAAGCGGCTCCCAGGGCGGTGGTTTCCAGGGTCTTGGGTCTTATGACCGGAACCTGCAGCATGTCTGACTGAAATTGCATTAACATGTCGTTCACTGCCGCACCGCCATCAACCCGCAGCTCTTTAATCTCTATCCCCGAATCTGCCTGCATGGCTTCTATTACATCCAGCGTCTGATAGGCAATACCTTCAAGTGCCGCCCGGGCAATATGGCCGTCATTGGCACCCCGGGTTAACCCCACAATGGTACCCCTGGCATGCTGCTCCCAGTGGGGAGCCCCGAGTCCGGCAAAAGCGGGTACCAGATAGACCCCGTTATTATCCTTAACTGAAGACGCAAGGGCTTCCACTTCGGAGGAATCACGAATCAAGCCGAGCTCATCCCTAAGCCATTGCACCACGGCACCGGCTATAAAAATACTCCCCTCCAATGCATATTCTGTCCGCCCGTCAATCTCCCAGGCAATGGTGGTGAGCAAATTGTTTTCTGAAGCGATGGCTTTATCACCGGTGTTCATGATCATGAAACAACCGGTCCCATATGTATTTTTAACCATGCCGGAGTCGATGCAGCGCTGCCCGAAAAGAGCGGCCTGTTGATCCCCGGCTATACCGGCAATGGGGATATCAACGGACAATGTTTTGGTCTTGCCATAAACCTCGCTGGAGGATTTTACCTCAGGCAGGATACTGGATGGAATATCCAAAAGCTCCATTATCTCCTCGTCCCATTGGCCTTCCTTAATATTATACAGCATGGTCCGGGAAGCATTGGTGGCATCCGTGACATGCGTCTCGCCGCGGGTAAAATTCCATATGAGCCATGTATCCATCGTTCCGAAAGCCAGTTCCCCGCGGTTTGCTTTTTCACGAGCTCCCTCCACATTATCAAGGATCCACTTTATCTTGGTAGCGGAAAAGTAAGCATCAATAATCAATCCCGTTTTGGATCGGATCTCTTCGATAAGCCCTTTTTGTTTTTTCAGTTCATCACAGAAATCAGATGTTCTCCGATCCTGCCAAACGATAGCGTTATATACAGGCTTGCCGGTTTCCCTGTCCCAGAGGAGAGTCGTTTCCCGTTGATTGGTAATTCCAATGGCAGCAATACTTTCCCAGTTCAGCCCCGCCTCGGAAATTGCTTCTGTGGCCACCCCGGACTGGGTCGACCAAATTTTGTTTCCATCATGTTCAACCCATCCGGCCTGGGGATATATCTGCTCAAATTCCTTTTGTGCAGTAGTCTTGATATTCCCCTGCCTGTCGAAGACAATAGCCCTTGAGCTTGTGGTCCCCTGATCTAATGCCAATATGTATTCTTCAGCCATTTGCTCCTCTGTTTTGCTGGTATAGTTGCCTATACAATTGCAAAAAAGAAAAGACAATACAAATATTTATAGGCTCAATATGCAATATTAATCCCGGCGAAAACCTTCTTCCCCGCCGGGTTTTCTACATCCGGATTATCTCTTGTGGGAATTCACGCTTCGATCAAGTCCCAACCATATAAGATATGAAATCAGGAAAATCCCCATCCCGTAAAGGGTGGTAATCATCGAAACTTTCAATCCGCCGGCCAGTATTGCGGGTGAGACATCACCTACCCTCTCTATGGCAGAGAATGCCTGGTAGAGTCCCAAAAGTTGGCTGAAGATACCGAAGACCAGGCTGAACAGGCCTATGGATTTAATATATCCCAGGCTGTGACGAAAGGTGGTTTCGTGCTGGAAATTACTTTTTGCGATCTGTATCCCCTTATAGATTGCCAGGGATACCATTGCCAGAAACAAAAGGGTGAGGATGCCCATAAATAGGGGATTGCCCATATAAAATAAGTCTGTCATAACTGTTCCGTAAATTTGCGATTTGTGTATCGCTTAAGTCTACCGCCAATCCCCCTACACAAGCAATGTAGAATCCTCGCCCAAACCTGCATTTCATCGAAAAAAAGCGGTTAATAAGCCGGATATTTCGTTTTTTAACAGCAGATCATGTTAAAAGTACGAACACATATCATCTTCTGGCTTACAGTTATAGTACTGCTTACCGTCCTGTTCGGCAAGGGATTCCAAAGCTATATCCTCTCTTTTTACTTCGTTGCCATGCTGCTGCCGGTGGCCGTGGGAACCTCTTACTTTTTCAATTACTACCTGGTACCCAAATATCTTCTTAAAAAACGATACATGAGATTTTGGCTCTACTTTGGTTACCTGCTGATTATTTCCTGCTACCTCGAAATGTGGGTCATAACAGGTTCCTTCATCTTTCTTGCGGATCTCAACTATGCAAACCTGAGTCCCGTGGCCGGCAACATTTATGTGCTGGCGGTTATCCTCTACTTCATCGTTCTTCTCAAAGCTTTTTTGCTGTTGATCCATCGCTCCTTTGCCAATCAAAAGAAGTCCAAATCCCTGAAGGCCGAAAAAAACAAATTCCGGAAGGGATACCTTTCGGTTCGCGCCGACCGGCAGCAGGCCAAAATATTGCACGGGGATATCAACTACATTGAGAGCATGGGCGATTACGTACGGATCTATGTCGATTCGGGGACGCCCGTAATCACCCGGGAACGCATCAGCCACCTTGCAAAGAAGCTGCCCGGTAATTTCTTGCGCATTCACCGCTCTTATATAGTCAATACCCACAAAATAGACTTCTTTTCCCGAACGGAACTGCAAATCAAGGATTCGACCCTGCCTATCAGCAGAACCTACAAAAAGCACGTCATGCAAAAGCTTGATAAAAGGGATGGCTGATTGAAGCCGTCCGTTGTCAGTGGCTCGTTATTGCCCATAACCTGCGTCCTGTATTTATCATCAAATCCGTGCAAATCCGCGGCTAAAAATATCAGTAACTAGTAACCAGCCACTAGAAGCCAGTCTCCAGCATTTCATACCTGAACCAGCTCTCCGTTTCAGTGGAGTCGGAGGGACCGATTTTCCCCTTGACGCGGTCCAGCAGCGCTTTGGGATCATACAGAACACCTGCCTTCATCACTTCCTGCACATTGCGCGTGTTGGTAATATCCTCCAGCGGGTTGCCTTTCACTACATACAGGTCGGCCAGCTTGCCGGTCTCGATGGAACCCAGCAGGGAACCCTTGCCAAGGGCATTGGCACTGTTCTGGCTGGCTATCTTCAGCACGGCCGCCTCGGGGATGCCCGCCAGCACCATCGTATGCATCTCCCGGTGGGCGCCGAAACCCGCCAGGTAGAACCCATGGCTGGGCGCATCGGTGCCAAGCGTAATGAGGTCGCCCCCGCCCGCATCGTAAAAAGCCTTCGTGGTGCGCCGCATGGCTCGGTACAGCCCGTCCATCAGCTCGCTGCGGCCCCGCTCCTCTTCGCGGGAGCCGAGAAGCTCCCGTACATAGGGCGTAAACATAGCCTGCTCGTCCGCCCAATAGTCGAATCCCTCCTTGTCGTCCACCGAGGTAAAATAAACCGGGGCGTTGATGGTGGCGTCAAAATAAACCCCGTGATCCAGGAAATGCCGCACCGTCTTTTTGAAATCGGCCGAGGCGGTATCCACCCTGTTCCAGACCGGGTATGCATACTGCTGCGGGTCGAGCACAAATCCCCCCAGGATATGCTCCACCCGGTCGATGCCCATATCGATGGCATCAATGGAGTTGGTTGACCCCCGGTAGCCGGAACCCAGGTGTCCGGCTACGGTCAGCCCGTGCCGGTGAGCCCGCTCAACCAGATGCTTAACGGTCTTCGGACTCCCGCCCTTGGTCTTGAATCCGTCGACCCCCTTTTCCACCCACTTGTCCACCTGCCGGTAGATCTCCTCTTTGCCATAGTCTTCCCAGCCCGGGCGCGCCGAGCCGAAATAGGGTCCCGCCGCCCAGATCCGCGGGCCCGTCCACCGGCCGGTATTAACCAGCCGTTTGGCTGCCAGCTCGTAATCGGGATAGTAGACCCCGTTGGAAAAAGCGGAGGTCACCCCGTTGGCCAGGTATACCATGGAGTTGTATTTAAACTCGTCAATCTCCCGCAGGGAATCACTGCCGAAAGCGTCCATCCGGAAATGGGCGTGGATATCCACCATGCCGGGCAGAATGTATTCATCATCCTCCAGTTCCATAACCCGGATATCTTCAGTACCGGCCTCTGAAGACCCCGATCCCACGCGATAGAAACGCCCGCCCCTCACCATGATGCCCTCATTTTTAATCATCTGTCCGGAGTCAACATCAAAGTAATGGCCCCCTTTCAGCAGTACCGGCTCCGGCTGGGCGGAAAGGGTAAGCGGTTGAAGGAGGAAGGCAATACAAAACAGCAGGGTGGTTTTAAAAAGTCTGGATATAAACATATCTGTCTTTAAGCTCTTTTAATTGGATGGTATTCTTGCTTGGCGGCCCACTGAGAATGCTTTAAATACATAAATGCGTTATTCAGTTAAACTATGGGTCCCGGCCCGAAACTCTCCGGTAAATAATTTATATTTAGACCTTAATCAAAACAGCAACATAGCTTTTTACAATTATGCAGCTTTTGGTCAATGTCGATCACGTGGCTACGCTCAGGAATGCGCGGGGCGAGGGATACCCCAACCCGGCTGAGGCCGCCAGGGTTTGTGAGGAGGCCGGTGCGGCGGGCATCGTATTTCACCTGCGCAAGGACCGCCGCCACATCCGTGACGAAGACGTCTATGCCTTGAAGTCGGCCGTCAAGGGCACCCTCGACTTTGAGATGGCCGCCACCCATGAAATGATCAACATGTGCCTGGAAGTGCAGCCGCACCTTATTACGCTGGTCCCCGAAAGCCGGGAGGAGCTCACCACCGAAGGGGGGCTCAACATGAGCGCACTCTTTGAGGACTTTCAGCAAAGGGTCTTTCCCAAGGTACAGGGCAACGGAATTGAGATTAGCCTGTTCCTGGATCCGAACCCCGAAGATATAGAGCTGGCCAACGAGCTGGGCAGCGACGCCATTGAACTGCACACCGGCACCTATGCAAACGCACAGACCGAAGAGGGACGAAGGCATGAGCTGGACCGGCTGCGCGAGGGTGCCGAGCTTGCCCACCAGCTGGGCATGAAAGTGAATGCCGGCCACGGCCTCAACCTGGATAACCTGGAGGCCCTGGTCAGCACCGTCCCCCACCTCCACGACGTAAGCATCGGCCACGCCCTGATCTCAACGGCGGTGTTCCGGGGACTGGAACATACGGTCAAGGCTTTCCTGGAAATTATGGAGAGCGACTAATTCCTATACCTAATAAGATGAGTTCTAAAACCACACATAAATCCGGCTATATAGCCATACTGGGCAAGCCCAATGCGGGGAAGTCGACACTTATGAACCGTATCCTGGGGCAGAAGATCTCCATCACCACCCATAAGCCGCAGACCACCCGTCACCAGATCCTGGGCATCCACTCGGAAGAGGATCTACAGATCATATTCCTGGACACGCCGGGCATCATCGACCCTCGCTACGAATTGCAGAAAGCGATGATGCGGCTGGTCGACCGCGCCCGCAACGACGCCGACATCATCATGCTGATCGTGGATGTGGAGGATCCCCGGATACCGGAACGGGTCTTTAAAACATTTGCCTCCCTGAACAAGCCGATCTTCCTGGTGCTCAACAAAATTGACAAGGTATCGAAATCCGACGTTCAGGCGGTGGCCGCCGAACTGCAAGCCCGCTACGATTTTGACGAAGCCCTCTACGTCTCTGCCCTTAACGGCGAGGGAGTTCAGGAGCTCATGGATACAGTGAAAAGTGCCCTCCCCGCGGGACCTCCTTTCTACCCGAAGGATATGCTGAGCGAGCAGCCCATCCGGTTTTTTGTAGCCGAGCTGATCCGCGAACAGCTGTTCCTGCAGTTTCACCAGGAGATTCCCTACTCCTGCACCGTCGAAGTCATACAGTATGACGAACGCGAAGACCTCGATTATATCAACGCGGAAGTGATCGTGAACCGGGACTCCCAGAAAGGCATGCTTATCGGCAAGGGAGGCAAAGCCATCAAAAAGCTGGGACGGAATGCGCGCGAATCCATCGAGGCCTTCATCGACAAGAAGATCTACCTCGACCTGCATGTAAAGGTGCGCGACAAGTGGCGGGAAGACCCCAACATGGTTCGAAATTTCGGCTATTAGGCGTTTCCAAATCGAAACCGGCTCCACAATCAATAACTTCAACTAACGTCTCATGCTTTTACCGCGAATCCCTTCGCTCATCCCACTCCTTTCCTTCCTGGTTCTGCTTTCAGCCGCTCCTGATGCCCGGGGCCAGCTGATGGTGCCCGACAGTGCCTTTACCCGCGCCGACACCCTGCGCGGTTCGGTCACGCCTCAACGCGCATGGTGGGATGTGACTTACTATGACCTCCACCTCACCCTTCAGCCCGGCGACTCCCTCATCAGCGGCTACAACCGCATCACCTACCGGGTGACCGATACGCCCAAAGATATGCAGATCGACCTGCAGCAGCCGCTGGTCATCGACCGCATCACCCAGGAGGACGCCTCCCTGAGCTACCGGCGTCGGGGCAACGCCTACTTTGTGGAGATGCCCCCGGCCTTACAGCAGGACTCCCTGTATACCCTGGAGGTCTACTACCGGGGCAAGCCCGTGGTAGCTGAAAACCCGCCCTGGGACGGGGGATTCATATGGTCGCAGGATTCCCTGGGACACCCTTGGATCGCCACTGCCAACCAGGGACTCGGCGCCAGCGCCTGGTGGCCCAACAAAGACCACCTGTCGGATGAGCCGGACAGCATGACTATCAGCATCACGGTTCCCGATCCGCTGGTCAATGTCTCCAATGGGCGCTTGGTGAAGCGGACGGAGCATGGGGAGATGACCACCTATAGCTGGCAGGTCGACAACCCCATCAACAACTACAATGCAGCCGTCAACGCCGGCAACTACGTGAACTTCACCGATACCCTGAAGGGCGAAGGGGGCACGCTCGACCTCAGCTACTGGGTCCTCAAGCCCCATCTTGACCAGGCCAAAAAACAGTTCAGCCAGGTCAAGCCCATGCTGCGCTGTTTCGAAGAGTGGTTCGGCCCCTATCCCTTCTATGAAGACAGCTTTAAGCTTGTGGAAACCCCCTACCTGGGTATGGAACATCAGAGCGCGGTGGCCTACGGGAATAAGTTCCAGAACGGTTACAGGGGCACCGACCTGTCGGGGACAGGATGGGGACTTAAATGGGATTTTATCATCATCCACGAAGCCGGTCACGAATGGTGGGGCAACAGCATCACCGCCGGGGATATTGCGGATATGTGGATTCACGAAAGCTTTACCAACTACTCCGAAGGGCTTTACACCGAATGCAGGTTTGGCAAGGAGGCGGGGGCAGAATACATACGGGGACTAAGGGACCGGGTTAATAACGAAACACCCATTACCGGCACCTACGGGGTAAACAGCGAGGGCTCGGGCGACATGTACTACAAGGGCAGCAACATGCTGCACATGATCCGCCGCATCATCAACGACGACCTCCTCTGGAAAGAAATCCTCCGCGGACTGCAACATCGATTCCGCCATCAAACCGTGACGGCGGGACAGATCGAGCGCTATATCATGGAACAGTCCGGAAAGGACCTGGATGACCTTTTCGACCAGTACCTGCACTATGCGGGACTCCCGGTCTTTCAGTACTATGTGAACAGCGGACGGCTGCACTACCGATGGAAAGCCGATGTCGAGCACTTTGACATGCCCCTGGAGATCAAGCTGGATAAACACAATTACTCCGTCATCTATCCCAGCTCCACACGCTGGAAAAACGTCGACATGGACTCGTCCATCAAAGACCTTTCCATCCATCCCGACTATTATATCAGGGCCGATTCAGTGGACAAAAAAACAGGGCACGTTAAATGATTTTTCTTTGTTAACCACACCATAGTTACCTCCATACCTAAACATACGATAAAAATGTCTCCCAATACTTTTGACCGGATTGAGGAATATGTTAACTCTGAAGAGATCCGGACCGACCCCGACCGGGGTGAAATTCCCAAAATCCTGCTCAAAGCCATCCAAACCACCCGTGAAATGGTGGTGGTGACTAATGCGCCCGAACAATTTGGGCAGGAGGAAATTGTCTTCGTCAACAAGGCCTTTGAGTCCGTCACCCAATATTCAAAACAGGAGGTTTTGGGCCGGTCGCCCTCCCTCCTTCAGGGTCCCGACACCGATCCCGAAGTGATTGACAGGCTGGTAAAAAATCTGGAGAAAGGCGAGCATTTTGAAGGCGAAACTTTCAACTATAAGAAAGACGGTACCCGCTACCGGGTACGATGGAGCATCGATCCCATCCGGAACCGGGAGGGGACCATCACCCACTTTGTTTCGGTACAGCGGGATATCACCGAGGAGTGGGAAAAACAGCAGCAGCTGGAGCGTATGATTGAAGAGAGGGAAACGCTGGTCAAGGAATCCCACCACCGCATCAAGAACAACCTGGCTACTATCACGGGACTCCTGGAGCTGCAGGTCCACAAGACCGATTCCGATGAAATACGAACGGCCCTTACCGAAAGCATGAACCGGGTGCGCTCTATCGCCTCCATCCACGAAAAACTCTATAATACGGAGGGACTCACGGATATTTCTCTTGACGATTATATCCGGGACCTCATTGACCACTTTAAAAACTCCATGGATGGAATATCGGAAAACAATGAAATCGAATTCGAACTGGAACTGCAGTCTATTTCTCTGGGTACCCGGCAGGCCGTACCCCTCGGCTTAATACTGAACGAACTTATTACAAACGCCCGAAAACATGCTTTCGACGAAGAGGGCGGTTCTATCTCTGTCGCCTGCAGCGAAGAAAAAGGAAGAATCATGCTGGAGGTGGAAGATGACGGCAAAGGCATACCGGATGACTTCGACCTCCACGCGGCCGATTCTCTGGGCCTTAAACTTATCGATACCCTCAGCCATCAGCTGGAGGCCGAATATGACTTTCATACCGATAAGGGAACTCACTTCCGCATGTCATTCAGCAGGGAGGAATAAGGGAGTGGGCCACTCATGATTTGTAAGAGTATATTGAATGCCGTACCTTTGGGAGTAATTAAAGAAATAATGACACTACACCGGAAAAATATCGCCCCTTGTTGCTGTTGTCTCTGTATGCGTATGCAGCAGAGCTATAGCAGGGGTTGACGGAGTAGGTCGCCGGTTTCGCGATAGGCCCACAACCCTTCGGTTCTCGCTGAGGGGTTTTTTTGTGCTTAACCGTTTTATCGTTCTTTGCAAACTTAAAAATTCTCTTATCGAGAAAGGCTGAGGGACAGGCCCTATGAAGCCTTAGCAACCACCCCGCCCTGAAACCCCCAACAGGTAACAGGCGCGGAGAAGGTGCTAAATCCTGCTCCGTTGTTGCGGAGATAGATAAGTGATGAGTCTTGGTAAAAAGCCTCTTCCAAAATCTTCTCTGCAAGCCCGGAGATTTGGAAGAGGCTTTTTTTGTTTACGCACATAATGAAAAACCGATGCCTTCTGTACGGATGCCATTACTCCAAGTGAAGGCATCCGTAAGGAGAAGGCACCGGCAAACCATCATTTAAGACATTCATACTTACACATTTAGCCATGAAATCTACTTTTAACAACTGGTACGACAAGAAGATGAGGGCCACCGAAGAGCTGTCGGCCGAAACCGACCGAGCCGAGGAGCTCCTGGAGGAAATATCCACCATTGCGGTTGTCGGACTCTCACGCAGTTTTCACAAGGACAGCCAGTTCGTCGGCCGTTACCTCCAGAATGCGGGATACAAGATCGTTCCCGTGAATCCGCAAGCGGATGAGATACTCGGCGAAAAGGCCTACCCCGACCTTCTGTCCATCCCCTTTGAAGTGGATGCGGTAGACGTCTTCCTGCCCGACCGCCTGCTTTCGCAAGCCGTTGACCAGGCCCTGGAAATAGAACCCAAGGCCATCTGGCTTCAGCTGGGCACCGGTGAAAACCCAGGCGAAAAAGAGAAAGCGGAAAAGGCGGGCATCCCCCTCTTTGAAAACCGCTGCATAAAAGTAGATCACCAGTTTTTAATAAGACCCAAACAAGAAAACATGGATACCTAACATCAACAAAACCCTAATGACATGAGCACCAAAGAAGAACGAGATTTTAAATTCGAAACCCTGCAGCTGCATGCGGGACAGGAACCGGATCCGGCCACCGGCTCAAGGGCGGTTCCCATCTACCAGACTACCTCTTACGAGTTTGATGATACCGAACATGCCGCTACCCTGTTCGCACTCAAGGAGTTCGGAAACATCTATACCCGTATCATGAACCCGACCACCGATGTGTTTGAAAAACGCATCGCCGCCCTGGAGGGAGGGGCCGCAGCCGTAGCCACGAGCTCCGGGCAATCGGCCCAATTCCTGACTATCGCCACCATCGCCCAGGCGGGTGACAATATCGTTTCCACCAGCTATCTGTACGGAGGAACCTATAACCAGTTCAAGGTTACCCTTCCCCGGCTGGGCATCGACGTAAAGTTTGTGGAAGACGACCGGCCCGAATCCTACGAAGCCGCTATCGACGAGAATACCAAAGCCCTCTACGTAGAGTCGCTGGGTAACCCCCGCGGCAATGTACCGGATTTCGACCGTCTCAGTGAGATTGCCGGTAAACACGGTATCCCGCTCATCGTCGACAACACCTTCGGGGCCGCCGGCTCCATCTGCCGGCCCATCGAACACGGAGCCAATATTGTGGTGGAATCGGCCACCAAATGGATAGGCGGTCACGGCACCAGCATCGGAGGCGTGCTGGTCGATGCAGGCAACTTTAACTGGGGCAACGGTAACTTCCCGCTCTTTACCGAACCCTCGCCGGCATATCACGGACTCAATTTTTGGGAGACCTTCGGGCCCGACGGCCCTTTCGGCAATATCGCTTTTGCCATCCGGGCCCGCGTGGAGGCGCTCCGCGATTTCGGCTCGGCTCCCTCTCCCTTCAACAGCTTTCTCCTGCTTCAGGGACTGGAAACCCTATCGCTTCGGACCGAGCGCCACTGCGAAAATGCCCTGAGCCTGGCGAAATGGCTTCAGGACCATGATGATGTATCGTGGGTAAACTACACCGGCCTTCCCGGCCATGATTATCATGAGAGGGCCCAGAAATACCTGCAGCGAGGCAAGTTCGGTGCGGTGCTGACATTCGGAGTCAAAGGCGGTTTCCCTGCAGCCCGCTCGTTCATTGAGAATACCGAACTTTCCAGCCACCTGGCCAACGTGGGCGACGCCAAAACACTCGTCATTCATCCGGCCTCTACCACCCACCAGCAACTCACCGAAAAGGAACAGGCGTCGAGCGGTGTTAAGGAGGATCTCATTCGCGTTTCCGTGGGCATCGAACATATCGATGACATCATCGAGGACTTCGAAACGGCCTTTGAGCGTATCAAGGTAGCAGGCTGAACCATAAATCCCAGCATATAGTCGAACAATATCTATGTCAACCGAACATACCCGGCAATTTTCACAGCCGCTGGTAACCGAAAACGGAACAAGCATCCAACAGCCCGTCGTCTCCTACCGCACCTGGGGGGAGCTGAACCGGCAGCGCGACAACGCCGTCCTGGTTCTACACGCCCTCACCGGCAACAGCCGGGCCGACGAATGGTTCGAGGGTCTCTTCGGGCCCGGCAAAACCCTGGATCCCCGGCAGCAATTCATAATCTGTCCCAACGTCCTCGGCAGCTGCTACGGCACGACGGGGCCGGCCAGCACGAAGCCGGAAAGCGGGAAGCCCTATCGGATGGACTTTCCCCAAATTACCATTCGCGACATGGTCCGGCTGCACCAGCGCCTGCTCGACAAGCTGGGTATTGCCGGCCTGGAGCTCGTCATCGGCGGCTCCATGGGCGGGATGCAGGCACTGGAGTTCTGCATCATGGACCCGCGTCCGCGCGCCGCGGTGCTCCTGGGCATGGGCAAGTCGCACAGCCCCTGGGCCATAGGCATCAGCCACAACCAGCGGCAGGCCATCTTCAACGATCCCCGCTGGAAAGGGGGAACGTATCCTGAAGAGGATCCGCCGGCCGAGGGCCTGGCCCTGGCCCGCATGATCGCCATGAACAGCTATAGGAGTCCCTCTGATTTTCAGCGAAAGTTCGGACGCCGGCTGCAGGAAGGCTCCGCCCTCTTTGAAGTTGAATCATACCTTAACTACCAGGGAGACAAACTGGCAAAGCGCTTTGACGCCTGCTCCTATGTTCGCCTCTCCCAGGCGATGGACCGGCACGATGTGGCCAGGAACCGCGGCTCCTACCCGGAGATACTGGACGGAGTTCGCATGCCTATCCTCATCATGGGCATTGATACGGATATGCTCTACCCCGTGGAGGAACAGAAAGAGCTGGCCCGCCTGCTCCCGAAGGGAGAATATGCCGAAATATCCTCCCCCTACGGCCATGATGCCTTCCTGATCGAATTCGATCAGATCAACAAGCGGATCCGGGAATTCGCTCAATCACAACTAATCTTTCAGGACATTTAACATATTCATGAATCAACAAGCCAAACGAATCAGAACGAAACCCCGCAGGACCAAATCTCCCATCTACCTGTTTGTAGCCGGAACCGGCGCTGTGGGTGGCACTCTCATCCGGCAGCTTGAAAACCTGGATAGCCCTCACAATTTCAGGCTGCTGGGCAGTTGCAACACCCGTAATTTTATATTCCGGGAACAGGGGCACCCGCCTGTTAAAACACTGCAACTGCTGCAGGATGGAAATAAAACCGAATGGGAGGTAATCCTCGAAAAGCTAAAGAACAACCGCCAGCGCCCGGCTATATTCGTCGACGCCACCGGCAGTCCCGAAGTGGCCCGCCTTTACCCTGAACTGATGGAGGCCGGATTTAATATTGTCACCCCCAGCAAACTGGCCAATACATTTGAGCAGTCTTTTTATAACCGGCTGCAGGAAAAAGCCCGCAACCAAGGCATCCGGTTTCGGTACGAAACGACGGTCGGGGCCGGGCTGCCCATTATCTCCACCCTGACCGACCTCATTGAGAGCGGCGACCGGGTCACCGAGATATCGGGAGTGCTTTCAGGTACCATGACCTACCTGTTCAACCGGCTTGAAAACGGCACTCCCTTCAGCAAAGCCGTGGTGGCGGCCCGGGAGCTCGGCTATGCCGAACCCGATCCACGCGACGACCTCTCCGGGGAGGATGTGGCCCGAAAATTCCTGACCCTGGCCCGTACCTCGGGACTGCAAATCGAACGCAGCCAACTGCAGGTGGAATCCCTTATTCCCGCACAACTGGCCTCCCTCGACCGCGGAGAATTCCTCAGAAATCTGCCGGCCATCGATGAGGAGTGGCAAACAAAAGTGGAGCGGGCCCGTGAAAAGAATAAAGTACTTCGTTATACAGGCACCCTCTCGGAAGGGGAGGTAAACGTTCAGGTTCAGCAGGTTCCGAAAAACTCACCCCTGGGCAGCCTGCAGGGTACCGACAACCTGTTGCGTATCCGAACCGAACGATACCGCGAGTCGCCCATCGTAATACAGGGCCCGGGAGCCGGGCGGGATGTCACGGCAGCGGGAGTGTTAACCGATATATTAAAAATTGCGCAAGAAGTATCTTGAATGATGAGGGGGCTTCAACTGCGGGTGCCCGGATTTCGCTCCGGGCCTCACTTTCCAGTATACCGGGAATAATCTGTTCGCGCAGCAGCCGAAAGACGGGCTCCTTATATTGCCGGCGCTGGGTGGCATTGGCAAAGGATGACATAATAACCACGGTCGCATCGAGCTCGGGAATAAGAAATAGGTATTGTCCGCCATAGCCCCAGGCAAAATAGGTTTTAAATCCTCCCACCCTTCGATTCCACCACATGTAGCCGTAATTGTAGGGGTTGTAGTTGCTGCGGGTATACGTTTCGAAAGAATCCTTCAGCCACTGTACGCTGATAATCCGCTCGCCCCGCCAGGTGCCGCCGTTAAGTACCATTTGCCCTATCCTGAGCAAATCTTCCGGAGCCAGGAAGAGGTTGTTCCCTCCCATATAATACCCCTGCGGATCCCGGTCCCACCCCCCGGCTTCAATACCCAGCGGCCCGAACAGGTACTTGTTGGCAAAAGCCCGGGTGCTCATGCCCGAGGCTTTTGTTAGGATCACCGACAGCAGGTGCGAGGTGCCGGTGCTGTAGCGTATATCGGTGCCGGGATCGACCTCTATAGGCTGTTCAAGCACATACTCCACCCAGTTGTCACTGGTGACCCACGCCCCGTAATTGTGAAAACTGGTCGTCTCCAGGCCTGTGCGCATCGTCAGAAGGTCCCTGATGGTGATGGATCGCTTCCGGGGATCTTCAATATCCCTGAAATAGCCGGGAAGGTAGGTATGGATGGGATCCTCCACGCTTTCAATGATGCCCTTTTCAATAGCGATGCCGGCCAGCAGAGAAAGGATGCTTTTGGAGGCCGACTTGGTATTCATCTTGCGCCCGGGCTTTCCCCCGTGGAAATATTCCCGGGCCAGCAGTTCTCCCTCCTGCTGTATCAGCAGGCTCCTTACGGATTCGATATCACGCGCCTGGCGATAAACCTTTTCAAGGGCGGCCGTATCGGCAACAGAAGCTGATACGGTATCCCCGCCAATGGGATTTACCGTAATATCCACCGACCCAACCCACAGGAACAGGGCACAGGCCAGCAACGTAAATGGTATGTTCGAGTGCATTCCCCGGCTAGGTAAAAACATCCGTATATATAAAAGTTATCCGTTTAACAACGGTTAACGAGAATTAGCCCCTAAAAATTTGCCGGCGATTCAGCGTAGCCCAAACCCCCGTACTGATGAAAGCTAGCAGCAGGCGGTGGTCTTAAGGTCATTCGTTCCCGACACTATTTTTCCGTAGTACTCCTTTACCGATTGCAGGGTACGGTCGGCAGATATTTCTGTACTCATAAGGTCCTCCTATTAATTGTTGGCTTTCCCTAATTCACCTTTAAAGTTAAGAGATGCCGTTCCCCGGCTCATTTATTACGGGGATATGCCCGGAATTCCCAGTTTCATTCAATATATCTCTCCCACACTCTACCACCACGGACCCAATTTTGTACCTATCCCCCTTTAAACGCCAATAACCCTTAAAAAACAGGCTTTTAGAGCGTTTGGGCGGCCAAAACCCCGCCTACAGATGTAAAAACAAAAAATAAACAGCTCTTTTTAAATATTTTCTTGACAATTTCCACCCCTTTGGGGTACATTGTGGGTTGAAGTGGGAGAATGTGGGAATTCTTGAAATCCGCTTTCGTTTTCGATAATCAGTCTGACTTCTGGGGAATACTATATGCCTAGTTTTAAAGGCCAATATGAACATAGCGTAGATAATAAAGGACGCGTAAGCTTCCCGGCCAAACTGCGCAAAAGCCTGAACCCCCAGGCTCAGGAGCGTTTTACTATTTTAAGAGGTCTCGAACCCTGCCTGTACCTCTATCCCGAGGACGAATGGCAGAAGGTAGAGGATCAGCTTTCCCAAATCAACAGTTTTACCAAAGAGGGACGTACCGTCAAGCGCAATTTCCTGCGTTTTGCAGAAGATTTGTCCCTCGATAACCAGAACCGCATTGCACTCCCTTCGCAACTGATGGAATGGGCCGGCATCGATGGCAAAGCCATCTTTATCGGCAGCGGCGAACGCATCGAAGTGTGGGCGCCGTCCAAGCTCGACGAGGTCGATTCCGGTCTTAGCTTTGAATCGTATCAAGAACTTTTTGAGCGCGTGATGGGTGATGATGATACCAATGACCAAACATGATACAGGATATAAGCATGTACCCGTGCTGCTGGAAGAGTCCGTTGAATGGCTGATAACGGACCAAAGCGGCATCTATATAGATGGCACGCTGGGCGGCGGCGGCCATTCGATGGAAATCCTGTCTCAACTAAATAAGGAAGGTCAGCTTATCGGTATCGACCAGGACGACGAAGCCCTTGAAGCCGCAGGCGCTCGCATAGGCAACGATCCCCGTTTTACCAGCATAAAGGGCAATTTCGGATACCTTTCCAGGCTGTTACCCCCAGAGACACACGGAGAGGTATCCGGAATCCTGCTGGACCTTGGCGTATCGACCCACCAGATCACCAAAGCCGATCGCGGTTTCAGTTTTCAGCAGGACGGCCCGCTGGATATGCGGATGAGCAACCTGCGGGGAGTAACCGCCTACCAGGTGGTCAATGAATACTCCTATGAAGATCTGCGTGACATCATCTTCCATTACGGGGAAGAACGCATGAGCAGGCAGATCGCCCGGGCCATCATCGACGCCCGTCCCCTCGAAACGACCGGCGAGCTGCGCGACATCATCACCTCTGTCGTTCACGGACCCCACCAGATCAAGAGTGTGGCACGGGTCTTCCAGGGCATACGTATAGAGGTGAACCGTGAGCTGGACATGCTCAGGGCGGTACTCGAAGAGGCTTTAGAGATACTGAAGATCGGCGGCCGAATTGTGGCCATCTCCTATCATTCGCTGGAAGACCGCATCGTCAAACGTTTTTTCAAGGCGGGCAATCACAAGGGGGAAATACCCAAGGACTTTTACGGAAACGACCTCTCTCCCATACAGTCACTGAGCGATGGCATCATTACCCCTACGAATGAGGAGATTGATGAAAACCCGGCCGCCCGAAGCGCCAAGATGCGCGTGGCCGAAAAAACGGATGAGCCGGGGGTGCAGCAATGATTGTAAAGACCCCACTCAAGAAAAAGAAAACGAAGCCGAACGTCCGCAGCCGCAAAAACGGCTCTGCCAGGTCCAAACGCAGCGGGAGCACCAACGGCACCCGCTACGGACGGCCCATGAACGGCAAGAAAAAAAAGAGTTCCCTCGGCTTCCCGAAGCTAAAACCGTGGAAAGTGATCCTCGGGGCGGTTGTCGGCGGTATCCTGGGGGTGTTTTACCTCAACCATGTCTTTGCCACACAGGAGCTGCTTCAGGAAGTACAGCAGCTGGAGCGCGAATACAACCAGGTCCGCCGCATGCATAACGACTATCGCCTCACCTACGATCGCATGATCGGCCCTGCTGAGATATACGACAAGGCAAAGTTGATGGGATTTATCAACGGCGGGCCCGCAGAGAAAGTAATAGAGGTGGAGGCTGAATGATGAAAGAACGCACCGCCATATTAAGCCGCATGTTTATCGTCTTCGGACTGATACTGCTTATTCCCACCGCCATCGGACTGCAGCTGCTACGTATAAACTTCTGGGAAGGGGAAAAACTGCGTGAGCTCTGGAGCGAACAGGCTATTGACAACATCTCCATCCCCGCACAGCGAGGCAATATTTATGATGACGACGGTAGCCTGCTGGTCACCAACTCGGTAGCCTACAAAGTGGCGCTGGATCCTCATGTCCCCGGCCTGACAAGGGACCAGGTCAGGCAGCTGTGCAATACATTGTCAAAGCACACCGGTGTAGCCGCCTCCCGCTACCTTAATAAGGTCGACGCCGCACCACGGCGGTCGCGCTACGTCGTATTGGAGGATAATATTGACACCGAAGCCTACGAAGAGATCCGCGCCCTGAACATACGGGGTGTCATACAGGAAGAGGACTATCAGCGCCGATACAATTTTGGAACACTGGCCGCCCACGTCCTCGGTTTTGTCAATCATGGACTGGAGGGCATGATCGGCCTCGAAAAAGAATATAACAAGCAACTGAAAGGAACCGATGGCGTGCAGCAGGTGCGGCGCAACCGGAACGGGGGGATCTTTGCCTACGTGGGAGCTCCCCGGAAACAACCCCAACAGGGCCATTCCCTGCATACAACCATCGATTCACATATCCAGGCTATCCTGGAAGAAGAACTTAAAGCCGGGATCGACAGGACGAAATCCGACTACGGTTCGGCTATTGTCATGGATCCCAATACGGGAGCCATTAAAGCGATGGCTAACTATCCCACATACAATCCCAACAATCCCGCCTCCTCAGAAAACGAGAACCGCAGGAATTATGCGATTTCGGACATGATCGAGCCCGGCTCCACTTTCAAACTGGTAACGGCTATTGCCGCCGTCGAACAGAACAAGGTGAAATTCGATGAGACTTTCGAGACGCCCGAAGACGGAAACATGCAGATCCACGGCCAGTGGATGCGCGACCATGACCCTCTCGGCACCCTCACCTTCCCGGAAGTCATCAGTAAGTCATCCAACATCGCCACAGCAGAAATAGCGATGAGGTTAAGCAACGACACCTTCTACCAGTATGCCCGCAACCTGGGTTACGGCACCCCTACCAACATTGACCTGCCCAACGAAGTGGCAGGCAGGCTGCAAAAACCCTATGAATGGAGCGAAGTGACCCTGCCCTGGATGTCCATCGGTTACGAGGTACAGGTTACGCCTATGCAGATTGCCCAGTCGTATGCGGCCTTTGCCAACGGCGGCAAAATGATGCGGCCGTATCTCATATCGAAAATTACCGACGGCGAAGACAACACCGTTTGGGAATACACTCCCGTCGAAGTACGGCAGATCGCACTCAAATCGACGCTCGACAAACTATCCCCCGTATTCAAGGAGGTGGTCTCCGATTCGGGCACTGCCGAATACGCCCAGGTTACCGGGTTGTCGATAGCCGGCAAGACGGGAACGGCACAAAAATTTATTGAAGGGCGATACCGCTCGGCGTACCGATCGTCGTTCGTGGGCTTCTTCCCGGCCGACGATCCGAAATATGTTTGCCTGATTGTAATGGACGAGCCGGGCATCTATCCGCCCTACGGTGGGTATATCGCGGGTCCGGTATTCCGGGAGACCTCCAAGCGAATCGCCGGCCTCGACAACGAAATTGAGAAACAGATCATTGAAAGCGAGAAACCTTCATCTCCGTGGGCCTACGCGCCCGAAGTCAGGGAGATGACCCTGGATGAAGCGAAACATATACTAAAGAACCAGCGGCTGGCCTATGATACGGAAGGCAGCGGAGTCTGGGTGGCCGGGCAGGAACCCAAACCGGGATCCAGGCTGGAACCGGCCGACGAAATTGTATTGACATTATCGGCAGCCATGACATCCGCCGACACCTCGGAAGTACCCGACACCCACGGTGTCATACCCGATGTGGGCGGGATGAACATGCGGAAAGCTTCCCTGCTCATAAACAGCCAGGGGTTTGAAGCCAGGCTTATCGGATCGGGAACGGTCTACACCCAGTTCCCGCGTCCGGGCGACCTTATGCAGAAGGGACGTACCG
The DNA here is from genome assembly GCA_964423345.1 of uncultured Balneolaceae bacterium. GTDB lineage: Bacteria > Bacteroidota > Rhodothermia > Balneolales > Balneolaceae > CAYREV01. Next base: position 8,884 of record CAYREV010000028.1, on the reverse strand, counting down.
TTACGGTTCGTGGCAAAGCCAGGTCTATGGAGACCATCATAGGCAAATGAAATGGAATGAGTTCAAGAATTAGTGAACCGTTACCGGTGGCATCGGAAATAATTTCCGGTGCCTCGGGAAGTTAGACAACCTCCCGCCGGTAACAATAATCAACAACCGTTAACCGAAGCAACATGACCTTCGAGGAGCTGAAAAATTATTGCAAGCCGACAGGCGTGACGGGGCCCGAGCCCGATGAGATCGGTATGCTCACGCATGATTCGCGTGAAGCCGGCAAAGGTTCGGTCTTCATCGCTATTGAAGGACTGCAGGCTGACGGACACCTCTATATTGAGGATGCCGTCGCCAACGGGGCTTCCGTGGTTATCTGCGAAGACGCCTCCCACAGCGTCGAGGATGCCTGCACCCTTGAAGTGGCCGACACCCGTGCCCTCCTGGGTCCCCTTGCCCAAGCATTTCACGGCTTTCCCGCCGAAGAGCTCAAGGTCATCGGTATAACCGGCACAAACGGCAAGACTACCGTCGCCACCCTCACCTACCAGCTGCTTATGGAGCTGGGCGGCGCCCGGCCCTCCCTGCTCGGTACGGTTGCCAAAAGAATCTATAACGAAGAACTGGACAGCCTTCTTACGACGGCCGACCCCATTGAGCTGGCACGGGACATGAAAAAGATGACCGAGGCCGGCTCCACCCATCTGGTCATGGAAGTATCCTCACACGCCATTGACCAGCAGCGTGTGGAAGGCATCCACTTTGAGGTGGCCGCCTTTACAAACCTGAGTCACGATCACCTCGACTACCACGGCAGCCTGGAGGAGTATGCACGGGTCAAGAAAAAACTGTTCGACGATCTCTACCCCGATGCCTGGGCTGTGATCAACCAGGACGATGAACAGGGAAAATATATTGCACTGGACTGCCCCGCCCGGATCATTGATTTCAGCTTTGAAAGGGAACTGACCTATGCCTGCGAGATCATCTCCAACACTCCCGAAGGACTGACACTCAAAATCGGGGGTGTGGAATTCAGCTCCTCACTGGTAGGCACATTCAACGCCTACAACGTAGCCGAAGCCGTACTGATATGCCGGGCCCTGGGATATGAGTTCACCACAATTTCACGTGCCCTGGAGTCGGCATCGGGTGCAGCCGGACGCCTGGAGCGGGTCACCCATACTCCCGACACTACCGGGCCTACCGTGCTGGTTGACTATGCCCACACCCCCGACGCCCTGGAAAACGTACTGAGTACGCTTAACAGCCTGAAGGAAACGGATCAGGAGCTATGGGTGGTCTTTGGATGCGGCGGAAACAGGGATAAGGCCAAACGTCCCGCAATGGCAGAGGTGGCCGAAAAATACGGCGACCGCCTTATTGTCACCTCCGACAACCCCCGCAATGAACATCCGGAGGATATAATTGAAGATATTATGCGTGGATTCCATAATACCGAAGGGGTACTGCGCATCCCCGACAGGCGTGAAGCCATAGGCCGGGCCATACTGGAATGCGACGACCGCGCCATGGTATTGATAGCCGGCAAAGGCCACGAAACCTACCAGGAAGTCGGCGGCGAACGCCTGCCCTTCGACGACCGGGAAGTGGCTCGTGAAGCACTGGGCAACAGGAACCGCAACCAAAACGGCGAGGTGACCTGATGCTTTACGAACTCATTAACTGGCTTGAAAAGATGTACGCCCCCCCGGGCTTCAGCGCTTTTGCGTTCATCACTACCCGCAGCGCCGTAGCAGCCGCCATGGCTCTCTTTATCAGCCTGCTTATCGGCAAACGCATCATACGCTGGCTGGAAAAAATGCAGCTCCGGGAAGTGATACGGGAAGATATCGGCCTCGATACCCACCTTGGGAAGGCCCATACCCCCACCATGGGAGGTATCATAATACTTCTGGCGGTACTCATCCCCGCCCTGCTGTGGATGCCGATGGACAGCATCTACACCTGGATGATAATCCTCGTCACCCTCATCCTTGGCATTGTCGGCTTTGTGGACGACTATATTAAAGTGGTAAAGAAAGACAAGTCGGGACTAAGCGGGCGTTTCAAGCTGGCCGGCCAGATTACGGTGGGCATTGCGCTGGGTTCGGTGCTCTATGCATGGCCCGAGTTCCAGGATTTCAATACGCTTTCTACCGTGCCCTTCCTGAAAAATGTAAACATCGACTATGCCGTGCTGGGAGAGATGCTGGGCTGGCTCATCTACATACCCGTAGTGATCTTCATTATCACGGCCACCAGCAATGCTACCAACCTGACGGACGGACTTGACGGACTCGCGGCGGGGACTTCGGCTATTGCGGGCCTCATACTGGGCATTTTCGCCTATGTGTCGGGCAGAACAGACTTTTCGGACTTCCTGAATATTCTCTACCTCCCCGGTGCCGGCGAACTGACCGTTTTTTGTTCGGCACTGGTGGGCGCCTGTATGGGTTTTCTCTGGTACAACACACATCCGGCCGAAGTCTTTATGGGCGATACGGGTTCACTCGCCCTCGGCGGTGCCTTCGGTGCCCTGGCCCTGATGCTGCACAAGGAACTGCTGCTACCCGTGGTCTGCGGAATATTCTTCCTGGAGACCCTGTCGGTGATTATTCAGACAACCTATTTCAAATACACCCGGAAGAAGTACGGGGAGGGGCGTCGGGTCTTCCTGATGACCCCCATCCACCATCACTTTGAGAAAAAGGGATGGTCGGAAGCAAAAATTGTAGTGCGCTTCTGGATCATAGCCGTACTGCTGGGAATACTGAGTCTATTAACCCTGAAGCTGCGATGAGAGAAGTTGAAAACAAACATATCGTTGTAGTAGGCGCCGCCCGTAGCGGTGTGGCCGTTGCGTCATTGCTGCATCGCCACGGCGCCGATGTCTTTGTTTCTGACAACGGCAGTATCGACGGACAGGCAAAGGAGCGGCTGCTCAGGGAAGAGATCAATTTTGAGGAGGGCGGCCATACGGCCAAAGCCCAGGCCGGCGATTTTGTAGTGCTGAGTCCGGGCGTCCCGACCCGGGCCCCGCTGGTACAGGAGTATATCGGGGCGGGTAAAGAGGTGTTTTCGGAAATGGAGGTCGCAAGCTGGTTTAACAGCAGCCCCATTGTTGCCGTAACGGGCAGCAACGGCAAGACCACCGTCGCACACTGGCTCGACCATACCTGGAAGACCGCAGGCAGGCCCCATATCCTGGGCGGCAATGTGGGCTATGCCTTTTCGGACAAGGTGGAGGAGTCGGCCCCTGATAAAACGGCCCTGCTGGAAGTAAGCAGCTTTCAGCTCGATCACACAGACACTTTCCACCCGAGGGTGAGCTTGATCCTGAATATCACCCCCGACCACCTGGACCGGTACGAAAACAATTTTGAGAAATATGCCGCATCGAAATTTCGAATTACGGAAAACCAAACGCAGGACGACTGGTTCATCTACCATCATGATGATCCGTCTATTGCGACGCATGTCCGGGAACTTAAAAAAAAAGACGACGCACCGCGGCTGCTGGCCTTTTCCAACCGGTCGGAAGTACCCCGCGGCGCATTTATCCGGGACAGCGATATCATAATTAAAATGAATGAAAAAGAAGAAGTACTTATGCCCATAAGCGAATTAGGACTACAAGGAAGCCACAATGTAAATAACGGACTGGCCACGGCGCTGGCAGCCCGGGCTTCGGAAATTAAAAACGACGTAATTCGTGAAAGCCTGCGCTCTTTTGAAGGGGTGGAACACCGCCTTGAACAGGTCCGGACCGTCGACGGCGTACAGTATATCAACGACAGCAAGGCCACCAACATCAATGCCGTATGGTATGCCCTTGACAGTTATAACATCCCCATGGTATTGATTCTCGGCGGGCGTGACAAGGGCAACGACTACACCAAGCTTATTGAACAGCTGCGTGAAAAAGTCCATACCATCGTAGCCATCGGCGAAGCCCGGCCGATGATCGAGGAACAACTCAAAAATGTGGTCCCCCGTTATGTGGCAGCAGATACCATGAACGAAGCGGTACGCTATGGGAAAAAATATGCAAAGCGAGGCGAGATCGTCCTGCTCAGCCCCGCCTGTTCATCCTTCGACATGTACGAGAACTACGAACACCGGGGCAACGAGTTTAAGCGTATCGTCAATGGCTTATAAAACACAATCATAACAACCGACAACTGCCGATAATAACCGAGTGATTTACACCACGCCAAATACCAAAATATCTTCAATCATGGGCACCAGCCCGGACGATATCGACACGCCCAAGCAGGGCAGTGACCGGGTCTTGCTGGTGGCAGTGATCATCCTGATGATATTCGGCGTCCTCGCTGTGTATTCCGCCATCGCCTATTTCGCGGAAACCAAACATACTACAGCCGGCTCGCTGGTGGTCGAGCACATGATAAAGCTGGCTATAGCCTTCTTTGTGATGCTCATCGCCTCAAAGATAGATTATCGAACCGTAGCCAAATTCAGCCGCATCAGCATGGTGATCAGCTGGGTTCTGCTGGTAGCGGTCATGATGTTCGGTACGGAGGTATTCGGCGCCAAACGTTATCTCAGCCTGGGCGGCTTTTCGTTCCAGCCCTCCTCTTTTGCATCCGTAGCCCTGCTCATACATGTGGCCGTACTGCTGGATGAGAAGCAGGCCTATATCAAGGATTTCAAAAAAGCGTTTCTGCCCATCCTGTTCTGGGTGACGATCACCTGCGGATTGATAGGCATCGAAGACTTCAGCAGTGCCGCCATTCTCATGGGCATGAGCCTGCTGCTCATGTTTATCGGCCGTATCAGCATGCTTCAGCTTGGGGGGCTGCTACTGGTCGGTTTAATCGGCGCCTCGGCCCTGCTCATTCAGTCGGCCGAACGGCAGAGCCGGATTCACCAGTATGTAAACCAGGTAGTGGATATCAACAGTGAGAAATTCAACAGTGCGGAGGGATACCAGGCACAACAGGCGCACATTGCCATCGCCCAGGGTGAAATATTCGGCGTGGGGATTGGCAAGAGCACCCAGCGCGACTTCCTTCCGGCTCCATACAACGATTTCATCTTTGCCATCATCGCCGAAGAATACGGGCTGATCGGCTCCATATCCCTGATTTTCATCTTTACGCTGATACTGTTCAGGGGTATTGCCGTTATCGCCAAAAACGCTCCCGACACCGTGGGCACCCTTATGGCAGTCGCTTGTACACTAACACTCGTTATCTACGGTTTTGTTAATGCAGGGGTGGCCAGCGGACTTCTGCCGGTCACCGGCCTGCCCATGCCTTTTGTTAGCTATGGCGGAACCAGCATGCTTTTTGCCGGATTGATGACCGGCATCCTGCTGAATATCTCGAAGCATAACCGCAACAGGAAGAAACCGGTTTTTTATGCATAGCGCGATCAAGGACATATCATCGCAGGACGGACCAGCCACCCCCGCTATGAGAGACCTTCGGGTCCTCATAGCGGCCGGTGGTACTGGTGGTCATGTGTATCCGGCTATTGCTATTGCCGATGCCCTGCGCAACAGGCATGACAAAACGGAAATCCTCTTTGCAGGTACCAAAAACCACTTGGAGTGGGAGGCGGTACCCAAGGCAGGCTATGATATCAAAGGCCTATGGATCAGCGGATTCCACCGCCGGTTTACCCTTAAGAATATCCTCTTTCCGGTTAAGCTGCTGGCCAGTATCGTACAGAGCTCCGGTATCATCTCGAATTTTAACCCCCATGTAGTGGTTGCCTGCGGCGGATATGCAGCCGGACCGGTAGGCTGGGTGGCCGCCAAAAAGAATATTCCCCTGGTCATCCAGGAACAGAACAGCTACCCCGGGGTAACCAACCGCCTGCTGGCCAGGCATGCGGAGGTCATCTTCACAGCTTTTGAAAATGCCGAACAATATCTGCCGGAGGGCAAAACCAGGATGACCGGGAACCCGACCCGCAAGAAACTGACCGGCGTCGATCCCCACAAGGCTTATGCGTCATTCGATTTCAATGAAAACAGAAAGACCCTGCTCGTACTCGGGGGAAGCGGCGGAGCCAAAACCATCAACGACGCAATGGCCCGCAACCTGGAAACCCTGCATGAAGAGCTGGACCTGCAGATTATTTGGCAGTGTGGCTCAAGGTATTATGACGAACTGCATATGAAGCTGCATACCGAAGATTACGATCGGCTGAGGCTGGAGGATTTCCTGCATAACATGCCGGAAGCCTACGAGGCGGCCGACCTGGTGGTCAGCCGCGCCGGAGCACTATCCTGCTCCGAACTGGCATTGACCGGCAAACCGAGCCTCCTCATACCCTCGCCCAATGTTGCGGGCGACCACCAGACGCTCAACGCCCGGTCGATGGTCGAAGTGGGGGCGGCGGAATTGATTGAAGATGGGGAAGCGGTATCGACGCTGGCCGAAAAAGTCAAGGAGATCATTTTTAATGAGGATCGGCTGGCCCGGATGAAAGAGGCAGCATTGAAACTGTCGCGTCCCGATGCCGCCGACCATATTGCAAAAGAGATATTGGAAATATCCCGACAACAGGTGAACTGAATGAGTAAACAAATTCAAACACAACCTATTTTTGGTCGAACACACCATATTCACATGGTGGGAATCGGTGGCATAGGTATGAGCGGGATGGCCGAAATCCTGCTGCTGAAGGGGTATAAGATTACCGGATCCGACGCCAGCATGGGCGATACCATAGAACGCCTCGAGGAGCTGGGGGCCGACATACACATCGGACACGATGAAAAGAATATTGAAGGGGCCGATGTGGTCGTGTATACCAGTGCCGTCAAGGCCGAAGAGAATATTGAAACCAGGGCCGCCCTCGACCGGGGCATTCCCGTTATCAAAAGGGCCGAGATGCTTGCGGAGCTGATGCGCATGAAATACGGCGTGGGCATCGCCGGAACCCACGGGAAAACCACAACCACCACCATGGCCGGGCACGTCATTCAGGACGGCAGCTTCGACCCCACGATCATCGTCGGCGGCAAGGTACACAGCTTCTCCAAGACCAATGCGGTAGTGGGCAAGGGCGATATCATCGTCGTTGAAGCCGACGAGTTTGACCGCACCTTCCTGCGCCTGACCCCTTCCCTGGCGGTCATCACCAATATCGAGCCCGAACATCTTGATATTTATGACAACCTCGACGATGTAAAAGAGGCGTTTATAAAATTTGCCAACAAGGTCCCCTTCTACGGGGCCGTTGTGCTTTGCCTCGACGACGACAACGTCAGAAGCATTATACCCGAAATCGACCGGAGGACCCTGACCTACGGCTTGACGCCGCAGGCCGACATCCGGGGCACGGATATAGAAGTCGATCAGTTCTACAGCACTTTTACCGTGCTTCATGAAGGAGAGGAACTGGGTGAGATCCACCTGAAAGCGCCCGGAGAGCATAACGTTAAAAACGCGCTGGCCGCCATCGCTGTGGGACTGGAGCTGGATATCGATTTTCAAAACATTAAATCGGGCCTGGAACGGTTCCAGGGCGTTTTCCGCCGTTTCCAGCTGAAAGCCGACCGGGATGGGGTGATCGTCATCGACGACTATGCCCACCACCCGACCGAAGTGCAGGCAACCTTGCAGGCGGCACGCAACGGCTGGAAAGACCGCCGTATCGTCGCCGTATTTCAGCCTCACCTCTACTCGCGGACCCGCGACCTCTACAAGGATTTCGGATCCTCCTTTTTCGATGCCGAGGTATGTGTGATCACCGATGTGTATCCCTCCAGGGAACAGCCCATCGAAGGAGTTTCCGGCAAACTTATTGCCGACTCGGCCCGGGAATACGGCCACCGCCAGGTTCACTATGTAGAGGAAAAGCAGGATCTGCCCGGCTGTTTGAAAGAAATTGTCGAGCCCGGCGACGTGGTCATCACCATGGGGGCGGGAGATATCTATACATACGGAGAAGACTTTGTCGAAGCACTGGAAGCGGGGCTTGAAAAACTGAACGGTAATTAAGGATGACAAAAAAGAAAACAGATAACAGCGAAAAAGCGTCGGCGGGATTCAACCCCGTCCCGTGGATAGCCGGTGCCCTGCTGGTGATGGGGCTGGCCGTGCTGGCCGGTTTTTACTGGGAACAGAATATGACCATTCGCGAGGTTCGTTTTGAAGGCAATTATTTTGTCAGCACACAACAGCTGCAGCAGCAGGTGGAGGTACCCACGGGCATCAAACCCGACAGTCTCGACTTCATGAAAATTATACACCAGGTAGAGCGAATACCGTATGTCCAAAAAACAGACCTGCAAGTCGAGCCCGGCGGAGAGCTGCTTGTCAGTATCACCGAACGAAGGCCCGCGGCCCTGCTGATGAGCGACAAGGTGAAATACTATGTGGACCTGGAAGGAGTGGTACTTCCGAAAATAACCGGCAAACCGGTCGACGTCCCCCTGCTGTACGGTTTTAATGCGGAAGGAACCGACACGCTCAAGGGCGAGGCATTTTACGCCGTGCGCGATTTTTTGGCTGCAATGAATAAAAAACCGGTATCCAACGCCACGATCAGTGAAATAGCGTGGACGTCGGACAACGGAGTCGTGGCATTGACCCATGAAAACGGGGTCAAGCTGGTATTCGGCAAAACGGAATTTAAAAGACGGCTGCGAAACTGGGAAGCCTTTTACGGTGAAGTGATCAAAAGCAAGGGCATCGCCAGTATGCGGTCTATTGACCTGCGTTACAGGAATCAGATCGTAACCAGGGAAAGCTGAAGAGTTTAAATACATAGAAATAACACTGTCTGCGACCGGCCGCTGCCGGGAACGGATAGCTAAATCTTAACAGTACGTGGATAACATTATGGAAGAGCAGGATAGAATTGTCGTCGGTCTTGATATCGGAACAACCAAGGTTTGCGCTATTGTGGC
>CAYREV010000027.1:0-32199 GCA_964423345.1 uncultured Balneolaceae bacterium | reverse complement strand
GAGGAGTTGGGGTGGACCCCGTCGGCCAGGTTGATCGCTCCGTTCCCGTCGGCATCTTCGTTATTCTGCTCAAGATACTGCTGCACCTCGCTGCTGGTGATGGTCCCGTCGCCGTTCTGGTCGACTTCCGCCCGGTGCGCATCGGGTATCTCGTCGCCGTTGATCCACATTTTGTTGGAGAGGTCGGTATGCAGGTAGCCCACTCCTCCGTCCACTACCGCTATCAGCACGTCGCGGGATCCTGTTGTGATATCCCAGGCATCGTCAAAAGAGTGGTAGTTGAGGTAGGGGTTGCCGACCGGGTCGTTGGGCGTGAACTGCATTTTTCGAATGAACTTGGGTTCGGCATATTCCACCGCTTTCATGGCCGAGAGTTTGGAGGCTATCATCGCCGGGTCGGCCGGTCCGAAATAGCTGATTTCATAGATACGGGAAAGTTCCTCTCCCGCTTTCCGGGCCTCCTCACCCAGCGGGAGGCCGGGAGATTGCCTGGGATCCCGGAATGGCTTTCGGTTCTGTATGCCCAAATCGGAGAGAAATTTTTGAACGCTTTCCTTCGGGTCTTCCACGCCTTTCGATTTGAGTTCGGCTATGCGGTGGTCCGGCTTGTATTTTACGATCACTACATTGGGAAAGTAGGAGGGGCTCTGTGCAGGGGAGGAGCTCCATACAAACAGGAGAAGTAGAGGCAGTAACAAAAATATTCGATGAGGCATGGCGCTTCGCTGTAACCGGTTCATATATAATGAACGGTCATGTTAGTCATAATAATCTAAAAATGTAAGGTAGGGTCATCCTGCGCCACGGCTTCGGAGGACAGGCTGATGAAGGCGCCTTTCGGCAGCCGGCAAGTCACCCATGCCCCTGTCGGTGGCTTTGAAGGCCGGGCCGGGAAGCCGGAATTATTATTTGATCGCGACTACAATATTAAAGTACTTTGTACCTTTCAATAATTGACACATACATTTAGAAATTATTTAAACTTTTTGTCCATGAACATGAAGAATTGCATCTCTCCCGATTATATCACAAAGAATGTCCTGGTATTGGTGATGATCCTGTTGGCGGGAGCCTTGCCGCTGCAGGCACAAGAGGCCGGGGACTCAGGATTGCAGCCCCTGCGCTCGGATGTTGGAATCATTGGTGTGACCGCAAATATTGACGCCATGGGACGCTACACCTACATGGGCAGCGATACCCTGCTGGCGGGAACCAATTCGGAGCTGGAGTTTGAGTTCCGGGATGTGCGGATGGCCTCCCCGCGGATAGGCGTGGGATTTCAGGCGATGACCAGCGTGTTTGTGGATGGCAGCAATTTCGGTTTTGGCAGCTGGGGATTGGGCCCGGTGGTCCGCGGTTATCCCCTCAAGACCCCACAGTGGCAGCCCTATTTCCAGGCCGACGCCCTCTTCGGCAACAACATGGGGGTGGGCGAGCTGGCCGATACGCGGACCGGCGCAGACGGGTTTCGTATCCGGATGGGTTTGCGCGGCGGAATGGCCTACCGGCTAAGCAATAAGCTGGGCCTCTTTTTCGAAGTGGGGTATGACTGGGAAAGCAGTGAGTTTTTCAGGGCCGACGCACGGGTGCTGCAGTTTAACATCGGCCTCGACCTCTACCGTTTTAAGCGATAGCCGGAGGACTGATGCCTTCGCTTTGGACTGATGCCATCACTCCATTCGATGGCATCGGCAGGTACGGTTGCATCGACGGTTAATATCCTGCCGCGTGCCCATCCTTGCGTGATTCGGAAGCACCATAGTATACCCCGTCTTTGAACATAATGCCCTGGTAGCCGCCGTAGCCGCCTACATCGTACTGCACGTCATGTCCCCGCATCATGAGGCCCCTCACTACGGAATAGGGAACGCCTGACTCAAGATTCAGAGTGCCGTCTCCCCGCAGGTAGTCGTCCGCATCATCGGTCGGCTGGGTGGAACCGGTATGGCGCCAGCGGGCCGCGTCTCCCGCCTCCTGCATGTTCATGCCGAAGTCGATCACGTTGGAAATGATCTGCACGTGTCCCTGCGGCTGCATGGCACCGCCCATCACGCCGAAACTCATGAAGGGCTCCCCGTCTTTCATGACAAATGCCGGAATGATGGTGTGGAATGGCCTCTTACCGGCTTCGTAGACGTTGGCATGGTCTTTATCCATCGAAAACAGCTCGCCGCGGTCCTGGAAGACGAAGCCGAGTCCGGGCACGACGATGCCGGAGCCCATGCCCCGGAAGTTGCTCTGGATCAGGGATACCATGTTGCCCTCTTTGTCGGCGGTAGTGAGATAGATGGTGTCGCCTTCTTCAAGAATGGAGGCCCCGGCCTTGATGTTGCGCGCGGCATTCTTGCCGATGAGCTTGCGCCGTTGATCGGCATATTCTTCCGACAGCAGCTTCTTCATGGGGACATGGGCAAAATCCATATCTGCATAGAGCTTGGCGCGGTCTTCAAATACCAGTTTTTTGGCTTCGGTCATATAGTGCAGGGCCTCCTCGCTGTTGGAGCCCATGGAAGCGAGGTCATATTCTTCCAGTATCTGCAGCATCTGCAGGGCGGCAATGCCCTGGCCGTTGGGGGGGAGTTCATAGACATCGTAGCCCCGGTAATTAACCGACACGGGGTCGACCCACGTGGAAGTATGTTGTTCAAAATCCTTTTTGCGGAGATAGCCGCCGTTTTCACGCATAAATGCATCGATTTTGTCGGCTATTTCACCTTCGTAGAAGGCGTCCCGGCCTTTTTCGGCCAGCAGCCGGTAGGTGTCGGCCAGCTCGGGGCGCTTCATGATTTCCCCTTTTTCGGGCCCGCGTCCGTCGATGGCCATCTCCTCTTTGAAAGCGCCGGGCCGGTCGCTGTGAATACGGGCACCGATCTGCCAGTAGAAGGCGATAAGCTCGCTGACCGGGAAGCCCTCTTCGGCATATTGGATGGAGGGAGCGAGGAGCTCCTTCATCGGTGTTTTGCCCAGCTTGTTGTGAAGTTCAAACCAGCCGTCCACCGCACCCGGTACCGATATGGGGAGGACGCCGTAGGCGGGGATCGATTCCCGTTCCCTCTTCTCCAGTTCCTTTTTCAGGTCTTCATAGCTCATGCCCAGGGGAGCGCGCCCGCTGGCATTGAGGCCGTACAGTTTCCGGTCTTCGGCCGACCAAACAATGGCAAAAAGGTCTCCCCCAATGCCCGACCCGGTCGGTTCCATGAGTCCGAGGGCGGCATTGGCGGCGATTGCAGCATCAATGGCATTTCCGCCGTCCTGCAGGACCTGAAGCCCGATCTGGGTGGCCAGCGGCTGGCTGGTTGCTACCATGCCATTCTGGCCGATCACTTCGGAACGGGTGGCAAAAGTCTTGCCCGTGACCCGGTCCGGCTGGGCTTTGAGATCTGCGGTGAACAGAAGGAGTGCGAGGAATAAAGAGAGATACGATAATTTCATGGCAATGGTATTTGATTGAAATCTGGAAAAAAGGATAACAAATATGACGGGACAATGATGTAAAACTTCTTTATTGCTTCTAACAGAAAGGCAGGCGGGGCAATTCCTCTACAACGCCCCGGCCCTGTGTTGTAAACTCCTGAAATGCCATACCTTAAACTCTCCTGCTCACTAATTCCGGCTCAGGTCGTCGTGGGGCCGTTTCATTTCTTCAGGGGTCTGCCCTTCGGCCTCTTCCCTGATCTTTCGGAGGTACTGCTTTTGTTTTTTCCTGCCTCTCCTGATGCCGAAATAGGTGCCGAGGAAGACGGCAAAAATGATGGTGAGCGTAAAAGTAAACCGAAGCTCGCCCAGCCCCTCGTCCTTGGTGTATATCCAGAAGAGAGTGGGAGCCAGCATAAAGAGTGATAGGGTGAAGTGAACTGCCGGCATGCGTTCGGACTTGAGGGCAAACCGGCGGTTGACCCCGTAGCCGAGGTTAAGAAAGATAAATCCGTAGGCCAGCAGTGTTATATGCCCGGTTGAACCCTCTGCGCTGACATAGGAGAGAAAGCTGTTGGTAAAAACAATGAGCAGGAGGCCTATAACCAGGGCCCCGGTAAGGTAGGCAAAAATGCGTTGCCAGTGATTGCTGTCCATGAAGTATTAATTTGGAGTTATTTTTTCGCGAGCCAGTTTTCCGGGTCGAGGTTGGTGTTCGATTCGCGTACCATAAAGAATACGGAGGTTCCTTTGGGTGAGTTTTCATCTCCCGAAAGGCCCACCACATCGCCCTTGGTCAAAATGGCGCCTTTCTGGGTGAGGACCTGGCTCAGGTTGCCATAAACCGTGATATATTTGCCGTGGCTGACCAGCACCACGTCTCCGTATCCGGTCAGCGGCAGCACGTCGACTACGTAGCCGTTATGTACAACGCGGACCGGTGAACGCTGCTCGGTCACTATTTCAATTCCCAGGTTGGGAGTGATGGTGCCGTAAACGGGATGGCGCTTTCGCCCGAAATGTTCGGATATGGTCCGGCTGTCGACCGGCCAGGGCAGCTGCCCCTTATCCTTGGCAAAAGTATCCTCAATTTTATCAAGCTCCTCTTCGGGGATACGGGTGCCCGGGCTGACGGGCTTGGAGTATTTGGCAACCTCCCGGGCGCGTTCGGCATCATTTTCGATGGCGCGGGCCTTGGCCAGGTTGCGCTTGCGTTCCTCTTCCTGTTTCCTGAACCGCTCCAGCTGAACGGTTATGTCGGTGATGGTTTTGTTGAAATTCTTTTTCTGCTCCTCCAGCCTTTCCTTCTGCTCCCTGATCTCCTGCACATTTTCTTTGAGGAGGGCGACATTTTTCTCCTGCTGCTCTTTCTTCTGTTCCTGCTTTTGCTTTTCCTGCTGTATCTCGGCCAGCACATCATCGTTTTTATCTTTTACCCGCTGCAGCTGATCCCGGTTGCGTCGCAACTCTTCCTGGGCTTCCTTGATCTTACGGGCTTGTTCTTCGCGGTAATCCTTGAACTTCTGGAGATATTGGGCCCGTACCAGCATCTGGTTGATCGAAGCGGATGAAAACAGCAGGGCCAGGTCGGTGGTGCGGCCATGCTTATATACATGGCGAAGGGTTTTCTTGTAGTCGTCAACGAGTTTCTGCAAGTGATCTTCGTTGCGCGCTATCTCCTGTTCGGTAACGCTGATCTCTTCGCCTATGTGCCGCTGTTCTTCTTCCAGCCGGTTCATTTTCTCCTCCTGGAGTGCGATGATGCGCTTGAGATTCTCGTACTGCTTTGAAAGGCGGTCAAATTTTTTCTCGGCCAGGCCCAGCCGCTCTTCATATTTACGTATCTGGCTGTTGATTTGCTCAACCTTGGACCGGGCCTGTTCCTGTTTTTGCAGGAGCTCCTCCCGCCGCTGGGCATAATCCTGTGCCCATGCCCCGGATACCCAAAACAGGCAAAGCCATGCCGTCAGTAAGGAGAAGGTCAGCCGTTTCATTGATGATATACCCTTATATTGTCAGGCAGCTCAATATTCAGCTGCGGCAGTTCGGGATTAATATTCAATGACTGTATCAGTAGGTTGATTTTTGACTTCTCATCTTTGCTAAAGATAGTAATTCTTCTTGGAAGCTTGTACCCCTCGATTTCCGTATACCCTTCATAGATAATTTCCGCATAGGGAAGCTCGGATTCCGGCGGCTGAACAACCCGGCTCACAAGATGCTTGTCGCGCATGATATAGATGAGTTCGCCTGATGAGAGGTGCAACAGGTAGAAGTTGTCGCTTTGCCGGACCCGGTCTATTTCCCTTTGTCCGACCGTGTAGTTTATCATCTCCAGGATATTCAGCGACGCCAGGTTGTCGATGCGGGAGAGGTTTCCGGAGCGGATGTCCACCTTTCGGGCAAATTTGTCAACCTTATTATAGATAAGAAGGGAGTCACCGTTGGTAAGGAGCTGCCCGCCTTCAATACCGATGCTGTTTTTGACGGTCACGAGGCTTCGATCCCGGTTGCTGGAGAAATACACCGTGACCCGCTCAGTATTGCCGGGTTCGCTGACAATGGCTTTGCCTTTTCCCTTAACCGATGAAAGCCCTTTGCTGTAGTCCGGCAGCTGGGCGGTTAAAGTTCGCACAGAACCCTCGTAGGGGGAGAAGGTTCCTTTGGCGGGCCGTTCTGCGGCCGGCTTGACGGTTGTGCAAGCCGAAAGTAAGAGCAGTATCAGGACAACTGCCGGGAGTGTTCTTGGGATCATCAGCATCAGGGTCAGCGGGATATTTTATCTTTTAAATGAGTTCGGCTAGAGTCTTTTTGAAGAGCTTTCTTCCACCAGGAGCGGGCTTTTGCGGGGTGGTTAAGTTTATTCATCACATCGCCCATGTGTTCAAGCACTTCGGCGCTGGCGCTCCCGGTATCTATAGAAGCTTTGATATATTTTGCGGCTTCGGCATAGTTGCCCTTCTGATAGTACACCCACCCCAGGGTGTCGAGGTAGGAAGCGTTTTCAGGGTCTGCCGACACGGCGCGTTTGGCCATGGAAAGTGCCTTGTCAAGCTCTTTTGACTGTGTCGACAGGTAATAGGCATAGTTGTTTAGAACCAGGTCGTTGCCGGGATCTATTTTTAAGGCTTTTTCATAGGTCAGGTATGCCTCTTCCCATTTTTCAAGTCCGGAATAGGCGTCACCCAGCGAGCTGACGATGGCCGACTTCAGGGATTTTCTGGCCGGCAGGGTGGCCGCTTCTTTCAGTTTTTCGATGGCTTTACGGTTGTGGCCATCGGCGAGATATGCACTTCCCCAGAAAAACAGGATGAAGGCATCCTGGGGCACATGTTTGTTGGCTGTGGCTCCGATACCTATGACCTCCTTATACTGTCCCCGGCTAAGCAGCATCTGCATCCTCTGTTTCCAGGCCCTTTCGTTGGAGGGCATCAGCTCGGTGGTCCTGGCCAGGGCCGACAGGGCTTCCTCATGCTGCCGGGTTTCTGCATAGAATTCGGCTGCCAGGGCGTGCGCTTCGGCATAATTCGGTTCGGCAGTCCTGAACGCCTCGACCAGCTCGGAAGCGGCGGCCTGCAGCTGCCTGTTGCGGGGATGGTGCTGGAGCTGGGAGGTGAGATATTGGCCGACCGTCAGTTTGGCTTCCGGTTTGACCACGGGGTCGGAAATGATGGTGCCCAGGAGGGTGGCCACGCTGTCCCATTTGGATTCGGTAACGTAGATGTCGGCCAGCATGATCAGGGTTTTGGGATCTCGTTCGTTTTTATCCAGGGCCTGGCGGAGCGTCTGCTTGGCTTTGCCGGCTTTGCCGATCTCCAGGTAGGTTTGACTCAGCATCTGCATGGTGGATAGTTCGTCGGGATCCAGTTTTTGAATGGCCTGCAGTTCCGTAATCATTGAATCGCGCCGCCCCATGTTGCTGAAGTTCCTCAGCCTCTGAAGCCGGATCTTGATATCATCACCCGCCAGGCCGAGGATCCGGCGGTATGTTTCATTCGACTCCTTCCACCTGCCGTAATCGGCATAGGTACGGGCCAGTTCAAAAAGGATCTTTTTGGCGCCGGGGTGATAGTCCAGCGCTATTTCGAGCTGGCCGATGGTAGCCTCGTTTTTGCCGGCGTTTCGATAAATTTCGGCAAGCTTCAGATGGTACCACTTATTCCCCGGTTCCAGTTCCACGGCCTGTTTGCCGTAATAGGCGGCATTGGCAAGGTCTTCAACCTGCAGGTAGGCATCGGCCAGGGCGTAGCAGACCCCGCCGTTGCCCGGCAACTTGACATATGCGGCGGTAAGCAGGTCGAGGGCGCGTTCATAATTTTCATGTTCAAATTCCTTCAACCCTTCTATATAGGCGGTTTTACCGTCAATAAGCTGTTTTTCACTGACGGTTGTCCCGTTTTGTGCAAGCAGGGGGGTGCCCGCCCGGCTCAAAAGCAGGAAAAGAAGTATAGCTGAAGTCAGATGGCGCATAATTGAGGCAAATAAGGTTAAGCCATAAACGAGCAGATAGAGAAATTAGTACCCTTCTCCCTTGAAGTTAGGAGATACAGCCCTGAATTAATAAAGTAAATTATGAGAGGCAAATACACCCGGATTTGGGTTCAGGCGATGGCTTTCCGCCAGACATTTAGCTGTTGAAATGAAGAGGCCATGCGCGAGCCGTACCAGCTGAACCATTCGCCGTCGACCAGCAGTATTCGGGCGTCGGGAAAGGCATTTTCAAAAGCGGACAGGTGTTTTTCCTTGAAGGGGAAGGGTTCGCTGCTGAGCAGCAACAGCTCGGGCTGCCGCGCTTGTATATCCCCGAAGGTGACTTTTGGATAGCGGGACAGATCCCCGAAAACATTGACCAGGTTCCAGTGTTCCATCACGCTGTGAATATAGGTGTTGCGTCCTACGGTCATGTATGGATCTTTCCAGATAAAATAGGCGGCCCGCTGGGAAGGTTCCTCCGGACGTTGATCCAGGGCACTGTTGATTTTATTGATGAGCTGTTTGGCCCGGCCGGGAGTCCCCAGCTTCAGGCCCAGCTCGTGTATGGTAATCAGGGCGTCTTCAATAGAGGCTATATCGGTCACATCCACTTCGGTGACGTTTTTCAGTTCCTCGATATGCTCTTTCCGGTTCTCCTCCTTGTTGGCGATTACAAGGTCCGGCGCCGACTCATATATTTTGTCCAGCCGCGGGTTTTTTGTGCCCCCCATGATGGGAATGTCTCCTACTTCGTCGGCAGGTTTGATACAGAAGCGTGTTCGCCCCACCAGTTGCTGTTTCAGTCCCATATCTATCAGCAGCTCGGTGAGGCTGGGAACCAGGCTGACAATGCGGGAGTATTTTTTTGACATAACGTACTCACTCTTTTCTGAGGCTTGTTGGCTGCAATATAACGGTCCTATCCGAAACGTTGTACAATGCTCTCCACCTGCCGGGCATAATTTCCGCCAAACAGGTTGGTGTGCACAAGCAATGGATACAGGTTATACAGGTCTTTGCGCTGCTCAAAACCGGGTTCCGGTGGATTCACTTCTTCATAAGCATCGTAAAACCGAGAGGGGAATCCCCCGAAGAGATGGGTAAAGGCCAGTTCGATCTCCGGATGGCCATAGTATACTGCGGGATCGTACACTACGGCATCTCCACCGCTGTCGTAGAAAAAGTTTCCTCCCCACAGATCGCCGTGCAGCAGGCAGGGTGCCGATTCAGGAAAAATGGAGGGCAGCTCGTCGTACATGGATTTAAAATGGCGGGTGACGGAGGTTTTGAGGCGGCTGTTTTTCAGGGCCATCTCAAGCTGCGGCTCCATGCGTTCTTCGATAAAGAAATCTGTCCAGTTCCGGTGCCGTTTGTTCGATTGGGGGAGGCGTCCTATATAGTTGTGATGGTCGAGGCCGAAGCGGTCGCTTTTGTTGGCATGCAGCCGTGCCAGCCGTTCACCGAATGCAACGGGCGATCGGCTGTTGCCCCGACCCGGTTCAATGTATTCCAATAGCAGAAATCCGGTGCCATCGGGGGTTTTGCCGCAGAGTATCACTTCGGGAAGCCTGAGCCCCGAACCTGCCTTATCCAGCAGTTCGAGCCCCCTGACCTCTTTGGTAAACATATCCGGGTCGGCACTGCGGTTCCATTTCAGAAAGGCGGGGCCCAGCGAAGCCGCTTCCAGGCGGGCGGCTTCGTTAATGCTTCCGCCGCTGACCCGCTGCACCTTCGAGACCGGCCGGTCAAGCTCCTTCTCTATCTGTTTACGGACGGAAGAGGGAATACTCATGACTCGATATGGGTTTCAAGTTCATCCAGCAGCCGCTTGCAGCTGCGTTTAACGATTTTAAAAACGTTTTCAAAGCCTTGAACCCCGCCGTAATAGGGGTCGGGGACTTCCCCGCCGCCTTCCGGGTCAAAATCGCGGAGCATGCCTATCTTATTATCGTGGTCGGGCGAAGAAAGCCGTTTCACATTACTCAGGTTCTCCCGGTCCATTGCAAGAATCAGGTCAAAATAGTCCAGGTCGAATGATTCGAACCGGCGGGCCTTCGAATGCAGTTCGACCCCGTGCTGTCGGGCCACCTCCCGGCTTTTGCTGTTGGCGGGTTCCCCGACGTGATAGGCCGAGGTACCGGCCGAATCGATTTCGAAGTAGGGTTGCAGTCCCCGATCGTTTACAAGATGCTGGAAGACCCCTTCAGCTGTAGGGCTGCGGCATATATTGCCAAGGCAGACAAAGCAGATTTTATAGGGATCCTCTTCAGTTATAGGTTGTTTGGGAGCGATATTCATAACAATGATACGATAAAAGTGTCAATTACGTGAGTGCGGGCGGTCTTGCCTACCGGTATATTACCCATTTCCGGCCATTAAGAATAACGTAAAGCCTCCGTTTTCGAAAGGGAACCTGCATTTCTAATTTGCAACTTGCCCGGCCATTCCTTTTCATTGGTCGCTGCGACAAAAAATACGACAATTAATGTGATTTGAAGGACTAAGACTTGTATCTTTAGCGCTTATTTCAATTATCGGTACGTTTGGCTCTATCAACTTTACCATTATCAATAAGTCTTCAAATCTTATTATATTTACGGTTTTCAAATATGCCAAATGTGTATTAAACGGCTTTTATGAGTAAACAATTTGAAGAAGTAAAACAGCTTAATTTTTCCAAGCTTGAAGTGGAAACACTCAGGTGGTGGAAGGAGAACGAAATTTTCAGGAAGAGCCTGACTTCCCGGGAAGATGGCATCCCCTTTACCTTTTATGAAGGCCCTCCAACGGCCAACGGAAAGCCCGGTATTCACCATGTGATGTCACGTACGGTGAAAGACATGTTTTGCAGGTATAAGACCCTGAAAGGATACCGTGTCGAGCGTAAGGCGGGCTGGGATACCCACGGGCTCCCGGTCGAAATTGAAGTGGAAAAAGAACTCGGGCTGGAAGGGCGCGAGCAGGTGGAGGAGTACGGCATGGCCGAATACAATGAAAAATGCCGCAGCAGCGTACTGAAATACAAAGACCTGTGGGACAAGCTGACCCGCCGGATGGCTTACTGGGTGGATCTGGATGATCCCTACGTAACGTTTGAAAATGACTACATCGAGTCGGTTTGGTGGGCGTTCAAGACCCTTTACGAGAAAGGCCTGGTCTACAAGGGCTACAAGATCCAATGGTATTCGCCGGGCAGCGGTACCGTACTCTCTTCTCATGAGGTGAGCCTGGGGTATGAAGAGACGCAGGATCCCTCCATATTTGTGAAGTTCAAGCTGCGAATGGCAGAGGATGTGTATTTCCTGGCTTGGACTACTACTCCCTGGACCATCGTTTCCAATATGGCCCTTGCGGTCAACCCGGTTATCGACTATGCCAAGATCAAAATTTCGGAAGGTGACCGCACCGAATACTATATCATGGCCAGGGATTGCATTGAAGAGCATATTGACCATGATTATGAGATTGTCGAAGAGTACAAGGGAGAGGATCTGGTAGGATGGACCTATGAGCCTGTTTTTGATTTTGCCCTGGAAGAATATGACAAGGATGAAGCCTGGCGAGTTATAGCGGCCGATTATGTGACAACCGACGAGGGTACCGGCGTGGTTCACACCGCTCCCGCATTCGGGGCCGATGACTACGAGACCTGCCGGGAAGCGGATATCCCGATGTTCAATCCCATCGACCAGGACGGGAAGTTTACCGAGAAGGCTCCTGATTTTGAGGGAGAGTGGTTCAAGGATGCGGATAAGGAGATTGCCCGTGCCATCAAGGATAAATACCTGATGTACAAGCACGAGACCTATGTGCACAACTATCCTTTTGACTGGCGCAAGGGAACCCCGCTGATGTCGTACCCGGTGGAGTCATGGTTTATCCGGACGACCGATATCAAGGATAAGATGGTGAAGTATAACGCCGACATTAACTGGAAGCCCGAAAGCACGGGTACCGGCCGTTTTGGAACCTGGCTTGAAAATAATGTCGACTGGGCCGTATCCCGGCAGCGTTATTGGGGAACGCCGATCCCGATCTGGATCAGCGACGAAGATCCCGATTATTTCGAAGTAGTGGGCAGCATGGAAGAGCTCAAGAAGAAAGCCGGCCTGCCGGACGACGAGGAGATCGACATGCACCGGCCCTATATTGACGAAATTACCTGGGAGGGCCCCAACGGCGGTACCATGCGCCGGATCCCCGACCTGCTGGATGTCTGGTTTGATTCCGGGTCGATGCCGTTTGCCCAGTGGCACTATCCTTTTGAAAACAAGGAGGATTTTGATGTGAACTTCCCCGCCGACTTCATAGCCGAGGGGGTTGACCAGACCCGTGGATGGTTCTATACCCTTCACGCCCTGGGGACCATGCTTTTTGATGAGCCGGCCTATAAGAATGTGGTTTCAAACGGGCTGGTGCTCGATGAGAACGGGGAAAAGATGAGCAAGTCGAAAGGCAATTCGGTGGATCCCTTTAATGTGATCCAGGAATTCGGGGCCGATACCGTACGCTGGTATATGATGAGCAATTCCTCCCCATGGGAAAATCTGCGTTTCAGCAAGGAGGGGCTGAAAGAGACGCAGAGAAAGTTTTTCAACACCCTGGTGAACACCTATTCGTTCTTTGCCATGTACGCCAATATTGACGGCTTTACCTATTCGGGCACGCCGATTCCGGTGGGCGACCGGCAGGAGATGGACCGCTGGGTGATCTCCAAAAGCAACACGACCGTGAAACTGGTCGACGAGTATCTGGACGACTACGAGCCCACCAAGGCTGCCCGCGAGATTGAGGCTTTTGTCGAGGAACTCAGCAACTGGTATGTACGCCGCAACAGGCGCCGGTTCTGGAAGGAAGGCAAGTCGCTCGATAAAACGGCCGCCTACCAGACCCTGTACGAATGCCTGCTTGATGTGTCCAAGCTTATTTCTCCCATTGCTCCCTTCCTGGGCGAGTGGCTGTTTCAGCGCCTGAACGAGGTAACGCAGCACGACGAGGAGTCGGTGCATCTTTCCTTCTACCCCACGGTAGAGGAGACGGCCATCGACAAACCGCTGGAGCACCGCATGGAGCTGGCCCGCCGGATCTCGTCCATGGTGCTGAGCCTGCGCAACAAGATTGAGATCAACGTGCGCCAGCCGCTTTCACGTATCATTGTGCCTGTTAAGGATGAACAGGAGCGTCAGGCCATCGAGTCGATGGAGAGCGTTATTCTCGACGAGGTGAATGTAAAGGATATTGAATTTGTAGATGATGATTCCGGAATTGTTGAAAAGTCGGCCAAGCCCAACTACGCCAGGCTGGGCAAAAAGCTCGGTGAGAAGATGAAGCCGGTTGCCCAAAAGGTGTCACAGCTGAGCACGGAAGAGATTACCCACTTTGAAGAAAACCGTGCGTTAGAGATTGACCTGGGCGACGACGGAGTGGTAAGGCTGGGCCGGGATGATCTGGAGATCAACCGCGTGGGCCTTGAGGGCTGGGAGGTTGAAACCGAGAAGGGCCTGAGTGTGGCTCTCGATACCGAGATGACGCCCCGGCTGGTTCAGGAAGGGCTGGCGCGTGAATTTGTCAACCGGATACAGAATATGCGTAAGGAAGCGGACTTTGACGTGGTCGATCGTATTGCCATCGGCTTTGACGGCACCGAAAAATTAGAGGAGGCTGTTGAGTCAATGAATGCTTATATTAAGAGCGAAACACTGGCTGAAGATATTACCCCGTCAAAGTTGGATGTTTCCGATTTTGTTAAAAAGTGGGAAATAGGTGAGCACGATTGCACTATAACCATTCGAAGAAATCCCAATAATTAACCTGGTGGTTACGAATTATGGCTTCTGCAAAAGATAAAGACGAAAGCAAAGAGAAGGAACGGGTATCTCCCTACAGTGATGAGGAACTTGAGTATTTCAAGGAGATCATCATCAAGAAACGTGACGAAGCGGAGCAGGAGCTGCAAACGCTCCAGAGCACGCTACGCGACAGCATGGAGAATGCCAATGATGAGTCAGCCTATTCGTTTCACATGGCCGATGCGGGGACCGATGCACAGGAGCGGGAAAAAACCTATATGCTGTACAATCGAACCCGAAAGTTTATCCGCTACCTCGACGACGCGCTGAAACGCATTGAAAACAAGACCTACGGGGTATGCAAGGTTACGGGCAAGAAGATTTCCAAGGGACGGCTGGAGGCGGTTCCGCACACCCAGCTTAGTATTGAAGCAAAATTGAAACGCCGTTAGGACTCACCTTTCGATACAGATACTACTGTCTTGAACACCCAAAAACTAGCTGCACTTTTCGTCCCGGCCCTGCTGGTTATTATTCTTGACCAGCTTACCAAGCACTGGGTCCGGCTGACTCCCGAACTGCAGAACTGGGAGATTATACCGGGCTGGCTGGCATTTCACTATACCCAAAACCCGGGGATGGCCCTGGGGATGAGCTGGTTTACCACTCCCGTGATCAGTGTGATCGCCATTCTGGCCACTATAGGTATACTCATCTATATCCTTCGTACGATGGATCGGGCCAACAGGATCTATCTCGGTTGTATGGGGCTGGTTCTGGGCGGGGCTTTGGGAAATATTATTGACCGGCTCTTCATGGCGCGTATTGAGTCCTACGGGGGGCTGTTGGACGGCCATGTGGTAGACTTTATTCATTTTACGCTGACCGTCAACGGCTATGCCGTTTTTCCCTACATCTTCAACGTGGCGGATGTAGCCATCAGTACCGCCATCATCTCCCTGCTGGTCTTCAACAAACGCATCCTGCCGGCCGACGATGAGAAGTCCCGGTTGAAAGATGAGGTTAAGAGCGTAGAAGACGGTTCCGGTTCCCAGCCTACTCCTTCGTAATGCTTTCCAGGAATTTCGGGCTGTGGGGATCGAGTTCGTCCAGTTTGAGATCATGGCCCATCTTGTCGCGCTTGGTCTTGAGGTAGCGTACGTTTTCCGGGTAGGCGCCCACTTCGATGGGGACCCTTTCAACCATCTCAAGGCCGAAACTTTTAAGTCCCACACGTTTGACCGGGTTGTTAGTCATCAGCCTCAGTTTGCGGATATTCAGCGAACGGAGTATCTGTGCACCCACCCCGTAGTCGCGGGGATCGGGTTCAAAGCCCAGGGCTTCGTTGGCCTCCACCGTATCCATGCCTTCTTCCTGCAGTTTGTAGGCCTTGAGTTTGTTCACCAGTCCGATACCCCTTCCTTCCTGGTTCATATACAGAACCAGGCCTTTGCCCGCCTTTTCGACCTGCAGCAGCGCCTGGTGCAGCTGTTCGCCGCAGTCGCACCGCTTGGATCCGAAGATATCGCCGGTCACGCAGGAGGAGTGTACCCGTACAAGCACAGGATCCTCTTCCTCCCAGTGCCCTTTGGCCAGGGCCAGGTGATGGTCGCCGGTCAGCCGCTCCTCGAAAGCGTGGAGAGTGAAGTCCCCATAGATAGTGGGCAGGTCCACCTCGACGATTTTCCGTACCAGCGACTCGTTCTTCATCCGGTAGGAGATCAGGTCCTTGATGGTGATGAATTTCATGTCGAACTCATCGGCGATCTCGGCAAGGTCGGGCAATCGCGCCATTTCGCCGTTGTCTTTCATAATCTCGCAGATGATGCCTGCCGGTTTAAGTCCCGCCATGCGGGCCAGGTCTATAGACGCTTCGGTATGCCCTGCACGCCTGAGAACACCGCCCTCAACCCCGATAAGGGGAAAGATATGTCCCGGCCGACGGAAGTCGTCAGGATTGGCGTCGGAGCTAATCAGTTCGCGAATGGTGTTGGCCCGGTCGGCCGCAGATATCCCTGTGGTGGTAAGCTCCTTGTGATCGACCGATACCGTGAAGGCGGCCTCGTCAGGGTCGGCCCCGTCGGTCACCATATAATCGAGGTTCATCTCATAGGCTTTCTGCCGCGTGATAGGCACGCAGATCAGCCCGCGGCCGTATTTTGCCATGAGGTTGATCGCCTCCGGCGTCACTTTTTCGGCCGCCATAAGAAAATCGCCTTCGTTTTCACGGTCTTCGTCGTCGGCGACGATAATCATGCGGCCCTGCTTGATGTCTTCGATAGCAGATTCAATGCTATCGAACTGAATATCTCCGGGCATGTATGCGGTAACTAGTTTTCTTTATTGGGATTTACATCAGTGATGGCGCTCTTCATAAAGCGTGCTTTAACGCCACTGTCAATTTCGGCCAGGACGGAGTCATCATCAACAGTTGTGACTTTGGCAACCATTCCGCCGGTGGTCACAATCTTATCCCCTTTTTCCATTTTGGAAACCTTTTGCTGTATTTCCTTCTGTTTCTGGCTTTGGGGACGGATAATGAAGAAATAGAAGATGGCGAATATGATACCCATGAAAATAAGGGAGGTCCACCCGCTACCGCCTCCTTCAGGGGCTCCCATTAAAAATATAGCTAAATCAAACATGAATCAGTGTTGTAAATAGTTGAGGTTGTTTTAAAGCTATCAAAGATACCATTTTTAAAGCCCCAGAACAATTTTACCGGCTTGTCGGGCGATATGCTACGGTCTGCAGTGAGCAGGCCTTATGAGTCGCCGTGAAAAGCCCTGTTAGAGGAGGCATAATCCCGGATAATGGGGGCCGGCGTGAAACGCGGGCCGTGTTCCCCTTGCAGTGATTCCATGCGGCTTACAATTTCGCCGGCTCCGACCCGGTCGATATAACGGAAGGGTCCTCCCAGAAAAGGAGGGAAGCCCAGGCCGAGGACGGCACCCAGGTCGCCGTCGGTCGGTTGTTGCAATATCTCTTCCTGCAGGCAGAGGGCCGCTTCATTGACCATCGTCAGCGCCATGCGTTGCTGTACCTGTTGCGAATCCATGCGTTGGCGATCGGCACCGCCGAAAAAGGTGTATATCTCTTCGTTGGGTTCCTTTTTCTTGCCCTCTTCATAGGCGTAAAACCCTTTACGGTTCTTCTTGCCTTTATATCCCTCCTCGAAGAGCTGTTGAGGCTTTTCGTTGGGGTCCACCCCCCGCTCGGAAAACATGGGGTTGAGCACCTCGGTGATATGGGCGGCCACGTCTATACCCACCTCGTCGAATAGGGCGGCGGGCCCGACCGGGAAACCGAACTGTTTCATCTCCCGGTCCAGTTGTTGGATGGATATCCCCTCTTCCAGCAGCATCAGGGCTTCGTTCATATAGGGCGCCAGGATGCGAGTGGTATAAAAGCCGGGGCCGTCTTTTACCACAATAACATGTTTTCCCTGTGCTATCCCCACTTCCCGGGCCGTGGCCTCCACCCAATCGGCGGTCTGGCCGGTAGTGATAATCTCCAGAAGGGGCATCTTGGGAACCGGGGAGAAGTAGTGCATGCCCACGACCTGCCGGGGACGCCGGGAGGCGCTTGCGATCTTTGAAATGGGCAGGGAAGAGGTGTTGGAGGCAAAAATACAGTGGTCGGGGACGACTTCCTCCACTTCGCGCAGGATGTTTTGTTTCAGGTCGAGGTCCTCAAATACGGCTTCAATCACCAGGTCCACATTCTCAAAACCGTCATAGTTTTCCGTGGGCGTTACCAGGCTTGATTTGCGGTCCCTTTCAAAAGAGGAAATGATATGTTTTTTCCTTTTCTTCTCCAGGCTTTTCCAGATCGACTTCTTTCCTTTTGCTGCTTGGTCGATCTGCTGGTCCTTCAGCAGCACCCGGTAGTCGTCGTCAATGCTGACTTCGGCAATGCCGGAACCCATCAGGCCGGCTCCCAGCACGCCGATCTTATGGACGTCCCTGGCCTGTTCCCCACCGGGGTTCTTTTTGGCGCCCTGCATGGCAAAAAAGAGGTTGACCAGCGCTTTGGACTCCGGCGTGGCCGCCAGTTGGCCGAAGCCGACGGCCTCCATCTCCAGCCCCGCTTCCATCCCGTTTTTGTATCCCTCTTCGATGCAGTCGATGATCCTGGATGGGGCGGGATAATTGCCTTTGGTATTGGATTTTGCCCGTTTGCGGGCCTGTGAAAAGATGATTTTGCGGCCGATGGGATTGCCTTCAAGAAGGCGGGTTCCGAGGCTCCGCTTGTCGGGCCTGCTGAAGCTGCCCGACTGTATCTTGTCCACCGCCTTGGCCGCCGCGGTGAAGATGGCGTCTTTGTGGGTAAGTTCATCGACCAAGCCCATGCGGTAGGCCTGCCGGGGATAGATGTTTTTGCCGGTAAGGGCGTATTTGAGGGCATTTTGAATGCCTACGAGCCGGGGCAGCCGCTGGGTGCCGCCACCGCCCGGCAGCAGGCCGAGCTTGACTTCCGGCTGCCCGAAGGTTGTTTTCGAGCTGCGGGAGGCCACGCGGTAGTGGCAGGCCATAGCCACTTCGTTGCCGCCCCCGATACAGGAGCCGTGGATGGCGGCCACGATCGGCTTGCCGAATTGCTCCAGCCTGAGCAGCAGCCGGTTGCCGCTGCGGCTCAGCTCCTCAATTCCCTCAGGGGCCTGCTTGTTTTTGAGCATCTCCACATCGGCCCCCGCGATGAAATTATTTTCTTTGCCGCTGATGAGAACGATACCCCTGATGGAATCGTCCTTTTCGGCGGTATCGAGCAGTTCCCTGAATGCGTCGATCATGGACTCATTCAGTTTGTTTACCTTTTCGCCCGGCTGGTCGAGGGTGACGACCGCAATGCCGTTTTCGTTTTTGATGTCGAGGTAATCCATAGGGTTTTGGAATTTTAAATTTCGGGAATCAAACGGATGACATTCTTCAAATACCCATGCGGGCATTTTTTGGGCGTCCGCAGGGTTGGTTTATGATTGTTCGTTTTCAGTACCTCTCCAGTATGATGGCGTGTCCCTGTCCCCCCGCCGCGCAGGCGGCGACCAGGGCAAGGGAGCCGTCTTCGTGATGCAGGCGGTTGGCCGCGGTGGTGACGATGCGCGTGCCCGTGGCCCCGAAGGGGTGGCCCAGGGAGAGCGAGCCGCCCCACAGGTTGAATTTGTCCATGGGTACCTCGCCCACTTTTTTATTCCTGTCCAGTTTCTCCCGGGCAAAAGTCTCCGAGTTCAGGGCTTTCAGCACGGTCAGGATCTGGCCTGCGAAGGCTTCGTGAAATTCAAATACGTCGATATCCGCTATCGTCAGGTTCATGGCATCCAGCACCTTTGGTACGGCGTATGCGGGGCCCAGCAGAAGTTCATCCTCCGGATCCTGGGCCACATAGGTGTATGAGCGCAGGTAGGCCCTGGGTTTCAGGCCGAGATCGACGGCTTTTTGTTCCTCCATGACCAGGCAGGCCGAAGCCCCGTCGGTGAAAGCGGAGGAGTTGCCGGCGGTGATGGTGCCGTGAGGCTTGATGAAAGCCGGACTCAGTTTTTCGAGTTTCTCCATGGAGGTATCCTCCCGGAAGGTGTTGTCGTGGGTTATGGGGTCGAAGTCCGGCGGAACGGAAGCCGGTAAGAGTTCATCGTCCAGCAATCCCTCCTTGGTCGCTTTGGCTGCCAGGCGGTGAGAGCGAAGCGCGTATTCATCCTGCTCCTTGCGGCTGATACCGAAATGGGCGGCCATGCGGTCGCAGCTTTCGCCCATGGTCTCGCCGGTGGAAAATTCCGATATGGAGGGGATTTCGGGCAGCAGGTCGGAGGGCGAAAGCCCCTTGAAAAATTTCAGCCAGTCGGCCGGCGACTTGTACTTGCGGGCCTCCAGCAGTTTCTGCCGCATATTCTTTCTGAGGCGTATGGGGATGTCGGACATGGTCTCCGTCCCCCCCGCCAGTACGATGCCGGCCTGGCCGGACTTGATGGCTTCGACCGCACTGGTGATCGCCTGGTTGGAAGAGATGCAGGCCATGGTCACGGTATGGGCCGGCACGGAGTCGGGCACGCCGGCTCCGAGGGCCGACTCGCGGGCCACATTGCTGGTGTTAACATCCTGTATGACGGTGCCCATGATCACGCGGTCCAGCTGATCGGCATGGATGGGAGACCGCCCGATGAGCCCTTCAATTGCCATGCGTCCCAGGTCGTAGGCCATCAGGTCTTTATAGCCGGTTGCCGATCGTTGAAAGGGGATGCGTGCTCCATCGACGAGTACGGCATTTCGAGAGGTTTCTTGCTCTTCCATGGGAGTGATATTTTCAATAAATGATTGCTTGTAATGAGCTTAGATGAGATTAAGATGGTTCATTATACCAGATTAGTCAAGGAAAACTTAACAGTGTTAACCTGATTTTGATTCCCCAGTCTGAAAAAGATATGCAGGGCAGAAAATGTTTTGTTGAGGTTTTAAATGTTCTTATATTTGTGCTCTCAAAAAACGGGGCGATTAACTCAGCGGTTTAGAGTGCCTCCCTTACAAGGAGGAAGTCGTAGGTTCGAATCCTTCATCGCCCACATTAAAAGCGAAGGGCAGTCTCCGAAAGGGGGCTGTCCTTTTTTGTTTTGGAAAAGATTTCGTTTTTATTTCCAGAAGCCGGAAGCCTCTTGAAGAACTGCCCCGGCTTGGTTATTTAGGGTTGGAGGGAAATTTTTTACCCCTTTTCTTCGTTATTAAAATGTAGATCAACAAAAACATTGGAAAATTATGTCGGAGAAGCGCAGCAAAGAAAAAATTGAAAAGTTTGAAGAGATGATTGAAAATCCCACAGCGCATCAGCTTAAGTCTTATTACGATGCGAAGGAGAAAGCATGCCTGGATGCGATGAAATCATCGAAATCCAAAAATCCTCATAATAAAGGATCCAACCTGGCTGATTTTTGGGATTATGTGTACGAACAATTCTATAAGATTCAGTAAGTAATTTTTTAAAAGCCCGGCAAAAGGTTGCAGAACGAATGTTTTGCAACCTTTTTTTATTTTAGGCTGTATCTAAACAGATATAATCATATATACCTATAATACAATAAATGTTAGATTTAATAATTAAATAAGTTATATTAATATACATTAGTTGGCTAAATAGAAACAAAGTAGAATACCATTGGTATGGATATTAAGTTCGTTGACCGGGAAAAAATAAAAACATCAAAAAGACGGTCGTCAAAATTCAAACCTTTGCTTGAAGCATTGGACGACCTCGAGGTGGGGGGCGATGCAATTGAAGTTGATTACAAGGACGACAAAAGTGTCAACTCCATGCGTACGGCTGTCTATCAGTACAACCGGGAGAAGGGTGTAAAGATTAAAAGCGGCAAGGATTCAAAAAACAAAAAGATCTACTTTTACCGGGAAAAGTAAGATTGGTAATACTCCTGCTGCTGTCGTAGTCTAAATTCTGGAATCGTTTTAACGACACCATCCAAGAACGGTTATGTATGTAATATTGTAATGTATATGACCACCTTCAGAAAAATACCCGGTTATGGATACAACAGCAGTCAAGAAAACCATTGTCAATACACCTGACCAACGCTTTTCAAGAGAACACCTCATCTCCCGCTTTAAGGCCGTAAGGGATTTCAGCGAGCAGCTGGCCGAACCGCTGGAAATTGAAGACTATGTGGTTCAGGCTATGGAGAATACCAGCCCGACCAAATGGCACCTCGCCCATGTAAGCTGGTTCTACGAAACCTTTGTATTGGACAAGGCCCGGGAGGACTACCGGTCGCTCCATCCGCAATACTCCTATATTTTCAATTCCTATTACCTCCAAACGGGAGAGCCCCATAGCCGGTCCAAGCGGGGACTGCTTAGCCGGCCCACCGTCCGGGAGGTCTACGAGTACCGGGAGTATGTCAACAGGGAGATTCTGAAATTCCTGGAAAATGCTACCGGCGACCAGCTTGAAGAGTACGGCCCGGTCATTGAGATCGGCAACAACCATGAGCAGCAGCACCAGGAGCTTATGGTTACCGATTTCAAATATATGTTTGCCCAAAACCCCCTGTTGCCTGCCTATAAGGAAATCAAACAGCCGGAAAGCAAGGCGACACCGGCCATGGGGTGGGTCTCTTTTGACGAGGGAGTCTACGAGATTGGAAACAAGGGCGATGAATTTACTTACGACAACGAACGCCCCACCCACCGGGTATTCCTGGAACCCTTCGAGCTGGGCGACCGGCTGGTTACCAACAGCGAGTATCTGGAATTTATGGAAGACGGAGGCTATGAACGATCGGAGTTGTGGCTGGACGATGGCTGGGCGACGGTCAACGAAAGAGGATGGGACAGCCCCCTCTACTGGTTTCAAAGGGATGGGGCCTGGCACTGTTACACCCTGTCGGGTGTGCGAAAAGTAAATCCCCATGAGCCGTTAACGCATGTAAGCCATTATGAAGCCGATGCGTTTGCCAGGTGGGCCGGCGCGCGGCTTCCCACCGAAGAGGAATGGGAAGTGGGTGCGGGCGACCTGCCATACAAAGGAAATTTTGTTGAAGAGGGATATTTCCATCCGCGTCCCCTGCAGGAACACGGTGAGGGACTGAAACAGATGTATGGCGATGTATGGGAGTGGACGAAAAGCGCCTATGATGCCTACCCGGGTTATGAACCGCTGCCGGGAGCCCTCGGAGAGTACAACGGGAAGTTTATGTGCAGCCAGTATGTACTGCGGGGCGGCTCTTGTGCGACTTCCGAGACCCATATACGGAAAACCTACCGTAACTTTTTCTATCCGGATGCCCGCTGGCAATTCAATGGTATCCGCCTGGCCCGAAACCTTTAGCCTCCATCCATGAGTCAAGAAGCAGGCAGCATATCTTCGCATACAATCAATGAAGTGGTAGAAGGGTTGCAGCGCAAGCAGAAACGAATACCGAGTAAGTACTTTTACGATCAGCGGGGCTCGGAACTCTTCGAGAAGATTACCCACCTGGATGAATATTATCCCACCCGTACCGAAAGAAAGATACTGGAAAACAATATCGATGATATTTCAGCAGCTATCGGCAGTGATTCGGTGCTCGTGGAGCTGGGCAGCGGGAGCAGCAGCAAGACCAGGCTGCTGCTGGATCACTTATCGCAACTGGCGGCCTATGTGCCGGTGGATATTTCCAGAAAATACCTGATGGAAACGGTCCGCACCCTGAGAAAGGAATATCCGGAGCTGACGATCAAGCCTGTTTGCGCTGATTACACCAGGCCTTTCCATATCCCCGAGCTGCCGGTATCCTTCGAATATTATGTACTGTTTTACCCGGGTTCCACTATCGGGAATTTCAAGCCCGAACAGGCCCGAAACTTTTTGGGGACCATCTCAAATTTACTGATCCCCGGCGGAGGCTTGCTTATAGGGGTCGACTTGAAAAAAGACCGTAAAATTCTGGAAGCGGCCTATAACGATAAGGAAGGGATTACGGCAGCATTCAACAAAAACATGCTGGTGCGACTGAACCGGGAGGCCCGGGCGGATTTTGATGTTGACCGATTTAAGCACAAGGCCTTTTACAACGAGGAGAAGGGCAGGATCGAAATGCACCTGGTCAGCCAATGCGAACAAACGGTGCCCATTGACGGCACGGAGATTCACTTTGACCGGGGAGAAACCATTCACACGGAAAACTCCTACAAGTATTCTCCGGAGGAATTTAGTGAGCTGGTATCACCATGGTATGAAGTAAAGTGGGTGTGGACCGACGATAAGAGGCTGTTCAGCCTGCAGTACCTGGTCAAGAAATAGGATGCCATTGGAATAGACCCTTCTTAAGAGGTCCGACAGCCTGCCTGATATTTTCTATTTTATGAACAGATAAATTCAGATAAATCATCTAGACATGGAAAAAAAAGAGTGTCCCGGATGTGCCATGCAAGTCGATGGCGATGCCGAAGCCTGTCCCATCTGCGGCTATGAATTCCCTGAAAAGCCGGTGGGTGTCAGGATTATGGCTGTGCTCATGATTTTACTGCTTCTTGTCTGGTTGTTGTTATGAATGAAATCCTGCCTCTTGTCATTTTATTGACAGCCCGAAACCACGGTTATAGCTGAAGGGTATGCCGGAAACGTGCCGCTGGTTTTCGCTGTTATGGTATGTGGTTTTTAAGCTGAGATAAAACGCAATTTACAAGAGGAAAAGCTTGCCAAAGCAGAATTTCAGGATTGGTAGCGATGTCTTTTGAAATTTTATTTGTACTGTTTCTCCTTTTACTGGCTTTTGTTCTTTTTGCCACTGACTTTGTTTCCTTCGATGTGGCAGCCATGATTTTGCTGGTCCTATTGCTTGTTACAGGGATCCTTACCCTGGAAGAGGGGCTGGCGGGGATCAGTCACCCGGCGACGGTGGCTATTGGCTCCATGTTTGTACTAAGTGAGGGGCTTCGGCGGACGGGTTTATTGAACCAGGTAGGAGATTATTTTGCCGATCGTCTGCAGGAGAATTTTCAGTTCTGGATGCTGATTATGCTGATGTTCATCAGCATAATGTCGTCGATCATGAATAATACGGCGGTCGTCATTATTTTCATTCCCATTCTGATCGATGTGGCATCCAAAATAGGCAT
This sequence comes from uncultured Balneolaceae bacterium, assembly GCA_964423345.1. GTDB lineage: Bacteria > Bacteroidota > Rhodothermia > Balneolales > Balneolaceae > CAYREV01. The sequence goes on along the minus strand of CAYREV010000027.1, from coordinate 7,928 downwards.
TAGCGCCTCCAAGTTGTTGATGCCGGTTTCTTTTGCAGCTATTATGGGCGGTATCTGCACCCTGATCGGTACCTCCACCAATATTCTGGTGTCATCTATCGCCCAGGAGCGCGGGGCCGCCTCTTTCGGCATGTTCGACTTCACTCCCGTTGGGCTCAGCCTGCTGATAGCGGGTTATCTGTTTATTCTGTTCGCAGGTATCAAAATGATACCTGCCCGTCGTACCGAGCAAGAGGAGCAGTTGACAAAGGATTTCGAAATGCAGGGGTATCTGGCGGATGTAGTGGTCGAGGCCGAGTCGGATCTGGTTGGTGGGATGCTTGATGAGGAGGATCTTACCAGGAAGCTCGACCTGGATGTGCTCCGTATCTACAAGCCCGAAAGAGACCAGTCGGCCCAGCGCTCGGAGGTCAAGGTGGAGGGGGGAGACGTGTTAAGAATCCGGGGCAATCCAAAAGAGCTGAACAAGCTGTTGCAACGGGAGGATCTCTCCCCGCGGGCGGCCAAGGAATGGTTTGACGTAGACCTGGAACACGGACGAGACGCCCTTATTGAGGCTGTGGTAACGCCGGAATCTACACTCGAGGGAAAAAGTTTGAGTGACATAGATTTCTATGATCGTTTTGGGGCCATACCCCTGGCCATACGGCATCAGGGTGAACTGAAGCATGATGACCTGGCCAAGGTGAAAATAACGGGGGGTGATTCGCTGCTGCTCAGCCTGAGTTCAGACCGCATACCCGAAATTGAAAAAACACCCTCCTTTGTAGTAGCCTCCAAGCTGAATGTGATGCCGAAACGGCAGGAAAAAACGTTCCTGGCTTTGGGCATCCTTTTGGGAGTGGTAGCGGTGGCGGCAATGGAAATATTGCCCATAGCCATCAGTGCGCCGGCAGGAGTGGTCTTGATGATTCTAACGGGCTGTATCACTACCGAGGAAGCATATAATGCGGTAAACTGGAAAATCATAGTTCTCCTGGCAGGGGTTATACCTCTGGGTATGGCGATGGACGAGACCGGTGCGGCCAACCTGCTTGCCAACGGCCTGGTTGATTTGCTGGGTAACTTTGGCCCCCGGGTACTGCTGGGCGGCTTCTACCTTCTTACCATGCTGATGTCGGCCGTTATGTCGACCAACGCTTCAGCGGCTCTGGTGGCACCCCTGGCTATACAGATAGCCAATGAAATCGGTGTCAGCCCCGAACCATTTATTATCAGTGTGTCCTATGCGGCTTCTCTCACCTTTATGACCCCATTCGGCCACCATGCCAACACACTGATCTACGGCCCCGGACAGTATAAGTTTACCGACTTCACCAAGGTTGGATTGCCGATCAACCTGATATTCTGGATCGTGGCTATCTTCCTGATTCCCGTCGTTTGGCCGTTTTAACCCATTACCCTTCAATACATGCGCCGTTTGGCCGGAAGTACCATCGGTGTATTATACCAAATCCCGAATGATTTTGCCTTGCATACCAGCCTGTATTTGCTAACTTCCCGCGGGTTATAATTCATATAGAGCAGAGTTGGCATGCAAAAATCATTGTTACTTACGGTTCTCTTCCTACTTCTGTCGTTTTGCGGTTATTCACAGCCCCTTAAGGCATCGCTGATGAGCGGCATCCACAAGACGGATTTTCAAACGTTTATGGTGCGTAACCTGGATAGCGAGGGAAGGTTCACATTTAACAGCCTGGCATTCTTTCAGCGCTATCACCGCTTGGAAGATCAACCATTCGACGAACTGGGCGTGCAGGGCATCGTATTTTGGAATCTGAACAGGAATTTTAGTGTGGGCCCCGGATTGTATTACAATCATCCCAAGGGATTCATGCCCAAAGTAGCATTTCAGACATTTCACAAGACCGGGAAGCTGACGGTGATAACCAATCCGGGGCTGTACTATCATGAAGACGGCTTTTGGGGCGGTGAGCTGTTCGGGCAACTATCCCTGCTTCATTCTTTCAGGGAAGGATGGTCGGCCGCGGTAACCGCTTCCGTGCTGACGACCTGGGACCGTTTTCGTGACCACGGCCGCAGCTTCCTGCAGTTCAGGGCGGGTCCCCGCCTGCCGTCGGGTGTTCAATTCGGACTGGCGTATGACCATGATTGGTATTCGCCAGCGAAATTGAGCCGGCGAAGTTTGGGGCTGTATGTGCAGCAGCAGTTTTAGGAAGTCCGGTTAGGGGACCAGGATCACCTTGCCGATATTCTTTCGCTCCTCAATATAGCGGTGCGCCTCCCCGGCTTCCTCAAAGGAGAAGACGGCATCCACATGAGGATTGATCCATCCCTCTCCGACCCCCTCGAGTATGGCATGGGTCCACCGCGCGGCTTTCTCGGGTTCATGCCACAGGTGCCCCAGGTTCACGCCAAACGCTCCCTTGTTTCTGTTATACAGGGATAGAGGATGAAAGAGGGGCATTTTCAGCACGGCCTTAGCCACATTCCAGTAGCTTTTGAGGCCGTCTCGGGGTCCCCCGCTGGCCGTGGAGACGCCGAACATGCCCAGCCGTCCGGTAGCCCGCAGGGCCTTGTAGCTTCGTTTCCATTCCCGGCCGCCCAGGGGGTCGGTGATCAGCTCCACGCCCCGGCCGTCGGTCAGTTTGTTGAGCTCCTCCAGCCAGTCTTTATTGCGGTAGTCGATGGGGTGGTCGAGTCCCCGCTCTTTGAGAAACTCATGCTTGTGCAGGCTGGCGGTACCGTAGGTTGTGGCCCCGATATGCCGGGCGATCTCCAGTGCGGCAAGCCCGACGCCTCCGCCCGCATTGTGAATAAGTACCGATTCCTCTTTTCGAAGGCCGCCCATGACAACCAGCAGCATCCAGGCTGTGAGGTAGTTTACGGGCAGTGCTGCGGCCTCTTCCCAGCCGAGGGAGGAGGGTTTTTCATAAACCTGCTGCTCTTTTACGCATACCTGTTCGGCGTGGCCCTTGAAGCGGCAGACTGCGATGACCTCCTTTCCCTCCCAGCCGGAGTCGATATCTGCACCCACACGGTCTACAATGCCGGAAACCTCATATCCCATAACGCAGGGCTTGGAAGGGGCATCGGGATACTGGCCCTTTCGGGACTGTATATCGGCAAAATTAAGGCCGGAGGCTTTTACCCGGATCAAGAGCTCATCATGCCGGGGAGTGAGGTCGGGGACTTCCTGTACCTGTAAGACTTCATAGCCTCCGTTGGCGGTATCTACAATGTGTCGCATGCATTCAATGTTTTGGAAATTTTTGGTAAAGCAGCAGTTTTAAATATATAGAATGACTCGATTATTTGTGCCAAAAGCCACTATTTGGCGGGCCGATTCATTACTCCCTCATCAGCTTCTTATAGTGGATGCGTTCGGGCTGATAGCGTGAGCCCAGGCGCTCTTCCCGGTTTTCCTCATACTCCGAGTAGTTGCCTTCGAACCAGTAGGTCTGGCTGTTACCTTCGAAGGCGAGCATATGGGTGGCCACGCGGTCGAGGAACCAGCGATCGTGCGATATGACTACCACGCAGCCGGCGAAGTTGAGCAGGGCTTCCTCAAGGGCGCGAAGGGTATGCACGTCCAGGTCGTTGGTCGGCTCGTCGAGCAGCAGCACGTTGGCTTTCTGCCGGAGCATCTTGGCCAGGTGCACGCGGTTGCGCTCCCCGCCGGAGATCTCGCTGCATCGCTTTTGCTGGTCGCTGCCGCTGAAGTTAAAGCGGGCCACATAGGCGCGGGAGTTGATCTCCCTGCTGCCCAGGCGGATGGTTTCCTGTCCCCCGGATATCTCTTCCCAGATCGTCTTTTGGGGGTCCAGGGGCCGCTTCTGGTCCACATAGCCCAGTTCAACGGTACTGCCGATCTCGAAGCTGCCGCTGTCGGGCTCCTCCTCGCCGGTTATCATCCGGAAGAGGGTGGTCTTGCCGGCGCCGTTCGGACCGATAACGCCCACGATACCCCCGGGCGGGAGCCGGAAGTTCATATCTTCGATCAGCAGCCGGTCCTCATACCCCTTGGAGACGCCCTCGGCCTCTATCACCTTGTCGCCGAGCCGCGGTCCGGCGGGGATGAAAATCTCCATGTCTTCGTGCTTCTTGCTGTTCTCTTCCGAAAGCAGTTCTTCGTACTTGTTGATCCGCGCTTTGCTTTTGGTGCGGCGCCCCTTGGGGTTCTGCCGGATCCACTCCAGCTCCTGCTGCAGGGTCTTCTGGCGCTTCGACTCCTGCTTCTCCTCGGTCTCCAGCCGTTTCTTCTTCTGTTCCAGCCACGAGCTGTAGTTGCCCTCGAAGGGGATGCCCTCTCCGCGGTCGAGCTCCAGGATCCAGCCGGCTACGTTGTCGAGGAAGTACCGGTCGTGCGTTACGGCGATGACGGTCCCCTCGTAGCGGGCCAGGTGCTGTTCCAGCCAGGCCACCGACTCGGCGTCAAGGTGGTTGGTGGGCTCGTCAAGCAGCAGCACGTCCGGCTTTTGAAGGAGCAGCCGGCAAAGGGCTACGCGTCGCGCTTCGCCGCCCGAAAGTACCTCCACCGGGGTGTCGCCGGGCGGTGTGCGCAGGGCGTCCATGGCCTGTTCGAGCTTGCTGTCTATATCCCAGGCATCGAGCCGGTCGATCTTCTCCTGCAGCTTCTCCTGCCTTTCGATCAGTTTTTCGAAGTCGGCGTCGGGTTCCCCGAAAGCGGTGTTGACGGCTTCATATTCGTTGATAAGGTCGATGGTATCCTGTACGCCTTCCTGTACGATATCTTTGACCGTCTTGGAGGGGTCGAGCATGGGCTCCTGGGGCAGGAGTCCGAAGGTGACGCCCTTCTGGCGGGAGATGTTGCCCAGGTACTCTTCGTCTTCGCCGGCGATGATTTGCAAAAGCGTACTTTTACCGGATCCGTTGTTCCCGAGTACGCCGATCTTGGCGCCGTAGAAAAAGGAGAGGTAGATGTCCTTCAGGACGGTTTTGTTGGGCTTGTATACCTTGCTGACCCCGACCATGGAAAATATAACTTTTTGATCACTCACGGCAGATGTACTTAAGAATTAGGAATTAAAAGGGAGGGTAACTGTTAAGCTTATAAAGGTACGGATTTGGACGGATAATGCAGAATATTAAATGACCGGTGACGGCAGGCCGGGGGACCGTCTTCCAGTTGGCATTCATGCCTTTTAACTCCTTTCTCTTGTAGTTTGTCCGCAAAATTATTAGCTATTTATAGCTTTGACAACTCAATTAAATGAAGGAAATCATGAATAAAGCAATATATGCGGCTCTACTTATCGGAGGTTTGGTACTTTTCTGGTTTGGATATGACGAATACCAGTCATTTCAATCGGAGGTAGATAAGTTTCTTGGCGGTTCGGGATCTGACAAAAGCATCTGGATGATGGTGGGAGGCGTTGCGGCCTCCGTTGCCGGACTGGTGGGGCTGCTCAGGGGAAAATAGGCAGGTTGCAACTTAAGTTTCCGCGAGAGGGCCCGTTTGAAATGCCAAGCCGTTAGCTCAACGGTCCGATGGGCTATTGGGCAGCTCAAAGATGACCGTCGTACCCTTGCCGGTTTCGCTCTCGGCCCATATACGCCCCCCATGCTCCTGCACAAATCTTTTGACCAGTGAGAGTCCGATGCCGGTACCCGTTTCGCCCATGGTCCCCTCCCTGGATTCGCTATCGCCTGAAAAAAGGTTTTTGGCTATCTCGCGCTCCATTCCCACCCCCTGGTCGTGAACCTTAATGGTTGTTTTCTCCTCCCCCGGGATGCTTTCAATACGGATAGTACTGTTTTCATCGCTGAACTTAATGGCGTTGGAGACAAGGTTGCGCAAGATGCTTTCACACATGTCCGGATCGGCATAGAGGGCCCCATCCCCCTGAATCTGTAGATCAAGCTCAATGTTCTTTTTGCTTATCTGGTTTTTATACAGCTCCTGCACCCGGTTGATGATTTTTTCCAGCTTTAGGTTGTTCGGTTCGCAGGCCAGTTCGTTTTTATGAGTCTTCGACCAGGTGATCATATTGTTCAGCAGCTCATTTACCTTGATGGTGGATATATGTATTTCCTGTGAGTAGTCGCGTATTTCCTCCTCTTTGAGTTTTTCAAGGTCCTCCGAGAGCAACAGGCTGAACACCTGTAGTGCCTGGAAGGAGTTGCGCAGGTCGTGGGAGAGGATAGCCAGCAGCTGTTCCCGGGATTCCAGGGCGGTCTCCAGTTTCTGTTCGGTCTTTTTTCGCTTGGTGATATCCCTCGAGAAGGATACGACCATGGTTTCGTCCTCCTCTTTCATCAGGCTGCTGGTGGTTTCAAACCAGATGTAGTTACCGTCTTGATGCTTGATACGGTAATCTACCTTGTGGATGTGGGGCGGTTCCTTGATGCTGGCGTACGACTTGAAGATCTTTTCGTGGTCGTCCGGATGAAACAGTTCGTAAGGGGACATGCCCATCAGTTCCTCCTGGCTGTAGCCCAACAGCTCTTCGCAGGCGGGGGAAACCTCCAGGAAGGTTCCCTCCATATCATGTATGGAGATGATATCGGAGGAGTATTCAAAAATACGCTGGAAGGTATCCTGGTCAATCCTTTTCATGGAAGCCGTTGTCCTAAATGCGGATTATAAAGCTATAAGCCATGATAATACATAAACGTTCATTGAAACAAATTGGATTGGTCGGAATTCGGGAGTACTGTTACTGATACCATCGACGACAAGACGATTGATCAGGGGTGGGTAGATAATTACTGTTTCTTACCGGATAGGAAATTGCCGGGGTCAAAGCCAAAAAAAGTCTTAAGGTGCCCGTAGAGCTCGGGGTGTTGCCGCTGCATCGCATGCGGTTTTTCCAGGAAGCACTCCGTGGCTACTGCAACGCACTCGGCGGGGTTGGTAGCCCCGTAGAGGTCCAGCACATCCCGCTCTCCCCGCCGGGCCTTTCTGCGCAGGTTGCGGTAGGTCCGGGCCAGTTCCACCGTCCATTCGTCATCCGACTCGGTTTCTCCCCGGGAGTCGATGCCGGCGGAAAGCCCGTATTGATAGTCCAGCTGATGGGCGAATTCATGATAGATGAGGTTGCTGCCGCTGCCGGTTTCCCGCAGGTCCTCACGGATGTCGTTCCAGGAGAGCACGATATTGCCCGGGTTCCATGATTCTCCCGAGCGCGACTCCCAGCCTTCGGTCACCACGCCCCCGGCATCCTCTTCGTAGACCGGTGCCATATAATCTTCTGGGTAGACCAGGATGGATTTCAGGTTGGGATAGTAGCCGGAGGGCTCCTTCAGGATCAGCATGCAGGCGTGGGCGGCAATGACAACCCGCATCTCTTCTGTAATAGTAAGCCCCCCGCAGCCCTCAAAGATCTTCTCGTCCAGGAACACCTGCATGCGGTTGTGCAGGGTGTCCCGCGCGGCTTCAGGAAGCTTCCGGTACACCGGGACCCGGTCACTGAGCACCTGCAGCCGGTCCTCGGGAAAGGGCCGGCGCCGGATCCACAGTCGGCGGAGATACTGAAAAAGTGGCATAATGAAATTACCTGCTCATATATTAAGAAATTTTTGATAGCGCCAGTCAAGGAACTCTTTATTAGGCCACGATTTCTTTGATTTCGGTAGAATGAGGTTTTGATTATGAAGCTCTTGAAGACCATGCTTAAGCATGGGACCATCATGTTCCTGTAGGATATCTTCCCGAACTTTTATTTCAAATTCGGGAGTGACTCCTAATATATAGCGGTCGAAGGCTGTATGATGAATTTTACACAGGGCCATTCCATTATCTACAGTAGGTTTTCCCTGTTCTTCATCATCAGGAATAATATGAGCTGCATCTAGTAATTCTTCGTGCTTTAAGCTACAGAATGCACATTGAGATTGATAAGCTGCAATTACACGTTCTCGAAAACCTCGTTGGTGTAGTCGTCTTTTGACGGAAGAAGTGATATAAGATCGGCGATAAATACTACCTTCTTCCTCTACTTTAA
>CAYREV010000026.1:0-32846 GCA_964423345.1 uncultured Balneolaceae bacterium | reverse complement strand
GAATCCAAGCATGTTGTATTTTTATTTGCTATCATTTAAAAAACTAACCCCGGCGGCCGTGCTGTTGGGGACCACGGATGATACGATGGCATATAACAAATTTGAAGAATGATCCTTAGGGTGTGAAGAATCTACATAAGACACTCCGCCTGTCGCTGCTCATAGTGGCCATATTCCTGGTGAGTTTCGGCCTGGAGAAGAGCGGAGTCCTCAATTTCGCAGAACGATCACTCCTCGACAGCCAGTTCCGGCTATTCCAGCGGGAAGACCCCAACAAGAAGGTTGTACTCGTCAGCATCGACGAGAAAAGCCTGGCCCAATTTGCCAAAAACAACATGTACTGGCCGTGGCCGCGGGAATTCTACCAGCTGGCCGTCGACTACCTCGACCGGCAGGGAGCCGAAGCTATCGTATTCGATATCCTTTTTGACACCCCCGACTTCGACCGTATTAACGTAAGCGGATCGCGGAGCGACCAACGGTTTGCCTCGGCGCTGCAGCGCTCAGGCAACGGGGTATTGGCACTCAAAACCACCGAAAGCCAGGTATACCGCACCGATGCCGTATCGGGCGATTCGCTATTCGACTATACCGTTGAAGGATCCTGGCCGGAGACGCCCCCCCACCAGGTACTCTCCTATCCGATCGATGCCTTCAGCCGGGTGGCAGCTGCCATCGGAAACACCAACATGACCGTAGACCAGGATGGAATCGTCCGCAAGATAAGGCTGCTCGAACGAACCGAAGACGGTACGCCCATTCCCAGCCTGCCACTGGCCACTTACCTGGCGGTGCAGGATAATCAACCGACCATCCAGTGGGACGAAAATATGTTGCATATCGGCGACAGGGCCATACCCGTTGACCGCAGCGGACAGTACCGTATTAACTGGTACGGCAAGGGAGGCGTCAACCAGGGGACCTTCCCCTACTACTCCTTCGGGGCCGTCATGCAGAGTGCAATTATGAACATGCGCAACGACGGGGGACAACCGCCTATCGAAGAGGGGATCTTCGAGGACAAGATCGTCATTATCGGCGCTTCGGCGGCCGGGCTCTCCGATATCAAGGCCACTCCCTTCAGCTCCCTGGAAGCCTACCCCGGCATGGAGATTCACGCCACGGCCCTAAACAATCTGCTGGACAACCTTTTTATACAAACACCCGGCACCTGGGTGGCCTACGGACTGGCGTTCCTGCTGATTGTGCTGGTTGTTATGGCGGTGGACCTTAGCCGTCCCGCCAAAGGCACCCTCTATACCCTGGGCATCCTCCTGGCGGTGATCGGCATAGAAGCCCTGCTTTTTACAGGCTTCCGCTATGTGCTTCCGCTCGGCTTCTACCTTTCATCGGGCTTCCTGGCCTTCACCGGATCGCTGGGCTACAAGTATGTGACTGAAGAGCGGGAGAAGAAAATTATCAAGGAGGCCTTCAACCACTACGTGCAGCCGGAACTTGTCGAAGAGATCGTCAACCAAAGAAATACCCTCGCGCTGGGCGGAGACAAGAAAGAGCTGACCGTCATGTTTTCGGACCTGGAAGGGTTCACCACCCTCTCCGAGAAAACCGACCCCGAAAAACTGCTGCGTATACTGAACCGCTTCCTGGGAGCCATGACCGAGGTTATATTTTCCCACAAGGGAACCATCGACAAGTTTATAGGCGATGCCGTCATTGCTTTCTGGGGCGCACCGCTGGACCTCAAGGACCATCCTATCCACGCATGCCGCAGTGCGCTCAACATGGTGCAGCGGCTGGAGGAGCTTAACATCCTGCTGGAAAAGGAGAACCTGCCGAAACTCAGTGCGCGCTTTGGCATCAATACCGGCGAGATGATTGTGGGTAATGTGGGCTCGGAGAACCGATTCAACTATACCGTCATCGGCGACTCGGTGAACCTGGCGGCACGGCTGGAAACCTTAAACAGGCTATTCGGTACCTCCATTCTTATCTCCGAGGACACCTACAAGCTTTTGAAGGACCAGTTTATCTGCCGCAGGGTGGGCACCTTTGTCGTCAAGGGGCGTACCCAGGAAGTACTCGTTTTTGAATTGATGCATGAACGCAGCGAGGTCGACGCTCCCGCCCTCCAGCCCGAACTTCGAACCTACCGCGAGGGCCTTGAATTTTATGAACACCGGAAATGGGAAGAAGCCCTGCATAAGTTTGAGAGCCTGCTCGAAAACAATCCGGACGATTCCCTGGTGGAAACCTACGCCGCCTACTGCAAACACAACATCGAATTTCCGCCCGGCGAAAGCTGGTCCAAGACATTTACCCTTAACGGGAAGTAGTGCCGTAACCAAACACTCATCTCATGAACGCATATAAAACTTTTTTCTCTGTCATCATCCTGTCGATCCTCTTTGCCTCACCCCAAGCATGGGCCCAGCAGGGCGGGCCACCCGATGTTCTCACACTGAAACAGAGCCTTGACCTGCGCGACGGCCCCGGCTCCTATTACGATCTCGTCGTGAAACTCTATCCGGGGGTCCAGGTATATCGGCTGGATACCAGCAATGGCTGGCATAATGTACGCATCGATGAACATATGGGATGGATACCCGACCAACCCTCCTATTACAAAGACAGTGCGGGAGGAAACACCACTGAAGAAGACACCCTGGGCATCCCCGACAGCAGCATGGACCAGTTTTACCGGCAGCTGGCCGGCGACACTTCAGGCCAGTCGGACAGCTCGCCCTACGCCTCTCCGGCCGAAGTGGCAGCGGCCGTCAAGGGCTTCTCCCGGAAATACAAGACGCGGCGCAATGCCGATACGCGGGTGGATTTCAGCCCCTCCTTCCGCAACCGTATCAACGCCCGTGAATACCGCCGGTTCCGCCGAAGCCGCATCGACAACTACGACTGGAACCGGGCCAAGAACCGTTTCCCGCTGCGCGACACCATGCCCGAAATCACTCCTGAAATCGAAACCATGGGCTGGGCTATCGCCGGCGTTATCGCCCAACAGGGCTTCCACAATGATACCGAACTGCAAAAGTACCTCAACTACGTCGCCCTGTTAGTCACCGAAAGCTCTCACCGGTATGACATCCCCGTACAGGTTCATATACTGGACACCGACGATGTAGTGGGCTACAGCACGCCGAACGGTATTATCTTCGTCTCCAGGGGAGCGCTCAAATTCTTTCAAAGTGAAGCGGAATTCGCCTTCTTCGTCGGCCATGAGCTGGCGCATATCGTCATTCAGCACGGCATTCGGGAGACCGAGAACCGTAAAGTACGCATCAAATCCGATAAAGCCTTTGCAGAGCTGGAAAAGGAGATGGACTATGCAGGACGAAGCGGCGACAAATACGTTGAGATCAGCAACAGGCTGAGCGACTGGACCGACCAGGTGTACGATTATATCGTCAAGGACAAGCTGGAAGCCTATGAACATGAAGCCGATCACTGGGGCATGGTCTATGCTTTCAGGGCGGGCTACAACCCCTCGGCCGCCCTGCACCTGCTCAAGCGCTTCCGGGAAGATGTAGACGATTTCAACACTCAGATCGGGGACCTGGAGTGGCAGGGAGCATCCCTCGGCAAGCGTCTCAACAAGTGCCGGGAAACCCGGGCACAGCTCCGAACCGACTCCGACATCCACATGGATTACAAAAAGGTCTACCAGGACAATACCGTAGGGCTCTTTTAAACAAATCGTGCCGGCCTCCCCTGGGAAACCGGCACGTAATAATCCTTCAACTCATTTTTATGACCAGGAAGTCTGTCGGACGCAGAAAATCGTTTTGCAGTAGTTTTGGCTAAGTCCGAAAGATTCCTAAAGAGGCAGCACTTCGGGTTTCTGGTTTTTATACTGCGGCATGGTCATCCCTATATTGGCGTTGACATAGGTCGGATCCGCTATGGTGTACTTCTTACCCTCGTGCATGATAAAGTCGCCCCCGGGATCCCTTGTGAACTGCACAGCTACCGCCAGGTGCTTGGGATACCGGACTCCTATCACCTTGAGCCCCGTCAGCTCCCTGACCAGCGTCGAAAACATAATGCTGCGGTCGTCGCAATCCGAATAAGGATAGTAGAGGGTCTCTTCCGGCAGCAGGTATTTCTCCCGGCCGAACTGCTCTTGGTCGGTCTGATATTCAAAGGCCGTCTGAACAAACCGAAGAATTATGTTGACCGCCTCCGTCTCGCTTTTGCCCTTGATGGCGGGTGCCAGCCCCTTGACCAGGGAAGTACGTGCTTCGGCCGACATGGAGGCGTGGTGATATACATCCAGCTCCGTCAGCGGATAGAGCTCGTAGAAAGCGATGATATTCCGATTGACCCGTACGGGCACCTCATAATCAATCCCGTTGTAGGTAAATCCAAATTCCTTGCTGAGCAGGTTTTTAGCCACTGCGGGGGATAGATCAATATTCAGATCCATCTTCTTTTTCGCCTCGGGATAACTTCCCTCATAGGTAAAGATTGAGGAGGGGACTTTGCCCGTGTTATCCAGGGTAAGCCCGTAATACTTTTCCCCCTTGATCCGGAAAAACCGGGTATTATACACCTGCTTGGTGGTGGGAACCAGCAGGTATACACCGTCCTGGTCATAGCCGATCTTGATGTCGTGGCCGTACTTGGTCATCATAAACCAGGTAAACAGGACACTTTCATTGGAGGTGGGGCCGTATATCTCCTGCCCCATACGATACAGCAGGAGGGCATACCCCCAGTCGTTCAGCGACAGCTCCTCTTTAAGTGCAGCGGCCTGCTCCAGCAAGGGATCATAGTTGGCCGCACTCATCAGGGCCCAGAAGTTACTAATGCTGTTTTTATCAATTTTACGTCCCAGGCTCCCCTTGAACTTGTCCGGGTAGGAAAAAGCCACCGGCACTTCATAAAACGAAAGCGAAAGCTCCGAATACCCTTTGGCAGCCACGGGTTTAGGCTCCGGTACATCCATCTCCGGCTGCTCCCTGAGATCCAGATCGACATCCGGAAGTTCAATATCCTCTACCATCGGTTCATCCTTGGGTTTATCCTGCCGTACCACCGGCTTCTCTACTTTGGGCAGCTCCGTGGGTTTGGGCTCCTCATAGGTATCTCTGGCCTTGGTAGAATTGATAGCCTTCCAGGTATCGTCAAGCATCTTCAGAAACTCCTTGTCCCTCGCATCCTTAAACTGCTGGTACTCCTGAAGCTGTTTTTTCTTCCACTGCTCGTAGGTATCCTGGGCGATTACCGTTTGTGCAGACAGCAGCAGAATGAACATTCCAAATAATATCTTATTCATACATATCCCGTCATTTTTGGTTACCAGATGTCAATATATATAGTTACAAGAAATAATGTCATTTAAAACTACATAATCATGCGGTATTGGAGGATTTTATGCGGAGGGTACTTTTTTTAAATAAAAAAATATGTAGATTGGATATTAATTAAGTTGGCTTTCAACACATCAAATCGAAAACTCTTGATCGCAGATTAAGATTTTAATTAAATGAGGTAACCATTATGAAACTCAAGTTTTTAAATGCTGCGCTGTGTGCTGCTGTGGTTTTAATTGCTGCCTGCGGCAGCCCAAAACCGGCTACACAGGTTCAACAACAAATCGATTCAGCTCCGAGCTGGTATCTTAGCCCTCCGCAGGACAGTGAAGAATTTCTGTATGTAAGCTCTTCTGCTGTATCCACGCGGCGTGAGTCTGCCCGCATGAAGGCAGAAAACACCAGCCGTGGCAACATGGCCTTCAAACTGGAAACCAAGGTGGAAGCCCTGCAGAAAACCTTCAGTGAAGAGATCACAAGCGGCGGCGACTCCAACTACGACGAGGCATTCACCAATGCCACCAAATCCATTACCGGCCAGACCCTCCGGGGTGCAACCGTCGATCAGATGGAATTCAAACCCACTCCCGACGGACGCTACGAATGCTTTATGCTTTACAAGATGCCGGTTGGCGAAGCTCGGGCCATGCTCGACAACGCCCTTTCCCGGGAAAAAGAGCTGTACGTAAAATTCAAGGAATCAAAAGCCTTTGAAGAGCTTCAAGAAGATCTTCACAGAATTGGAAAAGACAACTAAATACCTGTTTTTTCTTACGGTTTTGGTCTTAGTGCTCTGCGGCAATACCTTTGCCCAGAGCACTATTTCTTTAGGGGAACCCTCGGAACCCTCCACCCGCCTTACCCCTGAAAAACCTGTTGTCCACGGTTTCGGCGTCGCGAGGCTTTCCAGCTATACGCCCGACTCTTCTTTTAAGAAAGCCTACAACCTTGCATTGGAAGACTTTAAGGCCAGCTATCTGACCTCGGTCTACCTGGAAGCCATACAAACCTATGGGTTTGCCAGCAACAGCGAATATGCCATACCCGACTCCCTTTCCACCCGTCGCATCGCAAAAATAGATTCCACGCAGGACGACCGCTTCGCCTATGTTATTGTAGGCAAAGAGCAGGATGTTATTGTAGGCAATGAGCAGGACTCGGCGAGCACCCCTTCCCGCTTTTCGCCTGCGGATATCCCCACTCCCGCCGGATGGATGAAACGTTCATTTACGCCTGTGGAAACCGAACACTACTGGATCAGTGCGGGGAAGGACAAGTTTTCGCAATATGCGCCCTACAAAGCCTGGGCCCGTTCCAAGCTAAACGCCCTCTCCAGGCTCTCCCATATGCTGAATACCCGGGTGGAATCCAGTTCGAAATCGTACAACTACCGCAACAGCCAGCTTACCTACGTGACCTCCAAAACAATATTCAGGAATATTATTGTCCTCAAGAGGGTCCAGAAACAGGATAGCTGCTATACCCTACTGGCAGTTAGAAAGGAAAACATCGTCCAGCTGGACTGAATCAGGGAGCCGACACCAGCACGATATCCTCGGCCACCAACCCCTTTTCATTTTCAACCAGGTCAAACTCAAATATTAGCTCCCGGCTGGGCAGGTAGCTGGTATCGAAGTTGTCCTCAAACCTGGAAATATGGGCAAATACGGTTTCATAGGGAGATTGTTCAAAACGCGAGTCGGTAATCCAAAGGTTTTCATTTATGCGGTTGAGATAGCGCAGAAAACCATAACCGTCGTCATGGGAAAAATCATAGCACACGCCCCGTACGCGGGATCCCGTTTCCCCCCATTTGTAGGGTGATTCAATGGGCAGCATGCCCGGGATGAGATATCCCGACATGGAGAGGTCTACCGCCTTCTTGAGGTTGTCCGACATATTATCGAAGCCCACCAGTTCTACCCGCACACCCTTGTCCTGTATGGCATTGGCCACACTGACGTAGCTGCCGTTATTGGTGAGGAGGACCACCTTGTCCAGCCCGCCGGCCTGTTTCATCATATCCACAGCCATATCCATGTCTACGGTCGACTTGGTGATCACCTCACCGGTTTCGCGATCATTGTAATACTGTACCGGCTTCTTGATCACCTTGTATTCAAAATCGCGGAGCACTTCGCTGAACCGGTTGGTCTTGCTCTCGTAGGAGGGCTCCTCCTCCGCCCGGCGCCGGTCATAGGCCAGGTACACGTTCAGCCTTGAAGCCCGGGATCCGTCCCGGCAGGCGAATTTTCTTAGAATATCATATCGCAGGCCAAAGCCGCCGTTCATGGTTACATTAACCGCATCCACATAAATGCCTACCTTGCTGTTACCTTCCATAATAATACCTGAATAGTTTTGCGCTGCTGAATAATAATTTTAGACGGCCGCCGGCATTCTTCCTTCCCGATAGACATCACAAACCGGAAGGCTCTTAGCTGTCAGAATTGAATATTCCAATGGCGCTGATAACGGCCGTGCCTAAAAATAACAACAGGAGGGCGGCCGTCCATTCCGATCCAACCCACAAAGCAAGCAGCGGCTGTATCATCAGGAGGGCGGCGGCAAAGGCCACGGTCAGGAAAGCACGTATCATGGGATAGGAGACGGGATATACCGAAGAGCTGGTGTGGTAGAGCAGCAGGGCCATCGAGGCATAGCTGATCAGGGTGGCAACAGCCGAGCCCATCATGCCGAACCAGGGGATAAGTGCCAGGTTGGCCACCACCGTGATGGCCGCGCCGGCCAGGGTGATCTTGGGCAGTATATGCGTCTCCTCTTCGATGAAGATACCCGCCGAAAAATTCATGTACCACCCCTGGAACCAGTAGGCTCCCAGCAACACCGGTACAATATTAAGGCCCATCCAGTAATCCTGCCCGATAATGTAGGCATCAAGCAGCGGCACCCGTATCTGTACAATCTGCTCCACGAACAGGGCGACCGAAAGAAATAGTACGCCTGCCGCTATGTTAAAATAGCGAAACACCTCGCTGTAGAGCTCTTTTGCATCCTCATCATCGGCATGACGCAGAAAGAAAGGCTGCCACGCCATGCGGAACATCTGTACGAAGAGCAGCATGAACACTCCCAGCTTGTAACAGGCATTGTAGATCCCCACGATCGATTCAGTCGAAAACTCGGCCCCGTAGAGCTGGGTGATGGTATCCTGGGAGAGGTAGTTATTGAGAAGGAACCGGTCCAGTGTTTCGTTGATGGCATATCCCAGCCCGGCAGGCACAAAAGGCAGTCCGAACCTAAGGGCTTTTCGAAAAAGCTGCTTGCTCCAGCTCCCCTTCCAGAGGTTGGCCGTAAGGATCCACAGCAGCAGGGTAGTCAATGCCGATGCGGCCAGGTTGGCTACAAACACGGCCTCGATGCCCCAGCCCAGCCCCAGGATCAGGTAGAAATTCAGTCCCAGGTTGAGCAGTACGTTGCCCGTTCGGATAGCGGCAAAGAGAATGGACTTGCGCACCAGCCTCAATTCGGCAAAAGGGATAATGGCCAATGTGTCGAACCAGAGAATGCCGATCATAAGCAGGTAGAAATCCTTGGTCTCCGGATCCAGGCTCATCAGCGGCATGATGGCCGGTGCCATAAACCACAGCAGCAGCGCAAGCCCCGACCCCACCGCAAGCAGTCCCAGCTGAAGGGATTTGAACACGTCGCGGGCCCGCTCCCGCTCTTTGGCATACCGCAGGTAGGCCGACTCCATCCCAAAGGTAAACACCACGTTGAGGAACATGATCCCCGAATAAACCAACCCCACGATGCCGTACTGTTCTGGCCTGAATACATCCGTATAGAAGGGAACCAGCAGGTAGTTTATGAAACGTGCCAGCACACTGCTGATGCCGTATACCAGGGTGTCGGAAAGTAATTCTTTTAGTTTTTTCAAACGGAGCGTTTACTGTTTATCCCGAATTGCTAATTGAAATCACCTGAATATTGACCGGTTCATAGGCAAAATTGCCTATCTCCCACATATGGAACATAACCCATCCGGCTAAAGATAAAAGTCAGGAATTTAGAAGGTTCTCCATAGCATATACTCCCAGCACATAACTGTGTTTCCCGAAACCGGTGATGATGCCTTCGGCCATCGCCCCGGTCAGCGACTGCTCCCTGAATTCCTCACGGGCGTGGATATTGGATAAATGCACCTCTACTATAGGCAAATCCAGTATTTCAAGTGCATCCCGGATGGCAACGGACGTATGGGTATAGCCCCCGAAATTGGCGATGAGCCCCTCATACTCGGCTTCATCGGCCAGCGACTGTATGGCGTTAACCAGCTCTCCTTCAATATTGCTCTGGAAAAACGTCATCTCATGGCCGGGGAAAGCCTCAATGAGCATATTCTCAATATCCTTCAGGGTATCGGTTCCATATTGACCGGTATCACGCTTACCCAGCATATTAAGGTTGGGGCCGTTGAGTACAAACAGTTTCATAATTGCACCTCCCGGCCGATGATGCCGGCCAACTCTTCCATTCGATCCTCGCTTACCTCTACATTATGCCCCAAAGCCATTACCTGTGTTTTTGTATAGAGCGGGATAAGGTGCACATGGGCATGCGGCACTTCCAAACCCTGTATGATGACCCCGGTTCGCAGGGGCTCCAGGGCCCGGTCAATCCCTTTGGCAATCTTCCGGGAAAAACTCATCAGGCGGTGCATCTCCTCCTCGGAAAGATCAAAAAAGTAATCGGTTTCCTTCTTGGGGACCGCCAGGGTATGCCCTTCCGAAATGGGATTGATATCCAGGAATGCGAAGTGGTGGTCGTCCTCCGCAATCTTGTGGCAGGGAATATCGCCCCGGATAATCTTGGTAAATATCGTAGCCATATTCTGGGTGCTTATTTACGATTTCTTTGAATGATAGGTGTTTAAGCACAGAAATACACATCTAAAAACCTCAAGCCCCTTTCCGGGCGAACACCCCATCCTCCATCTGCACTTTTTCTTCCTCCATGCCCCAGTCCAAATATCCCATCACTTCCGAAAGTACGAGAAAAATATCGCCACCCCTCACCGCATCCGGAAACAGCCTGAGGGCCAGTTCGGGCAGGCTGCGGGCTTTCTGCCCGAGAAGCTTGAGTATTCGCCGGTATCTAACCTCCTGGTTGTCCAGGTGGTGGCCGGCCACCCCGGCCGGCGAATGAATGAACTCACCGTGGCCGGGCAGGACGAGCCCCTCCAGCTCCTTCATCCAGCTCAGGGTCTGCCTGTACTGCAGCAGGCTCCGGTTCCTTTTGCCGGTGTCGGGATCGAAATTTATCAGGGCATTGGTACTGGTGTCCTTTAACAGCACATCCCCGCCGAAGACGATACCGTTATCCGAATAGTAGCAGACGTGGCCCGGTGCGTGGCCCGGCGTATGCCTGACCCTGAACGCAAGGCGGCCGGTGCTGAGCTCCGACTGCTCGGTGATCCATTCCGGCTCCACAGGCTCCTGGTACTGCTGCAGCCAGTCCAGCTGTTCCACCATATGCCCTATTTGCCCGGATGGTATGCCGTATCGTTCGAAGAAAGCCCGGAAAAGCTCCCGGTCATCGTTGCAGGCGAAGTTGGAACGCTCTTTGGGGTGGCCTCTTACAACGGCTCCCGACTGTTCCGCCACCCTCGCCGCCTGCCCGAAATGATCCGGGTGGCCGTGCGTAAGCCAAATTTCATCAATATCTTCTATTTCAATATTCTGCTCTCTGAGACGCCGGATTAACAGCGCCCAGGATTCATCGGACATGTGCCCGCAATCCACCAGCACTTTTTTTTCGTCGTTGATGAGATAACTATAGACCTCTCCCACGGCAAAGGGAGTTGGAATACTGATGGGATATACCCGTTTATTGAGCAGGTTTTCCGCTTTCACTCTTAAATATCTTCTTTGAATTTATCTTCGCAACAAGGTATTAATTCCAGCCGCTAAAGTTTAATTCCCGGTGAAATAATTACCCGTACCCCGTCCCTGGAATTTTTCCCAAATAACGTTTGAAATTAAATCGCATAAAGCCGTATATTTGGAATCTCTTTTAACCCCGAGAGTCGGTAGCTCAGATGGTAGAGCAACGGCCTTTTAAGCCGTGGGTCGAGGGTTCGATCCCCTCCCGACTCACACCGAAACATCTATACGATTTGATTTAATTAACTCTTCAGCTCCTGCCGGTGGATAGCCCAGGAGCTTTTATTTTTTACAGCCGCACCGACTGTTAATGGAATTACTTGCATTGTATATTTCGTTAATCCTACTAACTGACTGTTTAACTTATTCGTTTTATCGCTTAGGCACTATTATTTATGGCTGAAAACAAAAAGTCTGACTCCGACTCCAACCTGGACGGGCCTCCAAAATCTCCCCGCCAAAAGCCCCAGCGGCCGGGTAGCGGAAACCAACGCTATTTTTTCTGGATTCTTATTGCCGGCATTTTCATTATGTGGCTGGTCAGCTCGCAGGGAGGCGGTATCTTCGGGGGACCTCCCAATATAGACTACAGCACTTTCCGCCAGCAGCTGAAGCAGGGAAATGTACAAAAAGTGGTTGTGCAAGGGGAGGAAGTGCGCGGAACGCTGAAACAGAAGACCACCTTCCGGGAAAGCCCCAGCGATACCGCCCGGAGCAAGAATTTTGTCACCTACCTCCCCTCTTTCGGGGACGAGGAGCTGATGCAGCTGCTGGAGGAGCATAACGTACAGGTCCAGAATATACCCAAAAGCAATTTTGACTGGTGGACCGTACTTATCTGGGGACTCCCCCTGTTGTTCCTGTTTTTTATAGGTATGCAGTTTTTCCGCCAGATGCAGATGCAGGGCAAAAACATGTTCAACATCGGCAAGAGCAAGGCAAAGCTGCAGGATGCGGAAAAAGTTAATACTACTTTCGACGACGTGGCCGGCCTCAAGGGAGCCAAAACCGAACTCAAGGAGATTACCAGCTTTCTGAAGAGCCCGGACCAATTTGATGCCCTTGGCGGGGAGATCCCGCGCGGCGTCCTGCTCGTGGGCCCTCCGGGGACCGGCAAAACCCTGCTGGCCCGCGCCGTAGCCGGCGAGGCGGGCGTTCCCTTTTTCACCATTACGGGATCGGATTTCATGGAGATGTTCGTAGGGGTGGGCGCCAAACGCGTCCGCGATATGTTCAACAAGGCGAAGGAGAAGTCCCCGAGCATCATCTTTATCGACGAGTTGGACTCCATCGGACGCAAACGCGGAGCCGGCCTGGGCGGGGGACACGATGAAAGGGAGCAGACGCTCAACCAGATGCTTTCGGAACTCGATGGATTTGAACCCAACCAGGGGGTTGTGGTGATGGCGGCGACCAACCGCCCGGACATTCTCGACAAGGCTTTGCTTCGTCCGGGACGCTTCGACCGGCAGATTACCGTCAACCTGCCGACCCAGAAACACCGGAAAGATATACTGGAGATTCACGCCAAAAATAAGAAGATATCCGACCAGGTGGACCTCGAAGAGATCGCACGCTCCACTCCCGGTTTCAGCGGGGCCGATCTCAAGAACCTGCTCAACGAAGCGGCCCTTATTGCCGCCCGGCACAAGCGCAAAGCAGTCAACCAGGAGGATATTGACCAGGCGCGCGACAAGGTGATGATGGGCCTCAAACGCGAAGGACTCCGCCTGTCGGATGAGGAGAAAAAGCTGCTGGCCTATCATGAATCGGGACACGCAGTCGTAGCGGCCGTGCTACCCAATGCCGATCCCGTCCACAAGGTGACGATCATCCCTCGGGGCAAAGCCATGGGCGTCACCCAGCAGCTGCCCGAAAGGGAGAAACTGCTCTACAACAAGGAGTATATGCTCGACCGCATGGCGGTGATGATGGGCGGCCGCGCAGCTGAAAACCTTATTTTTGACACTTCCACCAGCGGTGCGGAAAACGACCTCAAACAGCTCACCAAGCTGGCCCGCAAGATGGTGCTCGACTGGGGCATGAGCGAGAAGTTTGACAATATGGCTTTCGGGGGGCAGCGTGATCAGGTGTTCCTGGGCGATGAAATCGGCAGCCAGCGGGAATACAGCGACAGCACCGCCCGTGAGATCGACGAGGAGGTTCAACGCATTCTCCGGGAAGCCTTTGACAAAGCCATATCCACCATCAAAGAGCACCGCGACGTGCTCGACCGGCTCGCCGAAGAGCTGCTGGAAAAAGAGGAGGTTTCGGGAACCAGGGTTATGGACTGGCTTGAAAATGGAACCGACGACAGGAATGAACAGGAAGAAGACGAGCAGCAAGAACAACAGGAACCCAAGCAAAAAAGCCAGCAGGAATAGAAACGAAAATAAAATTTTTCGTCTATGAAGTCCTTCAAAATCATCTTTGAAAGCGGAGTGACCGAAACCATCGAGGCTGAATCCATTGAACTGAACGACGTCCTCGACAAGGTGAATGTCATAGGGCCTGGGGGAGAAGAGCTGGAGGAATACTACCTGGACCTACAGGCCATATCCGCCGTCATCCCGCAAAATTAGTACCACCTTTAATTCAACTTATGTTGGCTGGATTCAGGGGAAGCTGTATCTATGGTCACCCGATCACGCCATTAGCTGAACATACATCTCAATTAACCTTTAGGTCACATGTGGAAAGAATTTAAGGAGTTCGCCGTACGGGGCAATGTCATCGATATGGCTGTGGGCATTATTATTGGCGCCGCCTTTACCAGCGTGGTTCAGTCGCTCGTAAAGGATGTGCTGATGCCGGCCCTGGGCATGCTCACCAGCAACATCGACTTCGCCAACATCTTTGTCGTCCTCAAAGAGGGCAAAGTGCCCGGCCCCTATCCCACCCTGCAGGCGGCCCAGGAAGCCGGTGCCGTAATTATCAAATACGGCAATTTTATCAATGCCTTCATCAGCTTTGCGCTGGTCTCCTTCGCTGTTTTTCTGCTGGTCAAATACATCAACAAGTTGAAAAGGCCCCAAGAAGCACCCGAACCGGCAGTCCCGAAAATAAAAAAATGCCCCTACTGCCGCGGTGAAATCGATATTGAAGCGACCCGCTGCCCACACTGCACCTCCGAGCTTGAGCCGGAAAAATGATGTGATCCCGCCTACACAAACAGCATCACCATCAGGGTATACAGTGCCGCACTCAACCCTGCTGCGGTAAGGGCAAGCGGCGCCTGGGTGTAGACGTGATCCATCAGGTCACAACCCGTGGCCAGCGACGAAAGGATGGTCGTATCCGATATGGGCGAACACTGGTCGCCAAACACGCTTCCCCCCACGACGGCTCCGAAACACAAGGTGATAAAAAACGGGTCGGGCAGCACGGCCCACGCCAGCGGCATCGCTACCGGAAACACCACCGCATAGGTCCCCCATGAAGTTCCCGCCGAAAAAGCGATAATCATGCACAGGATCATCAGTATGGCCGGCAAAAACAGCGGGGCGATGGCGTCGCCGGTCAAGGCAACAATATATTCGGCAGTTCCCACCGATTCGGCCACACTCTTAAGCGTCACGGCCAGGGCCAGGATGATGGCTCCTATGGTCACCCCCTTGCATCCGTCCACGAATCCATCGATGGCCGTTTGCAGGTCCATTCCCTTCACCAGGGCGATAAATATTCCCGCGAGAACGGCCAGGACAAATGCTTCGGCTATGAGCAATACGGGATCTTCGGTTTGGTTAAGCACAAAATAACTGATCAGATACGGGATGATCGCCACCCCCAGCAGCGTGCCGATGGGTCCGAAGAAGTCGATGAGGCCGGGGTTATAGTCCTCCGGTATATCCATGTCGGTCAGCTCCGCCGACGACATGGGCTCGGCCCCCTCCCGATCCAGCCGGCCCGTTTCCTGTGAACGTTTGATAGCGGCCCTCATCTTTTTGCCGGGCACCCAGGGCAGCATGTTCCAGGCAAACAGCAGGGTGATAACCAGCGCAAATATTCCGTAGAAATTAAAGGGGATAGCGTCGATAAAAAAGAGAATTACATCCTGCTCCGTCTGAAAAAGGGGAATGGTACCGACAACCAGTCCCGCTATATAGAAGGGCCATACGTTAAAGGGGATGATCGTCGCCGCCGGGGAAGCGGTGGAGTCTACCATATAGGAAAGCTCCTCATGAGAAACCCCATGCTTGTCGGCCAACGGGCGTACCGTCGCGCCCGTCAGAACCGTACTGATGGTCCCTCCCTGGTGAAATACGAGACCCATCATCCAGGTGAAAAATTTGGCGCTTTTCTTTCCGCGGACAATCTTACGGCCGGCCCACTCGGCAAATTTCTCGGCCCCTCCCGTGCGGGTCCAAATGCCAATCAGCCCCCCGAGCGACCAGAGATAGACGAGCAGTATGAGAGCAAAATTTTCGGTCCCTATGGAGGGAATCAGGTAGGCGTCAACCAGGTTGAGCTGTCCCGATATCACGCCCCCCAGGGCGATACCGACAAAAAGGGAGCTGATCACTTCCTTGGTCCAGAAAGCCAGCACAATAGCCACCAGCGGCGGCAGTACCGACCAAAAACCGTAATGATCGCCGAATTTCTGAAACTCCCCGGCAAATATGATTCCCAGTACAATCAAAATAAATGTAATCGCCAGGTTTATTCGGTTGCCCCTGGATAGGCGTGTCCACCAATCGCTGTCGGAAAATGCCATGCTGTTTGCCCTGTGTTAAAATGAAGGTTCAATCTGTTGATTTTACCTATTCGAATCAACTGCCTAATATTTTGCAGTTCAGCGGCACATCTCTATATTCTTTCAATAATTAAGACATACCCGGGGTACCATGACCGACCGAAACGACCGCCTTAAGCTTCATGAATATGTGCGAAGCCTGCTGGGCATCCTTACTTTCTTTGTCATGCTGGTGATCCTCACCCCGGTCATACTGTTCCTGCTTCTTATCTCTTTCGGCAGGCTTACCAATTTCATAATTGAAGAAGTGGCCCCCTGGCTTGCATGGCCTGTGTTTTGGGTGTCGGGTATCGACTTCTCCATAAAGATGCATCACGACCACATTACGCATCCGGCAGTCTTTATCATCAATCACAGCTCTACGGTCGACATCCTGACCATCCTCGCCCTCGGACTTCCCGGCGTCCGCTTTGTCGCCAAGTGGGAACTGCAGTACAATCCCCTCTTCTTCCTGCTGGGAAGGCTTACCGGGCAGGTGTTTATCAAACGACAGGATTCTGAAAAAGCCGTACAGACCCTGCAAAACACCTATCAGCGTATTAAGGAGCAGGAACTTTCAGTAATGCTGGCCCCCGAGGGATCACGAAAACATCCGGGTGTTATCGGTCCGTTCAAAAAGGGGCCTTTCCGGATGGCCATGGACCTCGACTACCCTATGGTCCCCATCTATTTTGAAGGAAATAGAAAACTCAGCAGCGGCGGCTCCCTCCTTTCGAGGGCGGGCAAGGCGGTGGCCCATATCCACCCTCCCATTGACACAACGGGATGGACCCTGGAAAACCTGGAGGAGCATATACGGGAAGTGCGTCAGCTCTACATAGACTGGGCCGATGTGGAAGAAGACAGCGTCCGGTCTATTGCATAATTATGGAACACCGATATCACGGATCGCATTATTAAATTCCGAATACATTAACCACCGGAAAGGGCAATTTTGAATGCTGATTTTTGAATTGGAACTTCATCTACGTCAATCTATGCCCGAAATAATTTTATTATGAACAGAGAGCGGCATATTCAACAACTGAAAGAGGATCCCGAAGTATGGGATTTCATCATCATCGGGGGCGGAGCCACCGGCCTCGGTACGGCCGTTGAGGCAGCGTCCCGGGGATACAAAACCCTCCTGCTGGAACAGCACGACTTCTCCAAGGGCACCTCCAGCCGAAGCACCAAGCTGGTGCACGGAGGGGTGCGGTACCTCAGGCAGGGCAACGTATCCCTGGTGCTTGAAGCCCTGCGCGAACGGGGACTGCTGCGGCAAAACGCCCCTCACCTGGTTAAGAACCAGTCGTTCATCGTACCCAATTACGACTGGTGGGAAGGGCCCTTTTACGGCATCGGCCTGAAAATTTATGACAAGCTGGCCGGCGACCTGGGGCTCGGTCCCTCCAAGCGGCTATCCCGGGAGGAAGTGATGGAATATATCCCCACCCTGGAGCCGGAGGGACTCGACGGCGGGGTTATCTACCACGACGCCCAGTTTGACGACTCACGGCTGGCCATCAACCTGCTGCAGACCCTCTTCGACGAAGGCGGCGTGGGGCTCAACTACGTGAAAGTCACCGGCCTTATGAAGGCCAACAAACTGGTATCCGGCGTCAGGGCCCAATGCCAGGAAACCGGCCGGGATTTTGAGATACAGGGCCGGGTCGTTGTCAATGCCACCGGCGTCTTTACCGACAGTATCCGCCGCATGGACAACAGCGAAGTGGAGTCGATCATCCAACCCAGCCAGGGCGTGCACCTGGTGCTCGACAAATCTTTTCAACCGGGAGAAAGTGCTATTATGGTCCCCCGAACAGACGACGGCCGGGTCCTCTTCGCCGTACCCTGGCATGACCGTATCATTGTGGGGACTACCGACACCCCGGTAGACACCCCCTCTCTTGAGCCGAGGGCAATGGATGAAGAGGTGGAATTTCTGCTCACCCACGCTGCACGCTACCTGACCAAAGATCCCGGGCCGGACGACGTGTTGAGTATCTTTGCTGGGCTGCGTCCCCTTGTTTTGCGCGGCGGCGGCAAAGATACCTCCTCCATATCCCGGGACCATACCCTGATCATCGATCCCTCGGGACTGGTAACCATCACAGGAGGCAAATGGACCACCTACCGGAAGATGGCTGAAGACACGGTGGACGAGGCAGCGGTGGTGGCCGGGCTGGACGAAAGGGAGTCGGTGACCCAAAACCTGCGGCTACACGGCTGGCTTAAGAATGCCGAAGCGGCCGAACCCTACGAGATGTACGGCTCCGACGCCCTCGCCCTCAAGAAAATAGCGGACGGGCAGGAAGGATGGAATGAGCCCCTGCACCCCAACCTCCGCTGCAAACCCGCCGAGGTGATATGGGGCGTTCGCAATGAAATGGCCCGTACCGTCGAAGACATACTCGCAAGACGCACCCGCTCCCTCCTGCTCGACGCCAGGGCCAGCATGGAAATAGCGGAACCGGTGGCCGACCTGATGGCCATGGAGATGAACAAGGATCATCGCTGGAAAAAGGAACAGGTGGCCGCCTATCGAAAACTGGCCAAAGGGTATCTGCTGGATTAATATCGGCACCCATGTTCAATAGGTTGTCTGTGGCCGAAATTCCCGCAGATGATCTTTACCTCATATTTATTATTTTCGTGAACTAATTATTTATAACCCGTCAGTTTACAATTATGGCAGAGACCGAAGCATTTGGGGAACAGGATCTAACCGAGGGAAGCGATCGCTTCCAGGATGTAGTAAGCAGGCACCGCCCTGATCTTGTCGACCGGGTCGAACAACACGAACAACATATTTCCTTTGTAACCGAGAACCATGTCGAACTCATCCTTCGGATGGTCACCCCCCACATTATCAGGGTTACCTATTACCTGGAAGGGGATGTCCGGTCCGACTTCTCCTATGCCATCGACCCGGAATTCAGTCCGTCAAAAGTAGACTACACCCTGGAGGAGAAAAAGAAAAAATATGTGATATCCACCGACGAACTGACGGTCACGGTCAGCAAGAAGCAGCTGCTTGTAGATTTCTACGACAAGGCCGGCAACGTTTTGTGTGAGGATGAGGACGGTTTCTACCGCCGTGAAAGCCTCATGAAAGGTATCTCGGAGCTCAAGGTTACCAAAAAGGCCCCGCGGGGCGTCAACTATTTCGGCCTGGGCGACAAGCCCGTGGATGTGAATCTCAGGGGGAGGGCTTATGACAACTGGAACACCGACTCCTACTCCTACAAGCGGGGCGACGATCCCCTGTACCGAAGCATCCCCTTTTATCTCGGGCTGATTGAGGGACGGGGCTACGGCATCTTTATGGACAACACCTACCGCACCCGTTTCAGTTTTGACCGACAGAAAGACCGGGTGAGCAGCTTTTCGGCCCGCGGTGGCGTGATGAACTATTATTTCATTAACGGGCCCGAACTGACTGCCGTCACGGAACGGTATACCAGGCTGACCGGCACCCCCGACATGCCGCCCATGTGGGCCCTGGGTTATCACCAGTGCCGGTGGAGCTACTATCCGGAATCCAGGGTGCGTGAACTCGCAGATACCTTCCGTGAAAAGGAGATTCCCTGTGATGCCATCTACCTGGATATAGACTATATGGACGAATACCGGTGCTTCACATGGAATAACAAGCTCTTTCCCGATCCCAAAACAATGATTGCGGATCTCAAAGAGAAAGGGTTTAAAACCATTGTCATGATCGATCCCGGCATCAAGGTAGATAAAGACTACTTTGTCTACCGCCAGGGCGTGGAAAACGACTATTTTTGCAAGCGCCCCGACGGCGAAAGGGTTATCGCCCCGGTCTGGCCGCCCAAATGTGCTTTTCCCGACTTCACCAACCCCGAAGTGCGAAAGTGGTGGGAAGACCTCTACAAACCGTTGGTGGACGATCTCGACATGGGGGGTATCTGGAACGATATGAACGAGCCGGCAGTCTTCGAAGTAAAACGCAAGACCTTTCCCGACGATATCCGGCATGACTACGACGGACATCCCTGCAGCCATAAGAAGGCCCATAACATTTACGGCATGCAGATGGCACGGGCCTCTCTCAACGGCATCAAAAAACACCGGCCCGAACGCCGCCCCTTCCTGCTGACCCGCTCCAATTATTCGGGGGGACAGCGGTATGCGGCCCTGTGGACCGGCGATAATATCGCTACGTGGGACCATCTCAAACTTGCCAACGAACAGTGCCGGCGCCTGAGCATATCGGGCTACTCCTTCGTCGGCTCCGACGTGGGAGGCTTCGTAAAAAAACCAAGCGGCGAGCTGATGTGCCGCTGGCTGCAGCTGGCCATCTTCCATCCCCTCTTCCGCAACCACTCGATGGGATATAACGTAGACGGCGCCGCGGCCGTCAAGAAAGACCAGGTGGAAATGCAGAAGCGCAACACGGTAAACGATCAGGAACCGTGGGTGTTCGGCAAAAAGTTTACCGACATCAACCGCGAGGCTATTAACCTCCGCTACCGGCTGCTCAGCTACCTCTATACTGCTTTCTGGAAATACATCAAGGAGGGTACCCCCATACTGAAACCGGTGGGTTTCTATGACCAGGCCGAAAACAGGGCGGTCTCCAGGAACGACGAGTTTCTTTGTGGAGAGCATATCCTGGTGGCACCCGTGCTCGACAAGGGCGAGAAAAGTGTGGAAACCTACCTGCCGGAAGGCAACTGGTATCACTTCTGGGACCATAAGATGCTGCCCGGCCGGCAAATCCATACCGTTGAAGCGCCGATGGATCAAATACCCTTTTTCATTCGGGAGGGAAGCCTTATCCCGTTGCGGGAGGTTATGCAGCATACCGGCGAACGGGAGCTGCAAGGGCTGGACCTTCGCGCCTACCACAGTAGCCGCCCCACCGTCAGCCGGCTGTATGAAGACGCTGAGGAAGGGTGGGACTACAAAGAGGGTGAATACCTGCTGACTCAATTCGAATACCGGTTCAGCAAGGAATCGAATACGGTGCACATCTCCGCCACCCGGGAGGGAAAATACCGCCCGGCCTATGATACCTTTGCCATACAGTTGATCGGGCTGCCTTTTGAGCCGTCGGCGGTGACTGCTGACGGTGAAAAGGTGAGCTTTGAAGCGGAAGAGACTAAAAACGGGAAGGTTTTCACTTTCGAAGCCCCCGCCAACTTCAAGGAACTTACTGTTCAATAGCCTTACCCCTGCACAGGAGCAGCCGTTTCAAAGTCGGGATTGTAACCGGCAAAAACCGGCGTTACCCATGGTGGCCATTCTTGCAAATTGACAGCTGATTTTTCGGTTGAAAAATATTAGCTTGAGATAGGTTTCAGTAAAAAAACATAATTAGGAGATAACTGATGGGTAAGTATGGCAAGTCGAGGGGGTGTACTATGTGTTGGCGATATTTATGTGCCGCCCTCATAGCACTTCTGGCCTGCAGCTCTTTAGCCACAGCCGGCCGGGGTTTGGAATCGGATTATCCCGAGATGCCCCTGAGTAAGGTTAAGCAGGATGCAAATGGAGACGGTACCGCTGATTTTCTCGGCGACACGGTAACCGTCAGGGGTGTAGCCAATATCTCTTCCGGACTGCTCCACGAAAGCTACCTGCAAATCTACATTCAGAATAGGGAAACCGGCCTTTCACTATTTTCAGAGTCTATTCAATCACCCGTCATGCCCGGCGACAGCCTGATTGCCACGGGCGTGATACAGGAATACAACGGCCTTATAGAAGTAAATGTATTCAGCTATGAAAATATCGGGCCCGCTTCCCGCAAGGCTGCTCCCATGCCCCTGCATAAGGCTCTTGACAACCCTGCCCTGTATGAAGGCATGCTGGTAAAAGGCAGCGGGGAGATTATTGAAAAGGGAAACAGAGATAACGGCAAATATCTCAAACTATCCCCTTCTTCCGACAGTGAAAAAACGGTTATGATTTATGTGACCAACTTTCACGCACATTTCAGCGAATTCGATTTTGAGTCCCTCAGCAAAGGGGATCACCTCAACATTGCGGGCATATTGAGTATCTATTCACCCAAACCCGAAAAAGTCAGTGCCGATTCCTATAAGATACACCTGAGGACGCCGGACGACCTGGAGCTTGCAGGCATCTCCCGTTACCAGATGACCTTGTGGGGGAGCCTGGCCATTGGGCTACTGCTCGTTATCGTAGCATGGATAACCTCTCTGCGGCGGACGGTTCGAAAAAAAACAGGACAGCTTCAAAAATCCCTTGCCGAAAAAGAGACCCTGCTGAAGGAGATCCATCACCGGGTTAAAAACAACCTTGCGATCATGTCCGGCCTGTTTGAGCTCCAGCTCGACACCACCGATAATGACCAGGCCCGCAAAGTACTGCGCGACAGCCAGTCTCGCCTGCAGTCGGTAGCCCTGGTCCATGACAAACTCTACAAGACCTCGAGCCTCACCGACATTGAAATGGACCAGTATATCCGGGAGCTGGTCCAAAGCCTCTATGAAACTTTTGGCGCCCGACAAAAAAGTATCAACATAGAATTCGATATCGACGACATATACCTCGACATCGACCGGGCCCTGCCCTGCGGGCTGCTGATCAACGAAATAACCATCAATGCCTTCAAGCATGCCTTCCAAGATGGTGTAGAAGGGGATATTAACATATCGATGAAAAAAAATAACGGCCGGGCCAGACTCACTATTTCGGATAATGGCCGGGGCCTTGACAAAGATTTCGAATCCGGGAAAAGCAACTCTCTGGGACTCATGCTCATCGATACCCTCAAAGATCAGCTGGAGGCCCGGATGGAGGTGGAGTCCGCCCCCGGCAACGGCACCCGTTACTCTTTTACCTTCCCGGTTGATTCCTGAGGCAGCACTACGCTGCCCCCCATGGGCCGCGGAATACGCATCCGTTTCCCGGCCTCCCGTCTCCGTTCTCCAATTCAACAATGCCCTTAACCGGCAGCCATTTTCATCTCTCCCTTTAATTCATTAAATATTGATTTATTAAAAATAGCCGGCTTTGAGGGGATGAACGTATAAAGAGGGCTTAATCAAACAGGGGTTTTCATGCCAAGTTTTAATTTAACCTATATCGACCTGGTAATTGTGATCGCCTATATCGCAGGCGTCATGATGCTGGGTTTCTGGATCGGAAAGCGCCACAAGGGGGCTGAAGACTATTTCCTGGCGGGCAGAAATCTGACCTGGCCCCTGATCGGCTTCTCCCTTTTTGCATCCAACATGTCGAGCAACAGCCTCATCGGCCTGACGGGGTCCGGCTATGCCGACGGAGCCGGTTTTTCGGTCTTCAGCTACGAATGGATGGCCATAGTTGTTCTGATCATTTTCGCGGTTTTCTTTCTGCCCTTTTACCTGAAAAATCGAATATACACCATTCCCGAATATCTGGAACGCCGGTATGATTACCGCGCGCGGGCCTATGCCTCGGGCATAGCCATTATCCTGAACGTACTCGTGGATATCTCGGCCACGCTCTATGCCGGCGGCATCGTACTTCAACTTATTTTCCCGGAATTTCCGCTCTGGGCATTTATCGTCGCACTGGCCGTAATAGCGGGTATCTATACCATTACCGGCGGACTTACCGCGGTGGTTTACACCGATGCCATACAGGCCGTTATCCTCATCGTGGGATCCACCATCATAACCTGGTTCGCATGGGAGGCTTCCGGGGGCTTGTCGGAAGTCATGAAAATCACCGACCCCTCCCATTTTGACATTATCAAACCGTCGACGGACGAGGAACTGCCCTGGCCCGGACTGTTTACCGGGGTCTTCCTGCTCGGTTTCTATTTCTGGGGAACCAACCAGTATATCACCCAGCGGGCCCTGGCCTCCAAAACAACCGCAGAGGGGCAGTGGGGATCGATGTTCGCCGGACTGCTCAAGCTTTCTATTCTATTTATCATGATCATGCCCGGGGCCTTCGCACGGGTGCTCTATCCCGAGATTCAAAATGTCGACACCGTCTACCCAACCATGATGTTTGACCTGTTGCCCACCGGCATTCTCGGGCTGGTGCTGGCCGGCTTGATCGCCGCCATGATGTCGAGTATCGACTCCGGGCTGAACTCCGTATCCACCATGGTGACGATGGACTTCTACCAGAAACGAAATCCCGACAAGAGCCAGGAGGAACTGATGGGCATCGGGCGGTGGATTACGGCCATAGTCATGATCATCGCCGTGTTCTGGGCCCCGCAAATTGTCCATTTCGAAAAACTGTGGGATTACCTGCAACAGGCCCTATCGTGGTTCAGTCCCCCGGTCATCGCCCTCTTTTTCGTAGGGCTGTTCTGGAAACGCGCCAACAAGACCGGCGCCATGTGGTGCATCGTCACTGGCGCTTTCATATCCGCCTTTGCCATCGCTTTCAACTATAACCAGGATGTCATGCACTTCCTCTACATGACCGGCCTGCATTTTGCTCTTTGCACGCTGGCTCATATCGTCGGAAGCCTGACGGCCGAAGCCCCGTCGGAGGAAACCGTGCAGAATACGGTGTGGACTCCGGCCGCCTTCTCCCGGGAGAGCCGGGAGCTGCAGGAGATGCCCTGGTATAAGAATTACCGCTATCAGGCAGCCGGATTGGTCGCAGTGGTCGTGGTGATCATCATGATTTTCTGATACTTGGTTATAACGGGCAGACCGCCGTACCTTTCCGGATAAGCGTCTGCCCATAAAAAGGATCTCGTAAACCCATCGATATGAAACCGGATTCGGACCAGCTGAAACATCAAGCTCTTTCCCTGCTGCAGGAGGCCTGTTGCCCCTACGGCATCCTGGCCAGTCCCCTGACCCAGGACAACTACCGGCGCCTCTGGTCCCGCGACGCCATGATTGCCGGCATTGCCGGGCTGCTGGCCGGCGACGAGAAGGTTATTGAAGGATTCCAAAATTCCATTCTCACCCTGGCCCAACATCAGCACCCGCGTGGTATGATCCCCTCCAACCTGCGGCCGGACCAAGAGGAGCCCGAAATAAGCTTCGGGGGGGTTGCCGGTCGGGTTGACGCCACCACCTGGTTTTTAACCGGCACCTGCCTTTACCTGCTCTATCAGGGCGACCGGGACCAGCAAAGGAAGCTGCAGCCCCATCTCATCCAGTGCCTGGAGATCCTGGATCGATGGGAATTCAACGGCGGCGGCCTGCTGTATACCCCGCTTAGCGGCAACTGGGCGGACGAATTTCCCGTAGAGGGACATACCCTCTACGACAATGCCCTTCGGCTCTGGGGGGTGCAGCTCTATGCCGCCCTCTACCAGGACCAAGCCCGGGCCGAACAGGCTCGCCTTATCCGGGAAAGGATCACCATAAATTTCTGGCCGGATACGGCCAATGCCGGGCACCCGGCCGTATACCATCGGCGAGGCTTCGAAGAGGCCGCCTCCGAATCCCTGAGCCACTTTGCCTGCTCCCTGGGCCCCGGGGGCTACCGCTTCCGGTTTGACACCGCCGGCCATGCCCTGGCACTCCTGTTGGGCCTTGCCGACGAGCCGCAACTGGACGCTATCAACCGTTATATTCAACAGCTGTTCGGTGAAATAGGCCGAAAGCTGCTGCCCGCCTTCTGGCCGGTCATCAAACCGGGATCGTGTGAATGGGAGACCTTGCAGAAAAACTACAGCTATGAATTTAAAAATGAGCCGCACCGGTTTCACAACGGAGGTATCTGGCCCGTTTGGATGGGACTGTTTGGGCTGGCAATGAGCAGGAACGGCTCGGAAGGGATCGCCAGGAACATGCTCGAAGCCTGGATGGAGATCGAAGATCCGCAAAACCTTCACTTTTACGAATATATCGCCTCCGACACCCTGGAGGGGGGCGGCAAGAAACAGCTTAGCTACAGTGCCTCGGGACTCCTGTTTTTGCTGGAAGCAATAGAACCCACCACCCCCGAAAGGCGACTGGTTCACTGAACATCCGTACCTTTTTAATCAAATATTGACAGCACCTTGACCGGCGACATCATACACATAAAGAAACACCATCTTCCACCCGCACGGAAAATCTTTAATATCATACAACCCCGGCTGGAGGAGAGCAATTCGGTATTCACCCTGTCGGTAGGAGGAGAATCCGGAAGCGGCAAGTCCACCCTCAGCCTGGCGGTGAAAGCGGTGCTGGAGGAAAACGGCTTCCACGCCTTTATTTTTCATATGGACGACTATTTCCGCCTGCCGCCCAAGGACAACCACGACCGGAGAATGGAGGATATCAACCATGTGGGGCCCGGCGAGGTCAACCTGGAGCTTCTTCAGGATCATATTGACCGATGCAGGGAGGGGGTTGAAATGCTGCGCAAACCCCTGGTTCACTACCGGGAAAACCAGATTCGCGAAGTACTTGTAGAGCTCGAGGAGGCAGATGTGGTGATTGCCGAGGGCACCTACGTCACCCTCCTGGACCATATAGATTGCAAAATATTCATGCAGCGCAACTACCGCGACACCTACGAAAGCCGCCTCAGGCGGGCACGCGACCCGATGACCTCTTTCAACGAGGAGGTGCTGAAAATTGAACACCGCATTGTTCTGCAGCACCGCGAACATGCCGATATTCTTGTGGACAAAAACTACAACGTCAAACCGCAAGGGGGTTAGAGCCGCTGAAACAGCATCTATTATGCATTTCGATATTTTATTGGTTAATTATTCTTGTTTTTGTCTCCGGGGTGGGGACCTCCATCAGGATCTTTATAAACATTATTAAATAACCGGCCATGAAACACTGGAAAATAAAACTCTCGCTTTTTCTCAATTACTTTGTCTTCGCTATTCTCCTTAACAGCGTGGGTACGGTCATTCTTCAGGTGATCAACGACTTTCAGGTGGACCCCAGCTCTGCCAGCGTCCTTGAAGGGTACAAAGACCTTTCCATTGCCATCGCCTCATTCCTGATCGCCTCCTACATACCCAAGTTCGGATACAAGCGGTCCATGCTGGCCGGCCTGGCCTTCGTTACGGTGGCCGCCATAGCCATGCGCCTGGTGGGGGGATTTGCGATGACCAAAATCCTGTTCGCCACCGTAGGGGTGAGTTTCGCCCTGGTTAAGGTTTCGGTCTATTCGACGGTCAGCCTTATTACGGACGACTCCAACGAACACAGCAGTTTTATGAACCTGCTTGAAGGCCTGTTTATGATAGGGGTCCTGGCCGGCTACTGGCTGTTCGGCGGCTTCATCGACTGGGCCAACACTACCCCGGGGGCTACCTGGCTGGACACCTACTGGGTGCTGGCCGCCATCTCGGCTGCCGCCTTTATCCTGCTGAGTTTTACCGAACTCGACGAAAGCGAGGTGCAGGCCGACCGGCAGACTCCCGGAGAAAGCTTTATTGAAATGATCGGGCTGGTCCGGCTCCCGCTGGTTCTCATATTTATCGCAGGCGTGTTTCTATACGTCTATATAGAACAGGGGATCGGTACCTGGATGCCCACGTTCAACAACAAGATATTGCAGCTCCCCGACGCCATGAGCGTGCAGGTAACCAGTATCTTCGCCGCCACGACCGCCATCGGGCGGCTGGCAAGCGGGGCGGTCATGAAGAAAGTCAACTGGTTCTGGGTGCTGGTCACCTGCCTCGCCTCCTCCATGCTTCTTGTCGTCCTGGTGCTGCCCCTGACCAGGGGGATCGAAGCCGGCTCGGTTCAGGGATGGCTCAGCGCTCCTTTTGCAGCCTATATCTTCCCGCTCATCGGGCTTTTCCTTGCCCCCATCTACCCCACACTCAGCTCTACGGTGCTCAGCAAGCTGCCCAAAGCCAAACAGAGTGGTATGACGGGGCTTATCGTCATTTTCTCGGCCCTTGGAGGCACTACGGGATCGATTATCACGGGCTATCTCTTTGAACGCCTGGATGGAATCACCGCCTTCTACCTGGTCCTGATTCCCATCGGTGTCCTGCTGCTGCTTTTATTCCCCTACAGAAGATTGCGCAGCACCTTTGAGTTCAAGAGTCTGACCGAATAAAACGGACAAGGAATTTCGCAGATATTAGACCGATATTTTTATTAATTAGATTAAGAAACGTTTTTAATCTGTGACAATCTGTGGCTAAAACCAGTACTTATGACTTCCATCACCCATGAAGCTGTTGACCGGTTTATCCAGTTGAGCGGTCCGCTTTTTAAAGATGTACAGCAATCCGGGATCTTCCGCGACTCGAAGACCTTTGTGGATAGCGTACCCAAGTCGGACCCCGATGAAATACACCAGGAATACCTTTCCCAGAAGCGGGAACCCCACTTCAGCCTGAAAGCCTTTGTCTATGAACACTTTCACCTGCCCGGGAAAAAAGAGGGACGCTTTGAGTCGGCCGGATCCATGGAAGAACATATAGAGCAGTTATGGGACTACCTCAGCCGGCAGCCCGACGAGGGTGTTTCCGACCTGAGCAGCCTGATCCCCCTGCCCCATCCCTATATCGTGCCGGGCGGAAGGTTCCGCGAGATCTACTACTGGGATACCTATTTCACCGCCGAGGGACTGGCCGCTTCCGGCCGCCTGGAGACGGTGGAAAACCTCACGCGTAATTTTGCGTGGCTTATCGATAAAATCGGGCACGTCCCCAACGGTAACCGCTACTACTATATAAGCCGGTCCCAACCCCCTTTTCTGGTGCTGCTGGTGGACCTGCTGGCCCGCAAAAAGGGACGGCCGGCCATTGAAGAGTTTATCCCGGCCCTGGTAGAAGAGTACCGGTTCTGGATGGACGGACGCAACAGCCTCTCCCCCGGCCAAAGCCACCGCCGGCTCGTAAACGTCGACGGGAACCTGCTAAATCGCTACTGGGACGACCGGCCGCTGCCCCGTGAGGAGTCGTGGAAAGAGGATTTTGAATTGGCTGCCGATCTCGATACTGCGGAATCAGAGCGCCGCTACCGGGACCTGCGCGCCGGGGCCGAATCGGGATGGGATTTCACCAGCCGCTGGTTCCGCGACAACAAGACGCTCGACACCATCCACACCGCCGATATCCTGCCGGTGGATCTGAACGCCCTGCTGTACTTTATGGAGCATAAGCTGGCCGAATGGACCTCCGACGAGGGCTACCGCGAGGCCGCTGCTCAACGAAAAGAGGCTTTTGACCGCTACTTCTGGAACGCCGAAGCCGGATACTATTTCGATTACAATTGGGATACGGGCAAACAAACCGATACCTGGTCCCTCGCCGGCAGCTACCCCATGTTTGTCGGCCTTCCGTTGGAAGAGCAGGCGGCATCGGTAGCCGAAGTATTGAAAAGCAGGTTTTTAAAAGAAGGGGGCCTCGTTTCCACCCTTCACCATACCGGCCAGCAGTGGGACTACCCCAACGGATGGGCACCCCTGCAGTGGATAGGCACACAGGGCCTGCAGCACTACGGACACGAGAAACTGGCCCGTACCATTGCCGAGCGCTGGCTGAAACTGAACAAATCCGTCTTCGACCGCACCGGCAAGATGATGGAAAAATACAATGTTTGCGACCTCAGCCTGGAAGCCGGCGGGGGCGAATACCCCCTGCAGGACGGATTCGGGTGGACCAACGGCGTGGCGGTAGCGTTGAAAAAGCAGTTCGGCCTGTAGATTGTCCTCCCGGGGCATGCTTTAATTGCGATCCCCCCAAGCTCAAATCACAAACAGGCTCAGTACAAAGACGGCGGCCATCCCTGTGATACCCGCCACGGCGGAGCCGGCCGTTTGCAGCTTGTATGCCTGCGACACATCCATGCCCGAAAACTGGCTGACTACCCAGAAATAACTGTCATTGGCGTGGGATACCGTCATAGCCCCGGCGCCGATGGCAAGGGTTACCAGCACCGGACCCAGTCCCCCCGCCAACCCGGCCGCTGGCAGCAGCGGCAGCATGATGGAAGCGGTGGTGATGATTGCTACCGTCGAGGAGCCCTGTGCCGTCTTGAGGGCTGCGGCGATTAGGAAAGGCAGAAAGATGCCGATGTTCCATTCCGCCAGCATCTGCCCGAGGAAGCTGCCGATCTCCGTGGCCCGCAGCACGCTCCCGAACGCCCCGCCGGCACCCGTGATCAATATGATGGTACCCGCACTTCTCAGACCCTTGCCCACCCATTCCCCGTACACTTTGGGTCCCCGCACCGAAGGGGCGATGGTCCCGAAGGCCAGGAACACCCCGATGATCAGGGCCGTGTTGGGGTCTCCCATAAAATTGATGGCTTCCACGGCCCATCCCTCTCCAAAGGGTGCAGCCGGCAGCGAGGCCACCGACCCCAGGGCGATCAACAGCATGGGCAGCAGTATGGGCAGCAGGGCCCGCGTGGCCGACGGCCGGTTCCCTTTCTCCACTGCAGGCTCCTTTCCGGTCCCGGCCGGCTGGTCAGCCGCCACCGGCTCTGAGGGATCGATCCATATGCGCCGGCCGATATAAGTTGCAAACAGGTAGGTCGCGATGATAACCGGCACGGTTACGGCCAGCCCAAGCAGGATGACCGAGCCAACGTCCGCCTCCAGCGTACCGGCAGCGGCGATGGGGCCCGGCGTGGGCGGCACGAATACGTGTGTGGTGTACAGCCCCATGCTAAGGGCTACCGCAAAGGTGGCCAGCGACTGCTTGCTTTCCGATGCCAGGGAGCGGTTCAGCGGGGAAAGGATCACGTAGCCGGAGTCGCAGTAAACCGGGATGGAGACGATAGCCCCGGTGATGCTCATAGCCAGCGCCGAACGGGCCTTGCCGATGCCGCGGACCACCAGGTCGGCGATGACGCGGGTGCTGCCGCTCTTCTCAAGCATCACCCCGATGACGGTTCCCGCAGCGATTACAATTCCGATGGAGCCCAGCGTACCGCCAAAGCCGTCGGTAATGGCCGTGACGGTTTGGGCACCCGGAAGTCCGGCGAACAGCCCCACCCCGAAAGAAGCCAGCAACAGGGCCAAAAAGGGATGCAGCTTCCAGCGCGCCGTACTCACTACTATAAATACTATAGCCAGGGCCAGCAGGCCCGCCAGCAGGTATCCATGCATGAGATCTCTTATTGATTAAAAGACGCTACTATGATAACGATTTTTGGCAAAAGGGCAATTGGGGGCTTGGTTGCTGATAACTGGTTATTTGATATCTGGGACTAAATATTTGTTTTTAGAGGTCCTCTTCCTGGATCAGGACAAAAGGTAGTAAATAAGTAATCTGACTTTTTATGCAAATAAAGCTATAATTCTCTTATAGGGACTTCTATAATTCAAAGGCACATTATTAGTAATCCAATAATCTGAAATTTGGATACCTCAATCCTTACGGCTGTACTGGCGAAAGACAGTAAAGATTCCACCTACAAGTTTGCTCTTTTGAGGGGGATCGTTGAATGTGTAATCAATAGAAGTTCACATCATCGTAAAAACAAAGAGGGATGGGATGAATACCCCTTTGGCCTCCTTATTTACTATTGGCTGTTGTACTACTATCCGCTGTTCAGCCAACCGGTATTTATTCCTCAAAAAAATGGAGAATCACCTGCCTTGGAGAAAGGTAAAACCATTGCTTTTCGACGGGAATACAATAAAATAATTCGTCACTATGAGCATAATGGTGGCTTGCCACAATTCCGTTATGATTTAATTCAAAACAGCGTACCTGAGCATCTCCATAAACAGACAATAGTATTGCTCAGAAAAATTCAATACACACTAAAAGGAATGCCGATGAAGCACTTCGGTTATTCAAAATTCAGCAAACATTATAGCCTGGTCAAACCTTATACAAGCACTATTAAGACTCCTTCCTTCAGCGGCCTAATAAAAGAAGCCGGCACCTTTGGAATCCTTCCAGAACTACATATCCTATTGGATAATTTAGGAGCCCTCATAATCGGAGAAGATTCAATAATTAACGGCTGGGCGGAATTCACCTATAATGCCGCCAGAAGAAACAACGATACCGATACATTACCCAAAGAGCATATATTATCCATACTTACTCAATCCGTTGATATCCCCCGGGATATTTCCCAGGTCCAAAACGTACTGCAATTGGATGATAACAAAGAGCTTCGATGTATCTGGACCGGCTCTCCGTTGCGAAACAATTTCCATATCGACCACGTCATACCATATAGCCTTTGGCAAAACAATAACCTTTGGAATCTTATGCCGGTAAAAAGTAGTATTAATCTCAGTAAAAGTGACCGCATACCGTCTCCCTCACTCATTGAAAGTAGTTCGGAAAGAATTAAAAAGGTATGGCATCTATATGGACAAAATTATGGCAACCGGTTCAACAAGGAATTATTTGAAGGCCTGGGAGTTCAGGTAAATGAAGGCTTGGACCCTGCAATTGAGGCATTAATACATAAAAGTGAGTATTTGATTGAAAAAAGAGGATTTCAAGAATTCAAAATCAATTAAAGGCTAATGAGTAATAACGATTGTCCTTTTTGTAACTTAGATGAGCAAATCATTGCTGAAAACGAATTGTGCTATGCTTCTTTTGACAAGTATCCAGTCTCCGAAGGACATACCCTAATTATAAGCCGTCGTCACGCTACCGATTTTTTTGATTTGAGTGACGAGGAAAAAACAGCCTGCCTAAAGCTGGTAGATGAGGTAAAAAATAAACTTGAAAAGGAGTATCAGCCCGACGGATGGAATATCGGCATTAATTGCGGATCTGTTGCCGGTCAAACTGTCTTTCACTTTCATTGCCATCTTATTCCCCGTTACAAAGGCGATATGGAAAATCCCAGTGGCGGGGTACGACATAGTGTGGAAGGTATGGGATATTATGATTCTTAAATTAAGAAATTTTCAAATTTAGTCAGCTAATATGGAGATAGATAAACAAATTCGTTTAGCAACATTTAATTGGTTGACTGAACAAGTAGAAAAATATGGAGATGTATTAAAGCGTGATAAACTTGTAGATGGTTTCATATTTAAGGGAACAAGGATACCTCTGGTTTCACC
>CAYREV010000025.1:0-36020 GCA_964423345.1 uncultured Balneolaceae bacterium | reverse complement strand
TGCACTTTATAGGACTGGCTTTTGACATCCTCGAAGAAGGGCCTGATGCCGATATATTCGTCCTTTCCCTCCCACAGGATCTTTTTCACCTCGCGGGACAAATCCCGGTAGGGGGTATCGATGGGAAGGCTGTAGCGGGCAGCCACCTTGATGAGGTCGCGTAGATGGCGGCTGAATTTCTGTCCGCTGTAGGGTGCGATAGCCCCGTCGCGAATGGTTTTTTCGGGGTCGGGAATAACAAGGTCCTCGTCAATGCCGGCCACCTGTCCGAAGCCTTCGCAGGTATCGCAGGCCCCGTAGGGATTGTTAAAGGAGAACATCTGCGGAGTGGGTTCCTCGAACTCAATGCCGTCACGCTCAAAACGTTCGCTGAATGTAAGTTCCTCTCCGTCGCGGATCTTGATGGAGCAGCGCCCCTGACCTTCCTGGAAGGCGGTTTCCAGCGAACCGGCAATACGGGCGCGGGTGTCTTCGTCCCTCTTTACGGCCAGGCGGTCAACCAGCACGCGGTAGTGTTCAGCCGTCAGCTTCGCGGCGTCGACTTCGTCGGTGGTAAGGTCCAGGATCTCTTCTTTCTCCATGTGAAGCAGGCGGGTGAACCCCTTCTCCTTGAGGACCCGAAGCTCATCGTTCAGCTTCTTCTTTTCATGGTGGGGTATGCCGAAAAGCAGATAGAACTTGGTCCCCTCCCCGTACTCTTCAAATAGTTTTTCAATGGCTGTTTTGGTACTGTCCTTCCCCACTTCTTCGCCGGAAACGGGAGAGATGGTATGGCCGATGCGGGCATAAAGCAGCCGCATGTAGTCGTAGATTTCCGTTGTGGTACCTACCGTGGATCGCGGATTGGTGGAGGTGGTTTTCTGCTGAATGGCCATGGCCGGGGAGATACCCTGCATAAAATCGACGTCGGGCTTGTCCATACGCTCCAGGAACTGGCGGGCATAACTCGAGAGGCTTTCCACATACCGGCGCTGTCCCTCTGCGTAGATAGTGTCGAAAGCGAGGCTCGACTTGCCCGACCCTGAGACTCCTGTGATGACGGTCATCCGGTTACGGGGAATTTCTACATCAATATTCTTGAGATTGTGGACACGCGCCCCCTTTACAATGATGGGCCGATCTCCGTTTGCGGCTTTGCCGTTCTTTTCATCTTCTTTGACGGCGTCAGATTGAGCTTGGGACATTCAACAAGATTTTGCATTCGAATAAACGGGTAAATATACGAATTTTATAGAAGAAAAAGAGGATTTTGGGAAGGGAAATGTTCAGTCTTGAGTAACGACTCCGGGAGTCGGGACAACTGATCTTTAGTCTGCGGGCGCAGGCATCCGGTATTACAAGTTGTAAAATTTGATTGCCCCTCAACGGCTTATTCCGGACTATTACTCACAATTATCTATATTGTTGCCTTTCAAACGGAAGGTCCAATAACGACAGCATTATGAGTCTTGACGTATCGACGGAACAGTTTCAGCAGTGGATAGAGGAGGCCGGCCGGCTGGTCACCGGTTTTTACGGGCGGAAGGAACAGGGGAAAGTGTTTGCGGGCAGAACGCCGGAAGAGGTGCGGGCCCTCTTTGAGGAGCCCCTTCCGGAAAAGCCCACCGACCTGCAGGCGGTATTGGATAAGGTGAAAAGGGATGTGTTGGGAAGCATCACCAACAGCATAGGCCCGAAGTACTACGGCTATATTACGGGAGGGGGCAACCAGGTGGCTGTCCTGGCCGAGTTGATCAAGGCCTCATTGAACCAGAACAACCTTAAGTGGCACTCTTCCCCGGTAAGCACGGAGATGGAGAAGCTGGTCATGCGCTGGGTGGCTGAATTTATCGGCTATCCCACCGGATCGGCAGGTGTGCTGCTCAGCGGGGGATCGGTAGCCAATTTCAACGGTCTTGCGGTAGCCCGAAAAATCAAATCGCCGGTGGATGTTTCTGAAGAGGGCCTCTACGACAGTTCCCCGCAGACGGTCTATGTGTCGGCCGAAGGGCATTCCAGCTTTGACAAGGCGATGGATATGCTGGGTTTGGGCAAACGATACCTGCGGAAGATACCGGTCGACGGGGAGATGCGGATCGATACGGCGAAACTGGAGCAAAAAATTAAAGAGGACAGAAAAGCGGGGTGCCATCCCATCTGTGCCATTGCCGTGGCCGGGACCACCAACACGGGGGCAGTCGACGACCTGCAAGCCGTGGCCGAGGTATGCGAAAGACAGGACCTCTGGTATCACGTGGATGCGGCATATGGCGGACCCGCCGCGGGGGTGGGGGATAAGGCTCCCCTGTTTGAGGGACTGAAACGGGCCGATTCGGTGGTGGTTAACCCGCACAAGTGGATGTATGTGCCCTTTGAGGCGGGAGGGGTGCTGGTGAAAAATCCCGAACACCTTCGCAGAACCTTCAGCACCATCCCCGATTACCTGAAATCGGACCGGCAGGGCGGCGGGCGGACCGACCTCATGGAATACAACCTGCCGCTGACCAAGGAATTCAAGGCCCTGAAAGTGTGGATGACGCTTAAAAGCTACGGCGCCGCCCGAATACGGGAAACCATAGCCGGTGACCTGGCTAATGCCCGCTACCTGGCGAAGCGCGTCAGCGACCATGAGTCGCTGGAGCTGATGGCGCCGGCGCCCCTGTCTATCGTATGCTTTCGGTACAAGGGCGGCGGTACGGAGCAAGAGCTTGAAGAACGTAACGAGCGCCTGGTCTCCCGCATTGAAGAGGACGGGCGGGTTTTCCTTACCGGTACAAAGATAGGGGGGAGGACGGCTCTTCGCGTTTGCTTCATAAACCACCGCACGGGAAAAAAACATATCGACGAGCTCATTGAGGTGGTTTTGGAGCTCGGAGAGCAATTAGCAATTAGCAATTAATAAAATAAACAGAATAAGGGTTAAAACGGGGTGCAGGTGGATGGCAGCCTCATAGGGCTGCTCCTGCCGATCGTGCACGATTAAATCCCCCAGGGAACCATAAGCGGCCAGGTATATATAATTATCGCTTTCCTGCATGTTAAAGGGAGGTTCTTTCCATGCTTTTTTTACGAAATAAACCCTATATTTCCCCTTAGGTTCAGTAATTTGTTCTGTAATGTAAAGTAATTTGAAACGATTCCGGGAAGGGGAACCGTTTTCGAAAAAGTGGAATTTTAATTACCTTTCACACCTTTTTACCAGGCCTCTGAGACTGAGAAAAAGCAGGATCTGGGAGTCATCTTAACTTTAGAACATAGATTATACAACGGGTATGGATTTATTTGAGAAGCTTCAGGACAGACCGAGCCCTCTGGGAGAATTCACTTCTGAAGGATATGGTTATTATACGTATCCCAAACTGGAAGGTCGTCTCGGGCCTGTAATGAAGTTTAACGGCAAGGACGTCATCGTTTGGAGCATTAATGACTACCTTGGGATAGGAGGCAGGGACGACGTATTGGATTTTGATGCCGAAGCTGCCGAAAAGCACGGATTCAGTGCCCCGATGGGTGCTCGGCTCATGACCGGCAACTCGGACCAGCATGAAGCGCTGGAACAGGAGCTGGCCGATTTTGTGCACAAGCCTTCGGCCTTGCTGCTGAACTACGGCTACCAGGGCATCATGAGTGTGATTCATGCACTGGTGGACCG
This sequence comes from uncultured Balneolaceae bacterium, assembly GCA_964423345.1. Lineage (GTDB taxonomy): Bacteria > Bacteroidota > Rhodothermia > Balneolales > Balneolaceae > CAYREV01. The sequence continues at coordinate 32,389 of CAYREV010000025.1, read as the reverse complement.
CAATGACTTCCTTATTTACGACGAGCTGAGCCACGCCTGTATTGTAGATGGCAAACAGCTGGCCATGGGCGACAAGTCGGTGTTCAAGCATAACGATATTGAGAGTTTCGAAAAACAGCTTGAAAGGGCCCACAAGAAAGCCAAGCCCAACTCTTCCATCCTGGTCGTGACCGAGGGAGCGTTCGGAATGACCGGTGACCTGGGAATATTAAACGAGATGATCGCCCTGAAAGAGAAGTATCCTTTCCGGCTGCTGGTTGATGACGCTCACGGCATCGGTACGATGGGCGAAGACGGTTCGGGTACGGGAACCCATCTCGGATGCCATGAGGGCATCGATATCTATTTCGGTACTTTTGCCAAGGCGTTTGCCCTTATAGGCGCTTTTGTAGCTACAGAAGAGCGGGTAGTTGAATTTCTGAAAGCCAATACCCGAAGCCAGATATTTGCCAAGTCCGTACCCATGCCTATAGTGGAGTCGGCACGCAAGCGCCTGGAGCTGATACGCAATCATCCCGAATGGAGAGAAAAGCTCTGGGAGAATACGAACATGCTCCGTGAAGGGCTCAAGGACCTCGGTTATAATGTACTTCCGGCCGAATGCCCGGTTACGCCTGTTCTCACGGAGGGAAGCACTGAACTCTGCCAGCTTATTATGCGCAAGCTCAGGGAAGAGCACGGTATTTTTGTCAGCGGAGTGGCCTATCCGGTCGTACCCAAAGGGACGGTTCTGATTCGCCTGATCCCGACGGCGGCTCATACCGAAGAGCATATCAAGAAGACGCTCGACGGATTCGAAGCCATCAAGGACATCGTGTTTGCCGCGGCAAGCGAAAAAGAGAAGCTTACCGCATAAACTGAATTAAGAATGCCTGAGGCCGCCTTAGGTATTCAGCCTGCAGAAAAGGTTGCTGTTGGCCACTTCGGGTTTTTCCATCAGAAAGTTGGTCAGGCGTTTGAAGTCGGCTGGCGAGCTTATCTCCTCTTTCTGTACCGCAGCATGGTACTCCTTTTCAATGATGCGGATGTTGAAATAGGAGGAGAGCAGCTCCAGAAACTCCAGGGGGTCGATTCCGGCGCGGACCATGATTTCCGGGCAAAACTCTATGATGGCCGAGCCGACCTTGCCCTCCTCTACCAGTTTCTCCATGCTGTGAAGCACCAGCAGTTCCGCCCCCTCTACGTCAATTTTCATCAGCTTTATAAACTTCCGCCCCAGGTAGTGCTCCCAGAAATGATCGATAGACATGGATGGTACAACCGATGATTCGTCGTTCAGGTAGTTTACGGTACTCACCAGGCTGTGGCAGGAAGAATGGGAGCTGTGCCGTATGGTGAGAAAGGAGTTCTGGTCTGATACAGCCATGCAGAGAGGCACGGCATTGTTCAGGTGTTTTAGGTTTTTGGAAAGGGCGTGGAAATTTTCATGATCCGCTTCAAAGGCATAGATTTTCCCCTCATTCCCTACAATGTCGGCCGCCAGCCGGCTGTAATACCCTACATTGGCACCTATGTCGAGGAAGAGGTCTCCTTCATCGAGTGTCCTTTTCAGAAGGGCCGAGACGGCCGGTTCGTAGGACCCCCGTGCGATATTGCCCCCGGTCAGGTGGGCCATGGTTGAGGGGAAATGCCAGCCGTTTTTCAGGCGGTAGTAGTGATACCTGGAGGTCCGTCTGATCTTTTCAAAAATGGAGGCCATGGGAAGATGGATTTCCGGTTTAGGAGAACAACTTACGGAAAAATTCTACCACACCGGTTCTTTCATCTTTCTTGTCTCCTTTGCGTCCGCCGCTGAGCTTGTCGTAGCTGGGCCGCGGAAGCTCCATCTGGTCTTCCCGCTTTTTCTTCTGTCCTCGGCTCTGTCCTTTGGAACCCCGTTCCTTCTTGGGCTTCTTGCCGCCCTTCTTCCGCTCTTTAAGTTTCTGCTTGACCTTGTCGGGAAGGGGCAGCTCCTGAGGTGCCTGCCCCAGCTCGTTTTCCAGCTGGCGTATATCGTTCTGGTCCTGTTTGGATACCAGCGACACGATACGCGAAGCTTTGCCGGAACCCACAAGGTTGGCCCGGTACTTATACTCTTCGGGATCGTTGGGCACATCGTAGTTGATCACCTGGGTCACGCGGTCCAGGGTCAGTTCGCTTGCGGAAATATCGGTGACAAGCAGATACTGTACATCGCCGTTGGTGAAGTTGGCAAAGCGCTGCTTGTGCTTTTCTTCCGAAAGCTTGCCGTGCAGGCTGGTGGCTTTCATATTATTTTTGCGCAGAATGCGGTACAGTCGGTCGGTACCCCGTTTGGAGGCTGTGAAAATTACGCAGCTGTCATCGGGCGTGTTCTCCAGGTGGGCCATGAGGGTAGTGATCTTCATGCGGTTGGGCACGTTGATATATCCCTGGGACAGATCCTGGGGTACACTGGGTGGTCCTTCAAGAGTACGGCCGTTGTTGCCGAGCTTGTCAAAACCGATCAGTTCGGGCTTTTCAAGGAAGTGGTTGGCCAGCGACTTAACGTTGTTGTTAAGCTGGTTGGTAAAGAGCAGTTTCTGATTATCGCTGACTACACGCTTTCGAATGCGCTTGAGATGCTCTTCATGGCCCATCTCCATCATCTCGTCAAGGCCGTCTACCACAAGGTATTTCAGATCCCTGAAAATATGAAGGTTGTCCTGCATGATATCGAGAAGACGGCCGGGATTGGCCACCAGTACGGGCGTGCCGCTCAAGACGGCTTCCTCTTGCGCTTCCCGGTCCCCGTCGTCATCTACGGCCACGGTTGTGACGGAGGTATTGGCACCCAACTCCGATATCTGTCCCACAATATGATGGGCCCCCTTGGCATTGGGCGTAAGAACCAGGATAAGCGTGCCTTCGGCCTCCTTGTGTTTACAGTACATGTCCAGGGAGGTAATAGAGATGACTTCCACCTTTCCCTGTATGTTGTCGGCTTTAATAAAAGCGTCCTTGCCCTCGGCATAAGCCGGTAAAATAGATTCTTGCAGGGAACTTGCTTCCGTGTTCTGTGTTTCCTTGAGCCCTTCCAGAACTTCAGGGCTTAGATTCATGTCTTCAAATTTCAACGTTCTCACCTTTCTGTTTAATTATCATTGTGCTTCTCAAACATCGCTTCAAATACAAGCGATGTAATACAGGCCTGAATATACAAAACTTATAGGCTTGACTCATCCGTTTTAGTAGATTTAGAGGGGTCCGTCCGCAGGGTGAGTGAAACGGCCAGGGAAGGTTGTTTTCGGCTAATATAGAGGTAGAAAAGCAGGAGCATCAGCAAGATGGCCAGCAGGCCCAGCATTCCCGCCTCGGGCCCGAAAGCTCCGCCGGTCATAAAGTCGGCCCCCTCCTGCCTGACTTGCAGCAGGGAACCCCGAAAGCGGGTACCGCTGACGGGCAGTCCCAGCAGGCCGCCCTGCATGAAATTCCACGAGAAGTGCATGCCTATCGAGACCGCCAGGCGCCCGGTGATCAGGAAGGGCAGGGCGAGGACAATTCCGGCCAGAATAATATTGAAGGTCGAGAGCAGGTTTGCGTTGGGGTTGCCGGCATGAAGTATGGCAAAGATGGCTGAGCTGATAATAATGGCCGTAGCCGAAGCACGCGCCAGGTTCAACGGGGTGGGGTGGAACCCCTCTACCATATTGAGAATCTGGTAGCCCCGAAAGATAAGTTCTTCATAAAAGCCCACGAAGGCCATTGAAATCAGATAGGTGCCGATCCAAAGGTAGTAGGGCATACTTGCGGGCCGCTCCCAACCGAAGCCGGTAACGGTCACCCAGCCCGCCGACCATTCAACGGCGAAGATGAGGAGCATGGGCACGCCCCCGATGGCCATGCCCGCCGCCAGCTCCCTCTTCCATCGGCTGTCCCACGCAATGCCGTAATCTGCGAAGTCGCGCTTGTCCAGAAAGAAAGCGGCAATCCAGACGCTGGCAGTCCCCGCCATGGCAAATACAAAGGTATTGTAAAGGTGGAGGGTGCTCGCGACCCATGCATTTTTGGCCAGCATCATCAAGCCCGTTAACAGGATAAACAGGGCAAATTGAACGAGCAGGCGCCACCCGGCACGAATCCGTCCCTCTTCTTTGTTAATAAAAATATTCATAACGGTGAAACAATCAGAGCAGCAAGTTGGTTTGCATTACATTCGTGAGACACATAACCTACGTCATCAATCGATAAAGTAAAACAGTGTATTCATGAGCGATCGCCTGGCCCTGCATGCGTCCAAAGAGGAAGTTGAGAAAACGTTCGGTGTTTCGACGCACCGCAATGATTTTTTTGAAGCCGATTATAATATTAACCCCGGCACGCTGATGCCGGCAGTCTGCCGCGAGGAAGGCGAGCGAAAAGTCCATCGTTTCCGATGGGGGCTCATACCGGAGGGGGCCGAAGAGGAGAGAGAGGGCAAGGAGCATTACCAGGCAGAGCTGGAGGATGTTTTAGGTGACGGCCGGCTCAAGGAGTGCCTCGATACCCGCAGGTGCATCGTTCCGGCCAACGGTTTTTATAAGTGGAAGACCTCAAAGAAAAAGAGTACTCCCTTTTTCATCCGTCTGCTGGAGAACAAGGTGGCCGGTCTTGCAGGCATCTACGACGTATGGCAATCGCAGAGCACCCGCAATGTTTATTCCTTTACACTGCTCATGACCGAAGCCAATGCCCTGGTGCAACCTGTAGGCGAGCGCATGCCGGTGATCCTTCCGGAGGAGAGCTACGGGAAATGGCTGGCCGATGAGGAGTGGTCCGAAGCCGGGCTGCAGAAGCTGATTAGGCCATTCGACCTGACCAGGATGGCTGTGAACCGGGTCTCCGAAAAGGTGAACGACCTTTCCAACAACGGCCCCGAGCTTATTCAGCCCATCCCCAAATAGGCTATTGATCCTGCCGGTATATTCTCATGGTTGGGTAGGCGAGGTCTATATTATCGTATTTGTCGAACTCTTCAAGAATATCTTCCCAGATGGCCTGGTTGATGCTGCGCCTTTTCCGGGGATCGGTCAGGTGGCGGATGGAGAGGTTGACGCCGCTTTCCCTCACATCGGTATAGACGATGGGCGTCAGGTAGTGGAAGTGGATGAGATAGGATTTGGCAGCCCGCCGGACCTGGTTTTCGGCATGACTCACAAAATCCTTGAGGTGCCGGTCGGCTATCTCCTGAAGCAGCTTTTTGGCTGTCTTCCAGTCGCTTTCAAAAGTGAGAAGAACCTCAATCTCGTTCCAGATAAACTCGAAATCACTGGTATAGTTGGCCAGCGAGTCGGTAAAAATGGCGTGGTTGGGCACATGGACTACCCGTCCGGTACTCTGGTCGGCGTGTACCCAATTGCCGATTTCCAGTACCGTGAACTTGAACAGCCGGATGTCGATCACATCTCCTTTCACCTCGCCGATCTGGATGCGGTCGCCCACTTTGAGAGGTTTGCGCCACAATAGAAATATCCACCCGGCAAAATCGGATACCGGATCCTTCAGGGCAATGGCGAGGCCCGCACTGAGCAACCCCAGAAAGGTTGAGATCGACTGAAAGCCTTCCGACCAGATGCTGCCTATGAGGAAAATACCCAGGAAGCCGATGACGTAAGTGAGATTTTTGCGCCAGCGGTACTGGTTCTTCGTATCCTCGAGGTTTCGGTTGATGATCCGTATGGTGATGAAACGGATGAGCCAGAGGGAGATAATTACCAGGACCGTAGCTGCTAGCTGGTAGCTCATGCCCGGGAATTGCTGGATGAAGGAGGTAAATTCCTCAGTTACTTGTTGGTAATCCATGAAATAGGTTGAATGTATTGGGAAGGACCAAGGTTCGGATTAAACTACCATTAGAATTTATCTAATGCCATATCGTTGTAAAAAAACACAATTTTGAATATCTTTACGGGTCTAAGACACACTTCATAAAAAGGAATTATGCTTTACACAATTATATTAAGTCTGATCGTTCTGATCTGCGTTTTATTGACTATAGTAATCCTGCTGCAGCCCGGACAGGGTTCCGGACTATCCGGGGGACTTGCGGGAGCCTCTCTCAGCGGTGGTGCGGGCCTCGGTGCCCGTCGCACAGCCGACCTGCTCTCCAAATCCACAACGGTGCTGGGCACGGCGCTGCTGGTGCTTTGTGTGCTGGCCAATTTCGCTATTGATGCGGGCGGCTCGCCTGGAAGCGCAGTGCAGCAAAGCGGCGTGGAGCAGCCGGTACAGCAGGACAATATGAACAACCAGTCTCAAACTCCATCGGCCGTACCCGAACTGCCCCCGAGCCAGCAAGAGGATGGCGGCTCAGGCTCCGGTTCTGATGGCGACGGAGGGAACTGACCGTCTGGGTAAAAGATTTGGCCAAGATGAAAGCCCGGTTCTTTTTTGAGAGCCGGGCTTTTTTAACGGCCGCCAATCTTATTTACCGATACAGAAACGGGAGAAGATGCTGTCGAGGACATCTTCGGTGGTGATCTCTCCCGTGATGGTACCCAGGTCGTTGAGTGCGGCGCGCAGGTCGATGGAAAGGAAATCCCCGGTCATCCCCCGGTCCAGGGCCTGAAGGGCGCTTTTGACATGCTCCTGGGCTTTGAGAAGTGCCTCCCGGTGACGGGAGGAGGTAACCAGCAGGCTGGACGAATCATAATGCTTGTTTTCAAGGGCCCGCTGTTTCATACGTTTTTTGAGCTCTTCAATGCCTTCTTTCTCCAGGGCAGATATCTTCAGGTCGTAATCCAGACGTTCCTCTTCCGTTTCGACGGCAATATCATTTTTGGTTCCGATCAGCATGAAGGGGGTATCGCCCGCCCGGCTGCGAAAATCGCCCAGCGCCTGGTACTCCTTGCCGGTGCCGGGTTCCGAGAGGTCTTTCAGGTATACCACGAGGTCGGCCTTTTCAAAAGCTTCCTGGGAGCGCTTGACGCCTTCCGCCTCTATGGCGTCTTTCGTTTCCCGGAGCCCGGCGGTGTCAATAAGCTTGAAGAGCAGTCCTTCGTAGCTCCAGTCTACGTCGATGGTGTCCCGGGTGGTGCCGGCCACATCGGTGACGATGGCCCGGTCCTTGCCGACCAGGGTATTCAGCAGGGTAGACTTGCCCGCATTGGGTAGGCCGATAAATACGGTGCGTACGCCGTGCTTAACCAGGCGGCCGGCTTCGTAGGTTTCCAGCAGGCTGTCGATCTCCTCGTCCAGTTCCCTTAGAAGACCTTCCAGCTCCTCCTTGTTGGCAAATTCGACGTCTTCTTCCACAAAATCGAGCTCCAGCTCCACCATGGCCGTGGCGTCAATGATCTGTTGCCGAAACTCCCGTATGTGTTCTCCGAGCCGTCCTTCCAGCTGCTGATGGGCGGCATCGAGGGCCTTTCGGCTTTTGGCATGAATCAGGTCGGCTACCGCTTCGGCCTGGCTCAGTTCCATCTTGCCGTTGAGGAAAGCCCGTTGGGTAAACTCCCCGGCTTCGGCCGAACGTATACCGAGCTGAAGAATGGTTTCGAGTACGGCCTGGGTAACCAGCACGCCCCCGTGGCAGGATATCTCAACGGTTTCCTCGCCCGTATAGGAACGGGGAGAGTGAAAAAGCGTGGCGAGGACCTCGTCTACGACCGCCCCCTCTTTATCCACGATATTGCCGAAGTGGACGGTATGGGAAGGTTGTTCAGTCAGGTCTTTGCCGTCAAAGGCTTCGTCGACTTTGGCGATGGCATTCTTTCCGGATACCCGTATGACGGAGATGCCCCCCTCACCCACGGGTGTGGCGATAGCGGCAATCGGTTCCTTTTGTGTGATATCAGTATCTGGCATGCCCTGAATATAAGAAACCCTGGCAGGGTTTTGAACCCTGCCAGGGTTTATACATCAGCGGGATCAAATCATCCGCACAATCTTCAATTCTACTCGACGTCGCCCATAAGCTTTTTGACAAAGGGACTGGCCAGCAGGGCGATCACACCGCCTCCGCCAACAATTATGGCCACAAACCAGAAGAGGCTGGTGGGTGCCAGCGTTTCGAGTTGTCCCGCCATAAGGCCTGCAAACAGGTTTCCTACCGCGGCAGCTACAAACCACACTCCCATCATCTGGCTGACCCTCGTTTTGGGTGCCAGCTTGGTCATCGAGGAGAGGCCTACGGGTGAGAGACAAAGTTCACCGGCTGTATGCAGGAAGTAGGTAACGATCAGCCACGACACAGAAACTGGAGCATCGGGAGAAGCGTTAGCCGCACCCCATGACAACACAAAGAATCCGGCGGCAAGCCCCAGCAAACCAAGTCCGAATTTCACGGGGATGGAGGGGTTGGAATTTTTGGAAGCAAGCCAGGTCCACAACCACCCGAATATCGGTGCGAATATTACAATGAAGAAGGGGTTGATCAGTTGTAGGGTGCTGGCCGGTGTTTCCCAACCTACACCGACTTTCGTAAAAAGCCAGTACAGAAAGATCAGGACTCCCACGGATGAGACGCCAACCACCCATTTGGCAAAGTCCCACAGATTGTCACGCTTGAATACGCGGTATACCATATAGAAGGTCGGTACTGCTATCAAAAAAGTGATCAGTAATGCACCGTATCCGGCCATGAAGGGAGAACCGCCGATTGTTCGGTTGGTGAGGTCTTTGGCAAACAGGTTCAATGAAGAGCCGGCCTGTTCAAAACCGCTCCAGAACAGAGCCGCCAGGAGGAACAGCCAGAAGATCACGCCGAGCTTCTTCTGTTCATCACGGGTATGTCCGCCGAAGAAGATGATGTATCCAAAAAACAAGATGGTGATCGCTACCGCTGCGACCCCAAGGTTGCCGGCCAGCTCTTGCAGGGTAAGATTAATGATTCCCGCACTCATCAAAAACGTAAATGCCACGATAGCGCCTGCTACGACAGATAAAATCGCATAAAACTTTCGGCTTCGTGCATTAAGCACCTCCTGGCTCTCTCCCGTTTTAAGGTCGCCTGCATTGCCTAAAAATCTGAAGCCGTACTTGTAGGAGATTAATCCCAGAATCATCCCGAAACCGGCCAGCGAAAATCCATAGTGCCAATTGTATCCTTCCCCAATGACGCCGCAAAGCAGGGGACCCAGGATGGCTCCGAAGTTGATACCCATATAAAATATGGAAAATCCGGCATCCCGGCGGGCTCCCCCCTCAGGGTACAGGTCCCCGACCATGGAGCTGATGTTCGGCTTCAGCAAGCCGGTACCGATCACGATGAGTGCGAGGCCGATATAAAAGAAGGTGGTAGTGGGAACGGCCATGCTGAAGTGGCCTGCGGCAATAATACAGCCGCCGACGAAGACCGCCTTGCGTTGGCCCCAAAGCTTGTCGGCCACCCAACCACCGGGCAGGGAAAGGACGTAGACAAAAAAGGTATACAGCCCGTAGATGGCAGTGGCTTTGCCGACATCAAAGCCAAGGCCGGGATTGCCGCCCATCGCCTCGGCGGTCATAAAAAGAACGAGAAGGGCCCGCATGCCGTAGTAGCTGAAGCGTTCCCAAAGTTCCGTAAAAAATAAAGTGGCCAGCCCGCGCGGGTGACCAAAGAAATCATTTCTTTGTGAAAGGTCTGATGTCCCGTATTGTTCGTTTGCCATTGGGTCCCGGTCGTTTGTTTGAGATTATTGTTTCCGCAGCCTGTCAAGGGAATGAATGCCGTTCATGATAATTAAAGCTGTAAAGTGAAGCAAGTAGAAGGTGCTGCAGACACGGTAAGGCATGGGGTGCCCTTTCTTGTAAACTCATGGAGGGCAGTATTAAGCCATTAAACTCTATTAGAAATATTGTGGCTGTGACTGTACATTTAATGGGCAACAGCTAATTAAAAAAACAGTTTTATGAGTGGTAGTAAAGGCGTCGTCAAAAACATTAAAGCACCGACGGGAAATACATTAAGCTGCAAGGGCTGGCACCAGGAAGCGGCCATGCGCATGCTTATGAATAATTTGGACCCCGAAGTGGCCGAGAAGCCCGAAGAGCTTATCGTCTACGGGGGCGGGGGCAAGGCCGCCCGGAACTGGGAAAGCTATCACAAGATTATCGAAACGCTGAAACGCCTGGAGAACGATGAGACGATGCTGGTGCAGAGCGGGAAGCCGGTCGGGGTATTCCGCACCCATGAGGATGCCCCGAGAGTCCTCATTGCCAATGCCCATCTGGTACCGAAATGGGCCACGTGGGATGAGTTTCGGCGGCTGGACAAGATGGGGCTGACCATGTACGGGCAGATGACGGCCGGTTCATGGATCTATATTGGCACCCAGGGCATTTTGCAGGGAACCTTTGAGACTTTTGCCGAATGTGCCCGGCAGCATTACGGCGGTTCCCTGGAGGGGAAGCTGCTGGTTACGGCCGGCTTGGGGGGTATGGGCGGAGCACAGCCCCTGGCGGCAACGATGAACGGGGCTGCTTTTATAGGAATAGAAGTCGATGAGAAACGTATCGATCGCAGGGTGGAGACGGGTTACTGCGATATCAAGTGCAAGAGCCTGGACGAGGCACTGGAGAAAGCCCTGGATGCCCGGGAGAAGGGGGAGGCCCTTTCGGTGGGGCTGTTGGGCAATGTAGCCGAAGTGCTGCCCGAGATGCTGGAGAAGGGTATTATACCGGATGTTCTTACCGACCAGACATCGGCACACGATCTTGATGTGGGGTACATCCCCGCAGGACATAGCCTGCAGGAAGCGGATGAGAAGCGGGAAAATGATATTGAGGGCTACCGAGAGGAGGTGCTCGACTCCATGGTCCGGCATGTGGAGACGATGCTAAAGATGCAGGAGCAGGGCGCGGTAACTTTCGACTACGGCAACAACCTCAGGGGACAGGTGGCCGACAACCGGGATATGAAGGAGGCGTTTGACTTCCCCGGTTTTGTCCCGGCCTTTATCCGTCCGCTTTTCTGCCGGGGATCCGGACCTTTCCGCTGGGCGGCCCTTTCGGGCAAGCCGGAAGATATTTACACCACCGACAGGGCGGTACTGGAGACCTTCCCCGAAAAAGAGTCACTGAACCGCTGGATCCGGAAGGCCCGTGAGCAGGTTCAATTTCAGGGGCTGCCGTCGCGTATATGTTGGCTGGAATATGGAGAGCGGGCCGAAATGGGTGCCAAATTCAACTGGCTGGTCAGGAAGGGGAAAGTGGACGCCCCCTTGGTTATTGGGCGCGACCACCTGGACACCGGTTCGGTGGCATCGCCCAACAGGGAGACAGAAGACATGAAAGACGGATCCGATGCTATCGCCGACTGGCCGCTGCTCAATGCCATGTTGAACACCGCCAGCGGGGCCAGCTGGGTTTCCCTGCATCACGGGGGAGGTGTGGGCATCGGCTACTCCATCCACGGGGGGATGGTCTGCGTGGCCGACGGGACCGACAGGGCCGAGCGCAGGCTGCAGCGGGTGCTTACCAATGATCCCGGAAGCGGGGTGATGCGTCACGCTGACGCGGGATACGAAGAGGCGATAAAAACTGCGCGGGACAGGGGGGTGGACCTGCCTATGGAAGAATAGGTATGGTGTTGGCTCCGCCGGCCATACCATAAATTCTTTCGCAGGTAACCGGCTTGGTGACAGAAGGTGAGACCATGATCCTCTCTTACGGAGAGGGTGGAAGAATGGTGTTTACTGAATAGGGAAAGAAAAGATGTGAAACCAAGGCGATTTTCCTGCGTGTAATTGGCACAACAATCCAATAATGTGTCTATATGGAAACAGTATTACTTATAGCGGGAGTTCTGCTTGTGATCATAGGGTTTCTCGGTTCCTTTTTACCGGTGTTGCCCGGACCACCCATAAGCTATCTTGGGCTGCTAACGCTGCAACTAACCTCCAAAGCACCGTTTAGCTGGCAATTCCTGTTGTTCTGGGGACTGCTCGTAGCCATAATCATGGTGCTTGATAATGTGATTCCGGCTTACGGCACCCGAAAGTACGGCGGCTCCCCCTACGGGGTGGCGGGCAGCATTGCGGGATTGGTGGCGGGACTGTTTTTTGCACCTGTGGGGCTGGTCGTCGGGCCTGTGGCCGGGGCCTTTATCGGCGAACTGGCCGGAGGTAAAACAAAAGATCGTGCCTTACGCGCCGCATGGGGTTCTTTTGTGGGGTTTATGGCGAGCACCCTGCTCAAGGTTTTGGTATCGGTAATGATCGGCTACTACTTCTTTACCGAAGCATTCGGCTGACTACTCCTCGCTGGTCATGATAAAGAGCGGCTGCATCTCGAAACTCTTGTAGAAGGGGCGCAGCCGTTCGGTGTTATAGTGCCGTTCGACGTTGACAAATTTCTTTTTACTGGTGACGATATCGATGGGGATGTTGTCGTACCGGCCGTTTTTGAGTACCACCAGCCGCCCGTGGATGTTATCGAGTATTAGGTCCAGGGCCAGGTTGCCGTAGGCCATCGGCACGATGGAGTCAATGGCGTCGGGATCGCCGCCCCGCACCATATACCCAAGTTTCTGATTGATGGTATTGATCTCCTTGCCGTTGTTGAATTTGGGGGACAGCCTTTTCAGCTCTTCCGATACCAGGTCTCCGATACCTCCCAGTTTTTTATGTCCGTAGGCATCGGTGGTGGCATTCTTGAACACCATCTCGCCGTCTTTAAACATAGCCCCTTCGGAAACCAGCACCATCGAATACTTGCTGGGGTTTTTGGCGCGGTCGGAAATCAGCAGTTCGGCAAGGTGCTCCATGTCAAATTTGTACTCGGGAATCACACATCGATTGGCGGCGCCCGCCATGGTAGGCAGCATCGCCGTAAATCCGGCATAACGGCCAAATACCTCCATAACGAGGAAGCGTTCGTGGGAACCCGCGGAAGTGCGCAGGCTGTTGGCCAGTGAGATGGTGCGGGTAACACAGGTACTGAACCCTATGCAGTAATCCGTTCCGGGCACATCGTTGTCCATGGTCTTGGGTATGGCCACTACTTTTACGCCTTCGGAATTAAGGCGGACTCCGTAACTGAGGGTGTCGTCGCCTCCGATGGGAATCAGGTAGTCTATGCCCAGGAAATCCAGGTTTTTTAAAACTTCCGGAGTCAGGTCATTGGACTCGTCATTGTACCGGTCCTGCAGGTGTTCCGGAATCCGATTCTTTTTTACCCTGCTGGGATTGGTTCGGGAGGTGTGAATAAACGTTCCACCGGTGCGGGCGGCTTTGTTGACAATATCTTCGGTCAGCACCTGGAAGTTGTTGCTGTTATCGGCCTCCTCGTCGCGGATAATATCGATGGTGCCGGCCCATCCCCGGCGAATGCCGATTACTTTGAATCCTTCCCGCAAGGCACGGATGGTTACCCCGCGGATGGCCGGATTTAAGCCCGGTACGTCACCCCCGCCGGTTAATATTCCAATTACTCCCTTATGTTTTTTTACCGTGGCCATGTATAGTACATTCAGTGATTTAAGGTTACCGGTAATTTGGGTAATTTAAGCGTGATAAAAAAAATTCAATTTTTATGCCTGTGGAATTTTTGTATTTCTACAGATAACAATTCTGATCAAACAGCGATCGATATGAATATTCAAAAAGCTTTGAAAGGCCTGCTTCTATTAATATTACTACCAATTGCCCTGCATTCCTGCAGTTCGTTCGGCTCTTCCGGTGACGAGGTTCGCATACTGACCGGAGCAAAGATATACGACGGTACGGGAAACGCTATTGAGCATGGTGTGGTATTGGTCAGAAACGGCCGCATCGAATGTGTCGGGGGTGAAGGGGAGTGCCCCAATCCGCCGGGAGCCAAAGTGATGGATGTTACGGGGAAATTTCTTATGCCCGGGCTGGTGGATGCCCATGTCCATTTTTTCCAGACTGCTTTTTTTGACAGCCGGCCGGATGCCATGGATGTCAGGGATACGTATCCCTACGTTGAGGTGATGGCCTACCAGAAGAATCATCCGGAGAGATATTACCGCTCATATCTGTGTTCGGGTATTACGGGGGTTTATGATGTGGGAGGGTTCCCCTGGTCTATTGACTTGCAGCATGATGCCGAAAATAATGAAACAGCACCCCATGTATCCTCGGCCGGACCGCTGTTGACGCCCTCCACCCTTGACTTGCTGAATACTCCGGCGGACAAGACCCTGGTTACCCTCGATACCGAGGAAACCGCCCGCAAGACGGTTCGTTACCTGACTTCTCTCGGCTCCACGGGCATAAAATTGTGGCAGTTGAAGGCGGACGATCCCTCCTTCATGCGACGTGTGGGAGCCATGGCCGATGAAATTGAGCAATTGGGCAATCATATGATTGTACATGCAACTACATTGAAGCAGGCGAAAGCTGCATTGGAGTACGGGCCGGACCTACTGGTGCACAGTGTCTCAGACCGAGAGGTGGACCGTGCGTTTTTGGAAACGGCCAAAGAGGCGGGGACTATCTATACCCCCACCTTGATAGTGGGATCGGGATATATGCGCACCTACCGTGCAGCCGCCGGAATAAAGCCGTTTACATTGGACGATCCCAACCGGTGTGTGGATGAGAAAACGAGAACACGGCTTACGGAGGCTTCGAGGTTTAAAGACCACCCCAGGTTCACAGACTCCTTTGTCGGCCGACTGCAGTCCTTCGACCCTGAAAAGGATGAGGTTGGCGAGGCGGCCATGAATAATCTCAAGAAGGTATATGAGGCGGGAATCCCCATTGCGGTCGGGACCGATGCGGGTAACCCGGGAACCCTGCACGGGCCCTCCATCTACAGGGAGATGGAAGCGATGCAGCGGGCGGGGATATCACCCGAAGACCTCATTGTTATGGCAACACAAAATGGAGCCAGGGCCATGCACCGTTCGGAAGACATCGGAACCCTTGAGCAGGGCAAGATTGCAAACCTGATCGTATTGGAGGAGGATCCCTCCGTTGATATCGCCAATATCAGAACCATTACCCATACGATGATCAAGGGCCGCCTGCTGCCGGTTGATTAGCCGGTAAGTAAGGCTGGAAAAGTTAAATTGGGGCGCCATTGGGATTGCCGGTTGGTAACTTCGGAAAAGTCAGGGCCTCGTCTCGTCCCGGAACAGAGCCCGGATTGAACTTTTCCATAGTTGGGAGGAGGCAATGATTCTACTATATTTCCAAACACCCTAATCCAGATCATCAGCCATCGTGAAAGTAACCATCCCTGATTTATACAAGAACCTGAATGATAGTATAGAGGCCCTGAAAAAAGACCCTTCGCCGGTGGTTGATTCCAGGAAAAGGGTGGAAGAGGCACTGGCAGGTGAGGAGCCCCTGTATGGTATCAATACCGGCTTCGGCGCCCTGGCCAACAAGCGGGTTGAAGAGAAAGAATTGAAACAGCTTCAGCGGAACCTGATACTGTCTCATTCCGTGGGAGTGGGTAACCCTGTTCCCAAAGAGATATCACGATTGATGCTTCAACTCAAAATTCATGCCCTGGGCCTTGGGTATTCCGGCATCTCCGAGCAGACCTTTAAGCGCCTGATATATTTCAGCGACCACGACATGATACCAACCATTCCAGAGAAGGGTAGCGTTGGGGCTTCGGGCGACCTGGCACCGCTGGCTCACATGGCTCTTCCCCTCCTGGGAAAAGGGTTTTTCTGGGATGAGAAGGGAGAAAAAACCATTCCGGCAGAGAAAGTTCTTAAACAGCACGGATTGGAGCCGATTGACTTGCAACCCAAGGACGGGCTTTCCCTTATTAACGGCACCCAGCTGATGAGTGGATATGCCGCATATGTACTGGAAAAGAGCCTGGCGCTTGCCAAGGCGGCCGACATTGTAGCTGCCATGAGCCTGGAGGCCCTTCAGGGTAGCATTAAGCCCTTTGACAAACGCATCCATGAAATACGTCCACATCGGGGACAACAGGAAGTTGCCGAAAATGTTCGCAATCTGCTGGTTGAAAGCGAAATCCTGGAGTCGCACCGCGACTGCGGAAAAGTACAGGATCCCTATTGCCTGCGCTGTGTTCCCCAGGTTCACGGGGCCAGCCGTGACGCCCTCCGCCACTGCCGGACGACCGTAGAGACGGAAATTAATTCGGTTACCGACAATCCCCTGGTATTTGAAGACGGAGACATTATCAGCGGCGGGAACTTTCATGGGCAGCCGCTGGCTCTGGCTATAGATTATGCGAAATTAGCCCTCGCCGAATTCGCAAGTATCTCGGAGCGGCGCACCTACCTGTTGCTGGAAGGGCACGACGGACTGCCGGAACTGCTGATGGAGGAAACGGGTATCAATTCAGGGTTCATGATTCCGCAGTATACGGCTGCAGCCCTGGTGTCTGAAAACAAGGTATTATCCCATCCCGCTTCGGTCGATTCCATCCCTACCAGCATGGGGCAGGAAGACCACGTTAGTATGGGAAGTATAGGAGCCCTTAAGCTGCTGGAGGTATATCAAAATGTAGAGCAGGTACTGGCTATTGAGCTTTTTACCGCCGCCCAGGCTCTTGACTTTAGAAAACCGTTGAAGCCGGGAAGGGGAGTGGAAATTGCTCATTCATGTATCAGAGATATTATCCCTCATGCTGCAACCGACCACTATTTCAAGGATGATATCACGGGGTCTGTGAAACTCTTGCAGGATCGTGAAATTATTAGCCGGGTCGAGGAGGAGTTAACGGAACTTAACTGAGAATAGGCGGGCAAGCAGCTAAAGCTCCCCGGATCCTCAAGCGATAAATACTATGGCGTTACTAAAAAATATAGGTTATCTCGCTACTTGCCTCGATAAGGGTGGGCAGGGACAAGTCCACCCCATAACAGATGCAGCCATTGCCTGGGAGGGTGGCGAAATAGTCTGGGTGGGTAAGGAAAAGGATATACCGGAACAGTATGTGACAGGACAGATTCATGATGCCGGGGGCCATATGGTTATACCCGGCCTGGTCGACTGCCATACACACCTGGCTTTTGGCGGCTGGCGTTCGGAGGAATTTGAGGAGAGGCTTAAAGGAAAAAGTTACCTGGATATTGCAAAGGAGGGTGGGGGGATACTGTCTACCGTTCGCGAAACCAGGAAAGCCGGTGAAGAGGAGCTATACCAAAAATCTTCTGACCTCCTCGACCGCATGGTCAAGCTGGGGGTTGCCGCGGTGGAATGTAAAAGCGGATATGGCCTTTCGGTCGGGGAGGAGCTGAAAATACTGAATATTTACGACCGGCTGTCAAAAGAACATGCGGTTCATATTGTCCCAACATTTATGGGGGCCCATACGGTGCCCCCGGAGTTTGAGGACGACAGGGAAGGGTATATTCGCCTGATTACCGAGGAGATGATACCCGCTGTTGCAAATAAGGGGCTCGCCGAATTTTGTGATATTTTTGTGGAGGAGTCGGCCTTTACCGTAGAGGAAGCCCGTGAAATTCTGGTGACCGGCCAGGCCGCCGGCCTGGCCCCGAAAATTCATGCCGATCAGTTGACATCCTGCGGGGGAGCGGAGCTGGCGGCTGAAGTGGAGGCGGCAAGTGCAGATCACCTGGAGAAAATAACAGACAAAGGCATTGAGGCGATGGCCGAAGCGGGGGTGACAGCCGTAACATTGCCGCTGGCATCCCTGTACACAAGGCAGCAGCCCTTGAACTGCCGGCGGCTGGTGGAAGCCGGGATCAAGGTGGCGGTGGCCACCGATTTTAACCCGGGATCGGCACCAAGCTATAATCTTCCCCTGGCAATGATGCTTGCATGCAACCAGGGAGGACTGACCCCGAACGAAGCTCTCAAAGGCGCCACGATCTACGCGGCGCGCGCCATACACAGGGATCGCAAAATGGGCTCTATAGAGGAGGGAAAGGAAGCCTGTTTTGCGGTTATTGAAGCTTCCGACCCCGCCTTTTGGATGTACCACTTTTCCGATAACCGCTGCCTTAAAACGTTCATAGCAGGAAAAGTAATTTGACAGCTTTGGGCACCCCTATTCCCGGCTGTTTCAATCCAGGCACTTATTAGGGTCTCTGTTTGTATGGTTTTCATATTGATTTCGGAAGATGTTCAATTCCCGGCTAATCCTTCCATGCCCCTCGCCCCGCCTGGAAGCCATCTGTTTTATAGTGTTGAGTTCATTGATCATAGAACAGGCCTCATTAAAATTTTCTATCTCCAGGTAAGCCTCAAAAAGCCAGCTGTAGGAATGATAGTCCCTCGACAGAAGCGGCCGATCGGTCTTCTGTTGCCACTTGACCGAAGTTTCCCATGCCTTGATGTTTGATTCTATAACCTTTTGCCACATTCCGAGCTGCTTGTAGATATGGCTGGGCATATGGATGGCATGGGATGAGGAGTAGGCCACATCGGCATAGTCGTCAGCCGGACGAAGCCCCAGCTCTGCAAACTTTTCCGAGTCGTAAACATGGATCAGATAGTGCATGGCCCCCGGGTGTTCGGGGTTCCGCCGGTATAGGTCTTCCAGCTTGGCGGCGACAGGCACTACATCGCGGACGTCGGGATTGCCATAGTTAAAGCCGGGGAGACTCATTTCGGCAAGGGCCGATAAGACGAGGGCTTCGTCGTCGCCCGGATATTTTTCATAGATAGCATTCATTTTTTGGGCGTATTGTATGCGCCTGCGGTCCATGTCGGCCTCGGGTTCGAACAGCAAGCGGACGGCTTCAATATAATCCTCCTCGCGCTCATTCATCGCCAGTGTGGTCCTGCCGTCCATCTCATTTAGCACCTTGTATCCCGCCGATTGATCGTGCTGGCCCCAAATAGGATGGTCGTGGGTCAACGCTTCGCCCCAATAAGCCATGGCAAAATCGGGGTTGATCTCTTTGGCCTTCCGGAAGTGAGTTCGGGCTTCGGGATACCAAAAGCTGTGCAGGGCCAGCATTCCGGTGAGAAACTCCTTTTGGGCGCTGCCCTCCGCAGAAGTTGGAAAATCAATGGTTCCCAGAGAATAGGATGCAGATTCTTGATCCTGGGCCCTTGCTTCCTGGGAAAAAAATACAAGCGAGGCCAGTGTTAATATTGCGGTAATATTTCGGAACGTTTTCATGACAGGAGAAAATATGTTTAAAATAAACACAGCTTAGGCTCTCAACTTAGCATATTAAAGGCATTAAATACAAAAGAGGAAATAGAAAAGAGGGGAAGGTCCATGCTTGCGGGCGCTAAAAACGGATATAGTGCTGGGGATTTAGATGTTGTCCATTATGAAGGATTTCAAAATGAAGGTGGGGCCCACTGGCCGTGCCGGTTGTCCCGGCCTTTCCGATAATGTCGCCGCTACGGACCCGTTGCCCATACTTAACCTTAACCCTGCTCAGGTGGGCGTAGACGGTACTGTAGCCGGCCCCATGTCGGATCTTGATCATCTTCCCATAGCCGGTTCCTTTGCCGGCGATGACAACGATGCCATCGGCGGCAGCCATAATAGGATCTCCCCGCTCGGCATCCAGGTCCACCCCGTCGTGGTTTCTGGTCCACCGTTGCCCAAAAGGGGAGGTGAGGGTTGCGCCCGCCGGCATGGGGGAAGCAAAGTTCACTTCGCTTACATGTTTTAATTCAGGAAGTTCCCGCGCCGGCCGTTTGCTGCGGTTGTACTTTTTGGAATTCCAGGGAAGACTGAGGGAAATGCCCACATTAAACGTATAGGGGTTAAAGCTGAAAGAGTTGAATTCAGGGGTCCCGGATACGGTATTGCGGGGAGACAGTTCAACGGGCAGGCCGTTGACACGGCTGACCTCCATCTCCAGCCGCAGGAAACTGAGGAGATAATATTTAACGCCCCCCTTTAAGGAAGTGGTCCACGCGGCCGCCGAACCCTCGGGTTTTAACCAGGTCTGATTGTCGTCAGGAGTAATAGCCCTAAGCCGGATATCCCACAAATGGCCGGCCCCGACCCCGGCATAAATCCCCCATTTGGGCCACTGGAAACCGACTACGGCGCCCAGGTTGGCATGCTGAAAGTTGGCGGACCCGCCGAAGAGAGGGTCCTGTTTGTTTTGCAGCAACAGGTCCAGCTGTCCTGCGGCGTAGATCCTGAAAAGAAGGTATCTTTCAACTTCGAGCTGGAGAACGCCTTTGCGAAGGGAACTTATCTTTCCCTGGTACAGTGAGTTTGGGGTATAGTTTATATTGTAGCTTTTCATGCTGTATCCCCCGGATACTCTCCAGTCCTGGGCGGAAGACTCATTGGGGCTGAATAGAAAGATAACAGTCCCCAGAAAGAGCAGATATCGTAAGGATGTCTTATAATCTGTAGATCTCATATCGTTCGAAAAATAAAGCTGCATCATTCCAACTCTCCCTCTCCGTCAAGCCAATAGATGAGGTGTCCCTGTTTGCTCGTAAAGCTTTATAGCCTGATATTATACTCTTGGTGTAGGGGCAGTGCCCATTCATGGATCTATCACGGGCTGAATGATACGGTACTGCCCGACCCTGATAATTTTACCTATTGGAATTTAACATTTATTAATCATGATTGGAACCACGGGTTATTTTATTGCCGGACTGCTGGTATTGGCAGGTGGCGCCGAGTTGCTGGTACGCGGTTCCTCGCGGCTGGCTGCAAGGATGGGGATCTCCCCCCTGATCATCGGTTTGACCGTGGTTGCATTCGGAACCAGTGCTCCCGAACTGGCAATAAGCATTAAGTCGGCTTTTGCGGGGGAGGCCGACCTTTTGATGGGCAATGTGATCGGCAGTAATATATTCAATGTGTTGCTTGTTCTCGGAGTCTCCGCCACAATTACTCCGTTGGTAGTATCCCAAAAACTGGTTCGGCTGGATATCCCTCTGCTTATAGGGGTCTCCCTGCTGTTGTATTTCTTTGTACTGGACGGTTCCATTGGAAGGCTGGACGGGGGAATCCTGTTGGGGATATTATTTGTATACCTGGGCTTCCTGTTTTATCAAAGCCGAAGAGAGAGCTCGGAAGTGGAAAAACAATACAGGAAAGAGTTTTATGCCGGGGCCGCCGCGCACTGGATGTGGGAGGTTGTATATGTATTGGGGGGACTTGGCCTGCTTGTATTCGGTGCGCGATGGCTGGTAGACAGTGCCGTTGTATTTGCCGAATACCTTGGCCTGAGCGAACTGGTGATCGGATTGACCATTGTCGCGGCCGGCAGCTCCCTGCCGGAGGTTGCAACCTCGGTAGTGGCGAGTATCAAAGGCGAACGGGATATAGCCGTCGGAAATATTGTCGGGAGCAACCTGTTCAACATCCTGAGCGTGTTGGGGCTGACCGCCGTAATCGTGCCGCAAAACATTCCGGTATCTCTTGGTATAACGGCTTTCGACCTGCCGGTCATGATCGCCGTATCTATAGCCTGCCTTCCGATATTTTTCACCGGCTATGCGATTAACAGGTGGGAGGGGCTTCTGTTTTTGGGATATTATATTCTATACACACTTTATTTAATATTAACCGCATCCGGGCACGGCTTGCTGCCCCTCTACAACCAGGCGATGTTATGGTTTGTAATACCGCTGACGGTCATCACCCTGTTGGTAGTGGGTGCGAGAGAAGTTGGGTTTAAAAACAGTCAATAGTCGTATGGGTAAACTGCACGAAATAACGGTATCGATACCTCAAACCTCGAATGATGACCCCCGGGTCGGCCACCTCTTGGGCAGCGGTTTGGAAGAGGATGAATCCCCGGCAGCCGTCATCATCGGCTTTCCCTCCGATGAAGGGGTTCGAAGGAACAAGGGCAGGCCGGGGGCTTCGGGGGCACCCGATGAAATACGGCATGAACTGTTCAAGATGACCCCCTCGGCCGAAGAGCATGAAAAGATGAAGGATCTGCTTGCAAAAACGGCCGACCTGGGCAACCTGGCCGTTACGGTGGATCTGGAGAGTGCACAGGGGGAGATGGGCAGCCTGCTCTCGCCCTACCTTGCCGATGGAGTGGTGCCCATCATTTTGGGCGGGGGACATGAAACCGCCTTTGCTCATTTTCTCGGCTATGCCGAAAGCGGGTTGTCGACAGCCATTTTCAACCTGGATGCCCATGCCGACGTACGCCCTTTGAGAGAGGGGAAAGCCCATTCGGGGTCCCCTTTCCGCCAGGCGATTGAACATGAAAGTCAATGCTGCAACAAGTATCTGGTTGCAGGCCTTCAGCCCCACTCCCTGGCAACCTCGCACCTCGAATATATTGAAAGCAGCGGAGGCCGATACCTGTTAAAAGAGGAAACGAATATCACCTCCATCTCGGGCCTTTTTCACGAACATGACAGCGAGCGTCTCATGGTTACTTTCGATATGGATGCGGTGGACCAATCCTTTGCCCCGGGGGTGAGTGCCCCCTGTGCCAACGGGATTCATCCCGACCTGTGGCTGACGGCCGCTTACCTGGCAGGACGCAATGAAAAGGTTGGCTCCTTTGATATCTCCGAGATGAATCCGGCCTTCGATTCCGACAAGCGTACGGCCAGGCTGGCTGCGCTCACCGTATGGCATTTCCTGCTGGGGCTGAGCCAGAGGTAGGTGGCGAAAGGGTATCAGGGCTTTATCTTGATGTCCACTTTTTCTGTCGGAGGCTGTTCCTCCCTGCGCAGTGCAAGCTGCTGGATGACATTGTTTGAGAGCTCGGCAAATGCCTGGGCTGATTTCGATTCCATATTTTCGTCCAGTACAATAGGCTTCCCGGAGTCACCGCTTTCGCGAAGGGACTGTTCGATAGGGATCTCTCCCAGGAAGTTGGTGCCGATACGATCCGCGAGGTTACGGGCCCCGTGTTTGCCGAAGATATAGTACTTCTTCTCCGGCATATCCGGAGGCACGAAATAAGCCATGTTTTCCACGATACCCAAAACGGGGACATTCACTTTTTTGAACATGGCCACTCCTTTCCGGGCGTCGTCAAGAGCAACATTTTGGGGGGTGGAAACGACGACGGACCCGGTCAGGGGCACGGTTTGTACGATGGTGAGTTGAATGTCTCCGGTTCCCGGCGGGAGATCGAGGACCATATAGTCCAGCTCGCCCCATTCCACTTCCTGCATGAACTGTTTTACTGCGCTGGTTACCATCGGCCCTCTCCAGATCATCGCCTGGTCCGGGTCGACCAGCAAGCCCATGGACAGGAATTTAACCCCGTGTTTTTCAAGGGGGATCAGTTTCTTTTTGGCAGTGATGTTGGGCCGTTCTGTGGTTCCGAGCATGGTGGGAATACTGGGGCCGTAGATATCGGTGTCGAGCAGCCCTACCTTTGCTCCGGTGCGTGCTATACCGCAGGCCAGGTTAACGGCAACCGTTGATTTCCCGACTCCGCCCTTGCCTGAAGCCACCGCGATAATATTTTTGACATTGCCCAGCACCTCCTCCGACTGCTCTCCCTGCTTATCCCGGTGCCCCTGTCCGGGGAATTCGGAGGGCCCGCCGCTATCGCTGTCCGAATCCCTGAACTTGGAGATGTTTACAGCCGTGGTAATGTCCATGACAGCATCCTTGTCCACATATTTCCGGATGGTTTTCCGGCACTCTTCCTTGAGCTTGTTGTCCAGCGTGGGATTCTTTTCGGGCAGGTCGATGGTAAAGGTGATAAACTTGTCCTGTACAATCAGGTCTTCAATCATATTCAGGGTGACCAGGTCCTTACCCATTTCCGGGTGCATTACATGGGCCAGGGCAGTGCGGACTTGTTGCTTGTTGATAGCCATTCAGCAGGTAGAAGGTATATTATGTTTGTATTTCAGACTGATAAAGATAAGGATTTACCTCGAGATGCTAAACGTTATTTCCCGGAAGAGTATTTATTCCATGTATTTATTCTATGATAGGTTGGTAGCATAAAAACGTCAGTGAAGAAAGGGTGTTGGCGGGGGAATAGGGGGTTTGACTCCAATCGTTTGTCTGATTTGATATCAGTTATAGATTCTTCATTCTTGAAAGAAATAGTTAACTTTGGCAGTTATAAAATTAAACCTAAAAGTTTGAGACCATGCTGCAACGCACACCCTTTTTTGAAAAGCATAAGGACCTGGGCGCAAAAATCATAGACTTCGGCGGGTGGGAGATGCCTGTACAGTATGACAGCATCAAGAAAGAACACGGTGCCGTCCGCAACGGGGTTGGGATGTTCGATGTTTCCCATATGGGAGAATTTTTTGTATACGGACCTGAGGCGGAAGATTTTTTGCAGTATGTGACCATCAACGATGTATCCAGGCTCGAGCCGGGCAAAGCCCAGTATTCCGCAATGTGTTATAAGGATGGCGGAATCGTTGACGACCTGATTGTCTATATGCTTGAATACAACCGGTATATGCTCGTAGTGAATGCCTCGAACATCCAAAAGGATTTCGACTGGCTGTCCAATCACAAGCATCATGATGTAAAACTTGAAAACCGGTCGGATGCCATGTGCCTGCTTGCTGTCCAGGGACCCGACTCAGTGAAGACATTGCAAAAACTTACCGAGGTCCCGCTGCATAAGATTGGTTTTTATCATTTTAAGATCGGCGAATTTGCCGGCTATGAGCGGGTGATCATGTCGGAAACCGGCTATACCGGTGAAAAGGGATTTGAGATTTATTTTGACCGGGAAGATACCGACCCCGCCCAAATTTGGGATGCCGTCATGGAGGCAGGTGAGGAATTTGATATTGAGCCCTGCGGACTGGGAGCCCGGGATACCCTCCGGCTTGAGATGGGGTATGCCCTATACGGCAATGATATTACCAAGGAGACCAACCCGCTGGAGGGACGGCTCGGGTGGCTTACCAAGCTGGATAAGGGGGAGTTTATCGGCCGGGAGGCGATACAGAAGGCCAAAGAGGAGGGCCTTGTACGGAAATTGGTGGGATTCACCCTGGAAGAGCGCCGGTCGATACCCAGGTCGGGCTATGCGATATTGGATGAAGAGGATAAGGTGATAGGGGAGGTGACCAGCGGTACCCGATCTATAACCCTGGATAAAAATATCGGCATGGGGTATGTGGAAAAATCCTTTGCCGAGGAGGGAACAACGGTGTACATATCCATTAGAAACAGAAAGGCTGCAGCAGTAGTTACAAATCCTCCCTTTGTAGAGCGATAGGGCAAAAAACAGCTGATAATACTTAAGGAAGACAGGAAACATATGTTTAAAAGTCTTGAAGTGGTTATCTCTGCAACCTCTTTCCAGGAAGAGGATTTAAGAGATAAAACAGCCGTAATGATCGATGTGCTGCGTGCCAGCTCCACGATTGTGAATGCCCTGGCCAGCGGGGCCAAGGGCGTTATCCCGGTAGCCGACATGGGGGCGGGAAGCAGGATATCACAAAGCATGGACACGAAAAACATGTTGCTTTGCGGTGAGAAGGGAGGGGAAAAAATCGAGGGGTATGACCTGGGTAATTCGCCCCTGGAATACACCCCCGATAAAGTGAAGGATAAAACTATTATCCTGAATACCACCAATGGGACCAAGGCCCTGATGAGGGCTTCCCTGTCCCGGGAGATTGTAGTGGGGAGTTTCCTGAACCTGGCTTCGGTGGCAGACTACCTGGCCGACAAGGAGGATATCGTACTGGTTTGTGCGGGCTGGAGGGGGCGTATGTCGCTGGAAGATTTACTTTGCGCTGGTAACATTATTTACGAACTTACAGGCGATAAACTGCCGGAAAACGCTTTAGACGGTGCAAAAGTGGCTTTTGGCCTTTACAAAAAATTTGGTGATGATATAGAGGGAACCGTACAAGCCTCTAATCACGCAAAGCGGCTTCAAAACATTGTCGGCGAGGAGGATTTCATCTATTGCTGCAAGGTCAATGAAGTCAGTATACTTCCGGTAATGAGAGAAGGAATTATCACAAGGTTTAATGGCAAATAAAAGCAGTTCGGGAAAAGTGAGCAATGGAATATCACAGTCCCGGAAATTAGAAATTCTGGGAATCCTTATCATGGCTATCGGAGCCCTGCTGGGGATGAGTATCCTCACCTACCACAGTGCAGACTATGCCCTGATACAGTCGCTGTCTACCGACAGCATCTTTACCGTTGATGAAGGGCCGGCCCTGCGTATTCAAAACGGACTGGGCGTCGTTGGAGCCTATCTCTCCTACTTCTTCGTCTATCTATTGTTTGGCTATACAAGTATAATCGTTCCTATTATTATCTTCGCCTGCGGCTGGTTCGTCTTTCGGGCACGGGACATCAGGGAGATGATTTGGCCCGCGGCCTACGGTATATGGAGCATGGTGCTGTTTTCCACCATGCTGGGGTGGTTCTACAACGAATTTGAATGGTATTCCTCGGTCTGGAACGGTTCGGCGGGCATCGCCATGTCGAGGGTACTGCAAAATATAACCGGTATAGGTTCCATCGTGATCCTTGGGGTGTTGTTTGTGGTGACGATGCTGGTACTGCTTGACCGGGACCTGCAGCATACGGTGGACTTTGTAAAGGCAACCCTCGCCGACTGGAAGGAGCGCTGGGAGCAGCACAAGCAGGAACGGGAGAAAAAAAGAGAGGAAAAAGAGCAGAAGAAGAGAGAGCAGCAGGAAGTCAAGGCACAGCGCCAGGCCGAAAAACAGATGAAAAGAAAGAAAGAGACCCCAGTGGCCACCCAAACGGCCGGGAAGGAAGAGCAGGAGCGCACCATCGATGACATTGTGGAGCAGTCGCAGGAAGAGGACCGTAAACGGAGGCGGCAGCAGGAAGAGGAGATAAAAAGCCTGGACCAGCGGCCCCGCGCTTCCATTGACAAGAGTTCGACGGAGAAAGTGGTGGAAGAGGAGGATGATGACGTAGATATTGCCGTATATGTAGGGAAGGGTGAAGAGCAAGCGGATGCCAAAGAGCTGGAGCGGCAGAACAAGGACCGCGCGAAGGAAGTACCCGAAATCACCTACAAGTTTCCAACCATTGATCTGCTCGATGCTCCCCCGGATGAAGGAAACGAGGTGGATCTGGAGGAGATCAAGGAAAACAAGCGAATTATCCTCGACAAGCTGAAACGGCATAAAATTGAGATACTCAGTATCAATGCCATTGTCGGACCCACGGTAACCCTTTATGAGCTTGAACCCGCTCCGGATGTTAAAATAAGCAAGATTGAAAGTTATGCGAACGACCTGAAAATGGCGACGGCGGCCCACGGCCTTCGTATAATTGCACCGATTCCCGGCCGTTCGGCCGTAGGTATAGAAGTTCCCAACAGCGCCCGGGAGACGGTTTATATCAAATCGGTTATCAACACGAAAAAGTTTGTGGAAACCAGTTACGAGCTGCCGGTGGCTTTTGGGAAAACCATCGAGAATGAAGTGTTTATGGTCGACCTGACCAAGATGCCCCACCTGCTTATTGCGGGGGCCACAGGTTCGGGTAAATCTGTGGGAATAAATACCATTATTACCTGCCTGCTGTACAAGTGTCATCCCGACGACCTTAAGTTTGTTTTGGTAGATCCCAAGAAAATTGAGCTTTCTCTCTACCGAAATATCCAGAATCATTTCCTGGCTATGCTACCGAATGCCGAGGAGCCCATCATCACGGATACTTCCAAAGCCCAGGAAACCCTGGAAAGCCTGACCAAGGAGATGGACGAACGATACGAATTGATGAAGATGGCGATGGTGCGGGACATCAAGGATTACAACAAAAAGTTTGATTCGGGGGAGCTGGACGAGGACCTGGGGCATCGTCACTTGCCTTATATAGTCGTAATTATCGACGAATTGGCCGACCTTATGATGACCGCGGGCAAGCAGATTGAAGAACCTATAGCACGCCTGGCGCAGCTGGCACGTGCGGTGGGGTTACACCTGGTCGTGGCCACGCAGCGTCCGTCAGTTAATGTCATTACCGGTACCATTAAGGCAAACTTTCCGGCACGAATTGCCTACCAGGTGGCCTCGAAAGTGGATTCTCGTACGATCCTGGATACCGGCGGAGCCGACCAGCTTATCGGTCGTGGAGACATGCTTTTCACCAACGGGGGCGGCATGACGCGTCTCCAGAATGCCTTTGTATCGACCGAAGAGGTTGAAAATATCACCGCATACATAGGAAATCAGCGGGGATATAAGCATCCGTTCCATTTACCCGTTATACAAGATGAAAACGGCAGTGCCGACATACCCGATCCGCTTGAGGATATCGATGAATATTTCGAAGCGGCGGCAAAAATTGTGGTGCTGCATCAACAGGGTTCGGTATCGCTGTTGCAGCGAAAGCTTAAAATTGGCTACAACAGGGCCGGGCGCATAATCGACCAGCTTTATAATGCCGGTGTCGTAGGCCCCTATCAGGGAAGTACCGCACGGGATGTGCTCGTGGACGATGAAGAGGAGCTGGAACAACTACTGGATGATCTTGATGAATATGACGGATAGAAAAAAATTATTTTGCAGCACCCTTGCAGTCACAGTCCTGGTTTTAGGCAGCATGCCATTCGCCTACGGGCAGGAACGTACCCCTTTCGAAAAGCTTACCGACCGATTTAAGCAAGGCAAGATCTTTAATGCCGGCTTCGGCCATGTCTATATCGATTCCTATACCGGCGACACCCTGAGGAGCGAAGGTAAAATTTGGGTGGGAGAGAACCGCTATAAGGTACAGTCGAAAAAACAGACGGTAATTGTAAACGGTAAAACGTCGATGGTATATGACGAGCAGCGGAACAGGGTGATCATAAGTAAATATGAACCGGAGGAAGATGATTTTGCCCCTTCCCGCATACTTAACGGCATTGATTCGACCTTCTCGGTTGAAACCCAGCAACAGAAGAAGAATGAAGTCTATATAAAGCTGGTATCCGACGACCCATTTGCCATCTACCAGAAAGTGGAAATTTATTTGACAGCCGCAGCCCTGATACCTGAAAGGATTGAAGCGGTTGATCCGGCCGATAACCTTATTGTCACCACTTTTGAGAACGGGAAATTTATTCGAATAGAACAAGACATGTTCAGCTTGGACTACCCGGCAAATGCCGAGATAGTGGACATGCGAAACTGATCTCATGGGCAAAAGGGTCCTCAAAATAATCCTCACGCTCGTCCTGGGCGGAGTATTTCTGTGGCTTGCTTTCCGGAATGTCAGGATAGACGAGTTATGGGAGTATATGCAGAATATCAGCTACGGGTGGATTGCCCCTCTTGCGGCCACCTCCCTGGCGAGTCATTTCCTGCGGGCTGAACGGTGGCGCCTTCTGATCGAACATGACAAGAAGAACCTTGACCGCGTGACGCTGGTATCGGGTGTGCTGGTCGGCTACCTGCTCAATATAGTGGGTCCCCGCCTGGGCGAGGTTACCCGGCCCGTATATGTTGGCAAGCGGGAAGAGTTAAGTGCCACGAAGCTGATGGGTACCATCGTGCTGGAGCGTATTATTGACCTGGCGACGATGGGAGTACTCATGCTATTGGTCTCTGTCTATGTAATTGCGGATATCTCACTGCTTGAACAGATATTTGGGGAGGAGACGATCCGTTTTATGTTCCAGGGATATACCGTAACCACCATTTTGTGGATAGTGGGATTGCTGCTGGGTGTGACGGGCATTGCCTGGGTATGCCTGAAGATAATACGAGCGCTCGGGCGTCGTTTTGAGCAGGTCCAATACTGGATAAACAAGGTGGGCAACGCCTTGAAAATGTTCAAAGACGGCATAATGTCAGCCAAAAAGGTTAAAAGATGGTGGCTTTTTCTGACCTATACGGTGCTTATATGGGTCGGCTATACGCTGATGACCTATATCCCCTTCTGGATGTTTGACATGCAGGAGGTGTACCAGCTGGGTTTTCTGGAGGCCCTGGTCATCACGGTTATCTCAGCACTGGGAATTGCCATACCTTCGCCGGGGGGCATTGGGACCTACCACTATTTTGTTAAACAGACGCTGCTGGTATTGTTTGCAGTCCCGGCTGTTACGGGCCTGGCCTATGCGACGATAACACATGCAGCCATGATTGTCTTTGTCAGCTGTTTCACCCCCATATTCCTGCTGGCAGACAAGCTGAGGGCCACTAAAAGAGGCGATTCCATTATTTGAAGGCCGTGCTTAATGGGAGGGTCCCAAAGAGTGCGGGCAATGTGTGGTCGCAGGCAAAGACAGAAACAGTTCTCACAAAAGAAGGTATAAAGTCAGTAGAATAAGCTCATTAATCGTTGTTAATTTTTTAGTACCTTTAGAGTGTTTTGAAGGGACTTAATCTACCAAAACCAATGACCATGGCGCGTTTTTTTGCTTTGACTTTTTTAGGTATTTCACTTCTCGGTATTACCCTTACCGCAAAGGCCCAGCAGCAGGGCGGGGAAAACACCCTGCTGCCGGAAATTGACCCGCAGGATATTGAAATCAGAAGCCAGTTCAAGGCTCGTTTCCCGGGAGTACGGCGGCAGCCTATTTTGGGCTTTGAACCTACGCCGAGGGTCTACCAGGTGGACCCCAACCGCCAGCCCTTTATGGAAACGGACGAGCAGGTGGTGGCCAGTGTCCCGGTCAGCCAGCTTTCGCGTCCAACCCCCCCGCAGTACCATCCCCTGCATTACTCCCCGGATATCCGCCTGTTCAGCCGGGCAGGTATCGGAAGCTTCAGCAGCCCGGAGGCTCAGCTTTGGGGATACCACAAGTTGAATTCCGGCAGTTATGCGGGAGGTGACCTGGACTTCTCATCCTCCAACGGGCACCTGGAGAGCCAGCCCAGCAGTTTTCGTTTCCTGGACGCCAATGCCGAATATGCAACCCATCCGGATGACAAGACCGCGCTGCACTTTAAACTGAACGGGCAGTCGGACTTCCACCACCTTTATGAACAGGAAGGGCTGGCACCGGTAAACCCCGAGCTCGGGAAGAGTTATTTCGGTCTGGGTTTTGACGGCGACATACGCCGCAATAAGAATGCCGTCGAAGGATGGAGTGCGACAGCGGGGGTACGATATTTTGAAATAGACCTGGAAGACCCCAACCTTCCGGGTGATATCAACGAAACGGTATATAAAGGCTCCTTTTCAAAGCAATGGGCCGGGAGCCGCACCAATGAAATCATGAAGTTTAAGCTGGGGGCCAGGAGTGGGGTTTCGGGCCCTGACGGAAACCAGGAGGGGTGGACCACCCTACAGGGCGGGGGACGATATGAGCGTCTGTTCAACTATACGACACAGGTTAATGCCGGGGCTCATGTCTATTACACATCAAACCAGGTCGAAACCAACCTTTATTTGGGGCCGGTCCTGGAGGTGAAACACTCTTTCAATGACGAGTTGAAGGTGACAGGAAAAGCAAAGGGGGCCCCGGTGTTGAAGACCCTGGAAAACCATCATGAATATAACCGGTTCATGGTAGGCAACACCTTGCTGCGCCACTCCTACCGGTTTGAAGTTTCCGGTGAGGCAAGTTTTGAATATTACAAGGGAAGCACCCTGCAGGGCGGGGTCCGGATAAGCCGTACGACCGATGCGCCCATTTATACACGGCCGCAGCAAGCGGGAGTTTTGCCGTTACCGCAGGCTCAAACGTTCTACCAGGTGAATTATGCGAACACCAGAAATTTCAAGATTTATGGAGGCGTCACCCACCAGTTCAAAGCCGAGAAGTTCTGGGTGAGTGGAAGGGTATATGTGCAAAATCCGACAATCGACGGGGCAGAACGCATCCCGTTTCGGGAAACCTGGGGAGTTAACGGGAGTGTATCTGTTCGACTCCTTGACCGGTTTGCCCTGGAGGGCTGGGCCGACTATGTGGGGGCGCGGGAAACGGGGACAGCGGGAGAGGATCTGCCCGGATTCCTGTTGATAGGTGCACAGATGGATGTTGAAATAACAAAACGTTTGGGCGCATACGTAAAAGGAGTTAATTTACTGGATCAGGAATATGAGATGTGGAAAGGGTACACAGAGCGTCCCATACAGTTTTACGGGGGGGTTACTTTAAAACTAAACTAACATGGATAAAAAGTTATTACAGGCTTTTTCGGAAATTATTCGGGAAGAGGTTCTTAAAAGAAACACCGTTAAAATTGACGGGCTGGGGGTCTTTAACTTCAATCACCGTAATCAGTGCCAGCAGCAATATGAAGACGGCCGAGTGGTAATGATGCCGCCCAAGGACCAGATACAATTTGTTCCCGAAAAAAAAGAGGGGATATGACGGTTAACAATGAAAAACTGGTGGAGCTTTTATCCGATAGGACCGGATTGGAAGCCGGGGAAGTTGAAAGCCAGCTGAACGAACTTCTGCAACAGCTTAAGCAGGCGGTGGACAGCCGGGAGCCATTTGTTATTGAAGGGTTTGGTAGCTTCGAGACGGATGATGAGGGACAGCTGCAGTTCATCCCGTCAAGTACGCTGGAAACCGAGGTCAATCATCGCTATGCAGGGATGAAACCCATAGAGCTTATCGGGGCTTTCAAGGAGACCCCTGAAATGGAGGAGGGCGATCACGAACAAGCCCAAGATGAAGAGACGGTTTCGGATATTGAAGAATTTGTAGCTCATTCCGATACGGCCCTGCCTGAGGAGAATGAAGCTGAAGCTGAAAAGCCTGAGCCCGAGGATGAAG
>CAYREV010000024.1:0-36171 GCA_964423345.1 uncultured Balneolaceae bacterium | reverse complement strand
GCCGACACCTCCCTCATACAGAGGGACGAAGAGCTGGAAACGGGCTTCGTGAAGGTGAAGCTGGATACCCCGGACAAGCCGGATTACGATATCGTCAAACCGGTGGCATGGGACCGCATCCGGCCGGCCGGGGAGCTCAGCCGAAGGGCGGAGCAGGCATGGGGGCTCCTGTTCGGGAGCCTGGGACAGCGCAGCGGGGTGTCGAGGGATACAACACAGGCCCTGCTGAACAATGAGGAGCTGTTCCGGGTGTTCGATATGAACCTGCGTTTCCCGCATGTGAGCCGGGAGGTGATCGAAGCCTCGCTGCCGGCGGCCGATATGCTGAAAATGAACGAGGAGGAGCTGCAGATACTGCAGGAGTGGTACGGGCTGCCGGCCGACCCACGGGAAGCCATGGAGACACTGGCCGGCCGTTTTTCCTGCCGGGTAATATGCCTGACGCGGGGTTCCGAGGGATCGGCGCTGCTCATGGACGGTACCCTGGCCGAGCACCCGGGCTACCCCGTGGAAGTGGCCGATGCGGTGGGGGCGGGCGACGCTTTCCTGGCTGCGGCCCTGCACGGCATACGCCGGGGGGAGGGAGCCGAACAGATCCTTGCTTTTGCCAACGGTGTGGGCGCCTTTACGGCCTCCCGGCCCGGGGGCACGCCTATCTATTCCAAAGAAGATGTCAAGCAGCTGATGCGCGGAGAACATCAGCCATAGAGCACTTTCGACCCTTCGCCCCGGGCTATCAGGGAGGTGTATTCCTCCAGCTCTTCCATAACCCCGGGATTGGTGAGGTCGAGGGTCTGCCCCTGTTCGGCCGCCATATAGGAAGCCTGGCACAGGCGGGTGATTTCAAGGCCGTAGTTCCAGTCCAATAAGGCGTCGCGGCCGCCCTGGAAGGCATCGCGCATATCCTCCAGCTCATCCACATAGCCGTAGAGGTCGGCCTCGTTGGCCTGCAGCGGCAGGAGCCCCCGCGAGGCGGTGGATTTCTCCAGGGCCGTCTCGGCATCGGCCACGGCTTCGGCGGCGGCATCGCCTATGAAAAGCTCGGCAGGCGAACGCAGGGTATTGAATTCGAAGGCATAGCCCGGCCCCAACCCCTCCATGGATATGCGCAGCCCCTGCTTGTCGTACATCCAGGAGTCGGTAAACTGCGCCTTCACAAGCTGCCCGTCGGAAGGGTTGCGGTAGGTGATGGTGCCGGTGCAGAAATCCTCGGCCGGACGTTCGGCATAGTCCACCCCATACCGCTCTTTGAGTTCCTCCCTGTAGGCCGGCCGCCCCCATTTAAGCAGGCTGGTGTCGCACTGCACGCTTACGGGCTCCAGGAAGAGCGGGTCTTCGCCGGGCGGGGTGAGGATATGTCGCGAGGCCGAAATGCTGTGGCAGCCCATGTCGGAGAGCACGCCCCCGCCCTGGCGCACCGGATCCCAGAACCAGGCGCTGTGGGGGCCCGCATGCTCTTCGGTACTGCGTGCCAGGGTGATGGGCCCTGAAGCCTCAATCTGGGGACGCAGCTGCTTGAGGGCCTTGTTGACGGCGGGGGCATGCAGCTGGTTTTCAAAGTAGGCGGTAAGCAGCCCGGCCGAATCGGCCAGCTGCACCATCCGGCGTGCTTCGGCTACTGTACGCCCCAGAGGCTTCTCGCAGATAACCCCGACCAGGTCCAGTCCGCCTCCGGCGGCCTCTGCAATCTCCTCCATCACCTTCAGGCGGGTGTGGTTGGGAGAGAAGATAGCCACGGCATCGCTGTTTTCGCAGACTTCCCGGATGCTTCCGCAAAGGACCGGATCGCCCAGGCGGTGCTTGCGGGAATATTCGGCCAGGCTGGCCGAACCGCTTCGCTCGTAGAGGGCCGAAATGTTCAGGCCGCGCACCTGCCGCAGGGCTTTGGCCATAAACTGTGCGATGAAGCCACTGCCGATAAAACCGAGATTGAGCGATTCCATAAAGCGGGATCAGCTGCCGGGGTTGGAACGGATATTGTATATGTTGTCGGAACGGCGTCCCGTAACTTCGCGGTAGGATACTTTTTCGTCCTTGCCCTTGATATCAATGGCCTTGGCTTCGGAAAATTCGAAGGCGTCCCTGACCAGCTCGTAGGTCTTATCACTTACCATGATGGAGTTGGGCTTCTCCTTGCTTATTTGTTCCATCCTGGAGGCGATATTAACCGTATCGCCGATCACGGTATATTCCATATAGTTGTCGGTACCCACGTTTCCGACCACCACTTCGCCGCTGTTGATGCCGACGCCGATCTTTATCTCGGTGCCCAGCTTTTCGGCGAACTTCTCGTTAATGGCTTCAAGGCGGTCGATCATATCGAGTGCGGCCGATACGGCGTTCTCGTGGTTGTCCATATAGGAGACCGGCGCACCGAAGACGGCCAGCATGCCGTCGCCCATATACTTGTTGACCGACCCTTTGTTTTCGATGATGCATTCGGAGATCTCTTTCCAGTATTCATTGAGAAACTCCACTATCTCGGTGGGACGAAGGTTGCTGGCGAAGTCGGTGAAGCCCCGGATGTCGGCAAAAAGTACCGAAACCACACGGTTCTCGCCGGCACGTATCATCTGGTCGTCTTCCGACTGTATGGCCTGCGATACAACCTCGTCGGGGACGTACCGCTTGAACAGGCGAAGGATGTTCTCCTGTTCGCTTTTGAAATTGTCAATCTTTTTGGAGAGCTCCCGGTTTTCATACTGCATCTCGCTGAGTTTCAGTGCTCCGTCCAGGATCATCCTGAGGTCGGAAGGGTTGTAGGGCATCTGAACAAAACGGTAGATCAGCTCCGAACGCATGGCGCGATCCAGGGGAGCGGTATCCTCGCCCTCTTCGGTCAATACAATCTTGATCATATCGGGAAAGGAGTGCGAAACGCCTTCGCAGAACTGCAGCCCCGTCATGCCCGGCATCCGTTGTTTCACAAGGACCACGTGCATGTCATACTCTTTCAGCAGGCGGTTCCCCTCGCGAATGGTGGATGCGGTAAACACATTGTACCGACGCACAAACTCCGCCCGGAACATGTTCAATTCATGCTCGGTGTCGGTTATGAGTAATATGTTACCGCTGTTTTGATGCATTAATGGCAATCTAAAGTTACAGATAATGCCAATATAGAGATTCACCCCCGCCAAAACAATAGTCTGAGGGGTTAATTTCCTATTGATCAACGACTTAGCGCTAGTCGAGAAGGTAAAATTGAGCCTTATGGCCTATAAAGGGGTAAAAAATGGGGTAATATTAGAATTTATGAACTCCCGAATAATGTCCGCAAAAGCCGTTTTATCGCTTATCCAAGGGGTTTAACCTATTTTTCACCAATAAGTTCCAAAAGATAATCCACCTGTTTCTGTTCGGCCTGTTGAACGTAGTTTTCAGAGTCGCTGACCCTGATTTCACGCAGTATCTTCTGTTTGTCGCTTTCGCTGTTATCCATCTGCACCCAGAGGCGGTGAAAGCGGGCGGCCTGCAGGGCGGCATCGTAGGGGTCGGGATTGATGCACTCGCGGGAGGTAAGGAAGGCGGGCGCCTTCTCGGATCCCTGCCGGAGTCCGACGGTGTCGGTGGCTATGGCTGCCCCTTCGGTTTCGTCGTAGAGCTGCTGGAGTTCTTCCCGGCCGGCCTTGCCCTCTATGGCCCGCTCGGCCAGCTCAATGAGTTTGTTCTGGATGGGCTTGATATCCTCATTGACCTGGTAGCTGCACCAAACCGCAAACTTGCGGAGCTTGGTGCCATGTCCTTCGTCCCGCAGGTATTGCAGGATGGAGGTGACCCGGTCGTCTTTCTTCTCGACTTTCTCTCCGGTTTCACTGTCGATCATGATGATCTGGTGACGTTCTTCGTCATATACGTAGATATAATTTTCAGATGGGTCTTTCATACTCGAAGCAGAAAATTTTAACGTTGTTTTCTATATAGACTAAACATATTGCTTTTGCAAAGTATTCCCTGCATAATGTGAAAAATAAAGTAACAACCAATTGGTGATGGAAAGAACAGGGAAAAGAAAGGCGAGCCGGGGAGCCCTTATTTCATGGGCACTGTACGACTGGGCGAACAGTGCCTTTTTTGCGGTCATACAAACGTTCGTATTTGCCACCTACTTTATTCAGTCGGTTTCCGATAACGACGCCCTGGCCAGCAACCAGTGGGGCAACACCATCAGCGCGGCGGGACTGGTTATCGCGGTTTTCGGACCCATACTGGGGGCCATTGCCGACCAGAAGGGAAAGCGGAAACCCTGGATACTGGGCTTCAGCCTGCTCTGTATCGTCGCCACCGGGGGGCTCTGGTTTGTGGGGCCGGACCCCTCTTTTGTGATGCTGGCGCTGGTGCTCATCTTCATCTCGACGGTGGGATCGGAATTCGCCATTATCTTCTATAATGCCATGCTTCCCAACCTGGCGACCTCCCGGACGATGGGACGCTGGTCGGGCTGGGCCTGGGGACTGGGATACGCCGGGGGGTTGTTCTGCCTGGTCGTGGCGCTTTTTCTATTTATCGATGTATCGCAGCCGCCCTTCGGGCTGGACAAAGCGTCGGCCGAACACGTGCGCGCCACCTTCGTGCTGGTGGCGGTATGGTACCTGCTGTTTTCCATTCCGCTGTTTGCCTTTACCCCGGATGCAAAACCCACGGGTATCAGCACCGGACAGGCCGTCCGTCGCGGCTGGCGACAGATCCGCGAGTCGCTGCGCAATGTGCGGCAATACAAGGACATTTTCCGGTTTCTGGTCGCCCG
Organism: uncultured Balneolaceae bacterium; assembly: GCA_964423345.1. GTDB lineage: Bacteria > Bacteroidota > Rhodothermia > Balneolales > Balneolaceae > CAYREV01. The sequence continues at coordinate 31,424 of CAYREV010000024.1, read as the reverse complement.
CATGATCTTTATCGACGGACTGGCAACGGTCTTTGCCTTCGGGGGGATCTATGCGGCGGGGACCTTCGACATGACCGAACGGGACGTGCTTATTTTCGGTATCGGGCTGAACCTGACGGCGGGGCTCGGAGCGGTCCTTTTTGCCTGGATAGACGATTACCTGGGCAGCCGGCAGACCATCCTCTTTTCGCTGGCCGGCCTGATCATCACCACCTCGGCCGTACTGCTGGTCACCTCCTCCTTCTGGTTCTGGGTGTTCGGGCTCCTGCTGGGTATCTTCGTAGGTCCCGCACAGGCGGCGAGCCGCACCTACATGGGGCGTATCGCACCCGAGGAGCTTCAAAACCAGATGTTCGGCCTCTTTGCCTTATCGGGCAAGGTGACCGCCTTCCTGGGCCCGCTGCTGGTGGGATGGATTACCTATTATGCGGGCAGCCAGCGTATAGGCATGAGCGTGATCATCCTGTTTTTCCTGCTGGGCTTTGTCCTGATGCTGAAGGTTCCGAGGCTGGTAAAAGGCGCGGATGGAGAGTGGCAGCAGGGCAAACATTCGAAAAAATAATATTTTGGGTGTTTTTTATTCCCAAAATGTTAAATTGGGGGAGCGTAAATTTCGGCCGGTTTAATCGATCTTTACAAAAACGATGGGTTCATCCCGTTACAATCATAACATAATAGAAGAAAAATGAGCAGATTTGATGAAATCAAGGATTTGATCGGTGGTGTAGAAGCCGACATGAACAAATTTTACGAAAAAGGAAACAAGGCAGCGGGAACCCGTGCCCGCAAAGGACTTCAGTCCCTGCGCAAGCTGGCCCAGGAGGTACGCCTCGAAATCCAGGATATCAAAAACAGAGCCTAGGTTTCGCCCAAAAGATTAGGAGCCACCTGTTGAAAGGGTGGCTTTTTTTTTGCCGGCTGCCGGCTAACCTTTCCCTTTAGCAGCAGGCATTTCTTTTGTACTTTTCTTCCATGAATACACAACCGACCAACCGTCTCCCGGCAACGGCTGTCAGCGCCTGGCGCATCACCGGCCTTATACAGTCTGCAATCCTTGGCCTGGGGCTCCTGCTGTTCTGGCTGATGGATACCCAGCACGTAATGCCTTTCTGGGTGGGCATAGTATTTTTCGTTTTCTGGCTTATACTATCGGTGCTGCTGACGGCCTTCGTACCCTACTGGCGCTGGAAACGGTGGAGGTATGATGTCAATGAACATGAAGTGGAACTGCAGCGCGGCCTGGTGATTGTCCGCCGTACCCTGGTGCCCGTCAACCGCGTACAGCATGTGGATACCCGCAAGGGCCCCATACTCAGGTATTACAACCTTTCCGACGTAACCGTATCCACTGCGGCGACGACCCACCAGATACCGGCCCTGGACGAGGAGACGGCGGCGGAGGTCCGCAACCGCATTTCAAAGATGGCACTGAAAGCCCGGGAAGATGTTTGACAGCCACCGCCAACATCCTGTAGCCGCCCTTACGAAGGCCCTTCAGATCATCAAGGATAACTTTATCTCCCTGCTGGTGCTCCTGTTCGTCACCAGCGGCGGAAGCCGGTCCATGATTAGTCTCTTCGGGATCCTTTCGGTCTTTGCCGTGTTGCTGATCGGCGGCGTCCTTTCCTGGCTGCGGTTCACCTACCGGGTCGTCGACGGTGAGCTGCATATCGAGCAGGGGGTGTTCGTGCGCAAGAATATATACCTTTCCAGGGAGCGCATACAGAGTATCGATATCAAGGCGGGCGTGATCCAGCGCCTCTTCGGACTGGTGGAGCTGGAAGTGAAGACGGCGGGCAGCTCCTCGAAGGAGGCGAAGATCAGCGCCATCACCCGCGAAAGAGCCGAGGCCCTCAAAAGGGAGCTGCGGCTGAGGAATGGAGAGGAGCAAGCGGCGGAAGAGCCGGCGGCCGCTCTCCCGGAACCGGATATCTACAGGCTCACGATGCGCGACCTCGTCGTCGCCGCCTGCACCTCAGGTAGTTTCGGCATCGCCCTCTCCATCATAGGCACGATCTTCTCGCAGATCGACCAGGTGATATCCCAGGAGGAGATGGTGCAGTACCTGGAAGCACTGGTTCCAAGCGGCATAAGCACCTACATGGTAGTCTACCTGGTGGTGCTGCTGGTTGCGGTTTCGTGGCTGCTCAGCTTTATGGGCACCCTTATAAAATATTACGGCTTTAGCCTGGAGGTGCATGAGCGGGAGATGGTGATAAAACAGGGACTTTTCGAGCGCCGGCAGCTCACCGTGCCCTTCAACCGTATCCAGGCCGTCCGCGTCCGCGAGGGGGTGATGCGCCAGCCTTTCGGCTATGCCTCCGTCATCATAGAAAGTGCCGGCTACGGGGAGGAGGGACAGCAGAACAATTCGTCTACTCTCTTCCCCTTGCTGCCGAAGGATGAAGTGGCCGGCTTCCTCCGGGAGGTGGTGCCCGACTATGCCGGGGGAAAGCTGGAGCGGTACCCCCCGCCGCGTGCCCTAAGGCGTTACCTCACCCGTATGGTGCTGGCAGCCCTGCTGTTGCTTCTCCCCGTAGAGTGGCTGCTGGACGTGGGCTATTACGGATTTCTGCTGCTGGTTCCGGCGCTGGCCCTGGGCTGGCTGCAGTACCGGGCAGCGGGGGTGGGAATGCTGGGTGAGACGATGATGATACGGTACCGCACCCTGTCGAAAACTACTGCCATCGTAAACAAAAAGCGTATACAGGCGGCCACCCTGGCACAGAACCCCTTTCAGCGCCGGCTGGAACTGTCGACCTACCGGGTGAAGGTGGCCTCGGGCAGCGGAGGTGCCGAGTTCAAGGTGCGGGAGCTGGAACAGCAGGCGGGCGAAGCCTGCTACCGGTGGGTCTCACCGGCGGGGCCGGAGAGGGAAACCGGTTTTGAAGGCCTGGCCTAGGCCATCATCTGGTGGTAGAGAGCCATGGCGCTGGCCCCGAAAACGACATGAAGTCCGAGGACCAGGTAGGGGATGGCGGTGCCCCAGCGCCGGCCCATGATGCCGGGATCGCTCATCGGCTTTCCTTCTCCGATATAGGGGTGATCTTCGGATAAAATACCCATCAGCACGCCGATAAAGATCCCGTGGCCGAAGCCCCAAAGAATGCCAATCGGCCAGTTGGGCTCTACCCGCATGGCAACGATCATAAATACATAGAGAGCTCCCCAGGCCGCACCGGCCATCAGATGCAGGGTGATGCCGAGCGAGTAGACGCCGGTGGTATGATTGATATCCAGAAAACGGCTGCCCAGCAGGTAGGGAATATCGATGTTGTAGCCGGCCGGCTTAAGCAGGTAGATTAGAAGGGTCATCAGCAGCGCACCGCCTATGCCGGCCAGGGCTCCTACAAACAAATTGGCTTCCATAAAACCTCCGTGGTTGGGTTCAGGTTGCAGCAGGCCCTTCGAGCCTACTCTTCGTATGAAAGATGGACCTCAAAAACGAGTTACCTTAACAATTCTCGGCTGGGGGGAATTCACCCGGCGGCCTGCAGGTTGACTTCGGCCGACTTCCCGAACTTCTTGAGGGTCCGATAGTGGGAGGCGATAGCATCTCCCAGCGTTTCGTGATAGTTGTAGGGCACATCGTGCCGGTCGGCCACGCGGCGGACGATAGGGCTGATGTCGGGGTAGTGGATGCTGCAGATCTTCGGAAACAGGTGATGCTCGATCTGGTAGTTGAGCCCTCCGATATACCAGCACAGCAGCTTGTTCGAATGGGCAAAGTCGGAGGTGGTCTCCATCTGGTGGATCATCCATTCGTTTTCGATGTTGCCTTCGGAATTTTCGGTGGGATGATCGGTGCCTTCGACTACATGAGCCAGCTGAAATATGACGCCCAGGATAACGCCGGCGGTGAGATGAAGAATCAGAAAACCGATAAGAAGCTGCCACCAGGTAATCGACAGCACCAGGAGGGGCACCACCAGCATGTAGCCATAGTAGAGCGTCTTGGTTACGAATAGGGTGACCCATTCCGATAGAGGGTGGTTCTTGTTTTCGTAGGGCCCCAGGTTATCCTTCAGAAAATGCTTGTAATCCTTGACAAAAACCCAGAACAGGGTTGCCAGGCTGTAGGCGAGGAAGGCCAGTACATGCTGGGCCTTGTGAATGGGTTTGTATTCTGCATGGGGCGACAGCCGGATGAATGCGGCCACTTCAAGGTCTTCGTCATGCTCGTGAATGTTGGTGTAGGTGTGGTGCACGATGTTATGGGTGATCTTCCATATGTAGCCGTTGGCGCCCATCAGGTCGAAGGTATAGCCGAGGATCTTGTTGACGGTCTTATTGGACGAGTAGGCCCCGTGAAGAGCGTCGTGCGAGATGGAGAAGCCGATACCGGCCATGCCTATGCCCATGACAGCGCAAAGAAGCGCCATGGACAGGTAGGATAACGAGCCGCTCAGTATGAGGGCGTAGGCGCCAAAATAAAGGGTGAGCAGGACGACGGTCTTAATAACCATACGGGTGTCGGCATGTTTGGAAATACCGTTTTCCTCAAAATAGCGGTTTACCTCGTCCTTGACATCCCGTGCAAAGCTTTTGTCTTCTTTGCCCTGGAACGATACGCGTGTAACACCCATATGACCTAAACCTGTAATTTAAAAGGTTGGCGCTGTTAACATGTAAATTAACCATTAATATGGTTCGATTCAAAACGCCTTGCTCATGGAGTTTTGAAGGTCGCTCATCTGGATGGGCTTGACCAGGTAGTCTACAAAATTGGTTTCCTTCGCCCGGTTGAGGTTGTACTGGTCGGAGTTGCCGGTGATATAGATGACGGGCACCTGGGAGCTCTTCCTGATCTTCTCCATGGCCGAAATGCCGTCGATGCTGTCTTTTAGCTGAATATCCATCAGGATAAGGTCGGGCTCGCGATTCAGGGCGTATTCTATGGCTTGTTCGCCCGTATTGACCTTGCCGACCACTTCATGATCAAGCTTCAGTATCATCCGCTCGAGGACCATGGCTATGATCATGTCGTCCTCTACGATGAGAATTCTTTTGGCGCTGTTTCCCTTCACTGTACTCACATTATATTTTTTACTTGGCCTGCTCTTATTGTCGAAAATAGGGCTCTCGGAGAGATTTCAAAACCGCTTCTAGCCGAGCGCCACATCTAAAATCATCATCACACTAAACCCCAGCATGGTCCCCAGCGTTGCAATGTCGGTGTTGCCGTGGAGCTGGGATTCCGGGATCAGTTCCTCCACGACCACGAATATCATGGCTCCCGCGGCAAATGCAAGTGCATAAGGCAGCAGGGGCTGGACCATCAGTACGGCGGCGGCTCCCACCACAGCTGCGATAGGCTCCACGATGCCCGACAGCTGCCCGTACCAGAAACTGCGTCCCACACTTACTCCTTCGCGCCTCAGGGGCATGGATACGGCGGTGCCTTCCGGGAAGTTCTGGATGCCAATGCCAAGGGCAAGGCTTACCGCGCCGAGGATGGTGGCGCTGCCCGAGGGATCGACCCCCGATGCGGCCGCACCGAATAGAACCCCAACGGCCAGTCCCTCCGGTATATTGTGGAGGGTGATGGCCAGCACCAGCAGGGTGGCCCGCTTCCACTTGGTCTGGATGCCTTCGGCCATGTCGCGTGGAAAACCGATGTGCAGGTGAGGCAAATATTTGTCACATATCCTGAGAAACACCCCGCCCAACAGAAATCCTATAACGGCAGGGCCCCACTCGATCATGCCCTGGTGTGAGGCCATCTCAATGGAGGGGACCAGCAGGGACCAGAAACTGGCGGCTATCATCACCCCGGCCGCAAAGCCCATCATCGCATCGAGCACTTTATAGTTTACCTTTCGGGTGAAGAAGACCAGGGCCGCCCCCAGGGCCGTCATCGTCCAGGTAAACAACCCTGCAGTAAGGCTCTGCATGATAGGGCTTAGGGCAAAAAACCAATCTTTGATTACGGTAAATTCCATGAAGGCGTCTAAAATTAAATTAGCCCTAATTTCAAGAATTGAATGAATAATTCAAAACGGGAATTGGCTGCAGGGAATACCGGGAAAAGGTCAGCCGGCCCGGGGCTGACATAAGCTTTATGAATCCATTTTCCAGAAGATGATGCCTCCGGCCTGTTTGCCCACCTCCACCACATCGGTTCGCGAGAGGGATTCGAGGTCGATGATATCGACCGATCCGGGCTCGCCGCCTATCCCCTCAACCGATATGAATGCCACCTTGCTGTCGGGTGAGATGGTGACTCCGTGGGTGACCTTGCGGCTGTTCGGGATGCTGGCGGCCTCCCGGCCGGACTCCAGATCCCAGACGCCGGTGGCTCCCTCGCCCTTGTAGCTGGCCACCAGGTAGCGTCCGTCGGGGCTCACCTCGAGGTTGTAGGGGGCCTTGCCGGCCTCGAACACCCGGCTGACTGTCCACTCCTGGGTGTCAACTTCGAGAATCTTGTCGGAACCGTTGCAGGCCACATACACCCGTTTCTTCGAGGGGTGGGGGTCGGCCCAGGTGGGTTTGCATACCGGTTTCCCCTTTTCGCTGCCCTCGACCAGCTTAAAGCGTTTGGAAACCTTCAGGGCGGGGGCGTCAATTTGGACCAGCTCGTCGGTCATCATGGAGACATGATATTGATAGCGGCCGTCGTCCGTAATGCGGGATCCGTGCGGCATGATACCGGTCGGAATGTCGGTGACTACTTCCATCGTCTCCGGGTCGACCACCGACACCGTACTGGGTTCCGGATCTCCATGGAGGTTGAAATTCACCACATAGAGCAAGCCGGTTAATGTGGATATCTCCATGCTGGCCGGGAACATACCCAGCTCGGTCCGGTCCACGAATTCGTTGCTGCCCGTCTTAAACTTGTAGAGCCAGCCGTATGGATTGCCGTGGGCAATGGAAAGGTACCAGTATTTTCCTTCAAGGCCGATATTGAGGCCGTGCGGCCCCTCAATTTCGGTAGGCCACTGGCCGACGGACTTACTGTCCGCAATGGCGGCTTCCTGCCGTTCGGCGTCGTATTTTATGAGGTAAACCCTGTCTTCCGATTCGGCGGCTACATAGAGGTAGTAGTCCTGGGCCGAAAGGGGGGAAATCCCGCAGGCCCCACTCAGAAGAAGTGCGATAAATAAGAGTTTTAAGTAGTTCATAACCTTTAGGTATCTGTTAAGTTAATGCTATTCTGAACTCCCGGGCTTAATTTTTGCCCTCCTCTTCCAGCTTGTACACCCACAGGCCCGAGTTCCAGTCAGACATAAATATATATCCCTTGTAGGGCTGGGGGCCCCAAGCCATCGGGGCGTTGGGTATGCGTCCCTCGTGATGGGTGGGGATATGCCTGGCGATCTCACGCCCCTGGTTATAGAGGTTGCCCATCAGCTCGCCGGAGATATCGACGACGCGGAGCCCGGCGTTGTAGTAGCTCACATAGAGGGTGTCGCCCTTGACCCACATGTTGTGGGTACCCGCTTCGGGCACCTGGTAGCGGGCCACCTCTTTAGGGTTGTCCCAGCCGTCTTCAAACTTGATAAAGTGCATGTATCCGGCCGGAACGGTTGGTTTGTTATCTATATTGATGCCGTTCGGAAAAGCTTCATCGCCGGCAATGACGTAGAAGTCGCCGGTAGACCGGCTCTTGAAGGGGAAAGCGGCGTGGTTCCACCCGCTGGGATAGGAGTAGCTGCCCAGCTTGACGGGATTTTCCAGCGAGCCTACCCCTACGTTATGCTTTTCGGGTGATTCGGCCCGGGGCGTGCTGCCCACGTCGACCACCACCACGCCGTCGTCCCAGTTGGAGGAGTAGGCGAGTCCGTCTTCCACCCACACGTCGTGGATGGAATGGCCGGGAGTATCCAGTTCAAAGCGGCTGACGGTCCTGGGGTTTTTGGGATCGCTGATATCGATAATATCATACCGGCGGCCGTTGTTGACGGCAAAAACATGGTTTTTGTAGATAAAGGTGTTGTGTACCCCGCCCGTCAGCCCCTTGGTGTATTCGGAGATGATTTCCACCCTGGAGGGGTCGGTCACGTCGAGGATCACAATACCGTTCTTGCGGTCGGAGGCCCCCTCCCGGGTGATGACGGCGGTGCGTCCGTCTTCCGACACTTTGACGTCGTTGACCGTTCGGGCGTCGACGGACACCGTATCGATGATGGTGAGGTTGGAGGGGTCGGTCACGTCCCAGAAATAGGCTTCGCCGTTGGCGCCCCAGGTGCCGGTGACGGCATAGTCGCGGCCGTCGACCCCTTCCCATACCCACAGGTCGGAGGTGTGCACGTCGCTTACCAGTCCGTGGCCTACCACCCTGAGGTCTTTCTGCACGTTACGATTGTTGACCCTGATAGTCTGTTCGGCGACCGCCGTGCCCGATTTGGCGATGAGGGTGTATAGGCCCGGGCTGTTGGCTACAAAACGGCCGTCCTGTTCCACCTGGGCTGCGGCGCCCTCGCCGCGGTCGTCGTCGGTGTCGGAGATAAAGGAGTAGGTGACGGGGGCGTCTTCCACTCTACGGCCCGCGGCCGTCAACGGCCTGGCGCTGAACTTCACCACATCGCCGGTACGCACTTCACGGGCGGATGCGTTGAGCTTCAGCTTCGCTACGGGGTTCTTCTGCACCTTCGCTTTCCAGCTTGCCGAAATATCTTCGGCCGTAGCCGTAATGGTAAAGGAACCGGGCTTATGGGCCTTGATTTTTCCGAAAGGGGTGAGTTCTGCCACCTCGGGCCGGGAACTGCTGATGTTTACTTCAACATCAGGCCGTTCAAAACCTTTTTCGTCGGTTACTTTGTAGGAGAGGGGAAGGGTGGTGTTGGCGTAAATCGTTTGCGGCTTGTCGAGGAATGTGATCTCCTTGAGCGGGGGATAGGCTACCTGGACCTTCACCACTCTGGTGATTCGATCTTCCCGGGGGCCGTAGGTCAGGGCCACCAATTCAAAGGTGCCGGGCTGGAGCGCTTTTACCTTATATCCATCTTTCCCGGAATCGAGGGCGAGGGAACGGCGGGCCCGCGAATAGAAGAAAACACTGTCGCCGGTCACCTTGCCCTCGGCATCGACCACTTTGACGGAAAGCGGGAGCTCCTGGTCAACCTTCAGCTCGAGGGGAGAAGGTTCGACAACAATATGTTTTTCCTGTTCGGTCTCCTGGCTGAACGCCGGTTGTTGAAGGATAAGAATTAGCAGCAGGGCAGATATGGAAGTTGTTAATCGTTTCATCGTTATTTCTCTTTATTATTGACTGATTCACTGGCATGGGTGCCTTAAAGTCTCCGCCGCCGGCTTGCAATTGGCCGCCCCCGGCGAAGCTTGCCCGGCACCTTTGTGAAATGGTTAAAAGGATTCAATTTGATTGCTGAACATTGGATTCGTTTTGCAGTTTTAACGCCCACAATCCCGAATTCATATCCGAGATGAATATATATCCCTTGTAGGGTTGGGGTCCCCAGGCCAGGGGGGAGTTCGCTTCAAAACCTTCCGGATCGCGGGGCAGGAAGCGGGCGATTTCCCGTCCCTGTTCGTAGAGGTTGCCCAGCAGTTCGCCGGATATGTCTACGACTCTCAACCCACCCTGGTAGTAGGCGATATAGAGAACGTCGTCTTTCACCCACATGTTGTGCGTACCCGCTTCGGGCACCTCGTAACGGGCTACTTCTTCACTGTTGTTCCAGTCGTCAAGCTTGAAAAAATGAATCCATCCGGCCGGCTGGCCGCCCGGGAAAGCCTCGTCGCCCGCAATGATGTAGAAGTCGCCGGTAGACCGGCTCTTGAAAGGGAAGGCGGCGTGGTTCCATCCGCTGGGATAGGTGAAACTGCCCAGTTTTTTGGGGTTGCGGGGCGATCCCCCTGCGCTGCCCAGCTCGCCTTTTGGGTCGCTTCCCACATCTACGGCCACCACGCCGTCATCCCAGTTGGAGGAGTAGGCGATACCCTCTTCCACCCAAACATCATGTACGGAGTGGCCGGGGGTGTCGAGTTCAAAGCGGCTGACGCGATAGGGGTTCGCGGGGTCTTCAATATTGATGATGTCATATCGCCGGCCGTTGTTGACGGCATAAATATGATCCTGATATACAAATACGTTGTGTACACCGCCGGTGAGTCCTTCATCGAAACGGGAGAGTATCTCTACATTGGCCGGGTCGGTGACGTCCAGGATAACCAGCCCGTTCTTGCGGTCGGAAGCCCCTTCGCGGGTGATGACGGCAATGCGGCCGTCTTCCGACACCTTTACGTCGTTGACCGTTCGGGCGTCGACGGTTACGGTATCGATGATCTGCATGTCGGCCGGATCGGTGACGTCCCAGAAATAGGCTTCGCCGTTGGCGCCCCAGGTGCCGGTCGCGGCATAATCCCGTCCGTCAACCCCCTCCCAAACCCAGAGGTCGGAGGTATTCACATCGCTGACCCTGCCGTGGCCGACCACTTCAATGTTTCGTTGCACATTACGCGGGGAGATAACCACGGACTGTTCGTCTACCCTGTTTCCAACCTTTGCGAGTATGGTGTAGGTGCCCGGCCGGTTGGCGACAAAGCGGCCGTCGTATTTGATCAGTGCCGAGGCTCCGACACCGGTGCCTTCCACATCGGTGGCCGTAAAGGTATAGGTTACGGGTATGTTTTCGACGGTATGGCCCTGGTCGTCTTTGGGCATAGCCTTGAAATGGATGACATCACCGGTGCGTGCCCTGATGCGGTCGGCCTCCAGCCGAAGAGAGACGACCGGATTTTCGACCACCCTGGCGGTCAAAGTCTGCTTAAGGTTTTTATAGGTTGCCGTAATGCTGAAGGAGCCCGTTTTTTTGGCCTTTACCTTGTTGAGAGGTGTTATTTCGGCTACCGAGGGATCGGAGCTTTCTATGTTTTCAACTTCAAGGTCCTCTCGTTGGTAACCGCTAACATCCGTTATAGTCATCTCCAGCGGAAAAGAGGTGCCGGCATATATCTTTTCCGGAACGCCTACAAAGGATATGTTATCGAGCGGCGGATAGGGAACCCTGATTTCAAAACGCTTGGCCAATCGGCCGTTTCCATTCTGAGGCGGTTTGTATGCAATGATCTCTGCTTTGCCGGGCCGGTGGGCTTTCAGAACTCCCTTGGAGGAGGCCGACACGGATTTGCCGTCCCTCGAATAGAATATGACGCTGTCGGGCAGCACGGTGCCGGCACTGTCTATGACGGTAGCCTGAAGCTGCAGCTCCTGCCCCACCTTAAGCTCGGCCTGCTCAGGTTCAATTTGGATACGGAGTTCCTGCCGGCGGTCCTGCGCCGTCGATTGGGAGATGTTCACTGAAAAGAGGATGGTGCAAAGAGCTATGAGTCCGACACTTTTAATATCCATGGGCCTACCGGGGTATGTTTAGATGATGTATGGGTCCTTCCAATTTTTCGGAAGCGATTATTATAAGCGGAAAAATTAGTAATTCGAAATTTCTTCGGCCGATTTTATGAATTGCATTTATTGTAACGGTTTGGTTTCAATAAATTGTAACCGATTAGTTTCAATAGATTGCAACTGTATAGTTTCAAGAAAAAAGGTCCACTGCCCTTGTGAAAATACCTGTTCAATTTTGTACCTTTAGCAGACTCAAGAATGAGTGGGATTTTTTTGGCTTATCCCACAACTCATAACCTTGGTTACGGGTATTCAATCTAAAATTTCAAGTTCTTAATACTTCTTTTCATGAGCATTAATTTTGACAAGGAGCGATTTCTGCACCGCCACATCGGTTCCGACGAGGAGCAAATCAGCGAGATGCTTTCCACCGTCGGCGCCTCCTCTCTCGACCAGCTTATCGATGAAACCATACCGGCGGATATCCGGCTGGAGGAGGAGATGGATCTCGATGAACCGATGAGCGAATACCGTTTCCTGGACGAATTCAAAAAGCTGGCTTCCCAAAATGAAGTCTTCCAGTCCTATATAGGGATGGGGTATTACGATACCCTGACGCCCACCGTAATCAAGCGCAACATCCTCGAAAATCCGGGCTGGTATACGGCCTATACGCCCTACCAGGCAGAGATCGCCCAGGGACGCCTGGAGGCGCTGATCAATTTTCAGACCATGGTGTCGGACCTTACCGGCATGGAGCTGGCCAACGCATCGCTGCTGGATGAAGGGACCGCCGCCGGCGAGGCGATGAGCATGTTTTACTCCTCGCTTCGCGGATCGAAGCGCAAGGAGGCTTCGAAATTTTTTGTGTCGGACCTCTGCCACCCGCAGACCATCGATGTGGTGGAAGGGCGCGCGCAACCCCAGGGCATCAAGGTGGCGACGGGCGACCACCGGGAGCTGGATGTGACCGACAAGGAGCTGTTCGGGATCCTGCTGCAGTACCCGGGCACCGACGGATCGGTGGAAGACTACACCGGCCTGATCGAAGCCGCCCACGAAAACGGGGTGCAGGTGGTGGTGGCGGCCGACCTGCTGAGCCTGACCCTGCTGACCTCCCCGGGAGAGATGGGGGCCGACGCCGTGGTCGGGTCGACCCAGCGTTTCGGGGTGCCGATGGGGTATGGAGGTCCGCACGCCGCCTATTTTGCCACCGGCGAGGGGTACAAGCGGCAGATACCGGGACGCATCATCGGGGTTACCCAGGATGCGGAAGGCAACCCGGCCTATCGCATGGCCCTGCAGACGCGCGAACAGCATATCCGGCGCGAGCGAGCCACTTCCAACATTTGCACGGCCCAGGTGCTGCTGGCCGTCATCGCGGGCATGTATGCCGTCTACCACGGGCCGGAGGGCCTGCGGCGGATAGCCGAGCGCATCCACGGCCTGGCCAAAGCGGCTGCCGGGGGACTGGAAAAGCTGGGCTATGAAGTGGAGAGCGAACTCTTTTTTGATACCCTTACGGTGGGGACCGGCGACGAGGAGACCCGCGAGAGGATCCGGGAACTGGCCCTGGAACGGAAGATGAATTTCCGCTATTACGAAGACGCCCGCATCGGCCTCTCTTTTGACGAGGTCAAGGACCCGGCGGATGTAAAGCGCGTACTGGATGTTTTCGCCGAGGCCGCCGGAAGGGAGGGGGAGATCTCGACGGATGAGATCGGCCGCGGACTCGAAGTCGACTACCCCGGGGCGCTGAGGCGGGAAAGCTCCTATATGGAGCACCCGGTCTTCAACTTGTATCATTCCGAGCACGAGATGCTGCGCTACCTGAAGAAACTGGAGAACCGCGACCTCTCACTGGTACACTCCATGATCTCGCTGGGCTCCTGCACCATGAAGCTGAACGCCACTACCGAGATGATTCCCCTCAGCTGGCCCGAATTCGCACAGATCCACCCCTTTGCCCCGCAGGAACAGGCCAAGGGGTATCACCGGCTCTTCGAGGAGCTGGAGCGTCAGCTGGCCGAAATCACCGGCTATGCGGCCGTATCCCTGCAGCCCAACTCGGGCGCCCAGGGCGAGTATGCGGGCCTGATGGCTATTCGCGCCTATCATCGCCATAAGGGGGAGGAGCACCGGAATGTGACCATCGTTCCCGATTCGGCCCACGGCACCAATCCGGCCAGTGCGGTGATGGCCGGGATGAAGGTGGTCGTCACCAAGTGCGACGATCACGGCGATATCGACCTCGACGACCTGCGGGAGAAGGTGGAGAAGAACAGGGACCGACTGGCGGCCCTGATGATCACCTACCCCTCCACCCACGGCGTCTTCGAACAGGATATCAAGGAGATATGCGAGGTGATTCACGAGAACGGGGGGCTCGTCTACATGGACGGGGCCAACATGAATGCCCAGGTGGGGCTTACCAGCCCGGGTGAGGTCGGGGCCGACGTATGCCACCTCAACCTCCACAAGACGTTCTGCATCCCGCACGGCGGGGGTGGCCCGGGCGTGGGCCCTATAGGGGTCAACGAGAAGCTCAAGCCTTTCCTGCCGGGTAACGCCGTGGTGCCTACCGGTGGGGAGGAGGCCATACCGGCCATATCGGCCGCCCCGTGGGGGAGTGCGAGTATCCTGACCATATCCTACGCCTATATCCGGATGATGGGGGCCTACGGACTGACGCGGGCCACCCAGATGGCCATATTGAATGCCAACTACCTGAAGGACCGCCTGAAAGAGCATTATCCCATCCTCTATACCGGGAAAAACGGGCGTACGGCCCACGAATTTATCGTCGACTTGCGCCCCTTCAAACAGTCGGCCGGCGTGGAAGCGGCGGATGTCGCCAAACGATTGATGGATTACGGTTTTCATGCGCCCACGATGTCGTGGCCGGTGCCGGGCACCATCATGGTGGAGCCGACCGAAAGCGAGTCGAAGGAGGAATTGGACCGCTTCTGCGAGGCGATGATATCCATCCGGGAGGAGATCCGGGAGATCGAAGAGGAGCAGGCCGATGCCGGCAATAATGTCCTCAAACACGCCCCGCACTCCATGCGGGTGGCTATGGATGAAGCATGGGACCGTCCCTATTCACGCGAAAAGGCCGTTTTCCCGCTTGACTATATTCGTTTTGACAAGTTCTGGCCGGCCGTCAGCCGCGTAGACGACGCCTACGGCGACCGCAACCTGATGTGCAGCTGTGTGCCCCTGGATGCTTATGCCGAGGGACAGGAACCCGAAGCGGTCAAATAGCTGAATTCTTAACTCCCCACCCCATTCTGAATGGTGCTTTCGATCCTGATATCTCCCAGGAGGGTGCGGTGTACGGGGCATTTTTTGGAGATATCCAGCAGACGGTCCAGCTGTTCGTCGGTCAGCTCGCCTTCCACGATCAGCTCCTTGCCGATCACGTCGATCCTGCTCTCTTTTTCTTCGCAGTTCCGGCAATCTTCATCATGGCTTTTGTTATGGGTCAGCTCCAGGTAGATATCCTCTACCGGCCACTCTTTTCGTCTTGCATACATCTTGACGGTTATAACGGTACAGGAGCCCAGGGCCATTAACAGGTAGTCGTAAGGGTCGGGCCCCTGGTCGGTACCGCCTTCCACCCGCTCGGGCTCGTCGGCAATAAGCTCGTGGGGCTCGGCCGTCAAGGTGGTCTTGTAGGTTTCCGATTCGGGCAGGTGTACGTGAACAATCTTCTTTTTGTCGTTGTCTGAGGACATGGATACGGGGATTGCGTTCGGGTGAATTCAGGATCTTGCACAATAGATGCAGAAACTTGTTTTTAACTTACCTTGCCGCCGGCAGTTCCCGCTCAGCCATCTACCTCAGCCGTGATCTAGTTCCCCGGCATCGGGATGGTGATGTCGACGGTGTTGACCTCGCCGTACTTTTGCAGCTGGTCGCCGATCTCCTCCTTGTTGCCAACCACCAGGATCTCCAGCTTGTCAGGCCGCAGGTACTCCGAAGCCACCCGCTGAATATCCTCTACGGTGGTGGCCTTGACCCCCTCCACATAGTGGTCGAAGGCATCGGGTGAGAGTCCCCGGTATTCGTAGGACATACGCTGGTTCAGCACATCTTCATAACTGTCGTAGCGGAATACCAGTGAGTTGAGCATCTGGGCCTTGGTGTCTTCCAGCTGTTCCTGGGAGACAGGTTCCTCCTGCAGCCGCCTGATTTCACGGGTGATTGCGTCGATGGCTTCGGCCGTGGTGCTGCTCTTGGTCATCACCCCGGCATAGAAGGTTCCTTTATAAAAGGAGTTCATCTCATATTGGCCGAATACCGCATAGGCCAGGCCCATCTCGGTACGTACCACCTGCATGAGGCGCCCCGAAAAGCCGCCGCTCAATACCTGGTTCATCACCTGCAGCTGCGGGTAGTCGGGATTGTCCCTCAGTCCCCCAATATGGCCGAGCAGCACAAAGCTCTGGTTCACGTCGGGCTTGTTGATAAAATTGATCGTGCTATTATAGCTGTAGTCAATTTCAGGGAATTCGAGCTCATTGGCCGTACCCGCCGGGATGGAGCCGAAGGCTTTCCGGAGGTTCTTTTTCATCTCGGCTGACTCAAAATCGCCCACTACACCGATAATCATATTTTGGCCTGCGAACGACTGCCGGTGGAAATCGACGAGATCTTCGCGGCTGATGTTGTTGATGGTCTCGAATTCGGTGTTCCGGCCGTACACCGTGCCTGCGCCGTAGATCAGCCGGTCGAATTCGCGGATGCCGATCTGCTGTGCATTATCGTTACGGCGTGAGATGTTGCTCTTGGTCTGGGTCTTGGCCAGTTCGATCTTGTCACCGGGAAATGCCGGATTGGTGATAAGGTCAATAAAAACCGGGAGCAGGCGATCAAAATCCTCTTTCAGCACATTCATGCTGGCTCGGCCGGAAGTGAAGCCGATGCCGGTTTCCATGCTGGCGGCCCGGTTTTCCAGCAGTGCGTTCAATGAATCGGAAGGGTAGTTTTCGGATCCTCCTGAACGGATGACGGTGCCGGTGATGGATGCGAGGCCGGCTTTCCCGGCGGGGACATCCACGCCTCCTGTGCGAACGATGACGCTCAGGTCGATAAGCGGCAGCTCGCGGTCTTCCACCAGGTAGAACTTGATGCCGTTGTCGAGGGTGAAGGTTACCACATCGGGTTGTTGAAACTTATTCAGTTCGGGGTAGGTCAGCTCGTCATATTTTTTCTGGGCGACGGAGAGGCCGGCCAGCAGGAACAGGAATAAACAACTCAGGATTAGGTGTTTCATTATGGTGTAGATGGTCTTCAAGTTGGTATTAAACTTTTGAGTCGTCATGGCTTACCTCCCCTGTGATTTGGTGACAATAGCACCGACAGTGAGATTGTCTTCAGTGAGGTATTTTTTCGCCACGCGCTGCAGGTCTTCGAGGGTCACCGTATTCAGCTCTTCGAGGTCGGTAAACACCGTTCGCCAGTCGCCTTTTTGGGCTTCGGCAGTGGCCAGTGCCTGTGCGAGGCCGCTGTTGGAGTCGAGCGAACGTACCAGGCCGGCCCGGGCATTGGTCCGCGCCCGGTCGAGCTCTTCACGGGTGAGATCGCCCTCCTTGACCTTTTCAATCTCTTCAAGAATAACCGATTCCAGGGTGTCTACGCTCATCCCACGGTTGGGGACGGCAAAAGTCAGGAACATGCTCTCGAACTTGGTGCCGGGGAAGCCGTTGAAGGCCTGTACGCCCAGGGCAAGTTTTTCCTGTTCCACCATGCGCCGGTAGAGGCGGGAAGTGCGGCCGCTGGATATGATGGAGCCCAGCAGGCGCAGCGGCTTGAAGTCCGGGTGGCTTTCCGGTACGGTGTGGTACCCCATCAGCAGGAATGGCTGCGAACGTCCCTCAATGGTAAACCGCCGCTGGCCGCGCTGTTCCGGCTCTTTGGTGTAGACGGGAGGGGGTTCGGACCCCGCTTTCAGTCGGCCGAAATAGGTTTGGGCCATCTCGCGGATTTCGTCGGGATCCACATCGCCCGCTATGGCGATGGTGATGTTGCGGGGTACATAGTATTTTTCATAAAAACGGCGGGCGTCTTCCATGGTGGTGGCGGTGATGTCGGAGTTCCATCCGACTACCGGGCGCCCATAGGGGTGAGCCGTATAGGCTACCGCCAGGAACTCCTCGACAAGCCTGCCTACAGGCTGCGATTCGGTGCGCATGCGCCGCTCCTCGCGCACCACCTCTTTCTCCTTGTAGAACTCCCGGAATACCGGGTTCATGAAACGGTCCGATTCCAGGCTGAACCACAGCTCGGTCCGGTTCTCGGGCAGGCTGTAATAGTAGAATGTCTGGTCGGCCCCGGTACCGGCATTCATGCCCGTCCCCCCGTTGCGGTCTATTATCTGTGAAAATTCGTTATTGACCACATACCGGGAGGCTTCTTCCTGCAGCTTTTGGAAGGTGTCCCAAAGCTGGTCAATGCGAGCTGTGTCGGGTTGGGGACGGTACCGCTCGGCCAGCCATTGGGAGTAGGTGCGGTCCAGTTTCGCCAGCACTTTTTTCTCTTCCTCCCAGTTGTTGGTACCTATATAATGAGTCCCCTTAAAAGCCATGTGTTCAAAAATATGGGCGATTCCGGTATGGCCTACCGGCTCATCGGCTCCGCCTACATCCACAAAGGTGACAAAGCTGACCACCGGCGCTACGGGCCGTTCAACGACGATGAAGGTGAGCCCGTTGTCCAGGGTAAATTCGGTTACTTTCTGTTCAAACTCTTCAAGGGATTGCGCTCCTGCATCGTAGGCGGTACCCAGCAATAAAAGGGCCAGCCCCAGCAGAAGGGATAAAGATGTTGATTTCATGCGTCTCCGGTTTATGGTTCTGAATTGAACCCAATATGAGAGTTAAGTGTCTCATTTACAATAGGGGAAAATGAGGAGATGGGGGCAGTTTGCAGAAAAAGGAAATTCAGTGGGGCTAAAACCCGCCTTATATAAAAAAGCCCCGTTAGGCAACAGCTTATTTTTAGCTATGAGGTTTTTGTTTGGAGAAACGGCTGTGATGTTCCAAATTCCCAATTGCGTTTCATTCTTCCCTCAAATTTTGTACTGTACTCCTTCATTCAAATCAACCCATATCATTTGTTTTATGCTGCGATTTACCCGCTTATTGTGTGCCCTCGCCCTCAGTTTTGTATTCCTTTCATCCTCCGGGGTTACAGCCCAGGAAAAGAAACACCTCGAGCCCGAAGACTATGGGCAGTGGCAGCGTATCTCCTCGACCGAATTATCCGGCGACGGAAACTGGTTTGCCTACAATATTTCGCCGGTTGACGACGACGGCTGGCTGACCATCAAGGAGGTGGGGAGTGATACGACCGGAGAACATACGTTTATGCATGGCATCCGGGCTGATTTTTCGAACGACAACAAGTGGGCCGCTTTCCTGATCGGGGTATCGGAGGAGAAGGAGAAGAAGCTGGAAGAGCAAAATAAAAGCGTGAAATACAAGCTGGGACTCATGAGACTGTCCACCGCCGAAGTGGACACTTTTGAACATATACAGTCCTTCCGTTTTGCGGAGACGGGAAAGTATCTGGCGATGACCAAGTACAAGCCGGAGGATAGCGAGGAGGAAGGCAACGACCTCATCCTTCGAAACCTGGAGACGGGCCGCAACCGGCTGATCGGCAATGTATCGGAGTACGCATTCAATGAGGAGGGTACGCTTCTGGCCCTGGCCGTCGACGCTTCGGGGCAGCTGGGCAACGGGGTACAGCTGCTTGACCTGGACGACCACAGCATGACGGTGCTGGAGAGCGATACGGCCGATTTCAAGAACCTGGTCTGGGGTGAAGAGCATAACGACCTGGCATTTCTAAAGTCGGAAACCGACAAGGATTATAAGGATAAGACCCACCGCGTGTATGCTTACCGCAATCTGCCCGCCGCTTCCGATCCGGCGATTTTCAGCCAGGCGAAGTATGAGGCATTTCCGGAAGGGTACCGGGTGGTGGATTACCGAACCCTTCGCTGGTCGGAGGACCGGGAAAGATTGTTTTTCGGCATCAAGGAATGGGAGAAAAAGGATGACGGGGATACCTCCGGCAAGGCGAAAAGCGATACCACGGACCAGGAATCGGAGGGGGAGAATCTCGATGCGGATATGGATTCTACCAATGTGGAGGTTTGGCACTGGCGCGACGACCGGATACAGCCGCGGCAGGAGGTATTAAAGGACAGGCTGGAAAAAGATAACCACCTGTCGGCCTGGCACCTGGACGAGGATCGTTTCGTTCAGCTGGGCGATGAGAAGGTGGAGGAGGTCATATTGACGGGCGACCAGAAACATGCGGTCGGCTATGTGTATGATCCCTATGAACCTACCTTTGAGGAGGAGTGGAGAGATATCTACCTGATAGATGTGGCAACGGGCCGGCGCGACAAGATCCTGGAACGGCGCGAGTCGGTTCGGGTCTCGCCCGCCGGCAACTACCTGATCTATTTCTGGGATAACGAATGGCACACCTACGATATTGAAGAGGGTAAAGAGATCAACCTGACGGCCGAATTGGACACCCATTTTGAAAATTACCACCAGGTGAACGGCCGGGAGCAGCAGCGCCCCTTCGGCACCGGCCGTTGGGCGGAAGAGGACGCCTGGGTATTGCTTTACGACGAGCATGACGTCTACCGGGCCACACCCGGCGGCAGCGACATAGAGAAACTGACCGACGGGGCCCGCGACAGCGTGGTCTACCGGCAGGTTTGGCTGGACCGCGAGGACGACTACGTGGAAAAAAACGAACCCCTCTATTTCCATATGTATGGCCGCTTTACCAAGGAGCGGGGGTATGCCCGGCTGGACCGGAGGGATCGGCTGGAAACCCTGGTCTACGGGGAGATGCAGATCGGCGGGCTGGACAAGGCCGATGAGGCCCAAAAGTTTGTGTACCGTACCGAAAGTGCGACGGACTCGCCCGACTACTTTTTTGTGGAAGAGGATTTTGAGAGCCCGGTGGCCCTGACCCGGACCAACCCGCAGCAGGAGCAGTATCACTGGGCGGACGACGAGTTGGTCACTTTCACCAATGAACGGGGCGACAAGCTGCAGGGGCGGCTGCTTTACCCGGCCGACTACAAGCCGGACAAAAAATACCCGATGATCGTATATATCTACGAGCGACGGTCGCAGGACATGCACTCCTACACCATCCCCACCCGGACCAGTCCCTATAACTTCAGAAGGTTTTCCTCCGAAGGCTACTTTGTGTTCCAGCCCGATATCACCTACCAGCTTCGTGATCCGGGGATGTCGGCCGTCGAGTCGGTGGTTCCGGCCGTAAAGAAGGTGCTGGAGACGGGAATGATCGACCGCGATAAGGTGGGCCTGACGGGCCACTCGTGGGGCGCCTATCAGACGTCGTTTATCATAACGCAGACCGACCTGTTCAGTTCGGCGGTGGCCGGGGCCCCGCTCACAAACATGGTGAGTATGTATAACTCCATCTACTGGAATGCCGGCATAACCGACGCCAACATCTTTGAGATCAGCCAGGGCCGCTTCCCCGATCCCTGGTGGATGGACTGGGACAAGTTTATCGAAAACTCTCCCATCTTTAACATGGAAAATGCGAAGACCCCGCTGCTGGTCGAGTTCGGCACCGAAGACGGGGCGGTCGACTTCAACCAGGGGGTGGAGCTCTATACAACCATGCGCCGCATGGAAAAACCGTTTGTAATGCTGGTCTATGAAGGGGAGAACCACGGGCTGGCACGCCGGGAGAACCGTATTGACTACGCCACCCGGGCGTTTCAGTGGCATGACCACTACTTGAAAGGGGAGAAAGCCCCTGAGTGGATCCGAAAGGGATTACCCTACCTGGAACGGCCCGAAATGAAGGAAAAAAAGAAAGATAAAAACAACCGTTGAAATGGCCGGCTTAACAATGGCCGATGAAAACGCCTATATTACAGAGCGACTAATCCCGATTGCAATAAATACCCATTAACCGATTGACGCACCGCCATGTATTTCAAGCAGATCTATGAAGAAAAGCTTTCACAATATGCCTACCTGATAGGCTGCCAGCAGACGGGCGAGGCAATTATTATCGACCCGATGAGGGATATTGACCGGTATGTGGAGCTGGCCCGGCAGGAGGGGCTGCAGATTACGGCCGCCACGGAAACCCATATCCACGCCGATTTCCTTTCCGGACTCCGTGAGTTTGCCGAACAGGGAATCAAGATATATGCCTCCGACGAGGGCGACAAAGACTGGAAGTACGAATGGCTGAATGGCAGCGGCTACGATTACGGTTTTCTCTACGAGGGCGACGAGATACCGGTCGGCAACATCCGCCTCGGGGTGAAGCATACGCCGGGGCATACCCCGGAACATATCAGTTTTCTGGTGACCGACACCGCGGGAGCGGATGCCCCCATGGGTATACTTTCGGGCGATTTTATTTTTGTGGGCGATGTGGGCCGGCCCGATCTGCTGGAGACGGCTGCGGGACAAAAGGGATCGATGCGCCTGTCGGCCCGGCAGCTGCATGAGTCGATTGAGGAGTTTAAGAGCCTGCCTGAATACCTGCAGCTCTGGCCCGGACACGGTGCGGGCAGTTCCTGTGGAAAAGCGCTGGGTGCCGTGCCTGAGTCGACCGTCGGATATGAGCTTCGGTTTAACAAATCTATCAATTCGTCTGACAACAGGGAGGGGTTCGTGGATTATATACTGGAAGATCAGCCCGAACCGCCGCTCTATTTTGCCCGCATGAAACGGGATAACAGGCAGGGGCCTGACGTCCTCGGCAAACTTCCCGAACCGGAAAAAATGTCCATTGAAGCCTTCGCTGAAGCCGGGAAGAGGAAAAACAATGTTATTGTCGATACCCGTGAACCCGCCGACTTTATGGAAAGGCACCTGCCCGGCTCACTGCTGTCTCCCCTGGGCAGGAAGTTTAACACGGTAGCGGGATCCTATGTAAGGGAACAGGAGCACCTATACCTGGTGATAGAGAAGGAGAAGGTGGAAGAGGCGGTGCGTGACCTGGTGCGTATCGGCCTCGATCAGGTAGAGGGATTTATCACACCGGAGGAGCTTGATGAGTATGAAGGGGAGCTTGCCGCCATTGAGACCATAGATTTTGAAAGGACGCTATCGCTGATGGAGGATGAGCAATACCGGGTGCTGGATGTGCGAAAACATTCGGAATACAAGGAGGGACACATTGAGGAGGCGCTGAATATTGCCCATACCCGCCTGTTGGATCGTGAAGATGAGCTCCCGGACGGCAAGACGCTGCTGGTTCACTGCAGGACCGGCTTCCGTTCGGCGGTGGCCTCCGCACTGCTGGCCCGCGACGGCTTCAAGGTAAAATATGTTGACGATCTCGTTGAAAAGGTTGTGGGCTGAGGTTCATAGGTCCCTGCCGGGGGCCTGCAAACATAGGTTGGCTCAAAGAAGGGGGATAATGTGGTTTAACTCTCTGTTTCAAGAAATTCCCGGGTGATTTTCTGGGTCTGTTCGGCTCCCATATATTTTTCCAGGTCGTAAAGCGTTACTTTTTTCTCGCCTTCATCGAAAGTATAGCCGAGATGCCCGCTGTCGATCTCCTTTTCGACTTCCTCAACCTTCATGCTCAACATGGTTGCAACTTCCTCGAGGCTAAACTTGGAACGCATAATAGACTATGGTTTTGATTTAGGGCGATAGCACATGTTTTTAACTTGCCGTTAAAATAAAAAAATTAGGTTTTTTTGCTATGCTAAAATCCAACGGCTATTTAACTAACGAAAACAACGCCTAAACCTTGCCTGAAGAGTCCTGCAGTTTTATACCTCTCTGTATCGGAAACAGGACACCGGGTGGTCGTTTGCCATTCCGACCGCCTGCATGTGCGCGTAGATGATGATACTGCCGACAAACTTGAAGCCACTTTTTTTCAGGGCTTTGGCCAGTGGGTCTGATCTTTCGGTAGGTATCGGTTTTTCATAGCCTTATTTATTTGTCAGGGGTTGTCTTTGGAAGGAATGTATCCATTTTTTTGATAAGTGATGTTACTTGGTTTAATTCAGGAAACGATTAAAAAGCCTCAACGCCCTGCTATTATTTTGTGTTTAGGATGGCCGAATGGTTGATGTTTTCCGTTGAGCGCTGCCGGTCAATCGGCACCGGCCGACCGGCCGTCTTCCGGTAAAACCGAAGCGTGTTATCAAGCGTTTGGCCTCATAAAAGTATTATTTAAAGATTTACAGTTATGAAAGAAGAAGTTATTGCACATTTTGAAGAAAAGAGCGGTATAAGCTCCAATCTTGCCTCGAAGATCAAGTCCCTGTCAAGATTTCTGCAGGATATTATTGAGAGCAAGGAGGACGCTGCTGTGATTGAGGACCTCGCCGAGCTCCCCGGGCTGGCGGCGCGTGCCTTTGATGAGGAGGATGAGGAGGCTTTCCTCGAACTGCAGGAGAGGATCGACGGCTATGAGACGGGCCGTATCATCAAGCTGCTCAAGTATTATACCGTCTATTTTCATCTTGTCAACTCGCTGGAACAGCACGAGATCACCCGTATCAATAGGGAGCGGGCCTTCGATACCAGTCCCGATGCACCGAGAGGAGAGAGCATAGCCGATGCGATTTACCGGCTGAAGGAGTCGGGCTACAGCTGTGAAGAGGCCCTTGAAGTAGTGGGAAAACTCGATATCCAGCCCACTATTACGGCTCACCCCACGGAAGCCCGGCGGCACAGCGTGCTGGTCAAGCAGCGCCATATTACCTCGATGATAAGCCGTTTGGAGGATGAGGCGTTTACGCCGGCCGAACGCCGCCAGATTGTTGCGGAGATACTCAATGAGATCAACCTGCTGCTGGCAACCGACGAGGTTCGTTCCGAAAAAGTGACCGTAGAGGATGAGGTGGAAAACGGCATGTTCTACTTTACCAATGCGATCTGGGAGACCGTACCGGTACTCTATAGGGACCTCCGGCAGGCTTTTGAAACCTATTACGACAGGGTGCCCGACCTCCCGGTGGTTCTCCGCTACCGCTCCTGGATAGGCAGCGACCGTGACGGCAATCCCAATGTGACCGAAGAGGTGACCTGGGATACCATCATGGAACAGCGCAAGGGGGTGCTGGGACTATACCTTGAGGAGCTGGATGAGCTTCGAAGGTACCTGAGTATCTCCCAAAACCAGTTCTCGGTTTCGGATGAACTGAACGAGTCCATTGCAAAGGACGAAGAGGAGGTACCCCTTTCCGACCGCTATAACAGGTTGTACAGCCGGGAGCCCTACCGCCGGAAGATCACCCATATGATGCAGCGCCTGCAGCAGCAGCTTGAGCTGGCCGGGGAGGCCGATAGGCGGACGGTGATCCGCCGGGCGGACGACTACCGGGCAGACGATTTTGAACATGACCTGGAGCTGATCAGGGAGAGCTTGATTGAAAGCGGACTCGAAAAGGTGACCCGGACGGGCAAGCTGAACGACCTGATCATCCGGGCCAGGACGTTCGGATTTCATATGGCAGCCCTGGACATACGCCAGCACAGCCGCCTGCATGAAGAGACGATCGCCGAGCTGTTGGACCTGGCCAATGTGACCGACCGGTATACCGATCTGCCCGAAGATCAAAAGGTGAAAATCCTGACCGAGGAGCTGAACAATCCACGTCCCCTCTGCCCGGTAAAATCGTCGGTGACCGACAATACCCGCGAGATCATGGATGTGTTCCGCCTTATAGGGGAGCTGCTGGAGCTGGACTCCCGCAGTTTCGGCAGTTATATCATCAGCATGACGCACGGCGTCAGTGATATGCTTGAAGTGCTGATTCTGGCCAAGGAGGCCGGACTCTGGAGCCTCAACGGCGGGGCGGTTGAAAGCAGCCTCGATGTGGTTCCGCTGTTTGAGACCATCGAAGACCTGGAAGTGTGCAACGAGCTGATGGCCCAAATTTATGAGAACCCGCTGTACACCCGCCAGATTGAGGCGCGCGGAAACTTCCAGGAGATCATGCTGGGATACTCCGACTCGAACAAGGACGGCGGCTACTGGATGGCCAACTGGGCGTTGGAGAAGGCCCAGCAGAAGCTGGGTGCCGTGTGCCGGGAGTACGATATTGATTTCCGCCTCTTCCACGGGCGCGGGGGGACGGTCGGCCGCGGGGGCGGGCGCTCCAATGAGGCGATCCTGGCTCTGCCGCCCATCAGCAATAACGGGCGCATCCGTTTTACCGAGCAGGGGGAAGTTATTTCTTTCCGCTATTCCCTTTCCGCCATCACCCGCCGGCACCTCGAGCAGATTGTCAATGCGATGATCCGGCTTACCGAATCGGCCGAAAAAGAGGACAAGGAGAAAGAGCAGCATGCCAGGATTATGGAACAACTGGCGGACGACTCCATGGCAGGGTACCGCGAATTGATAGACGACGCCTCTTTTTGGCCGTGGTATACCGAAATCACGCCCATCGAGCATATCAGTCGCCTGCCCATCGCTTCCCGCCCCGTCTCGCGCGGAGGAACCGATGAGGCCGATTTCGAGAACCTGCGGGCCATACCCTGGGTCTTTGCCTGGACGCAGGTCCGCTACAACGTACCCGGCTGGTTCGGTATCGGCAGGGCCTTTCATACGCTCATTGAGAAAGAGGAGGAGGTTTTACCGGTGCTTAAGGAGTGGTACGACAACTGGATCTTCTTCCGGACGATACTGGATAACGCCCAGCGGGAGATGGCAAGAACCCACCTGCAGACGGCCGATGTGTATGATATGGCCGATGGAGACCATTTTGACAGCCGTATTACCGACGATTTTCGCAAGGCTGAAAAGGCGATCCTGGATATTACGGGGCAGTCGAAGATACTGGATAACAGCAGCGTGATCCTCAAATCCATCCGTTTCCGCAATCCCTTCACCTATCCTTTGAATATGATGCAGGTGGAGCTGATGAAGCGTTGGCGCGAGAATGAGGAGGATGAGGAGCTTCACGACGCCCTGTTCCTGAGTATTAACGGGATTGCCGCGGCCATGCAGAGCACGGGCTAAGGCAGGACAGTGTTGAATTTTGAATTATGAATTTTGGCAGCAGCCGGGAAAATTGATGAGTTAAACACCCCCTGCCTTCTACCTTCTACTTACTGCTGCCTTAATAGGGTTTTGAGCTGCCGCCGGAATTTAGGGGCGCCCCCGTTGGCGGGATGGCGAACGGGCATATAGTCAAGCTGCAGGCGGTCGAGCACCTGTTCGCTTTTCCTTCCCACCGCAATTACCTGCCTGTCCGGAAAGAGTTTGATAAACTGTTCAAGTGAGGGCAGTCCCGCCTCCAGCTCCGAATCGCTCGGCGTGCGGTTGCTTAGCAGTCCCCGGCCGGGATCGTAGGGGTGCCAGGAGAGGGCGTTCCAGAGTACGGTCTTGTAGGGGTCGATATCCATTTGATGCAGGGCTTTCCACATGATGGTGGCGGTGGGCTCGGTCATCCCCTTGGGGTTCACCTCCAGCTTGCTGGTGCGCCGGGGTTCGAGTCCACGGAATACGCCCTCGGCCGGGATACCATGTTTGGGTTCGTGATGGCCGAGCAGGATGCGTTCGGAGGTCATGGCAATGCCGGTGAAGTGCCCGCCCTGGTAGCCCAGGGCTTCCGCGATAAAGAGATACTCGGCCGTGTCGAGTCGTTCCGAGAGGTAAGCCTTCAGCTGTTTCCTCCGAATGGCGGGTGCCTCGGAGGTGCGGTCGTGGTCTTCGTCCCGGTCATACCACGGATTAAAAAAAGGGCCGGCCGGTGTTTTCTTCAGTTCTTTAAAAAGGGGTTCAAGCTTGCTCACATTCAGTATATGTTTAACCGTCCCATCCTGAGCTTCTCCCAGGATACAGTGTTACTTTTGCCGTGGTATCAACCAGAGTTCAGTTTGGCGACCGTCAATATAACGAACGCTGTCGCCGTTGAAAAAGGCGTCTTCCTCCAGCATGATGCGTATATCCTTGTTCCACTCGGGAATGTTGACCGTGGCGTTCAGCTCTATGGAGTAGGCGGTGTTCGGGTAGAGAGGGTAGTCGCCCCGCCCCGGCACGCCCTGTTGCTGGTCCCACAGCCCGATGGTAGGCCCGGCGCCATGCCCGTGGAAACCGATGGGATGGGTGTAGATACTCGGGCGTATTCCTTCTTCCATGGCCTGCTGCCTGGAGGCTTCAAGAATGTTGTTGCCCGTCCGCCCCGCCTTGAAATTTCCGGTCAGTATATCCTGCAGGCGGTTGCCTGTCCCAAGCGCTTCTTCCAGGCCTTCCGGCGCTTTGTTCTCGCCGCTTTTGAGAACGTATGCATGCTGCTGGGTATCGGTGTTCAGGCCCAGGTAGGTGATGCCGAAATCGACATGAAGCAGGTCGCCGGGCTGTATCACATCTTTGGCAGGCCGCTTGGAAAAGTTTTGCAGGAAGGACCCTTCCGGCCGTTCGGCGCGCTGGATCGAGACGCTGGGATGAAACCATGCGGTAAGCTTTAACTCCCTGATGCGCTCCCGGTACCACCATTCCAGGTCGTCGGTGGTAGTTATGCCCGGCTGTATGGCCGCTTCCGAAAACCCTTCGGCGATGATGTCGTGTGCGATACCGCAGATCATGGGATATACCTTCATTTCGGCTTCTATACGCGTCTCCAACCAGCCGATGGCCAGCTTTTCGCCGGACACGATACGGTTGCGGTAGCGGTCGGGCAGGGCTTCCCGGAATGCCTCGAACTGGGTATAGGATATCCCATCGGCCAGGGCGAATGTTTTCGAGTAGTTGAGGGCGATTGTACCGGGGTTGCGTTCCTCGATAATAGAAGCCAGCCGTTTCCACTGGTCGGGTTGTGCCTCTTTGTTCCATGCCGTCTTAAAAAATTCACCGATATCGTATCTTGCCACGGCCAGCCGTTCCACCTCATCTCCGTCGTCGAAAAACAGGAGTATTGTACGGCGGCGGGCCGACTGCCAGGTAGCCGGAAGCATCGTCTTGATTACGGGGTCCTCGTTATACTCACGGGCGATGATCACCCACATGTCGATATTTTCACGCTCCATCAGCTTGGGTACCAGGTGGTCGAGGCGATAGTGCAGCCAGCGGTCCTGCAGCTCGGCGCGGTCGGCCATCTCAAGTACAAGGGGCGTGCCCTGCCCCAAAGCCTGTGAGCCGGCAGCCGTTATCAATAGAATGGCAAGTACGTAATTTTTGATAAGTTGCATAAATGAAGTATGATTAACTGAGGTTAGGTGGTCTATAAAAATATCCGGGCCGGCCGTCAGGCAGGCTGGAAGGTCTGCACGTGCCGGGTTTATAAAATTTAATGGAAAATGTCAGCTATTTAGCAAAAAAGCTACTAACTTTATAGGCGTCATCTACAAAAATTTTTATTTGATTAACCATGGAAGCAATCACCGATATAGCCGTTGAAAAAGTAGAACAGAGCCGGCTGCCCGAAGCAGATCTCGAGAATCCCGGTTTCGGCAGGATATTTACCGATCATATGCTCGAGATTGAATACCGGGATGGAAGGTGGCAGTCGCCCGTGATCAAGCCTTACGGCCCCATAGAGATTACACCGGCCCTCAACACGCTCCATTATGCCCAGTCTGTGTTCGAGGGGACCAAAGCCTATTATGTGGATGAAGAGACCATCCATTTGTTCCGCCCTGAAAAAAACTATGAGCGTATGGTCAACTCATGCAAGCGGCTCTGTATTCCACCGGTGGATCGGGATATTTTTCTTGAGGGTATCAGGGAGCTGGTTAGGCTGGACCATAAGTGGGTACCTGAAAAGGATGGGAATTCCCTGTACATCCGGCCCTTTGTATTCGGCTGGGACAAGCAGGTGGCGGCAAAGATTTCCGACACCTACCGGTTTTATATTATACTTTCGCCGGTGGGAGCCTACTATGAGGAGCCGGTCAGGCTCATCACCTCGCAGAACTATGTACGTGCCGTCAAGGGCGGAGTCGGCGAAGCCAAGACAGCCGGCAACTACGCTGCCAGTTTTTATCCGGCCCGCAAGGCTCAGGAGATGGGTTTCAACCAGGTGCTGTGGCTCGATGCTTTCGAGCACGAATACATTGAGGAAGTCGGGACCATGAATATCTTTTTCCTGATTGACGACGTCCTAGTTACCCCACCGCTGGGGGGAACGATTCTGCCGGGGGTGACCCGCGATTCGGTCATTAAACTGGCCGAAAGCTGGGATATGGATGTGGAAGTGCGGCGCCTGGGTATGACAGAGGTGATGGATGCCGCCCACGACGGTACGCTTCAGGAAGTGTTTGGCGCAGGTACCGCCGCCGTTATCTCCCCGGTCAAGGCCATTCGTCACCAGGGGCAGATAATCACTATCCATGAAGAGGGCCGGGGCCCCGTCGGGCAGAAGCTGTATGATACCATCTACGGTATGCAGCGGGGGAAAGTGGAGGATCCCTTCGGCTGGATCACCCGGATCGAGGTGGGAAACTAAGGCGGGACGCAGATTATGATTATCGACCAGGCAACAGCCGCTCCCTGATCACCGGCACACTGATCACTGTATACTGACATACTGTTTCCTGTATCAGTATCCTCTTCCCCGATCGACCTTATGGTTCAGCTCCATGCCGGAGAGTGCCCGCTTGTAGTTTTCGACGATCTGCGGCGCTACCTCGTCGGGTGGGGTCAGGCTGCACACATGGGGGGTGATGACTATGCGGTCGCGGTTCCAGAAAGGGTGTTGTTCGGCCAGCGGCTCCTCCCTGAATACGTCGAGCGTTGCCCCCTCCAGCCAGCCTTTGTCCAGGGCATAGATCAGGTCCTCTTCCACTAGGTGATCACCCCGCGCCACGTTAACGATATGGGCCGGCCGGTCCAGCTTTCGGAAGAGGTCGAGATCGAGGATATCTTCCGTTTCGGGCGTAAGCGGCAGCATGCAGACCAGCAGTCGGGTGGCCGACAGGAAGGCTTCAAACTCCTCCATGCCCGCATAGGTTTCAACCTTTTCCAGTTCCTTGGGAGTGCGCGACCAGCCGGCTACCTTATAGCCGAATTCGGCCAGTTGGAGGGCCGTCGGTTTTCCCAGCGATCCCAAACCCATGATGCCGATGGTGAAGTCGCCCGCATCTTTGTTGGGGTGGACCTCCCAGACCGTCCGATGCATTTGCCGGTAATAGCGGTAGGTGTTGCGCTGGTAGTTCAGTACGGCATTGAACAGATATTCTTTCATTTGGCGGATCAGCGAGGGGGATACCACCCGGCATATGGGTACTTCTTCCGGTAGGGATTCGTCCCGAAGCAGGTGGTCGGCCCCGGCCCCCAGAGAGCAGACGGCCTTGAGGTTGGGATAGGAGTCGAGCAGGTGGTCGGGCTGGTTCCAGGCAACGGCAAAATGCACCCGGTCCTTCTCTTCAACCTGCGGCCAAATTTCAATATCGAGGTTCGGATCTATTTCGAGCAGTGCTTTTTTCCAGGCCGTCATATCGCGGTTGGGGGCCAGCAGGAGTAGGGACATACAGGGGTTGCTTATGTTGGATTTCATCGTAATAAATCAATGTTTGCGAAGTTTGGCAAGAGCCATTGCGGAAGGGGGGAAGGATGGAATGGTAAAAGGCCACCTCTTCCATTTTTGGAAGGAACTGACAGTCGGCAAACACCTGTGGCTTCGCAACAATGCCTCCACTACGGTCAGCTAGCTGGTCGATTCGACGGCCATTCTTTCCATTCTTTATATGGCCGGCAATCTTGGGGAGGAGATAAACTCGCTGGGCGCGCTGGCCATCCTGATTCTCAATTCTTACCTCTTCAAGTTTTTCTTCGCACTGTTTGATACACCGCTTTTCTATTTGGGTGTGAGAATATTCAGGGATTTTTATGAGGACCCGTCCGGCCATCGATTGCACGACTAGCCTGGCTTCATTGAGAGGGCGTTTTCAGGGTGTCGGGGGAGAAGGAATATTCAGTGAAAATTTAGTGGAAAAATATTGACATGAATACCCAAAGAACCCTATATTGGGAATCCCTTTTCGAGACGGGTTGAGCACAATTTCAAAATTGAACTCAGCCCTATTTTTTGCTCTGAAAATTGGGCATTTGAAAAGGTTGTTCTTTTACGTAGTGGGAATATTTAGACGATCGCAGTCGAGCCCTTGTCGAT
>CAYREV010000023.1:0-39449 GCA_964423345.1 uncultured Balneolaceae bacterium | reverse complement strand
CCACCAGCGGTTAACGGCGTCCTGTACCATCTCCTGCTGTTCGGGGGTGCCGTCGGCCATGGTTGCTACCATCTCGTAGCCCTGCTTTTTATGAAAGCTCTCCTCTTTGCAGATGCGTATCATCGCCCGGGAATAGGGTCCGTAGGAACTGCGTGCCAGCATGGTCTGGTTGATGATGGCGGCTCCGTCGACCAGCCATCCGATAACGCCGATATCCGCCCAGGAGAGCGTGGGGTAGTTGAAAATGCTTGAATACTTGGCTTTGCCCTCGTGCAGTTCGTCGATCACCTGCTCGCGGCTGGCTCCCAGCGTTTCGGTGGCGCTGTAGAGGTAGAGGCCGTGTCCCGCCTCGTCCTGCACCTTGGAGAGCAGTACGATCTTGCGTTTCAGCGAGGGGGCGCGCGTAATCCAGTTGCCCTCGGGCAGCATGCCGACAATTTCGGAGTGTGCGTGCTGGCTCATCATCCGGATCAACTGCTGGCGGTACCGGTCCGGCATCCAGTCTTTGGGTTCAATGGTTTCTCCGTTGTCGATACGCTCCTGGAATTTTTCCTTGCGTTCTTGCTCTTCCATAGGACTATTTTGGTTTCTGATCATGGGCTGTATAAAATAACACAGCATGCAATATAAGCATTCATACCGGCCTTAAAATCGTATTAATCAAGGGAATTTACAAGACGGCTGTCTGGGCGGAAAGCATCTTATACTTATTGCAAAGGAGTTGCACATTCTAAAGAATTATCAATTATATTAATAGAAAGTTGGCTGTTATGATGTTATTTAATACTAAGAGAAGGACCGTAACTCCATTCCACCAGTCAGATGCAGAATAATATAGTTGAAAGAAATAATGTCACGGTGACAGGGGAGGGTGAGATTCCCATCATGTTCGCCCACGGCTTTGGGTGTGATCAGAATATGTGGCGGTTCATTACTCCGGCATTCGAAAAGGAGTATAAAATTGTCCTGTTTGACTATGTGGGATCCGGCGAATCCGATGTCAGTGCCTACCGATCCGAGCGATACGGCAGCCTGGAGGGTTACGCCCGGGATGTGCTGGATATTATCCACGCCATGGAACTGGAAGAGGTGATCTTTGTAGGCCATTCGGTCAGCTCCATCATTGGGGCACTGGCGGCCATCAGGGAGCCCCGTCACTTTAGGGATATTGTCATGATAGGCCCTTCTCCCTGTTACCTGAATGATCCACCCGACTATCATGGCGGGTATGATCGCAGCACCATCCGGGAGCTGCTGGAGCTGATGGAAAAAAACTATATAGGGTGGGCCAGCTTTTTTGCCCCTGAAGTGATGAAAAATGAAGATAAGCCTGAGCTGACCGATGAGCTGGAAGAGAGCTTCTGTTCGACCGACCCGGTTATAGCCCATGAATTTGCCAAAGCCACTTTTCTTGCCGACAACCGGGAGGACCTTCCGAAGATCGAGGTTCCTGTATTTATTCTCCAGTGCAAGCATGATTCCATAGCTCCGGTGGAGGTAGGAAAATATGTACATGAGAACATTAAGGAGAGTACTTTTAAAATCATCCCGGCAAGCGGTCACTGTCCGCACCTGAGCCAGCCGGAAGAAACCATTGCCGCTATTGATGCTTATCTTAAACAGACCTGAAAAATAATGGACGCTACCCTTGATCAAATACCCTGCGGATACCTGGAATTTAATGACGAGGGGATTATTGGGGCTGTTAACAGCAGGTTTTGTGAAATGGTGGGCTATAGCGATGAAGAACTTTCCGGTAAACATATGGAAACAATCCTGACGCCCGGGGGCGGGGTGTTCTATCAAACCCACCTGTTCCCCCTGTTAAAGATGGAAAACCGGGCCGACGAGATCTACCTCACCCTGCAGTCTGAAAAGGGCGATGATATACCCGTATTGATAAATGCGGAAAGGGTTCCGGAAAATAAAGAGTTTAAAAATCGCTGCATCGTGGTGTGGATGAAACGCCGTTCGGAATACGAAGACCGGATCCTGTACGCCAAGAAAGCTGCCGAAAAAACAAGCGACCAGAAAGAGAAATTTCTTTCGATGATGTCGCATGAACTGCGCAGTCCCCTGAATGTGATCCTTGGAATGGTAGAGCTGCTGTCGGACGAGTTAAACGGTGACGCGCGGCATGAAGAGTATAAGTATCTGGGCATGATCAAGAATGCCAGCAAGAATCTCGCCCGGCTTGCAGATGACATCCTGAACTTTGCAAAGCTGGAAACAGGCTTTTTTGAGATTAACAAGGAAGTTATTCTGCTTGAAGAGGTGCTCGTCAAATCCTTCATGATGGTTATGCATGATGCTGAGGCCAAGGGAATCAAGCTGACCCGGAGAGAGAAGACGGATTTGAGCGTAAAAGCCGATAAGGACCGTCTTCAGCAGGTGGTGATAAACCTGTTGACCAATGCGGTCAAGTACACGGAGCCGGGAGGGGAGGTCGTCTTATATACCGAAGAAGATGCTCCTGTTGCCAAGATCCATGTCAAGGATACCGGCGTTGGAATTGCCTCAGATAAGATGGAGGAGATCTTTCAGCCCTTTATGCAGATGGACAACAAAAAATCGGACTCCGACGAGGGGGGATTCGGCCTGGGACTGCCGATCAGCAAAAAGCTCAGCCGCCTGATGGGAGGCGACCTGACCGTAAGCAGCAAGCAGGGAGAGGGTTCCGTTTTTTCCGTTCATATCCCACTGGCGAGAAAGTAGCCATTCACGCTCCGGTTTTCACCTTCATATCCCGGGCAGGCACACGCAAAATACCAAGCTTCAAATCCTTTGAATACAACCACTAATGTTTAAATGCAACAGGGGCCAATTCTGTAAAAAATGTGGATAACTCTGTGGAAAAGTTGTGGGAAATTTGTGGAAAAGTAGTGCATTTTTTTCTTGACAAACATTGCAGGAATGTGCTACTTGTAAGTGAACACAGTCGCCAAGAGTACTACGGTATGATTGGCGGTAGGTTGGAAATCCGCAGCCTGTTTGGTTCTCTCTTTCAGACCGAAAGAAGTCTCAATTGTGTTCCGGTATTTTTTTTATGCCTGCCATTTTTTGCCCCGCCCTCAAACTCACCTGACAGCTATACTCATCTGACAGCTATATTCCAGCTCCCCAAAAAAAGAAATGAATCACCCGTAATGGCGGTTATATAAGGGAGGCGCTAGAAAAGGTTGGATAAAAACATATTTGAGTCGTTATACCTTGCGACCTATATTGCATGAAGGAGGCAAGCAGTATTGCAAGAAGAAGGCAAGCAGGCATCTAATTATAAGTGAGGATTGAAGTTATGAGCACAGCGACTACCAAGGAATCCGCTACCCTCAACCGCCCCGTTGAAGAAAAGTTTGACGACCACCTGGGACTGCAGGATGTGGATTACGTGGAGTTTTATGTAGGCAATGCCAAACAGGCCAGCCATTTCTACCAAACGGTGTTCGGCTTCGAGCTTAAGGCTTATAGCGGACTTGAAACCGGATCGCGCGACCGGGTATCGTACTACCTGGAGCAGAACAATATTCGTTTTGTGGTTACCTCGGCGCTGACCGGCGACTCGCCCATCGCCCGCCATATTAGCAAGCATGGCGACGGGGTACGCGACATCGCCCTTCACGTGGAGGATGTAGACCGCGCCTACCGGGAAACGGTCAAAAGGGGCGCCGAAAGCATTGAAGAACCCCACAACTTGAAGGATGAACAGGGTACCATACGAAAGGCTTCCATAGCCACTTATGGAGATACCATTCATTCCCTGGTGAGCCGGGTGGATTACGACGGCATTTTCCTTCCGGGCTTCGAGGAAAGGGAATCTCCGCTGGGCAATGTGGATCCCGTCGGCATACAGTTCGTCGATCACTGCGTGGGCAACGTGGAGGAGGGTAGAATGAACGACTGGGTGGATTTTTACCGCGACGTTATGGGCTTTACGCAGTACATCCATTTTGACGACAAGGATATTTCCACCGAGTACTCGGCACTCATGTCGAAAGTGATGGCCGGGGGACGCGGCATGATAAAATTCCCCATCAACGAGCCGGCGGAGGGAAAGAAAAAATCGCAGATAGAGGAGTACCTCGATTTCTACGAGGGACCGGGCGTGCAGCATATCGCGCTGTTGACGGGCGACATCATCGAGACGGTCAGCAAGCTGCAGGAGCGGGGACTGGAATTCCTGCATGTGCCGACCACCTACTACCATGAGCTTGAAGACCGTGTAGGCAATATAGAGGAGCCGGTTGACCGGCTGGCCGAACTGGGCATCCTGGTGGACCGCGACGACGAGGGCTACCTGCTGCAGATATTTACCAAGCCGGTGGTCGACCGGCCCACGCTCTTTTTTGAGATCATCCAGCGGAAAGGAGCCCGGGGATTCGGCAAGGGAAATTTCAAAGCGCTTTTTGAAGCCATTGAACGCGAACAGAAGCTACGCGGAAATCTTTAAAAACAATAGAAAGTGGCAGGTACTGAGTAGTTGGTAACTTTCAACTTATGACTTTCTGCTTTCTACTATAAAAAGAGGCCATTATGATTTATCACCAACTTGGTAACATCCCTCAAAAACGACACACGCAATTTCGGCGTCCGGACGGGGAGCTGTACCAGGAGCACCTGTTCGGGGCGGAAGGCTTTCACGGAGCCTCCTCGCTGCTGTATCATCACAATCCCCCCACCCGTACCTTCAAGGTGGAGCAGGGCCCGGAGGTTAAGATTGAAAAATGGGACGAGGGTGCGCTGCGCCATCACCATCTTCAGACGGCCAATGTGGAGGAGGGAGGCGACCCCGTGATGGGACGCAAGGTCCTGCTCTATAACAACGACGTGCAGATCGGAGTGGTACGCCCCACAGAAACGATGGACTATTTCTATAAAAACGGGGAACACGACGAGCTGCTGTTTGTCCACGAGGGCGAGGGGTATGTACAGACCATGTTCGGCCGGCTCGACTTCGGCTATGGCGACTATATCTTTATCCCCCGGGGCACCATCTACCAAATGGTATTCGAGACGGAGAAAAACCGACTGCTGACGGTCGATTCCACCGGACCCATCGACATTCCGGACCGCTATCTGTCCGACAAGGGACAATTCCTGGAAAACAGCCCCTTCTGCGAAAGGGATATTCGACGTCCCGAAGGGCCCGTTTTCGTGGATGAGGAAGGGGAGTTTGAGGTGCGGATCAAAAAGCAGGGCCGCTACACTTCCTACTGGTACGAGCACCATCCCTTCGACGTAGTCGGATGGGACGGCTACCTCTACCCGTGGATCTTCAACATCAAGGATTTTGAGCCGATCACCGGCCGCGTCCACCAGCCCCCGCCCGTCCACCAGACCTTCAAGGGACATAATTACGTGGTCTGTTCCTTCTGTCCCCGGAAATTCGACTACCACCCGAAATCCATCCCGGCTCCCTACGCCCACTCCAACGTCGATTCCGACGAGGTGCTCTACTACGTGGAGGGCGACTTCATGAGCCGCAAGGGGGTAGAGGAGGCCAGTATCACCCAGCATCCGGGAGGTATTCCCCACGGGCCTCATCCGGGCAAGTATGAGGGCAGCATCGGCAAGGAGGAGACCGACGAATACGCCGTTATGATCGATACCTTCTATCCGCTACAGCTTACCACCGAAGCGCAGAAGCTGGACGACGACAGCTATCCCTACAGCTGGATCGAGGACCGGAAGAAAAAAGTGGAGGCGGAAGAGTAGAAGTTTCGCCTTATTTTTTCTCGCCAAACAGCAGTTTGAGGTAGGTATGGTAGTGCGAAAGCTGGCGGGCCACCTCTTTGGGCTCCCGAAGTGACTGGGAGAGGATATAAGCCCCTTCAAAAATGACCAGCAGCATATCGGCCAGGCTTTCCAGGTCGACCGACATCCGGGGGGGATGCTCTTCGGCCACTTCCTCCAGCTTGGCCAGTACGCGCCTGCGCCACTTCAGCATGGAGTTTCGTATCAGTTCCATAATCCGCTCATCGAAAAGCCCCGATTGCTGCAGGTAGGAGGCGTACAGGCATCCGGGGTAGGGCTCCTCCAAAGTCTCCATCTCCTGTTGAAACAGCCTGACAAAGATCAGAAGCTGCTGAAGGGGGTTGTCGGAAAGCCCTTCCGCCTTGTCCAGGGTCTCCTCCAGGTGGCGGGCATCCTCTTCGGCGTAGCGCCTGACAATGGCATGGCCCAGTTCGGCCTTGCTGGAAAAGTGATGAAAAAAAGCGCCCTTGCTGACGCCCGCCCGGCCGATAACGGCATCGACGGTGGTCCCGCCAAAGCCGTTTTCCAAAATCAGGCTTTCGGCAGCGTCCATAATGCCCGTCCGGGTATCTGAAGTCTTCGTTCCCATGGGGCCAAGGTAACAAACTGTATGGTATGTTTCAATAAGGATATACCCACCCCAATTTTCGATATGCATACTCTTAATCATTATTTGACATCTATAAAGGCAATTATTAACATACCGACCAGTTGGTATGTTTGATGAAATGGAAATGTATAAAGACCGCAAGAGGGATCCCGTTATGACGTTTATGAATAGGACTTTCTCATTCTTCAGAAAAGTACTTAAACGATTTGTTCTACCGCTGGCCCTGCTGCTTTCGGCCTCCTTATCCGGACAGCTGCTCGCCCAGTCGGCCGAAAGCGGGAAACATCTTTTCGAGGGGCAGATGGCACCGCTGCTGGACGGGATGGGTGATCATCATTTTGCCATCTCCACGGACGATACGCTGGCACAGGAATTTTTCAACCAGGGCCTGGTGCTTGCCTACGGCTTCAACCACAAGGAGTCGGCCCGCAGCTTCAGGCAGGTAACCGAGCTGGATCCCGGCCACCCCATGGCCTGGTGGGGGGTGGCACTGGTACAGGGACCCAATATCAATGCGGCCATGCCCGACGATAACATACCGGTAGCCTGGGAAGCCCTGCAGAAGGCGCAGGAGCTGAAAGATAAAGGCACGCCCAGGGAACAGGACTATATTGAAGCGCTTTCGCACCGGTACGAGAAGAATCCACCCGACGACCGAAACCGTCTTGACCGGTCCTATGCCGGGGCGATGGAAAAGCTGGCGGAGAAATATCCGGAAGACCTGGATGCCCGAACCCTGTATGCCGAGGCGCTGATGGACCTCCACCCATGGAATTACTGGAAAAAGAACGGGGAGCCGCAGCCGTGGACGCCCCGGATACTGGAACTGCTCGAGTCGGTGATCCGGGAAGACCCGGACCACCCGGGGGCCAACCACCTCTACATCCATGCGGTGGAGGCGGAAAAACCGGAGAAGGCCCTGCCGAGTGCCGACCGCCTTCGCGAGCTGGTGCCGGGGGCGGGCCACCTGGTACATATGCCCTCGCACGTATATATCCGAACCGGTGACTACCATAAAGGTACCCTGGCCAATGAACGGGCGGTGGAGGCGGACAACGAATATGTAACCCAGTGTCGCCGGCAGGGCATCTACCCGCTGGCCTATGTGCCCCATAACTACCACTTCCTCTGGGCCACCGCAACCATGGAAGGCCGGGCCGAACGAAGTATCCGGGCCGCCAAACAGACTTCGTCCCTGGTGGATGAGGAGACCATGCGCCAGCCCGGGCTGGGTACCCTGCAGCATTACTGGATCATTCCCCTCTACGGTTACGTTCGCTTTGCCAAATGGGATGCCATCCTCAGAACCCCCGAACCGGCAGGGGATTTGATCTACCCGCGGGGAGTCTGGCATTACGCACGGGGCATGGCCTATGTGGGGAAAGGGAAACCGGACCGGGCCCGAACGGAACTTGACAGCCTGAAGGCCATAGCCGCAAAAGACACGCTTGAGCATATTACCATTTGGGACATAAATACTACTCGAGAGCTGATGCAGATAGCGGTGCGAGTGCTCGAGGCCGAAGTTGATGCACATAAGGGTAACTTCAATAAATCCATTGACTTATTGAAAAATGCTGTTGAAATTGAAGACCGGCTTAATTACAATGAGCCCCCGGACTGGTTTTTCCCGGTTCGGCACAACCTGGGATCGGTGCTGCTTGAGGCGGGCCGCGCAGCGGAAGCCGAAAAAGTATACCGGCAGGACCTGGCCAGGTTTCCGGACAACGGATGGTCCCTCTACGGACTGTGGCAAAGCCTGAAGGAGCAGGGGAAAACGAAAGAAGCCGGGCGCATTAAAAAGAAATTCGAAAAGGCGTGGAGACATGCCGATGTGGAACTGAAGGCATCGCGCATGCTCTAAGTAAAAAAAGCTGTTCCGTTAAAGGACGACCATGGGCGAACTGAATATACCATTACCGGGAAAAAGCGGCTTCGGCATACCGGGTGCTTATGGTGCCGGCTCACCTGATCACTTTTACCAAATAAAGACAGACCGTTATGGCAGATCCAAAAACGATTAAAGAGGCATTTGAACGAAACCGAAAAGCGGTGGAAAAGCGTCCTTCCATTGGGAAAAGCAATACAGTGACCAAGGTGCGCCTGCGGGACGGGACCACCTGCGAAGTGGAGCACAAGCACTGGAAGTTCAAGGTAGACATCGGCAAGGGGGAGGGCGGCAATGACGCCGGCCCCGGACCCGGCATCCTTGAACGCGGGGCGCTGGGCAGTTGCCTGGCAATCGGCTATTCCCAACGGGCGGCCGTACTGGGTATCCCCATAGACACCATAGAAGTGGATGTGGAGTCCGAATTCGATGCGCGGGGCATGCTGCATATCGACGACCGCCCGCCCGGATTCGAGGTGCTGCGCTACAAGGTCTATATCGAAAGCCCCGCCTCGAAAGAGGAGATCATGCGGGTTATAGAGGAGACCGACAGCCACAGTCCCGTGCTAGACGATTTCAGTCGGGCCATACCCGTCGAGCGGGAAGTAAACATTAACATAACTGCAAGGGAGGAATCATGAGACCGGAGTTACAGCGAAGAGTACAGCGATACGGATGGGATTATTCATCCCCTTACTATGAACAGGGATGGCAGCGCCAGCTGCTGCCCGCCCAACAGCGCCTGCTGGATGCGGCGGAACTCTCGGCCGGAGACCGGGTGCTGGACATCTCCTGCGGCACGGGCCTGGTGACCCTGCCGCTTGCCGAACAGGTGAAGCCGGGCGGCGAGGTGGTCGGAGTGGACCTCTCGGAGGGCATGATTGAAAAGGCCGCCGGCATCTCCAGCGAAAAGGGAGTGGATAACGTCAGCTACGAACACATGGATGCCGAAGACCTGGATTTCGAGGACGGATCGTTCGATGCGGCCGTCAACTCCCTGGGATATATGTACTACCCTGAACCCGACAAGGCCACTGCGGAGATGTTTCGGGTGGTGAAAAGCGGGGGACAGGCATCGGCCCTGGTCTGGGGACGCCGCAGCGAATGCGGATGGGCCAGTATCTTCCCCATTGTAGACCGCAGGGTAAAGACAGATGTATGTCCGCTGTTCTTCCAGCTTGGGACGGGCAACAACCTGGTCCATACCTTTGAAAAGGCCGGTTTCGAAGAGGTGACACTGGACCGTTTTAAGGTCGATATGCAGTTCGAGTCGGAAGAGGAGGCCATTATCGGGGCGTTTCTCGGCGGAGCCGTTGCCATGGCGTACCGTAAGTTCGAGGAGGCCGACAAAGAGGAGGCCCACGCCGAATACCTGGAATCCATCGAGCCCTACCGCAAAGGAGAGGGCTACGTGATACCGGGCGAGTTCGTGGTGGCGACCGCATACAAACCCTGATAATAAAGAGGGCGATAAGGCCGGCTGTCTGATGTCGGCTGCCGGCGGTTGATGGCTTTCTTCTACCCGTTTGCTATTTCTGAATTTCTACTTTCTGCCGCTTGCGGCCTTGAGGGCGCGGTAGACGTTGACCACCCCATCCGAAACCGAAAGAGAGTCGAAGGATACCAGGGGCTTCTCCTTTCCGTTCTGGTTGGGCAGCGTGACGTGCTGCCGGGGATACTTTTCGGTATGCTCCATAATCAGCTGCCGGAGCTGTTGGGGCGAAAGCCCGGGATGGTAGGCCATGATGAGGGCGGCCACGCCCGCCACCACCGGAGAGGCCATGCTGGTTCCGTCCTGAAAGCCGTATTCGTTTTCGGGTAGGGTGGAATAGATATCGACGCCCGGCGCGAAGAGATCCACCGAGCGGTCGCCGTAATTGCTGAAAGCGGCCGCAAACTCCCTTCCGGGTTTCCAGGAGCTGGCCCCCACGGTCAGCCAAAGCTCTGCCTGACCGCCGTCCTCGTAGGTGTCGGTCGGAAAACTGGCCTCTTCGTCGGTATTTTTGGCGTCGTTGCCCGCCCCGTGAACCAACAGCACTCCCTGCTCCATGGCATGCCGTACGGCCTGGTCTACCACTTCCTTGTAGGGTGAATAACTTTTGCCGAAACTCATGTTGATGATATCGGCCCCGTTATCGACCGCATAGCGGATGGCATTGGCCACATCCTTGTCCCTTTCGTCCCCGTCGGGCACCGCCCGTATGGCCATTATTTTCGTATTAACGGCGATTCCGTCGATGCCCTTGC
Source organism: uncultured Balneolaceae bacterium (assembly GCA_964423345.1). Taxonomy (GTDB): domain Bacteria; phylum Bacteroidota; class Rhodothermia; order Balneolales; family Balneolaceae; genus CAYREV01. The sequence continues at coordinate 28,953 of CAYREV010000023.1, read as the reverse complement.
CATTACCCCTGAGTGCAGCCACGATACCCGCCACATGGGTGCCGTGCGAGGCGTCCGGCCCCGCCACATCGTTGTTGCCGTAATAACGCTCGGTCTTGTCCCCATAATCATCGCCCACTATATGGCGGGGGGAGAAGTCGGGGTTATATCCGTATTTGGCGAATTCGTAGACCTGCTCCTTCTGGTCGGCTATGAGGGTGGAGTCTATATCGTTTTCCAAAGCGTACAGCATGACGTTTTGGGCGAATTGCTGCTGCTGACCGGCGGGCTGCATATTGCGAAGGTCCTCATAGGTGTAGGAGGAGTCGCTGAAGTGCTCTTGCAGGATCTGTTTGGCCTGCTCCAGGCTCTGCCCGAAGGATTGCAAATTATTGTACTGGGTGGACAGCTCGCGAACCCTGTTTTCATAGGCCTTGCGGATCTGCCGGAAACGCTCGTACTCGTTCATCGCCTCCTCGGAGAGCACCGTGGTGTCGGCATCCGCGAACCGCTGCCGGAGCCGGCTGTAGATGCGCGTGAGCTCAAAGGTGTCGTGATTGACGTTCTCCCCGTCGGCTCCGCCGATGAAATTCCATCCGTGAACGTCGTCGGTATAGCCGTTGCCGTCGTCATCCTTTCCGTTGCCGGCTATCTCATCTTCATTTACCCAGATATTGCCGCTGAGATCCTCATGATCAATATCCACACCGCCGTCGATAACGGCCACTACGATCTCTTTTTGGGGATTTCGGCCTTTCAGCAGGGTTTCGTAGGCCAGCCGGCTTCCCACCCCGCGAAACCGTGTGTACGTTTCGGAATAGTGATGCCACTCCTCGGGGGGTTCCAACAGTGTGGAGAAATCGACCGTGTCAACCACCGAAAAAGGCGGTTCGGACTCGGTCCGGGCAGCCTCCCGGGGAGAGGTACAGCTTAAGAGGGTGGCCGGTAGGAGAAGAAGTAAAAGAATGCGCTTTGTCATGGTCGTTTCAGGATGGTTAGCATTATTTGGCGTCTCCGGCCAGTTCATTAAAACGGGCGGCGCCGGCCTGGTAGGCCGAAAACAGGCACTCGTTGAGGACCGAAGCCAGCCAGAGCCCGGCCTCGGTTTCATAGAAGCCCATATGGTTGCGGATCACGGGGCTGTCTACCTTGTAATAGGTGACCAGAAATTTGTTCATCAGCTCCCGCTCTATTTCAGGGCGGATCTGCGTGCGGTAGTTGTCCACATACCCCTTGATCCGGGATTCCGTGAGGGTGGCCTGTTCGCTCAGTGTGCTGAAAGCCTGCAGGAAGGAGCGAAACAGAATGGAGTAGGACTCGACCACCATTTCGGTGGGCAGGGCGGCTTCCTGCAGCTGACCTATAAGATTTCTTCGCTCGGTGGAGGGAGGCTCTTTCTCAAGCTGGTATTCCCGCACAATCCGTTTCCTGAGTCCCTGAATGGTATAGGTCTCCTCCTCGGCCTCCAGCACCTTCCGGGTATCGGAATGCTGCAGGCGCGTACGAATCGAGTCCATAAATGCAGCATCGTAGCGGCGCCGGAGCACTTTCCGGCTTTGCTCCATCAGGGTATCGGAGTGGAAAGCCCGGCTAAAGATATCCATCAGCCTTTGATTCTGATCGGGGGGAAGCCCGAAAGGGTTGGTGCTGAACTGCGTGTGCACCTCTTCCGGAATTTCAAGCATGCGCTGTTTCAGATTGAACGCTTCAATGATCTGTTCAATGTGTTGGCTTTTTTCCGTTTCGGCAGGCTGTCCGACTGCCGCGAGGGGGAGGGTGGCAAAGAGCAGGGCGGCGAGATATGGTTTTAAACCGTGCATAAGAGTATGAATAAAATTTGATCGATGGTCCGAAAAACTAAGAATTAAATGGTAAGCGGGAAAGATTATTTTTTACCGGTGATCCTGAATTTCGCCGGTCATGGGCACGAACCGGACCCGAAGCCGACGGTCGATGTTCAGGGTGCCGTCCTCTTTTTTTACCGCCGTAATAAGAATCTGGGTTTCTCCCTCTTTACCTTTGGGCATGACCAATATACCCCCCGTTTTGAGCTGGCGGGCCAGGGGTTCGGGTATCTCATCGGCGGCCGCCGTCAGTATGATCGCATCGAAGGGGGCATATTTCGGCCAGCCCTTGTAGCCGTCGCCGATGCGGGTTTTGATGGTGGTGTAGCCGAGTTTTTCAAAGCGTTTCCGGGCCTGCCTGCCCAGCTCCTCGACGATTTCAATGGTGAATACATGCGGGGTGAGTTCCGAGAGCACGGCGGCCTGGTATCCCGAGCCGGTTCCTATCTCCAGTACCTTCTCGCCGGGCTTGAGATTCAACAGCGCGCTCATGTACCCCACAATGAAGGGCTGGGAGATGGTCTGCTCGTAGCCGATGGGGAGGGGCCGGTTCCGGTAGGCGTAATCGCGTACTTTTTTTGGCATGAAGAGGTGGCGCGGAACGTGGCGCATGGCTTCCACTACGGCCGAATCGGTCACCCCCTGCCGAATGATACCCGTTTCCACCAGCCGGTTGCGTTCGGTGCGGCGGCTCTCGAAACGGGGACGCTGCCAGGTGACCGTATCGTAAACCGCTTTTTCCAGGGTATAGACGGGCCGTTCCTGGGCATGGGCGCTGGGGACGGCCTCCGGAGAAAGCAGCAGCAATAGTAAAAGCCAGCTTAACTTCTTCATAACAGGGAATTTTGCTCTATTTGAATAACAGAACACGGCATGCCCGGGAATTAGTTCAGGAAGCCCCGGTACTTGCCTTTTCGACTTCCATAAATTAACATGTTTCCCAAAAGAAGGCGAACCAACAGGCCGACATGGATTTCAAGGAGCTGCAGGATAAAATAAAACATGCCCGGACCCTCGACGATTCCAATCTCCCCGAACTTCCCTTCCGGGATTTTCCGGAGCTTATCGATCATCGTTCCGACTCGGAAGAACCCTATCTTACCTACCTGGATGGGGAAGGCCGGAAGACCGATTTTACCTATGAAGAATTTATAGGGGAAGTCTACGGGGTGGCCCGCTTTCTTCAGAAGCACGGGCTGAGTCACGGCGACCGTATCGCCACCGTTTCGCACAACCACTGGCAGACAGTCGTTCAGTATTTTGCCGCCTGGCTGTTGGGGCTCGTAGTGGTACCGGTCAACCTGGGGGAGGATGACGATCGCATCGCCTATATCCTGGAAAACGGGAAGGTAGAGCTCGCATTTGTCCGAAGTGAATACCGGGAGCGCATCAGCCGGATTTTTAAAGACAACGACCGGCTCAAAAGCATTGAAACCGTCTTGTGTGAAGAGCATACCGACCATTACCGTATTGACGAGGGGGATCTTGAAACCCGCGAGAGGAGCATGGCGGGGTCGGAGGCCCTGATCGTGTTCACCTCGGGCACCACCGGCGCGCCCAAGGCGGTGGTGCTCAGCCAGCGCAACCTGCTTGAGGATGCGCGGTCCATCGCCGGATGGCACGATATTGACGAAGAAACCCGGATGATGTGCGTGCTGCCGATCCATCATGTCAACGGGACGGTGGTCACCATGATCACCCCTTTCTGGTCGGGCGGTTCCACGGTGCTGAACCGTCGTTTTCGGGTAAGCAGGTTCTTTCCGACCATCGAAGAGGAGCAGGTGCATATCGTCAGCATGGTGCCTACGCTCCTGCAGTATCTCAATAACCACTATGCGGACCGGGAGCGCCCCCCGTGCCCCACCCTCCGCCATGTGATCTGCGGTGCGGGTCCCCTGACAGTAAAGGTAGCCGAAACCTTTGAGGAGCGCCTTGAGGTGCCCATCATCCATGGCTACGGGCTGTCCGAAACGACCTGTTATTCCTGTTTCGTGCCCCTGGATATCGGCCGGGAAGAACACAGGAGATGGCTCAGCGACTACGGCTATCCCAGCATCGGCGTGCCCATACCGGCCAACGAGATGGAAATTCACGACCCGGAGGGGAACCCCCTGGGTGAAAACGAGCGGGGAGAGATCGTAATCCGGGGCGTCAACGTGATGATCGGCTACTATAATAACCGGGAGGCCAACGAGAAGACGTTCAAACACGGCTGGTTCCGGAGCGGGGACGAGGGGTTCTATGTGAGGGACGAGAAGGGCAGGCCCTACTTTTTTATCACCGGCCGGCTGAAAGAGCTGATTATCCGCGGCGGCGTCAACCTGGCCCCGCTGGAGATCGACGAGGTGATCAACAAGGCCCCCGGCGTCAAGGCGGGTATTGCCGTGGGCTTTGAGAACGAGTGGTACGGGGAGGAGGTCGGGGCCTACGTACAGCTTGAGGAGGGGGCCGCGGAGGACGAGGAGGCCATTCTCGAATATTGCCGGAGGCATCTGCCCTATTCCAAGGCTCCCAAGGCAGTGGTGTTCGGAGAGCAAATACCGGTGACTTCAACAGGCAAGTACCAGCGGCGCAAGGTGACCCACCATTTCGAAGAGTGGAGGGATACCCAGTTTAGAAAAGATAAAGATTAGCGCTGCAGGCAATTGACACTTGCACCATTAGCAGTTAATAGCTAAGGTATAAAAAAGGCTTCAAGCATCTCAGACCGGCAACAGTAAGAAAAAAGGAGGAATCCATGAGCTATTCCGCACTTTCACTGGACTTCTTTACCAAGGTTCACTCAGATTTTGAAAGCCGCCAGTACAAGGTTCTGGCGGAACTGAAGAATATCAGCCGCGATTTTCAGCATAACAAGATCTACCCTCACCTGAGCCACCTGGTGGAACTGCACAATACGCTCTCGGATATCAGGAAACGTCTTCAGGATCTGCGAAATGAATTCCCCAAAAGGATCAAGAAGATCGATTTTGTCAACCAGGAGATTGAACATGAGGTGGTGTTTGTAGACGGATCCGACCTGCAGAAAGTTGAAGACCTTATCGACTGGGCGATACCCTATATTCAGGCAAAGATAGAGGAGGGTAGGGCGATCTATGAGTTTGTGGATGATGAAATAGAGCTGGAAGAGGTGGGGATACTGCCCAACTATGTGGACGAGGGCTACCTGTTCGTGCCCGACAACGAGGAGTCCAGGCTGGTGCTGTTTCAGTATGAGGTTTCCATATTTCAGAGTGCACAGGACCAGTACCGCTCATTAAAAACACAGTTTTTGAAGGCATTGAACCAGGGGCTGGCCCTGCGTTCGCTCAATTCGGTCAAGCTGGACCTGATAGAGGAATACCGGACCCTGCCCAACCCGGCTACCTACGCTTTTCAAACCGACCTCAATTTTCCCTTTAACGAAACCATATTCCCGGTCGTCAAGCGGAAATTCATGAGGCAGCTGTACCATTCCTGAAAAGGCAGTAGTAAGTAAGCAGTAGAAGATAGATGGTAGAAAGAAGTAGGTAGAAAGTAGCAAGTAGAAGGTAGATGGTAGGCAGTACTCCTTTGAAGGGGGATTCAGGGGGATGACAAGAAAGGAAACGGGTGCCCTCCCGTTTTTTACTACCCGCGGTCCACAATCATCAGTGTGCATCTTGAGGTGCAGACCAGCTTGCCCTCTTCATTGTGGATATGTATCTGCCAGGTATGAACTTTTCTTCCCCGGTGAACGGGAGTGGCCGTGGCGGTCACCCTTCCCCCTTTGGGGACCGATTTAAGGTGATTGGCATTGATCTCTACCCCTACCGCCGTTTTTGAATCATCCACGTTCAGCCAGGCCCCCAGGGAGGCTACGGTTTCGGCCAGTGAGACGCTGGCCCCGCCGTGCAGGATGCCGAAAGGCTGGACGGTGTTTTCATTGACGGGCATGGATGCTACGACCTCATCCCTCTTAAAGGAGAGGAACTCTATGCCCAGGGCATCGCCCATGTTTTTATCGGACAGGGACAAAAACTTTTCAACTTTCTCTTTGACGCTCTTTTCTATCTCCATAAAACCGGATTCCTCGAATTTGATTCAAAATCGCACATGGGGTTATTTACTATTTTGAATACACTTTTAAAAGTTTAAGATTGGTTTATATTAAGGTTGTCTCCTACGATTAATTAAATATTAACGACTATGAAGTACGATCCGACGACAATAATTGACGAGATTGATACCGGATTCGATCGCCATGATTCGGAGGTGTTCATCGCGACCAAACGCGATGGAGAATGGGTTGAAACCGGCAAGGAGGAATTCAGGAGGAAAGTGCGCCATTTTTCCCTCGGACTGTATGAGTTGGGCGTGCGCAGGGGCGACCGGGTGAGTATGCATTCCGAAAACAGTGCCGAATGGGTGATATGCGACTACGCCATCCTGGCCCTTGGGGCGGTGAATGTGCCTATCTATACCACGCAGCCGGGCGAGCAGATAAAGTATATCCTGGAAAACTCGGGGGCGAAAGTGCATATCGTTTCCACCGACGAACTCTTCGAAAGTACCAAGCCGCTGATGAAAAGCATAGAAAATGTCGAGGCGGTGATCTCTATTTTCGGTTCGAATCACGGCAAGTTAAAGGAGTTTGACGACATCCTGGAGATGGGAAGGAAGAAAGAGCAGGAGGACCCCGAACTGTTTGACCGTCTCAAGGCGGAAGTGAAGCCGGACGATTTGGCCACGCTCATCTATACGTCGGGCACCACGGGCGATCCCAAAGGGGTGATGCTGACCCACAACAACATCGCCTCCAACATGTTGGCATCCATGGAGCGCGTACCCTTCGATTCGGATGTGAAAGAGGGCGAACGGATGATATCCTATCTGCCGCTGTCGCATGTATTCGAACGGATGGTTACCTACATGTATATCTACCTCGGATATCCCATCTACTATGTTGAGAATATCGAAGAGATCAGGGAAGACTTTGCCCATGTGAAACCCTTCTTTATTGCCACCGTACCGAGGCTGCTGGAAAAGATCCATACCGGCGTGAAAGTCAAAGGGCAGGAGATGAGCGGGCTTCAAAAACAGCTTTATTACTGGGCGGTGAACCGTACCGAAAATTACGACCCGGAACATCCTCCCACCGGCCTGGATGCCCTCATGCATAAGGTGGCGGACAAACTGGTGTATTCAAAAATCCGCAAGATTTTCGGCGGTAAGCTGCTTGGTTGTATCAGCGGTGGAGCCGCACTGGCCCCTGAACTATTCCGTTTCTTCAATGCGATAGGACTCTATTGCGGGCAGGGATACGGCCTTACGGAAACCTCGCCGGTTATCTCGACTACCGATGCCGATCACATGAGAGTGGGCAGCTCGGGCCGCCCGATATCGAATGTGGAGGTAAAAATAGCTGATGACAAGGAGATACTGACAAAGGGTCCCCATGTGATGCAGGGCTATTATAACAACGAGGAGAAGACCCGGGAGGTAATGACCGACGACGGCTGGTTTAAAACCGGCGATATCGGCAAGCTGGAAGATGGCTATCTTTTTATCACCGACCGAAAGAAATCGGTTTTCAAGCTTTCAACCGGCAAATATGTAGCTCCGCAGATCATCGAAAACCGGCTGACCGGCAGCGGATTTATAGATCAGGCGGTGGTGATCGGCTACAAGCGCAAGTTCTGTTCGGCCCTGATTGTGCCCAGCTATGAAAACGTCAAAAAGAGGCTCGGCGACAGGGGGCAGGAGTTGTCTGACGATGCCGCCAACGATGAAAAGGTGCGGAAGATCATACAGGAAGAAGTGGACAAGGTGAACAGGGACCTCTCCCCCTGGGAGACGGTAAAGAAATTCGTACTGCTGAAGGAACCGTTCAGTATAGAGTCGGGCGAGCTTACCCCAACCCTCAAGACCAAGCGATCGGTCATTAATGAACGCTACCAGGAAGAGATAAATTCTATGTATGAGGAGGCCAAAGAGAGTGAGAAATAATTTTAACACTACGGATCGGCGCCTTCTCAGCGATGGGATCTAAAGCTTTTCATATTCCCTGCAGATCCGTGAGAAAACCAGCTATTGATGAAGCAAAACAAGTATTCCATTCAAAAAGTCGCGGTTCTGGGATCCGGAACCATGGGCAGCCAGATTGCTGCCCATTGCGTGAATGCCGGCCTTGAAGTTACCCTCCTCGACCTTAAAGAGAAGGGAGACAAGCCGAAGGCGACGGTAGAGGAAAACATAAAGAAACTCCATAAGATGAATCCCGGCCCGCTGGGGCTGCCGGAATATGCCGGCCGTATCAAAGCCGGGAATTTTGAGGACGACCTGGAGCAGGCCGTGGGTTCGGCCGACTGGGTATGCGAAGCCATTATCGAGAAGATGGAGGTGAAACGGGATATGATGGCGAAAGTGGAGGATGCCCGCCGGGAGGGCACGATCGTCAGCTCCAACACCTCCGGACTGCCCATCGGAGAGATCGGCAAACACTGCAGCGAGGAATTCCAGGGCCATTTCCTGGGCACCCATTTTTTCAACCCTCCGCGTTATATGAAACTGCTGGAGGTCATACCCACCGGGAAAACCGATGCCGAGGTGGAAGCCTATATGTCCCGTTTTTGTGAGAAGACGCTGGGCAAAGGGGTGGTAAGCTGCAAGGATACCCCCAACTTCATTGCCAACCGCATCGGTATTTTTTCGATGGCGAACGTGATGAAATACTTTTTTGACGGCACCTTTCGGGCCGAAGAGATCGATTTCCTGACCGGAACCCTTGCCGGCTACTCCAAGGCCGCCACGTTCAGGACGGCCGACATGTCCGGGCTGGATGTGATTGCCCATGTGGCCGAGAACCTCTACCCGGCCATCCCCGACGACGAGCGGCGCGAGGTCTTCAAGCTCCCCGGGAAGTTCAAGAAGATGGTAGAGAAGGGGAAGCACGGCAATAAGGCCGGGGAGGGTTTTTACAAAAAGGTGAAAACCGACAAGGGCAAAGAGTACAAGGTGATCGACCCCGAAACCTTTGAATATGAGTCGCAGGCAGACCCGGATTTTAACAGCGCATCGGAAGCCCTGCAGCAGTTTGACACTTCCGGAGAGCGGCTTCGATACCTGGTGCAGCAGGACGACAGGGCCGGGCGCTTTCTGTGGGATATCCACTGCGACCTGCTGCTGTATGCGGCCAACCGGATACCTGAAATTGCCGATTCCATACTGTCGGTCGACCGTGCCATGAAATGGGGCTTCAACTGGGAGCTGGGCCCCTTTGAGCGCTGGGATGCCATCGGGGTGCGGGAGTCGGCCGAGCGCATGCAGCAGGAGGGGCGGGAGGTGCCGCAGGCGGTGCTCGACATGCTGGAATCGGGCCGTGAGAATTTTTATGACCGCGGGGACCATACCGTATACAACCTGGCGACGGGCGAAGTCGAGGCCCTGAGGCCCCCGGCCAAAGGAGCCCTTACCGTCGCATCCCTGGCCTCGTCCGGCAAGGAAGTGATGGGCAATGAAAGCGCAGGATTGTACGATATGGGCGAAGGGGTGGCCCTTTTTGAATTTCGGACCCGCAAGCATACCCTGGGCTTCGAGCTGGTGGAGACGCTTCGTGAGGCCTGTGATAGGGTTGCAGGCAGCTTCGACGCCCTGGTAATAGGCCACGACGGCGACAATTTTACCTACGGAGCCAACCTGATGGAGGCGATGCAGGCGTGGCAGCAGGGGGAGAAGGAGAAGGTCCGGGAAGCGGCCGAGCAATTTCAGGAAACCGCTGTGGGGCTCCGTTACCGGCCCTTCCCGGTGGTGGCGGCCCCCTTCGGGCGGACGCTGGGCGGCGGTGTGGAATTTGTGCTTCACGCCGACCGCGTAGTGGCGCACCACGAGCTGTATGCGGGGCTTGTGGAGGTTGGCGTGGGACTGCTTCCGGCGGGCGGAGGGACCAAGGAGATGGTCCGCCGCACCATGCAGCACCTGCTCGACGACGAACAGGTCGATCCCATTCCCTATATCAAGGAGATCTTCAAGATGATCGGGATGGCAAAGGTTTCGGGGAGTGCACCAAAGGCCAAACAGATGGGCTACCTGCGGGAGTCGGACAAGGTCGTAATGAACCGGGACCTGCTGTTGAAGGCGGCAAAAGAGGAGGCCCGAACCCTCGCGGATATGGGGTATCATCCCCCGTACCGTCCCGAAATCAGGGTGATGGGCAAAAAGGGACTGAGTGCCTTGAAGCTGATGCTCTATATCATGCACGAAGCCGGCTACATTACCGATTATGACCGTGTGGTGGCCGAGAAGGTGGCCTATGTGATGAGCGGGGGCGAGCTGAGCGAACCACAGGAAGTGCCCGAAGAGTATATACTGAAGCTGGAGCGGGAGGCCTTTATGGAGCTACTCGAAGATGAACGCACACAGAAACGCATTGAACACATGCTGAAGAAAGGAAAACCGTTAAGAAATTAGAACACGGTAACATGGATCGGGCGGAGACGCACGGATTTATTGTCAATAATCCAATTTGTCTGATCCCTGTTCCATTAAAAATACACCTATTATGAAAGAAGTAGTTATAGTTGCAGCGGCGCGGACACCTACCGGAAAAGCCAACAGGGGATCGCTTCGGTTTACCCATCCCGATACGCTGGGGGGCGAGGTGATTAAGAACCTGCTGCAGCGGGCGCCCTCCCTGCAGCCCGAGATGGTCGACGACGTCATACTCGGCTGTGCCTTCCCGGAGGCCTCGCAGGGACTGAACCTGGCGCGGCAGTGCGCTCTGCTCGGGGGACTCCCACCGTCGGTTCCCGCTGCAACGGTCAACCGCTTCTGCTCGTCGGGCCTTCAGACTATCGCCCAGGCCGCTGAACGGATCATGGCCGGGGGCGCGGAGGTGATCATCGCCGGAGGAGTCGAATCGATGTCGCAGGTGCCGATGGGGGGCTACGTTGTGGAGCCCAACCCGGACCTGGTAGACAACTACCCGGAAATTTATATCAACATGGGGCTCACGGCCGAGAATGTGGCCGAAAAATATGGAGTGAGCCGGGATGACCAGGACGCTTTTGCCTACCGGAGCCATATGCGAGCCGTCGAAGCGTGGGATGAAGGCCGGTTTGAAGAGCAGATTGCCCCTATAGAGGTCAAGCAGAAAAGAGTTACCTCCGAAGGGGAGGTGGAGGAGCATTCCTTCGCCTTCGAAACCGATGAGGGGCCCCGCCGCGATACCACCAAAGAGATCCTGTCGACGCTGAATCCGGTATTCAAGCAGGGCGGTACGGTGACCGCCGGCAACGCCTCTCAGATGAACGACGCGGCCGCCGCGGTCATCGTGATGAGCCGTGAAAAGGCCGACGAGCTGGAACTGGAGCCCATGGCGCGCTATGTGGGCTATTCGGTAGCCGGCGTCCCCCCTGAAATCATGGGTATCGGCCCGGTGGAAGCCATTCCCAAGGTGCTGGATCAGACGGGTGTCAAGCAGGATGAGATCGACCTGATCGAACTGAATGAGGCCTTTGCCGCGCAGTCGCTGGCCGTTATACGGGAGCTGGATCTGGACGAGGAGATCGTCAACGTCAACGGCGGAGCCATTGCGATGGGTCATCCGCTGGGCTGTACCGGCGCGAAGCTGACCACCCAGATACTCTACGAGATGAAACGCCGGAATTCGTCCTACGGCATGGTGACCATGTGCGTGGGGGGAGGCATGGGAGCCGCCGGCATCTTTGAAAACCTCAACTGAAAACAGGTGCCCTGAAGAAGGGACCGCATAGCCTATGTTTAAAGACGATACCCTTTTGGATAAAACCATACTTGTAACCGGCGGCGGCAGCGGACTCGGACTGGCGATGGCACGCAAATTCGCTTCCCTGGGGGCCGATATTGCCATTTGCGGCCGTACCGAATCAAAACTTGAACAGGCCGTGGAAGAGATTGAGGAGGCGGGCGGGGGAGACCGCCGGGCGAAAGGGTATGTATGCGATGTGCGTGACCATGAGCGCGTCGCGGAGATGACCCGCGAGATTGTGGGCGATTTCGGGGGGATGGACGGACTGGTGAATAACGCCGCGGGCAATTTCCTGTCCGCCTCGGAAGACCTGACGGAGGGCGGCTTCAAGGCTATTGTGGATATTGTGCTTCACGGCTCCTTCAACTGTACGCACGCCTTTGGCAATTACCTGATCGATGAGGGGAGAAAGGGAAACGTCTTAAGCATTGTCACCACCTATGCCGAGGGTACGGGCTCGGCCTTTGTGCTGCCCTCCGCATGCGCCAAGGCCGGGGTGCTGGCCATGACGCGGTCACTCGCCTATGAATGGGCTACCTACGGTATCCGCCTGAATGCCATTGCCCCCGGGCCCTTTCCCACCGAAGGGGCATGGACCCGCCTGGTCCCGGACGAAAGCTTTGAGGAAAAGTTCCTGTCCAAGATTCCCGCCGGGCGGTACGGTGAGCCCGAAGAGCTCGCCAACCTGGCTGCATTCCTGCTTTCGGATTTGGCTCCCTACCTGACCGGCGACTGTATCACTATTGACGGTGGGGAAAGGCTGGGGGCGGGCCAGTTCAACTTTATCGACCGGTTGGCTCCCAGGGAAAAGCTCAAGCAGTTCTTCCGGGCCATGAAACCCGATAGCTGAGAGGCGTCAGCTGAAACGCCGCTTAATTTTGTCTATTTCAGTGGCGAGTTTCAGCAGGTCATAGCCCCCGTAGGGAGTGGCTTTATTCAGCTGTATGGATTTAAGGAACTGGGTAGTGGCTATTTCGGCAGCTTGGGAGGAGTCGAAGCTTTGTTTCTCAAAAAACAGGTGCCGGTTTTCGTTTTCCTTGCCGATGCGTACGGTTTGGGAATGCACGTCGCAATCGGCTACAAACATATGGTCGGCGGCAAAGCGATGCTGGCGTTTTTCTGCCGCGCAGGTACTGACGTAAATACTGGCCGTTGCCCCGCTGTCGAATCGCAGGAAGAGGTGGATGGCACGGTCGATGCTTCGGTCGAGGTTTACCTTTTTTATGTCAAGCTGATGCACATTGCCATTGATCCATTTCAGGCAGAACGCCAGCTCGTCTATCCAGTAGTATTCCAGCTCATAACGCTTTTCCAAAAAATCGGTGTGGCTGATTTCGCGAACCACCTGTATAAAGGTGGGTTTGGCAATTCTCTTCACCATAAACTGCGAGGCGGGGGCAAAAGTGGGCCAGTGGGAAAATTGCAGCAGCACGTTGGCCTCTTCGGCGGTGTGATAGACCTTTTCAATGTCTTTCAGGTCCGTCGGGAGACGGGAAATTAAAAAAGAGTGGAAACCGGCCTTAATAGCACTCAGAAGAGTTTGAATCTGCGCATCCGTTTCATCGAGGATGAGACAGGCATCGATGTCGCCCACTCCCTTGAGGGAGGGGGCTATTACCACCTCTTTCACCGACTGGTGGGGTCGCAGGTGTTCTTCCCATGCTACGGCCCTGTCGGCCGGGCCTACAATACCTATTTTCATGCAATTACCGGTTGGTTTTTTTGACCGATGACTGATTACGGTCGGCCGTCAACGGTCGTAATGACAACGCTATTATTGCTATTTCCAAAATGAATATCAAACCGGCCAAAAAAAAGGCGAGATCGGGGATCTCGCCAAGTGCACTCAAGCTAATTGGTTAATCGGGCATAACGAGCGCCAGAATAAAGTAGAGCAGTACGGGGCTGCCCCAGCCCAAAAAGGTGAAGATGACAAAAATGATTCTGATGATGGTCGGGTCCCACCCGAGATATTCGGCAATACCGCCGCAAACACCTGAAATCATCCTGTCGGTCCTGGATTTCCTTAGTCTTGCACTCATAATGGTTATCAATTGGTTGGTTTTATTTCTTTCCGGCTATGCATACGGCATGGTCAGCTCGATGTTTCAATAGATTTCATGTTTAGATAAAAAGAGAGGGTGAAATAGTAAACCGGAAAAATAAAGGTGCTGTACAGAAAATAGGGGGGTGTTTCATCAAACAGGTACATCAGTACCAGCAGCTGCAGGAAGAAGAGGATTCCCAGGGCCAGGGTAATCGGCTGGTACCGGTCGGTACGGGAGGGATAGATGAATTTGACCGGAAGGAATATGCTGACGGCAAATACCAGCAATATGGCCGAGGCGAAGTCTCCCGGAAGGTCCAGCAGGTAAATGTAGAATACCACGATATTCCAGTAGGAGGGAAACCCCCTGAAAAAATTATCATCCGTTTTGGCTTCGGTACTGGCAAAACCGAAAGCGCTGGCCACGGTGCAGGCCATCAGTACCCAGAGGGGAAGCTGCATGGTGGCATAGATCCAGAAGAGGGGCGCGATGGTCCAGGTAACAAAATCAATGATATTGTCCATCAAGCCGCCGTCGATCTTCGGGGCATTGCGCTTGATATCGACCAGGCGGGCAAGGGTGCCGTCCACCGAGTCGATCAATACCGCACCTCCCATCACCCATATCGCCTCCTTATAGAGGCCGTTAAAGATTAAAATGATAGCCCATATGCCGAGCGCGGCACCCAGTGCAGTCAGTAAATGAACTCCGTATGCTTTGAGTTTCAAAATCAGTCAACCGTTTATTAGGTGTAATGGGCATCCCGAGAAGTGTTAATAAAATAAAAAAAGCGGAACCTTAATAGTTCCGCCTTTAAAATGATGTAATAAAAACCTTTTACCGTATTTCAGCTACAACGGACTCATATCCTACGTAGGTGATGCGTATTTCCGGGTTTTCGCTGTCAATACCGGTGAAGCTAAAGGTTCCGTCGCTGCCCGTTGCGGCACCCTTACTGTTGGGTGCGAGCACGACATTGGCGCCGGACAGAGGTTCACCGGTGGCGGCATCATAGACCCTGCCACTCAGGGTGCCCTCATCCGAGAGAGTTATATCGGTGACCGTCATGTCCCGGCCTTCCACCTTGTAGCTCTCCATATAAGTGGACGCTTCCTCTTTCCGGATGGTGTTGTTGTCGCCAAGTTTAAAAATGATGGGCAGGGAGTACTGCACGCGAACGGGCTGGCCTCGCTGCATCCCGGGCTTGAAATCCGCCTCGCTGACCACCCGCAGGGCCTCCTCATCGGCTCCGCCCCCGATACCGCGGACAATAGTGGGATCTTCAACCTCTCCCTCTTCGTTGACGATAAACTGCACGATCACCCGTCCCTCGATGCCTTTCTGGCGGGCCTCTTCCGGATATTCAATTTCACTCATGAGTGAGGCGAGGCCCCCTTCCAGTTCGGGCATCTTTTCGACTACCACAAAGAAATCCTCCTTTGCATCGGCTTTGGAAACGGTCCCTGACGGCGATTCCTTCAGATCTTCAATAGCCCTTTCCCGGTTTAAAAGGCTGAGCTCAATAACCCCGTTTTTTGCGGAGGAGCCGTATTTGTCGATGGCTTTCTGTCCTTTGAGTACCTCAATGGACTTGATGTACTTGGTCTTGATGCGCGAAAGTCTTTTAGAGACCCGTTCATCTGTCACAATTTCACCGTTGAGCACATAGAGCGGCTTGTCCATGCCTGTTTCCATCTGAACCTGGGCCTGTTCGATATCTCTGTTGGTGATGCCGCTGTCCTGTATGTCGGAACAGGCGATGGCACCCGTCAGCAGCAGCGTTGTGAGCAGCAGGAAGTAACAGGAGGATCTAAACAGAGAGGGGTGGTTGTGTTGGGTAGTCATGGTTTGAATACGTTTTTTTAAGGTTGAAGAATCCACGGCCATACTTACGGCCTGGGTATTGCTGAATGTGTTTTTCGGGGCCAGCTCAAGCAACAGGCGGGCATACACTTTCTTTGAAATGCTCGCGTCGGACAATACCTCGCTGTCGCAGGACAGTTCGCGGTATTCGCGGACGTCGCGCTGCAGTTTATAGACCGCGGGGTGGAACCAGAAGCAGGCCCGTATAAGCATAATGATGTTATTGGCCATGAAATCGTGGTGGCGGACGTGCATCAGCTCATGGCGAATGGCCATATTCAATTTGTCGGCCCCGGCTGATTGCAGGTTTTCGGGCAATACAATAACGGCTTCCATCCATCCAAAGGTAAAGGGGACTTCCACATCGGCGGAAAAGGCTGTTAGAATGCCCGGATCCAGGCTGCCGGCCAGCTCCCTGTTGGCCCGGGAAAGCTCCGCAAGGTCGCCCAGAGGCTTTTTATCCAACTGTGCCGAAAAGGAACGGAGGGCCATGTGGTCGGCCGCCACCTTTGCCATGCGAATAAGGGCAACCAGCGCCACCGCCGCCGTGAGCAGACCGGCCAGCAAGAGCGGGTCAAGCATGTTGAATTCCGTTCCGGGTGCCGGTGATGAAGCGGTGACGGTTACCGGCGACTGTATCACGATAAATTTGGTTGTAAGTCCGCCGTCTCCCAACGACCCTATATAGCGGTTGAGCCAGGAGAAGAAGATGCCCGCCGGCAGGGCCATCAGCAGGGCCAGCCGCCCGTGGTACTGGTACAGGGAGTGCATATGGGACGACCACCGCATGAGACCCATCACCAGCAGGGCCAGGGCTGTCCATAGGGCAACAGGAATCCATACCACTTCAAGGCTGAATGAGCCGATTTCGCCGAATTGTGTCCATATATCCATATCAGTCCTCCTTCATGTTTTCAATAAGTTTCATCAGCTCCTCCCGGTCGCTTTCGGTCAGGTCTTCGCCCTTGACAAGGGTCTGCACCAGCTCCTTCGGGGAGCCCTTGAACACCTTTTTGACCAGCTCCTTGACCAGGTCGAAGCGAACCGATTCGGGCTTTTGGGCGGGGCGGTAAACATAGGTGACCCCGTCCTTTCGATAGGTGAGGTATCCCTTCTCCGCCAGGTTCTTCATCACGGTCATAATGGTGGTGTAGGCGACCTTTCGGTTTTTCAGGATCTCTTTCTGTACATCCTTGACGGTAGCTTCACCCATCTCCCAGACGTGGTGAAGCACTTCCATTTCCGTTTCTCCCAGGGGTGTCAGTGATTTTTTCATAATATTCAATAAAACTATTTAGTTAATACTAATGTAATAGTATTTAAGTTGCGTGTCAAGATTAAAGTAGGTTTTCGGCCTTGGAAATGGCTTCCTGTGGGGTTTCAGCAATATGAAGCCGTTTTTTTCCGGGGACGGAGGAGTTAAAAAATTCCAGCGCTTCCTCGGATTGGTTAAGCAATACCACTGCTTTCTTCGCTTTTAGAGCCAGCATGATCTCGGAGGTGGTCCCCGCTCCGCTTCCGCAGGCAATGACCACATCTGCGGTAAGGACGTTGATATTGTTGCGGGCGCTGCCCATACCGGTGACTACGGGAATGTCCACATAAGGGGAGGCCCCGGAGCGGCTGCTGCCCGGCAGGATGCCGACGGTCAGCCCGCCGGCCTCGCTAGCCCCCCGGGAGGCCTCATGCATGACGCCCGCATGGCGTCCCCCGGTCAGAAGCACCCATTTCTTTTCGGCAATAAGCCGCCCCAGCGTATAGGCATATTCGAGATCTGATTCGGTAGGCGAGGACCCGGGGCCCATTACGCCGATAATTGTTTTTGACATGGCTTGAATGGTCTGTTAATGGAACTAAGTGTAAGGGAAAGGTATTCCACAGGTAGATGAATTAAAAGCTGGAAGCAGATGCAAAGGTTAAGAAGTGTTGCGTGGCCGGGCCCGCCTTGTTATGATGATCGAAACGACCAATGAAAAACAGCTCTATGGAATACACACAATTAAGTGACCGGGATTTCAATATTTCAAGGATTACGCTCGGCACCTGGGCGATAGGCGGTTGGCAGTGGGGCGGCACCGACCGCCGGCAATCGGTGGATACCATTTTAAAAGCCCTCGATATGGGCGTAAACACCATTGATACGGCCCCGATTTACGGCTTCGGCACCAGTGAAGAGATCGTCGGGGAGGCCATTCGCCGCTTCGGGAAACGCGAAGAGGTGCGCATCGCAACCAAACTGGGGCTGGAATGGGACGAAAACGAAAACGTACGGCGTAACGCCTCCCGGGAGCGCATACTGAAGGAAGTGGACGATTCCCTGCGCCGGCTGCAGACCGATTACATCGATATTTACCAGGTGCACTGGCCGGACCTGACGACTCCTTTTGAGGAGACGGCGACGGCTATGAAAGAGTTGCTGGAGCAGGGCAAGATACGGGCCATCGGCGTTTCCAACTTTTCGGTACCGCAAATGGAACAATTTCGCGATACAGCTCCCCTGCACACCTGCCAGCCGCCCTATAACCTCTTTGAACGGGAGGCGGAGCGGGAGGTCATTCCCTACTGCCGGGAAAACAATATCGCCCTGCTGACCTACGGTGCCCTTTGCCGGGGACTCCTTTCGGGCAAGATGGACGAGAGTTGGGAGTTTGAAAAAGGGGACCTGCGCCGCAATACGGATCCCAAGTTCCAGGGGGAAACGTTCAAACAACACCTGGAGGCGGTGGAGCGGTTGAAGAAGTACGCCTCAAAACACCTGGGCCGGAAGGTGCTGCACCTGGCGGTCCGGTGGGTACTCGACAAGGGGGTCGATTCGGCCATCTGGGGCGCCCGAAACCCCGGGCAGGTGACCTTCGACCGGGTCACCGGCTGGAAGCTGACGCCCGCCCAATTGGAAGAGGTTGAAGGCATAGTGGAGGAGGCGGTAGAGGAACCGGTCAGCCCGGCCTTCATGCAGCCGCCGGAGAAGTGAAAGGTAATGTTGAATTTTGAGTTATGAATGTTGAATTGGCAAGGCAGGCATTTCAAAAGTAGGAGAATGACCCAAATAGACCCGCGGCGGATTTTTCATCGCAATGACCGGGAGGCAGATCCCGGGGGACGCTACGTCCTGTATTGGATGCAGATCAACCGGCGTTTTCACTACAACTATGCACTGGACTACGCCGTGGCGCGTGCCAATGAACTGGGCAAGCCTCTCTTGATATACGAGGGATTGAGCTGCGACTACCCCTGGGCTTCGGTCCGCACCCACCGGTTCATCATGGAGGGGATGAAGGAGCACCTGGAGCTGGCGCGGGAACGGGGCCTCAATTACTTTTCCTACCTGGAGGATCGGCCCGGGGCGGGCGACGGACTGCTTTACCGGCTTGCTTCGAAGTCGGCCTGCGTGATATCGGACGAATACCCGGTGTTCATCATCCGGAAGCATAACGAACAAGTGCCCGGGAAACTGGACGTCCCCTATACCACGGTCGATTCCAATGGCATCATACCGCTGGGATTGACCGGGAAGGACCCCTACAGCGCCTACCTGTTCCGGAAAACGATGCAGAAGCATTTTATCGAGCAGTATGAGCGGCAGCCGCAGCGGGATCCGCTGTCCGGGCTGGAAAACAGCTCGGCCGTAGAGCTTCCCGATGGGGTTGCAGAGCGGTATCCTTCGGGGGAGAAACAGCTGGGCCGGCCGGACGATTTTATAGCCGGGCTGCCCATACGGAAAGAGATAGCCGCCGCCGGTTTGAAGGGCACGCGCAGCGCGGCCCTGGGGAAGCTGGGGCAGTTTGTCGGCTACGGCCTGCCGGAGTACGAGAAGCAGCGAAACCACCCTGACGAGAAGAGGAACAGCGGGCTGAGCCCCTGGCTCCATTTTGGAAAGATATCGGCCTATGAAATTGTGAAAACGGTGCTCGGCCACCAGCCTGAAGGGTGGGATGTGGGCCATATCACCTACAATAACGGCTCAACGGGCGGTTTTTTTAACGGCGATCCCAATGTGTCGGCCTTCCTTGACGAGTTAATAACCTGGCGGGAGGTGGGGTTTCACTTTGCCCACCATCGCCCCGACTACGCGGAGTTTGAATCCCTGCCCGGCTGGGCCCTCGAAACACTGAGCAAACACGCCTCCGATCCCCGTGAGTATATCTACACTTTTGAGGAGCTGGAGCAGTCGCAAACACACGATGAGATATGGAATGCAGCCCAGACGGAGCTCCGGGAGGAGGGGACGATGCACAACTACCTGCGGATGCTGTGGGGCAAGAAGGTGATGGCGTGGACGCCCGATCCCCGCACGGCACTGGACTACCTGATTGAGCTCAATAACCTCTATGCCCTCGACGGAAGGGACCCCAACAGCTATTCGGGCATCTTCTGGTGTTTCGGCCGTTTTGACCGGGCCTGGCAGGAACGGCCTATATACGGGAAAACGCGCTATATGACCAGTGAGAGCACCCGCAGGAAGCTGAAGATGAAGGAGTACCTCAAGCGATACGGCTAAAGTAATGTTGAAGTTTAATTATGAATGAAGACGGTGGTCGGGATTCAATACTCAAAATTCAATATTGCATTTAAAGTTCTGCAATGAGGGTTTTGACGAGGCGGGCGAAATCCTCTTTCCTTGATTCGGCCGCCACTTTCACCTCCGCGTGGTCGAGCTTCTCCTTGGTTACGCCCGAAGCCATATTGCTGATCAGGGAGATGGCCACGGACTTGATGCCCAGCCGGGCGGCTTCAAAGAGTTCGGGGGCGGTAGACATTCCCACGGCATCCGCACCCATCCTGCGGAAGGCGCGTATCTCGGCCTTGGATTCGTAGTTGGGGCCCTTGACATAGATATAGGTGCCCCGCTGGATGGGGAGCCCCAGCCCGGCCGCCAGCTCGCGGGCCTTCTCGGCAAAGGGATAGTGGTTATAGCGATGCCGGGGGTTCCCGGGAGGGGAGATGCGCATATTCTGCCTCATCACCGAATCGATAACCATCAGGTCGCCCACCTTGAAATCGGTGTTGATGCCCCCGGCGGCATTGGATATGATAAGCTTTTTAGCGCCCAGGGCCCGGCTTATGTATACCGGCAGGGCCGTCTGTTCAAAAGAGTAGCCCTCGTAATGGTGGAAACGGCCCGAAAAAGCGATGACCGGGTGTCCCCCGGCCCTGCCCGCTATAAGGCGCCCGTCGTGTCCCTTGACCGAGGTCACGGGAAAATGGGGGATATCCCCGTAGGCAACCGAAAGGGGGTCTTGGATCTGTTCGCCGAAACCGCCCAGCCCCGAACCCAGGATGACGGCCGCTTCGGGCCGTTCTGCAATCCCCCGGGACTTCAGGAAGGAAACGGATTCATCTATAAAATCAGGCAGTGACATCGGTATCTATATGGGTTATGGTGTATCCTTGTCGTTCGTCGTAATCGGTAAGACGGAAGAGCGGGTGATGGCTGTCGTGGTACCCCATCACGGTAAAGCCCTCCTCATAGGCCATGCGGACCAGCTCTTTGCGTACTTTCATACTCTGTTTAGCGTCAAAATCATATTTGGCGGCAAAGCTTCTGTTCACCTCGCCCCGGGTGGCCAGCACGTCGCCGGCCATCATAAATTTTTCATTCCCGTTATCAAAGAGCAATACCTGCGAATATTCCGTATGTCCCCCGACCTTCCGTACCCTGAGATCCGGGTAGGGCCGGCCTTCCTCCTCGAGAAAACGGAAGTCGGCCTTGGCATCGAGAAAATGGATAAATTCGGTTTTCTCTTCATCGTAGTAGGGGTCCAGCGTCATGGCCTTCTGCCATCCCTTGCGGGAGGCCCAAACCGTTGCATCGGGAAAAGTGAGCTCCCAGAAGCCTGAATCCCGCCCCGCCAGCCCCCCGATATGGTCGTAGTGCAGGTGGCTGAGAAAGATATCGGTGATATCGTATTCCGCCAGTCCGACGGTTTCCAGGTTCCGGCGGATGGTTTCTGTGCCGGTATCCTCCCCGAAATCGCCAATGCCCACATCAAACAGGTAGTTGCGCCCTTGGCCGGTGACCAGGAAGGGGTTCAGCGATATCTTCAGGGCCCCGCTGGCGGGCGGGTCCTCCCGGCCGATACGGTTGAATTTCTTGTCCAGGCCCACCGAGAACGTCCCCTCGTAGAGGGGATAGGCGCCGGTTTTGGATGCTGTAGGGTTATTGTTCATGGTTGAATAAACGAAAACTATCTAATTTACCATAGAAAAGTATAATCCCGCCCGGGTGGTCAGCTATTGTTGTGCCGGTCGTAGGCCTCGATGATTTCGCGTACCAGCTTGTGGCGCACCACATCGTTTTCATCCAGGTACACAAAGGAGATGCCGTCGATGTCCTTGAGGATGTGCTGGATGGATATGAGCCCCGACTTTTTCTTGTGGGGCAGGTCGGTCTGGGTTATATCGCCGGTGATGATGGCACGGCTGTTAAAGCCGATGCGGGTGAGGAACATCTTCATCTGCATGTTGGTGGCATTCTGCGCCTCATCCAATATCACAAAGGCATTGTTCAGCGTACGCCCCCGCATGTAGGCGAGCGGGGCAATCTCAATGGTCCCCTTGGCAATATGCAGCTCCAGGCGGTCGTGTTCGACCATCTCTTCCAGGGCGTCGTAGAGGGGACGCAGGTAGGGGTCGATTTTCTCCCTGAGATCGCCGGGAAGGAACCCAAGGGTCTCGCCCGCTTCGACGGCGGGGCGGGCCAGGATGATTTTCTTGGCTTTGCGTTCTTTGAGTGCCCTTACGGCCAGGGCCACCGACGTATAGGTTTTGCCCGTCCCCGCCGGGCCGATGGCAAAAACGATGTCGTTGACGGTCGAGGCGTCCACAATCTCCTGCTGTCCCGGCGTCTTGGCCGTCACGGCCTTGCCGTCATAGGTATTGAGGATGAAGTCGCCCGCCGCCGTACTGTCGCGCAGGGGGTTTCTTGTCCGGGGGCTTTGATCTTCCTGCTGAACGGCTACCACGGTTTCCACGTCCCCTTCGGTCAGGTCGCCGTTGCGCAGCGCCATGCCGACCAGTTCCTTCAGTATCTTTTTCAGCTCCCGACGGTCTTCTTCGGGCCCCTGGAGTTTGATCGTGTTGCCGCGGGCGGTAATGGTGGTCTCGGGATACGCCTGTTCCAGGGTCGAAAGGTGTTCGTCGTGGAATCCGAGCACCAGCACGGGTTCCACATCCTCAATCCGGAATGTGTCTGTTATGGTCTTTTCCTGCTCGCTGATAAGCGTTCCTCAACTGTTTGTTATGGTTTACGACCCCTGAAAATAAGGAAAGTAAGAGAGAAATTTAATTCGCCGCTCAAGGGCATATCCGGATGAATAGGGCCGCTGAGCCTCCATTCATTAAACCAGGGTGCCTTTTTTTAATTCAAGGTACCCTTTTTTTAAACCAGGGTACCTTTGCCAACCCCGGCTTTTTTTGTCAACTCTTTGATCCGCCCGGCTATGTCCGGAGCCTTGAAGACACTGCTTCCCGCTACGAGGACGTCCGCCCCCGAACGCGTGATTTTTTCAATATTGTCGGGCCCGACGCCGCCGTCGACCTCTATAAGAAAATCCAGCCCCCTCTCTTTTCGGATGGTGTCCAGCTCTCCCAGCCGTCTATAGGTGGTATCGATAAATTTCTGTCCCCCGAAACCCGGGTTGACGCTCATGACCAGCACCAGGTCGACGAAATCAAGGACGGGCTCTATGGCCGAGAGGGCCGTGCCGGGGTTGACGGCTACGCCGGCGGGAATATCAAGGCTTTTGATGTTCTGTATGGACCGGTGCAGGTGGGGACAGGCTTCCTGGTGGACAGTGAGCAGGTCGGCTCCGGCTTCGACAAAAGCCGCGGCATACCGGTCCGGCTCCTCGATCATGAGATGAACATCCAGAAAGCAGTTGGAGGCCCTGCCGGCGGCCTCGACAATGTCAGGCCCATAGCTGATATTGGGCACAAAATGGCCGTCCATGATATCGCAGTGGATCCAACGGCACCCCGCATCGGCACAGGTCTTGATCTCTTCACCGAGGCGGGTGTAGTCGGCCGCTAAAATTGAAGGGGCTAAAATGGGAAGTTCAACATCCATGGCAATCCTATTGTTGGTTTCGGGTACTGTCGGGGTCGGTGATGACGGTGGTATCCACCACGGCGCCCGATTCGCTTTCCTCTTTTACATCATATCGTTCGGCAACCACGAGCTTGAGGGTTTCCCCCTCAATAACTTGCTCTTTTTTGGGCGTGTAGTCAATAATGGTATTGGGAAGAAACTCCCTGCTGGGCTGGAAACGGAATTCGCCGATCCTGAGCCCCGCATTCCGCAGGGCCTGCTGCGCCCTGGCCAGGCGCATGCCGATGATAGGGGGCACCTGCACCATCTTTTCGCCCAGTCCGTCGCTTACCGTAAGGTCAATGGCGGTTCCCTTGTCCACTTCGGTACCCGGTTTCACCGACTGCCGCATCACGCTGTTCTTGAAACGGGACGACTCGTAGCTGATGGTTCCGACCTGGAGCCCGTCATTCTGTAGCTGTATCCGCGCGTTCCGAAGGGAGAGGTCTTCCACCTTGGGCACTTCCACCTTGGGAGTGACAACGGTGTTGACAGTGAGGTAGATCTTGCGGTTGGGCTTAACGATCTCCGACGGATGTGGAGTCTGGTCGATAATATAGTCAGCCGGGAAGGCCGGGTTGGATCGGCGTTCGGCAACCTCAAAACGCAGTCCATAGGAAGTGAGCAGGCTGTCGGCCTCCTCAAGCGAGAGGCGGGTGACATCGGGGACGGTCACGCCTTCGTCGTAGTTGGTATAAGCCGGCATCAGGAACTTGTCAAGTACCAGCAGGAAAAGGGCGCCTGCCACAATGAGGGCGCCTATGCTTATGTAAAATTTTTTGCTGGTCAGCAGATTTTTAATCGAGTCAATCATAATGGTAAAATACGGTACTTCAACTATTTCTTAAAAATGATATTTAAGGGTAAAGGAATTGGGCCTTAGTAATTTGGCTTCCGCTTTTAAACGGTTGTTGTTGATCTTTACCGTAAGGAAAGCATCAAATGCCGATACCACATGATTTAATATCAAAAGGGAGACCATGTTCCCCGCAAAACGGAAATGGTCATTGAAACTTTGGGCGAGCCCCGCACCCCTGAAAAAGTTGTAGGGCATATCGGAACCGTCCCAGTTTAACCGGTATAGGCTATCCAACGTTTCCCCCTCGCGATTAGTGCCAAAATCCCTCCATCCGGGCCCATATTGATAGTATTTGCTGATCAGCTCATAATACTGCTGAGAGCCGTAATCGGGCATCAGGTGGGAAAAATTATGGCTTACGGTCCCGTCCGGGTATATGAATGGCGTATTTTCTTCCACTTCCCGGAGCAGCTGCAGGTCGACCCGCTTCCAGTCGATATCGGGATCGTAGGCGGCGCTCATACCCTGTATCTGGCTGCGCAGGTCGTCGATATGGGCATTGGCAATGTTGTTGTTGTCATGATAGTTGACGAGCCAGCGGGCATATCCGACGACGCTCCAGTGGTCGTCGGCAAAGCGCCGGTATTGACGCTGCTGCTTCCTCGCCTCGTGCAACTGGGTGAAATGCAGGGTCAGCAGCGCGGCCTCGGCCAGGAAAAAGGCTCCGGCCCGCAGCCATTTTTTATTGATCGCCTGTCCCGTCCCGGGAATAAGGGCGGAACCGAGAAAAGCCAGGCCCGGCTTCCGGCGGAACGGCTCGAAAAGGGATTCATCTTCGACGGAGGCATGGTATCGAAAATCCCGGAGTGTGATATCGGCCGGCTGCTGTTTCTGTACGACCGGCTTTTGTTTCTGTACGACCGGCTGGCCTGCCGCGGCGACGGCAATCGACAGCAAAATAATAAGGATTATGAGCCGGTCAATCATGATTGGGGATATTGAAATCGAAGGTGAGTCCAAAGTGAAAAAGAAGTTCGCGGCCGTAGGTGACGGTGCCGTTCGGGGTATCGGTGATGAACGCCTCCGGTAAAGTAACATCAAATTGGTTAAAACCATAGGCCGTACTCACAAAGAGTTTGAGCGGAAACAGGTAGTAGCTGTTAAAGGCAAAACGAATTTCGGAGCCGATTCCTGTCCGCAGCCCGTTGTCGGGGTGCATGGGGCTGTCCCAGGTGTTGCCCGCCTCGGCAAAGGTGCGCAGGTAGAGCTTGTCGAGGGTATAGCGGCCGACCTGGCGGTTGATATTGCGGATGAGGGGGAAGATGTAGGAAAACCGGCCGTAGGCGGTGGTCATGCCGCCCAGGGCAAAGAAGGGGTAGCTGCGCATTCCCGTAAAACCGCCGATATAGTCCAGGTAAAAGGAATCGCGGGGCCGGTTCAGATAGGAATAGAAGCGCCCGGTCAGCTGCCCGGCCGCACGGCCGGCTGCCCTGAAGCCGTACCGCCCCCCGGCTTCCAGGGAGTGGTTTTTGGAGGTGGTATAGACGGGGATCAGGGAGCCGTCGCGGACCCGGAAGTCGTCGAGCAGCCTTCCCGGTTCATAGGCGTATCGCAGGTGCGTACGGAGCCCTATGGGGGCGATATCGCCATGGCGGTACGCCCGGAAGGATTCAAAGATATGGGCGATGCTGAAAAACGCCCCCTTGAAATACTCGGTGGAGGAGGAGGGTACATACTGCTGCAGCTCGCGGGAGAAGAAGCCGTCGGTCTGAACCCGGTAGGGGGTATATCCCGCTCCCACTTCCAGCAGGTTCCGGTCGTTGATCTTGCTGCGCAGGTAGAGGTCGGCCTCCCAGATATTGTAGGATACGTCGGTATGCAGCGTATCGGGCAGGCAGGAGGTGCAGGGGAACTCCTCGATGGCCAGTCCCCCCTCCACATTGCGCCGCAGGTTGTACAGTTCGATGGATACCGTCGGCGCCCACCGCTTGTCGGTCAGGGGGAGTCCCCGGTATTCGGTGACCAGGAAGAGGTCGCGGTCCAGGTCGGTAAGCCGGGAGGGGCTGAAAAAGTCGCCTATGCCGTCGGCACTTCGGGAGGCGGGGCCGATGAGGGCGCCCCCGAAGAGGGAGAGGCGGCCCAGTACGTCCCGTGAGCTGATATAGGTGCCGATCTTCAGGTCTCTCAGCAGGTTTTCCCCTAAAGCACCCAGCCTGCCGCTTCGAATGAGCTTCCCGTTGCCTCCGTTGGGCCTGGAGTAATTGTCAAAGCGTACGGCCGGATAGAAGCTCAGGCCCGTGAAGGTGTCGCGGTATTCGTAAAAAGCCTGCTGTTCGCCCCCGGGCAGCTGCAATTCGACGCGGGCCGTATCCGCCTGGCGGTAGCGGTAGTCGGGGAGGGGGTCGATGTCGGCATCGTCATACCGGTTGAGCGCCATGAGTTCGGCCGATGGGGGCTTGCGCTTCATACCGGGATAGACAGGGTCGTAGCTTCCGGTTAGAGCGGCTGTACGGGGGGATTCGAGGGGCAGTGACGAAATACGGTAGCCGTCGGAGCGGTATTCGGAGAAGAGCAGGGTGGAGTCGGGGCCCGAAAAGGGCATGAAGGCCCCGCCCAGCACATTGGTAAGCTGTTGGGCCTCCCCGGACGGTTCCGCCAGGGGCCTGCGGTAGATGTTGAAGATGCCCGTCTCGTCGGAAGCGTAGTAGAGATAGGTGCCGCTTTCGTCGATAAAGGGATCCCGGTAGTCGATGTAGGGAGCCTGCAGGACGGTATCCATATCGCCTGTTGAGAGGTGGAAACGGAGAATGTTCCTGCCCATATTCCCGCCCATGGCAAAGTAAAGGGCCTCGCCCCCGGGATGCCAGGCGGGCGTGAACAGCTGCTCCCCGTCACGGTAGGAGGTCAGCCGCCTGATGTTGCCGGAAGTGGGATCGACGAGTACCAGGTTCTGCGTGCCGCCCTCCCGGATGATGGCGGCGATCCGGCGTCCCCGGGGATCCCAGGAGGGGGCGGATATACGCCGGCTGCGGGTCAGCCGCCGTTCCCCGCCGGTCTCCAGGTGGTATACAAAAATATCGTCATAACGCTCCCCGTAGCTGTTGAGCCCCCGGCGCGTGAAGGCGAGGCGTTTGCCATCGGGTGAAAAGGAATAGAAGGGACGCACTTTGGTTAAGAGCGGCTCTTCGCGGTAACTGCAGTGATCATTGAACGGCCGGGCTTCACCGGAGTTGATGCGGACCAGTTGTTTCTCTTCGCTTTCGGCATTGCGGATATATAGAGCCAGGCGGGAATCATCCCTTCCCTTGTTGGATATATAGGCGATACGGGAGGATCCCGGTACCCGGCGCGGATGAACATTCAGGAAGCCCTCGTCGGCGAGGGTGGTGCTTTGCGTCTGCCGGATCCCCGAGACGGCCTCGCGGTAAAAAGCCTTTCGGTCGCTAATCCACTCATTGAACAGTTGGGTTCCGGAGGTGTCGGTGGCGATGGCCAGCGCCTCCTCGGCCGTAAATACGCCGGATTGGGCGAAGGCTTTCGAGAGGCGGGGCAGTATGGATTCCCCGAAACGGTGCACCAGGTAGGTGGTGAAGGCAAAGCCCTGGTTGTATACCTGTTCCCGTTCAAGGCCGTTTTTGGAGGCAAAGATCCCCATCTCTTCGAAGGAAAGGAAAGTGCCTTCCAGCAGGGAGGTCCTCAGCAGCATATCGCGGTGGGAGTCCCACGTATCGTAGAGCCAGCCCTTGCGCTGGTACTGGGCCGCTCCCTCGGCCAGCCAGGCGGGCACGCTTACAGAGGCGAAAGGGTGGGTGAGGATGCCGTTGGGATAGCCGTAAAGGATGTCGGGACGGCGTACGTCTTCATAACTCATCCACTGGAGGTAGACCGCGGGTACCTTCCGGCCCTTTTTCATCGACGCCTGCAGCTGTACGATATGGGTGAACTCGTGGGTGATCACATCCCTCATCCAGTTGTGGGTACCCCGGAAGGGGGTGTGGAGGGAGGGGACCCATATTTGAATCATGTTGTCGAAAAAGTAGGCTGCGCCGTTGGAATAATCTTCCCGGTCGTTGAGGACGATACTGACCTTGCTGTCCGGTTCCTGTTCGTAAAGGCGGGTAATATGCGGGTACACCTCTTCGGCTACGCGCGAGGCCACCCGGGCCGCCCGGCTGCCGCCCTCCTGGAAGTGTACCAGGAAATGCTCACTCTCCAGGGTATACCAGGGCAGGTGGCGGTGGGGGTAATCATAGGCCGAGGGGCTTATTTGAGCCTGCAGGTGCCCGGCCCCCGCCGCCCAAAGGAAGCACAGACAGCCGATCGTGCCCGCGATATGGAGAATGCGCCTTGTCATCAGTGTATGACCGCTATTTTAATCAATTTACGGGCCGTTTTCCCGTTGACGGTGGCGGTGACCATCGCCAGGTATATCCCGCTCTCCCACTCTTCGGTCCGTATTTTTTGTTCCTCGGGAAAGCCGCCCGAAGCCTGGAACGTCCGATCGTAGACTACCGAACCCGAAGGGGTTATAATCTTTATGGTTACCTGCCCCGGCGCCTTCAGCCGGTAGCGCAGGTGGGTGAAGTCGG
>CAYREV010000022.1:0-42508 GCA_964423345.1 uncultured Balneolaceae bacterium | reverse complement strand
CTGAACTGGCTGTCAGTATCGGGGGAGCTATATCAGGTCAGGCTGATATAGCACTTGGAAATGTTGTGGGAAGTAATATTTTCAACGTCCTCTTTATTCTCGGCCTGTCAGCCATAATTGTACCTCTTTCCGTTTCTCATCAAATCATTCGTTTTGATGTTCCCCTGATGATTACCGTTTCTTTTGCAGTCTTTCTTCTTAGCATAGACCAAGTAATTAACCGTTTTGACGGATTGTTACTCGTCGCCGGGTTGTTTTTTTATGTTGGTATTTTGGTGGTATTCAGTCTTAGAGCCCATCCGGATAAAAAAGAGTCTGATCAAAAAATACAGACTGACGAACACTCCAAAGATCAGGTAAATTGGCTGTTAAATATATCTCTTGTAGTTATAGGTTTAGTTCTGTTGGTTTTGGGATCACGGTGGTTTGTCAGCGGTGCGGTCAGTTTTGCCGGTTATCTGGGCATCAGTGAATTGATAGTGGGACTGACCATTGTGGCTGCCGGTACTTCAATGCCTGAAGTTGTAACATCGGTTATTGCTGCTATTCGGGGAGAACGTGATATTGCTGTAGGCAATGTGGTGGGCAGTAATATATTTAACATACTTGGTGTTCTTGGCATATCAAGCATTGTGGCTCCTTCAGGTATTTCAGTTTCGGAACCAATTATGGGATTTGATATTCCACTTATGATTGCGATAGCAATCGCCTGTTTGCCTATATTCTTTACAAATGGGATAATTAGTAGATGGGAAGGTGCTTTATTTCTAGGGTACTACGTGGTTTATACATCCTATCTCGTATTTAATGCAACACAACATGATCTGTTGCCAATCTTCAATAATGTAATGCTGTACTTTGTAATCCCAATAACTGTAGTTACCATTTTGGTTGTAGTATTTCAAGAATTCAAGGGTAAGGGTAAAATACCACCTAACCAGGAACATTAACTGGGAAAGCGAATGTGCCTTTGGTTTCCAAGGTTGCTTGTTTTGAATTTTTAGCCTTTTATTAACTCATAATCTTCGCGCCCGTTATGCGCATGGAGGGATTTCCATGAAATATACAAGTTATTTAAACTATCGGAATTTAATATCGGCTATACTGCTCATGCTAATTTCAGCATGCGAAATGAAATCAAATCCAGATGTCGTAAATGATACCTTTCCACAAACACAATCGGAATTACAGGAAGTGATTAAATCTATTGTAAGTGATTTGGAAAATGCCAATATAGAAGGAATTAAGTCACATCACTTGGACAGTGATAAATTTACCAAATTCGGACCGCGAAATTTTAATCGTCAAGATGTACAAAGTACAAACCAATCTGAGGAGGCTTTTTTTGGATCCGTATCTGACTACAAACTTGAAACAAAGGATTTAAAAATTGATGTATTTGGCAATGTTGGGATTGCTACCTATTACCCAAGAGTTTCATTTGTTCAAAACGGAAAAGAAGTAACCGGAAGTGGTCGACAAACTCTGGTATTCCTAAAAACTGAAGCTGGCTGGAAAATTGTACACGAACATGGAACTTCAAAGCAATAGGATACTAATTTTAGCTGCATAATTGCCGATCCGTTATGTAGCCTATGCGTTAACCCAGGTTGGATATGCTTTGATTTATATCCAATATAAAACAATAGAGGAGTACAGCCATGCCAAAAGTAGAGATCGCAAAACCCATTCACGCAACTCAGGAGAAAGTCTGGAATTTTGTTAGCGATATTGAAAAAGCGCCGGAATGGGTGGTGGTTATGAAATCCTTGGTTGATACCACTGAAAACCCGGTTCGGGAAGGAACGGTGTACCGGGAAGCATCCAAAATCGGGCCTAAAGAATCCGAAACCGAGTGGAAAGTAACACAGTTTGAGCCCCCTCACTTTCAAATTCATAGGTGTGATGAACCGGACTTCAAGGCTACACTGAAGTTGCGGGTTGAAGTGGATAGGAACCAGGAAAGCATATTATATCATACCACAGAATATCAGCTCATGCCCAAATTCCGTCCGCTGGGCTGGTTGCTGGAAACCCTGTTTATTAAAAAACTGATGTACAAGAACCTGCACCAAAGCGTTGAAAAATGTAAACAATTGATTGAAAATAATTCTGAAGGGTAAACTTTTCATAATCCGATGCATTCAAGCATTCTCTATAAGAGATAAACAATAGGCTCTATGACCAAAGACGTTCAAACAGGGGATTACTTGAGCCGTAGGCATACTCATTTGATTAAATAAACATGGAAAAAGAATCTAACCCAAAAGACGAGATTAAAACCACTATTGAGCAATTTTTCAGCTCCATGAACCATCAAGACTTAGACCTCATGGAGCATATTTTGGCTCATGATAAAGCGATGGTCCACATCGGGACAGACAGCGATGAAATCTGGAAGGGATGGGACGAACTTCGGACAGCCACTGTGGAGCAATTTAAAGGGCTGCAATACTACAAGGCTCAGATTAAGGATCTTCAAGCTGATCAAAGATACAGAGGAAGGAAATTTGCATTACGCCATTGTCCCCGGGACGGTCAACTATTTTGATATTATTTGTCATAAGTTATTAAAGCAGCGCCTTATTCTTGTACATACTCCCGATATTGACTTGACAATATTTGAGAAACTTTTTGAAGAGGACAGAAAACAGGCCGAAAAATGACTGTCACAACAGCGGTGGTATTCACACCGATCGGTTACGCCCTTCATCAAACAGTTTTGGATGAATGTATTTGATAAGAAGCGCCCGGAAATTGTGCCCTACCGTGTCATTCCAAATGAAATTGAAGTGCTCCGCCAACTGGCGAAGGGATCCGGCTTGGCTCTTTGTTTTGATAATAATGCAAAACCGTTTCTAAAAAATGGCACGCTTATATCATCAGAGGTTACCTCGTCTATTGGCCGGGATGTTGCACTATTGGCAAACCGTAAAAAGACGGCGGAGGAATTCACAAAAAACTTTATCTCTCTATTAACGACATAGGGAAAGCTTGTTCTACTACTTAAAAATTTACTTATAATCATAAAAAAGGATTTTATGTATGATCTCCCGTATTACAAAGAGCAAGATGAAGAGGTGATTAAGGAATTTATTGATCAACATCCATTTGCTTTTTTAACCGGATGTGATGCTGATAACAAGCCGGTGGCTACCCAGGTGCCGGTTTTTATCGAAGAGAGGGATGGCCGGAAAATTTTGAGCGGACATATCATGAAAAACACCGACCATCATAGGGCCTTTCTGTATAATGAAGATGTTCTTGTGGTTTTCAACGGCAGCCACTCCTATATAAGCGCTACCTGGTATAGTAATCCGCATCAGGCTTCCACATGGAACTATATAAGCGTGCATGCCAAAGGCACGATCAGGTTTCTGGATGAGGCAGGATTAAAAGAAGTACTTCGAAAGACAACTCTTCATTTTGAAGACTATGAACAACAGTCCTCAACGGTGTTTGACAATCTCCCTTCCAACTATATACAAAAAGCAATGAAGTCCATTGTGGCTTTTGAAATTGAAGTGACCGAAATGGAAAATGTTTTTAAACTGAGTCAGGACAAGGATGCCGAAAGCTATCACAATATCATTGAAGAGCTCAAAAAACAGGGGGAAAACGGTCGTGTGGTTGCTGCAGAAATGGAAAAGAGAAAAAAAGAGGTTTTCCCTGAAGACTAATGCCGTTATGTTTCTCATTTATCTCCCGTCATTACCCGCTCATTAAGCGGACGCACTACCGGCGCTAGTCGGCACCCGTTCTTTCCCTCCCCCGCCGCTACTGGCTTATTAATCTTTTCGTTCGTTATTTATCAGATCAATATTCATGCAAGCCCTGGCTATACGCAAGGTCCTTATACCACATTCAAAATGAAATTTTTGCAAATAATACCCTATAAATGGTTTGCCATTTCAAGTCTGCTGCTCCTTTTTTTATCGGGTTGTAAATCAGAGGACATGGCTAAGGAAACAATTCAACAAGTCCCGATCCTGCTTTCAAAAAGTGATACCGTTTGGATTGAGGTCAACTCAATCGGTCATCGAAGTCCACTTATAATTTCCGAATCTGATTCGGTTTTTGATATTAATTTAGGGGAGAAGGGGCGACAATTTATACTGCAATTGAAAGGCGATACCAAATCAATTCAATTTCAATACCGGGGTAACAGTACCGAGTATGCCCTGGTTACAAATAATAGGGATTCTGTTTCGATAAAAATTTACTTTGGGGGAGTCCGGGCAAATTTTTCAAGCTCTTACGTTCACAATCACAAGGGAAGGGTTAAAATTGAAATTCCCCCGGTATACGAGCTTGCCAATATAGCTTTTGCCCTCGCGGAGAAGGGCAAGAGAAATTCAACGATGATTTCCAATAACTCTTCCTACTTTTCCCGGCTTACAGATTATTTCAGTCCATTTTCAAAACACCCTTTGATTATACAGTTACAAGAGAAGGCCAATGAAAATTATGGATATTATTTTAATGTACGGACCAACAGCTATGCTTACGATATAGAGAATCGAACGGTCGTCAAAGGAAATATCTACTCAAATATCAGGGGAGGTTCTGATTACTTTAACCAGAATATTGAACTGTTTCGGGATTTTGCTCAAGAAAGCGATTTTTATGATTTCTATGAAAATGAACGGGCATATTATGACTCCCTTACCAGTACTTACCGGGATAAATTAGCCATAGGTGAAATGTGGGAATGGCTTGAAAAAGAGTTCCCTGAAAGCGTTGATGGCTACAAAATCGTTTTATCCCCATTGACAGGGAGCAGTCATACAACAGTGGATGTGCAAGAAAACGGATACAAAGAAATTTTGATGTTCGTAAACATGCCGGACTTATCAACTGCTTCAAATGAGACACTTGGAAATATTATGCGGGGACTCTTTACCGAGATTGATCATAACTACGTCAATCCCGTTTCGGATAGTTATCAGGAGGAAATTAATACGGCCATGGGGGACTATCAAAACTGGACGCAAACCGGTTCCACCACCTATCATTCAACCTTTGCTGCTTTTAATGAGTACATGACATGGGCTGTTTTTACGCTATATGCATATGACTATTTTGATCAGGGTGATTTCGAAAAAATCAATACACTTACTGTAAATAGTATGGTTCAGGGAAGAAAATTTCACAGATTCCGGGAGTTTAACTCAAAATTACTTGACTTATATCGCACAAGGGAAAATGGATTGACGGTTGCTCAACTTTACCCTGACATATTGGACTGGATGAGCAATGATAACCACTGACATTTGAACAGGGAACCCTCCTAAGTTATTGAGTAGTGAGGAACCTGCCATAGCGGTGCCTTTTAGCGGTTGACACAGTTTCAACTTTGGTTAAGTTTGATTCTAAGTTGGATTTATATTTCAAAATGTCATTGCAAATTCAATAGAAAAACATATAGAAATGAAACGAGTGACAGGAATCGGCGGAATATTTTTTAAGTGTGAGAATCCCGAAAACGTTAAAGAATGGTACAAGAAGCACCTGGGACTTCAAACGGATCAATGGGGTACAAATTTCGAATGGAGGCAAGCAGAAGACAGCACCAAAAAAGGATTTACTCAATGGAGTCCGTTTAATGAATCCACTTCCTATTTCGAACCGTCTCAAAAAGATTTTATGATCAATTACAGGGTTCAAGATCTTGAGTGGCTGGTTGATCAGCTTAAAAAAGAAGGGGTCACCGTGTTGGACGAAATTGAGACTTTTGAGTACGGAAAATTTGTCCACATTTTGGATCCAGAGGGTAATAAGATTGAGTTATGGGAACCAAACGATAAGGAATACGACAAAATAGTTGAAGGACGAACAAAATAAATATAAACGGCAACAAAACTTGACGTAGCCATCTCTTTTTAACATCCCCCCCCTGGCAGTTCCGATCTTGTCTTTTAAATTGCGTAAATAATTACCGCGCAGGCTGGAAATGCCGGATTACGAATTTACCTGCCCACTGCCAACTCCTTCTTACATCTCCCGTATTTTGCGAATAATACCATTTATCCCTTAGTTGCTGTTAAATAAGCTAACAACTGCAGAATGCCGTGGTCCGCGTAGAAATTGAGAAACTCATCCCTCAGCCCATAGACAAGGTATTTGAACGGCTGGCCGACATTCAGGGATACAACGACTGGATGCCCGGCGGCGGACTGTTTATCGCCTGCAGCAAGGATTCTTCCGGGCCGGTTGGCAAAGGCACGATCTATTCCGACCGTACCCGACTGGGGACTGTTCGGGGGGAGGTCTTCGAATTTGACAGGCCCACCCGTCTCACCTTTCACTACACAGCCCGCCTGCTGGGAGTGAAAGTCATGGAGGGCTGGCCCGGCTATAAACTGAAAAAGCTAAACGACTCCTCCACCTATGTCTACCACCATGCCAGGGGCAAGCTATTCAATGGATTTCAGCTGTTTCGTCCCCTGGTACAACGAATCGCCCAAAGTGAGCGTCAGCGAACGGTAGATGCACTCAACCAGTCACTACAGCCGCAAGCGTCTTGACCCTGATTTTCACGGCGAAACATTCCGCCTATTTATTTGACCTTTATCCCGATGCATACGAATTTCTGATTAACTCTTTATTGTTAATCAGACCTTAACGCCCGATGAAAGCCCTTGATAATTTTTCAAAATCAGACCTGTTACTGGCACTCGGTTTCATTCTGCTGCTCTCCAGCATGATTCTGCCCGTATTCTACGGCTTTATCTTTGCAGAGGAGGTGCTACAGGGATGGCAGGTATTTCTGTTTACCGCCGCCGGGCTATTTAGTATTTCGGAAGGAGGGCTGGAAACCGTTCTGGGGGTAATTTTTATCATCAACCTGTTGTTGGCAGGGTCTTTCATACTTTATTTCCGATCCCATCCCCTTATTCGCTGGTACAATGCTTTCCTTGCACTGGCCCTGTTATTTATCCTTACTGTTGGCCCCCTCGGGGGATACCCGGGTACTCCCGCTCCGGGATTCTATAGCTATATCCTTTCTTACATACTGATCGGGGCGGCCTTTCATCTTAAATTCAGCAAACAAGCCGACACATCCGTATAGGCAAAGTAGGCATACCGGAAATCATTGGCCTTCCCCATGCATGGCTGTCATTATCCATTTCTTTTTTTTAATCGATAACGGTTATTTTACATACGAAAAGCTTTCCTTAATCGCTATAACCAACACATCCTTTCAATAATTGTTGAAAAAGATTAACATAGTTAAAGGTTTCAGCATCACAGAATACTTTCAGACCGGTTATATCATCTATGGATACCATGGAATCAACTGAACTGACAAACAATGAAGTGCAATCACTATTCAGTACGGGAAGAGTGATGCTGTTTAAATGCGGGGTCGATAAACCGTTCCCCCTGTTTTATGTCAGCGATAACGTTGATGAAATTTTAGGTTTCCCGCCGGACTATTTCCTGGGAGATTCATCCGCCTGGTCGGATCGAATTCATCCCGACGACCGCAAAGAAGTGCTTGCCTCATTTTCAAAGATCGTTAAAACGGGGTCGGAAGTAAACGAATACCGATTCCAGCTTAAAAACGGAAAATATATCTGGCTGAGAGACCGCCTGAAGCTAATCAGCGATGAAAAAGGTAATCCCCAGTCCATCGTAGGCTATTCCTGGGTGGTAGCCCGGGTCTTCGCCCTGGACCAGCAAGAGGGAGAGAAAATAAAACCCTATGAGCACGCTATAGCCCGCTGCTCCCATCTGCTGCTCAACAACCGCCCGGATGCCGTAAGCAAGACCCTGAATATCCTGCTGGAGGTGGCCGATGCCGACCGCGTATATATTTTTGAAAACCATGCGACAGAAGACGGCACGCTGCTTGCAAGCCAGAAGTATGAAGCCACAAGGAAAGATATAGCCCCACAGATCGATAATCCCGAACTTCAGGGGGTCCCTTACAGTGTATTTCCCTGGTGGAAGGAGATGCTGGAACAGGAAAAAATCATCAATGAACAGACCCGTAACCTCCCTCCCGCCGAAAAAGAGCTGCTTGAATCCCAGGGGGTTAAGTCCGTCTTAATCCTACCCATCTACCTAGATGGTAAATGGAATGGTTTCATAGGATTTGACGATGTCCAGAAAGAACGGTACTGGTCGCAAGACGAAGTACAGCTGCTGCAAATGGCGGCCCGCATTTACGGTTCCTACAAAGTGTGGGTCAAGTACCAGGATATGCTTACGGTTCAAAAAAACTATAACCAGGCCGTTATCGACAGCCTCCCGGGCATGTTCCTCGCTATGGATGAACAATTTACGCCCCTTCAGTGGAACAAGAATGTAGAGAAAATAACCGGCCTCAGTTCAAAGGATATTTCTGCAAATAAGAACAACTTTTGGGAACTCCTCACCGATCAAAATGTGCCCGAAATACTTCAAAACAGAAAAGTGGATGAAATAGAGGTGTCCGTTTTTGACGAGAAGAATAGAAAAGTGCCCTACCTCTGGAAGATTGAAACATTCGAAGACGGAAAGAATCCGATAAAGCTGGCCATCGGGCTGGATATTTCCGACCAGAAAAGGTTGCTGCGAGAGATACGGAAAAATGAAAAACTGTTTAAAACACTGTTTTCAAGGTCGCCCGTGGCTATAGCCATGTCTAATGAGCGGGGACAAATCAGGATGGTTAACAAAAGCTTCGAAAAACTGTTCGGCTACACTGAGAAAGAGTTAATAGACAAACAAATAAACAATGTAGTGCTCCCTGAAGGGGAAGATTCCGTAGGTTTTCAATCAGGGAAAAATTATGGCGAATTGCTGAACCTACAAGTTGAAGCGAAGCGAAAAACAAAAGATGGCCGGCTGCTGGATATGATCGTAGCCGGCATCCCGGTATATATTAACGACGAGCGCATTGCCGGCTTCGGGATGTACATCGATATCTCCGACCTGAAGAAGGTTGAAAAAGACCTTAAGGACTCGCTCAAGGAGAAACAGGTTCTGCTGCAGGAGATCCATCACCGGGTCAAAAACAACCTGGCCGTCATCTCAAGCCTGTTTCAGCTGCAGATATTCGAAGTGGACGATCCGGCGGTCCGCAGGATACTTAAAGACAGCCAATCCAGGTTGCAAACCATTGCACTGATCCACGAAAAACTGTATAAGTCGGAGAACCTCACCCGTATAGACCTGAATAACTATATGAATGACCTGGTGGATTCCATCCGGCAGACTTTTGAAATTAACAACAGGAATATTGACGTCAACATCAACGTGGATGAGGTTGCCCTGAATATAAACAAGGCTATTCCTTTTGCACTACTTGTTAACGAAATACTGACCAACTCTTACGAGCATGCCTTTGACAACAGGGATTCAGGCACTATTTGGATCGATATTAAAAAGAAGGATTCAAAAATTGAAGCTGAGCTCAGAGACGACGGCGTAGGTATGGGAAAAGAACCGGACGACAAGCAGGGTGGGCTGGGTATGACGCTCATAAGTAACCTTGTAGAACAACTTGAGGCTGATTATAAAATGGACCTGCAACCCAGCGTGAACCATTATATCACTTTTGAAACGATATTCAGCAAAGGGTCGGGCACCATTCTGGATCAGTAACCGGACCTCTCTTTTTTGCAACTTCTCCCACAACCTACTACAAGAACTTCGTCTATATATTTATTTTTATTTATCCGTTTTTTATTTATTTATGTAACCAAATTACGTAGTCAAAAGAGCCACATCCACCGGATAAAAGGGATATTAAACCGGGGTGAATCAGGGATGGGTT
This sequence comes from uncultured Balneolaceae bacterium, assembly GCA_964423345.1. Lineage (GTDB taxonomy): Bacteria > Bacteroidota > Rhodothermia > Balneolales > Balneolaceae > CAYREV01. Next base: position 32,742 of record CAYREV010000022.1, on the reverse strand, counting down.
AAAAAAGCGACTTCCATACATTGAAATCATACCCAAACACTGCTAAAGCGCTGGGGCTGGGACTCGTCTTCGCCTTATCGATGCTCGTGGCGTGGGAACTGTTCCTGCGTTCGGAAAACTACCCGGTAGCCCCGGACGATAACAAAGGCCTGTGGGCCTATGAACGGGCCGAAGTTGAAGAGCTCGATTCCACCGGTGTGGTGCTGCTGGGCTCCTCCAGAGTGCTGTTCAATATTCAAATTCATGTCTGGGAAGAACTGACCGGTACTAAACCGATCATGCTGGCCACCCCGGGATCCAATCCCATACCCGCTTTCAAGGATATCGTCAACAACAGCTCATTCAACGGTATCCTCATCGTGGGCATCACCCCGCCCATCTATTTCAGCCCCCTGTCGATGGACAACTTCAGCTATGCAAGAATCGCAAACTGGGTGGAACACTATCATGACCGGACCTATGCCGACCGGCTGAACCACCTGCTGTCCAGGATCCCACAAAATTACCTGGCTTTCCTCAATTCAACCGAAGAGGAACATTATAATGAGCTGGCCCTTCGGACCCTGATCGGCCGCGCTTTCATGCCCGACAACCGGGCTCCGGGTCCCCCGCCCTTCCCCATGTTCAACTATGTAGATTATGACCGCAACGTCACCATGCTGAAGGTAGTCAGTAGCGATACCTCCTATGCACGGGGAATCAAGAACTTCTGGGAGTTTGTCATACAACCGCCGCCCAACGCCCCCTCTCCCGAAAAGGCCGAAGAGCTGAGAAAGCATATTTTAGACGTCAATATGAAGCTGGTAGAGAAATTTCGCTCCCGCGGCGGCAGGGTCGTCTTCATACGCAATCCCTCCCAGAACAAATTCCTGAAGGCCGAAAAGAACGGCTTCCCGCGCGACAGATTTTGGGATCCGCTCGTGGACTCCACCGCAACTGCCGGCTATCATTTTGAAGATTATGAGTTTATGAACCGGTACACGCTGCCCGAGTGGTCGCACCTGGCTACCCCCGACGCCCGCCGGTTTACACGCGACCTGGTCAATCAAATGCAATCGGACGGGGTCTTGCGATGAATATTTCAACAAACGCATATGAAACATGCTATTTAACTCCCTAGGCTTTATAGCCTTCCTGGCTCTGGTCCTGGCCCTCTATTATTCTCCCCTCCTCAACTGGAAAGGTAAGAAAGGGATGCTGCTGCTGGCCAGCTATATTTTCTACGGCCTGTGGAATCCCCCTCTGGTCATCCTGCTTTGGATATCGACCGTAGTCGACTGGACTGCCGGCAAAAAGCTCTACCGGGAAACGGACCGGCAAAAGCGTAACCTGTGGCTGCTGCTGAGCCTGGCAGTCAACCTGGGCTTCCTCGCCTTTTTCAAATACGGAGGCTTCCTGCTTGAAAACTTCATATACCTGCTCCGGATCGGGGGAATAGAATTCAGCGCGGCCGCACCCGACATCATCCTCCCGATGGGTATCTCCTTCTATACCTTTCAGACCATGTCGTACACCATCGACATGTACTACAAGAAGACCCAGCCGGCGGAAACATTCCTGGATTTCGCCCTCTACGTCACCTTCTTCCCGCAACTTGTAGCCGGCCCCATCGTGCGCTCCAGCGAGCTCATCCCCCAGTTTTACGAGCAAAAGAAGGCGGACCTCCGGCAATTTCGCTGGGGACTGTTTCTGCTGACACTGGGACTCTTTCAGAAAATCGTCATGGCCGACTCACTGCTTGCCGGCCCCTCCGACACTGTTTTCGGCTCGGGCAAGGCCCTGCATGTACTGGATGCCTGGAGCGGGACCCTTGCCTTTTCCGGGCAGATTTTCTTTGACTTTGCGGGCTATTCGACCTGTGCCATCGGCATAGCCCTGATGCTGGGCATCAAGCTCCCCCATAATTTTATGTATCCCTACGGGGCCATCGGCTTTTCGGACCTGTGGCGGCGCTGGCATATATCGCTCTCGAGCTGGCTGCGCGACTACCTGTATATTCCCCTGGGAGGCAACCGGAGAGGACCGGTCAGGACCTATATAAACCTGACCCTCACCATGCTGCTGGGAGGCCTCTGGCACGGGGCCGCGTGGACCTTTGTTTTCTGGGGGCTCCTCCACGGGGTTTACCTGATGGCTGAGCGTTTTCTTAAACAGTACATCACCTTACGCATCAATGCCTGGAACGGCATCCTTCTGGCCCTGGGCACCTATTTCTGCGTCAACATCACCTGGGTATTCTTCCGGGCCACCAGCTTCTCCAACGCCGCCGATATGCTCACTTCCATGTTTTTTCTTACTCCTGAAGGAGCCAAGGTACTGCCGGCGCTGGACATATGGATCGTAATGATTACCACCGTTGCCGTGTTCCTGTCGCACTGGTTCATGCGCGATACTACCGTCAGGAAGGCAGCCGGCAAGCTTCCCTGGTGGGTACTGGGCATCATCTGGGGAATTATGTTGGTATTGTTGGCCGTTTCACAAGGAAGCAGCGAGCAATTTATATACTTCCAATTCTAGAAACGGAGAAGAATTATGACTAATAACATTATGGCCCTGATCGACTTTTCCGAAGTAACGAATCCTGTCGTCAAAAGGGCCGGTGAACTTGCCGGGTTTTATGAAGCCAAATGCTGGCTGATACATGTGTCGGATCCCGACCCCGATTTTGTGGGCTATGAAATCGGTCCCCAATACGTACGCGACCACAAGGCGGCCGAACTGCAGGAAGAACACAGTAAGCTTCAAAATTATAAAAGAGAAGTTGAACAAAAAGGGGTTGACTGTGAAGCCCTGCTGATCCAGGGACAGATCCACCCCACTATTACCGGTGAGCTCAAAAAGCTTAATATAGACCTGGTCGTACTGGGAAGCCATGGCCACAGTGAATTATATGACCTCCTTGTAGGCAGCGTATGCCGACACGTGCTGAAACACCATGATATACCCATGGTTATTATTCCCAGTTCCTACGAAGAATCACAGGGAGGATAAGTTCCTGATCGTATTATGAAGACAGGTTGATTCTCCTTCAGGGTACCATAATTCCGGTTTCTGTCTCCCCTCCTGCAAACAAACTTACCCTTGGCCGAAAATCATTACTTTGAATATGTATTCATAAATACGTAGCTATTGCAGACGTTACCATTAATTCTTAATAGTAACTTTACCGGCTGAACGGGATGTACTAATCTTCCCCGAAATCAAAATGATTATTATCATATAGCATAACCGATAGCGAATTCTTGAGAATATCCATACCGGAAAACAAAACCCGTTATTCATGGCTCCTGTCAGAAACCTTAAACTATTAACCGTTCTTCTCCTTCTTGCCACGGCTACCCTCCAGGCCCAGGATTACAAATTGCAAAGGGTTGAACCCCTGCACTGGTGGACGGAGATGCACAACCCCGAGCTTCAGCTAATGCTCTACGGCTCGGATTTGGGAAGCCTGGATCCTGAAATTGAGTATCCGGGCGTTAGTATCAAAAAGGTGCAGCGGGTTGAAAATCCGAATTACCTGTTCTTATACCTGCATATCGCCCCTCAAACAAAGGCGGGGACCATTGAATTGAAACTCCTGAAGGAGGGCCGCGAACAGCTAACCCATGCCTATGAGCTCAGGGAACGGGAAAAGGGTTCCGCACAACGCAAGGGTTTCAACAGCTCCGATGTCATCTACCTGGTCACCCCCGACCGTTTTGCCAACGGGGATACCGGCAATGATCGCATCCCCGGGATGGCCGATACCCTGGACCGGGGCGACGACTATGCCCGGCACGGCGGGGACCTGCAGGGCATTATTGAGCATCTCGACTATATTGAAAAAATGGGTTTCACCGCCCTCTGGCTCAATCCTGTACTGGAAAATGCCATGGACGAACAGTCCTACCACGGTTATGCCACCACCGATTTTTACAAAGTGGACCCGCGCTACGGGAGCAACCGCCTGTATAAGAAACTTGGCGAGGAAGCCGAAAAAAGGGGCATAAAGCTGATCATGGACATCATCACCAACCATGCGGGCTCGGGGCATTGGTGGATGCAGGATCCCCCCTCTTCCGACTGGTTGCATTATCAGGACAACTTCCGGTTGACCAACCACCGCCGCAGGACGCTTCACGATCCCTACGCCTCGAGAATAGACCGGGAGCGCTTTGTCCGGGGCTGGTTTGTCCCCTCCATGCCCGATCTCAACCAGGCTAACCCGCTTATGGCCGACTACCTGATATACAACAGCCTCTGGTGGATTGAATACGCCGGCTTGGAGGGTATTCGCCACGACACCCACCCCTACGCGGGGCCGGAGTTCCTGGAACGATGGACCTGCCGCATTATGGAAGAATATCCCAATTTCAATATTGTGGGCGAAGAGTGGGCCCTTGAACCCGCGGTGCTGGCCAAATGGCAACGCGGCAATTCCCTGCCGGTGGATTTCGGATCCTGCCTGCCCTCCCTGATGGATTTCCCCATCCAGTCGTCGCTCATCGAAGCGCTGACCGGAGAGATAAGCTGGGACAGCGGTTTCATCAGGCTGTATGAAACGCTTACCTATGATTACCTCTACCCGGAGCCTTTCAATATGGTGGTGTTCCCCGACAATCACGACATGGACCGTTTCTACAGGCAGGTAGGTAACGACTACGAGCTGTTCAAAATGGGGCTGGCCTACCTCCTGACAATCCGGGGAATCCCGCAGATCTATTACGGAACGGAGATCCTTATGAGCAATGATAAAGGCGGCTCTCACGGAAATATACGGTCCGACTTCCCGGGCGGATGGGAAACCGACCGGTCCAACGCCTTCACCGGCCGGGGACTCTCGAATAAACAGAGGGAGGCTCAACGCTTCATCCGCAAGCTGCTGAACTGGAGAAAAGACAAGCCGGTAATACACACGGGCAAATTGATGCAGTATGCCCCGCGGCATGACGGTGTCTACGTCTACTTCCGGTATAACGACGATAAAACCGTTATGGTCATTTTCAACAAGGCTGAAAAGGAAAAAACGCTGGACCCCGGTTACTTCCATGAACGGCTGGAAGGGTATGCCAAAGGCACCGACGTGATAACCGGCCAATCCCATTCACTGACCCACGGGAAAATGCAGATACCATCCCGATCAGTGCTGCTATTGGAGCTGAAATAGATTTTTATCAGGGAGCTATCCAGCCGCCCTGCCATTCACCGTCGGCGGAGGGACGCCTGAACTGCAGGCGCAGGTGCTCTTTCCCTCCCAGCTGAAGAACCTGCATCTCGTAGGGAACGCAGCGAAGGACGCAGAAATACTCGTCGCTGTATTCTTCCGGCCACCGGTGCGCTTTCTTCGGGTCCTCAATTTCGGTACCGGGGGCGACGACCGGTGTATAAGCCTTTTGGGCCCCTCCATGGACATCGCTTTTCCAGTAATGTTCGGCCAGTTCGTCCCCCTGGTGAATCTCCACCTCGGTTTTAAGGGTAAGCTGAACCTTGTGGTGATCATGCCAGAACAACAGGGACGCCCTGTTTAGTCCGGTAAGCTCCTCCACCTTGTCGGTCCGTGAATCGGTATATAACAGTATGGAATGGTCGTCCCGCAGCTCGCGTACCACCAGCATTCTGAGATTGGTTTCGCGCTGCTCCTCGTCAAAGGTGGCAAGGGAAAGATAACGGAAAGGATGACGGCTGTCGGAAGTGCCTTTTTTGACCTCTCTGAATACATTTTTCAGGACGCCGGAAGGGTTGCTGGTAGCTTTGACAAGCATAAAAAATACAGGTAATTAATTGAATAAGCAGCCGGTTAGGTTTTCTGAAGTGCCGCTGCTGATTTTAATGAACGGTCAATATAAGGTTCTTAACCTTCTGTTTTTAGGATAAAAGGGAAAAGTATATCCATTTTTCACTATCATCCCTTTTTGCATGGTAAGATTTGCATCCCATCCTTTTATACATGGTAAGATTTGTATTCCATCCGATCTCTATACATTTGAGAGCGTAACTTCCAGGGTAACCGCTGGTGTTTCCTGTCGTTTACGGTACCTTGCTTGGACGGCTGATGGTTCATTGAACCGCCGAGACTTCGGAAATGAGATATGGAAGGAAACCGTTTAGCTTTTCAGGAATCGTTGTCGAGGATGGTGGCGGTAGCAGTGGATTTCTGGCTGTCCAGTGATGCCCCGACCGGGTTGGTCAGCGTAAGATTGAACTTTTCATCCGGTTCGGTGTCCGTATCATCCAGCAGCGTTACCTCAACGGTTTTCTCCACAACGCCAGGATCAAAGGTCAGCGTACCGGAGGCAGATTCGTAGTCCGACTCCGCCTTGGCAGACTTGTCGGAGGTGCTGTAGTCAACTTTGACCGTGCTGTCTTGTGCCGCTGAGAGATTCACTGTAAACGAGACCGTACCCGCCCCCTCATTGGCGCTGACATCACCTTCAATCGCCAACACCGGCTCCGTTTCATCCCCTCCGTCTGTTTGTGTAGTATCGTCATCGGTGATAAATCCCGACGCTTTCCGTTTTTGCACGTCTATGTCTCCATTCTCCGGCTGACTCAGCTTGAAGGTGAAACGCTCTTCATTTTCCTTGATAGAATCATCCACCAGCGTTACCGATACGTCCTTGTCCATCTCACCCGGTAAAAATTCAAGGGTCCCATCCGTTGACACATAATCCTCTCCCGACGTGGCTGAGTTGTCCGAGGTTTCATAATTTACAGTCACCGTATTATCAGATGCCCTGTCCAGGCTGACACCGAAAGCCATTGTACCGTCAGACTCCCCGGCCGTGACGTCCCCCGCAACACCGATCACGGGGCGGACTTCAACCCCGCTTTGGGTGTCTTCTCCGGATTCTATATTCACGGCAGCTGCCGAAGAAATATTCGCTATGATCCGGTCGCTGTTGCTTTCGTCGGAGGGATCCAGCCAGGCCCCGCTTGCATCATCTTTAAACCAAGAGGGGTAATCCAACAGCAGGTTGAGGACCTTCAGGCTGTCGTTATTTTGTTGGACCTGAAGTGTAGGAGTCATAATAAGGTCAAGGGCTATATCCTCACTCACATTAAATTCAAAAGGCTTTCCCAGGAAGAACCCCTTCACCGACAGGGAAGTATTGTCAGAAGTCTGTGTAGTGGTGTCGGAAGGCATCCCAAAAATGACATCCAGATCATCATAGCTGCCCGCTGTTACCACTTTTTCGGTTACAAAACGGTCCGGGTCTTCAGGAAATAGAACCAGCATGGTATCAGTCACCGCAAATTCATGCGACGAACCCGTTCCGTCACCGATTTGGGCTTTTTTAAAAGATATGCTGACCTGGTCAAGGCTGAGGGTGTCGTTTTGAGCAGCTTCAACAAGCTTCAGATGCAGTTGTACCGCCTGTCCTCCCGACAGTCCGCCAATGACGATGGGTTCACAGGAATAAAAAAGAATCAGGCAGCAAATAACGACGCATCCTGCCAGGTATTTAGGGAAATGCCGCATAATAAGTCTCCCGGTTATTGACAAGAGTCCAATATTTATAGAAATAACGGTTCAATTACAAATTAATAATTATCAGCTCCTTAGGCCTGATAAATCCCTGTACAGCAGACAAAAAACTTCCCTGCTGATATAAATGGTTTTATATTGAAAAAGGCGAGCGACTCCCCTATCCCGGAATCACCAAATTTTTACGGTTCACCCTGCAACTTTACCGGAATCAAACTCGTAACAGGTGCCAACGACTTCACTTACAACTAACTTTTTGGGCCCTATGAAACCTTTTAATACCATCCTGCTGCTCACGGCAGCAGCCATATTTGCATTTCTAGCCATCTCCTGCAGCAAGGAATCCCAGTCGAAGGAAATGGACGATAAGGATTCAACTGCCGCCATACCTGTAGAGATGGAACTGGCACAGCGAGGCAAAATATCGGCATACTATTCAACTACCGCTACCCTGGAAGCCGAAAATGAATCGCAGGTGGTTGCCAAAGTTCGTGGAATTGTAGAAAAGCTGAACGTTGAGGAAGGCGACATCGTCAAGGCCGGGCAGGTGATGGCGGAACTGGAAGACGAACAGTTGCGTATCGAAGCCCAGCGGGCCAAGGCAAACATGGACCGCTTGTATAATGAATACCAGCGCAACCGGGAGCTGTATGAGAAGAAACTGATAAGTGCCGAGCAATTTGAAAATTCCAAATTTGAGTATGAAGCACAGAAAGCGGCCTACGACCTTGCGAGACTCAATGTAGAGTATTCCAATATTACGGCCCCTATCGGCGGTGTGGTTTCGAACCGGATGATAAAAGCCGGTAATATGGTCAATGCCGACCAGGAACTTTTTGAAATTACCGATTTCGACCCCCTCCTGGCCATCCTGCATATCCCCGAGCACGAAATGAATAAGCTGAAGAAGGGACAGGCCTCCCTCATCGAAGTCGATGCCATCAAGGGAGAAACCTTCACCGGTGAAGTCCTTCGCATCAGTCCCATAGTCAACCCCGAAACCGGTACCTTCAAGGTTACCGTTGCGGTACGTGACGACTCCCGCCAGTTGAAGCCGGGCATGTTCGGGCGCGTGCGCATTATTTACGACACCCGCGAAAACACCCTGATGATCCCCAAAGAGGCCGTAATGAGCGAAGACGGTGACAACAGCGTATATGTAATAACCAATAAAATGGCATTCAGGCGAGCCATTCAGACCGGTTATGTCAACGGCAACAATATCGAGGTAATGGACGGCCTTGTGGAAGGAGACTCCGTGGTGACCATCGGGCAGAGCAGCCTGCAGGACAGTGTGCTGGTACAGGCCGTCTCCTACTAGGGATACCAACCTATATAAGCGGGCCACTCTAACAATAACAACTATATAGCAGGAATTTCATGAAAATCATTGACTTCTCCATACGCCGAAAAGTGACTATTGCGATGTTTACCATCGCCATCCTCCTCTTCGGCATGGTCTCCCTGAGCCGTTTGAAGATAAACCTCCTGCCGGAACTCAGCTATCCCACGTTGACGGTACGGACGGAATATGAAGGCGCCGCCCCCGCCGAAATAGAAAACCTTGTTTCCAAGCCCGTTGAAGAGGCGCTGGGTGTAGTCAAAAACGTGGAGCAGGTACGCTCCATATCGCGCCCGGGTCAGTCGGATGTGACGCTGGAATTTGCCTGGGGTACGGATATGGATTTCGCCAGCCTGGATGTAAGGGAAAAACTGGACGCCCTGCAGCTTCCGCTCGAAGTGGACCGACCCGTCATCCTGCGTTTTGATCCCACCCTCGATCCCATCATGCGTTATGCCTTCTTCATCAGGGAAACGGATACTGAAAGCGAAACGAAGGTGGATTACGCATCCCTGTCTGAAGCGGTCGAACCCGACATCGTCAACCTTAAGAAACTACGCCGTTTTGCCGACGAACAGCTCAAGAAAGAACTGGAATCATCGGCCGGGGTAGCCTCGGTAAAGATCAGCGGGGGACTTGAAGAAGAGATACAGGTAGCCATCGACCAGGAACGCCTCTCCCACCTGGGCATCTCGGTAGAGCAGGTGACGGGCGTTCTTTCGGCCGAAAATATCAATCTTTCCGGCGGTCGCCTGGAAGAGGGTTCCCAGCAGTATCTTGTTCGCACCCTGAACCAGTTTCAGTCGGTTGAACAGATTCAAAATGTCGTAGTAACCACCCGTGGCAACAACCCCCTCTATCTGAAAGATATTGCCGAAGTCACCCAGGGGTATAAGGAACGGGAGGCCATAACCCGCCTGAACGGGAAGGAGGCTGTAGAGATTGCCATATACAAGGAGGGCGACGCCAACACGGTTAAAGTGGCCCAGGGGATTCAGAGTAAGCTTGACAAATTCAGTGATAAAATGCCCGAAGAGATGGAGGTGACCAAAGTGTACGACCAGTCCACCTTTATCTCTTCAGCTGTCGACGAAGTTGTAAACGCAGGCATTATCGGGGGCATCCTGGCGGTTATCATCCTCTACCTCTTCCTCCGGAATTTATGGGCCACCGTGATTATCTCATTGTCCATTCCAGTCTCCGTCATCGCTACCTTCAACCTGATGTACGGTTACGACATCACACTGAACATCATGTCGCTCGGCGGCATTGCCCTCGGTATCGGACTTCTGGTTGACAACTCCATTGTAGTCCTTGAAAATATTTCCAGGCACCGTTCCATGGGCAAGTCGGTGCTGCAGGCGGCAAGCGACGGTGCCGGTGAAGTGGGCATGGCCGTAATAGCCTCCACACTTACCACCATTGCGGTGTTTTTCCCGCTGGTGTTTGTTTCCGGCATTGCCGGACAGCTGTTTCAAGACCAGGCGTTGACAGTCACCTTCTCCCTGCTGGCTTCTCTGCTGGTGGCCGTAACGCTTATACCCATGCTCTCCTCACTGGCAGGCAGGCAAAAGAAACCCATACCCAAACCGGAACTTCGGGAGCCGCGCACCAGGGTCGGACGCTGGATGCGGGCGGCGCGGCTGTTTGTCTTTGTCACCGTGCCCACGGCCATACTCCGCCTGCTGAACAGGATGATTAAAGCGGCCGGCAGGGGCATAATGTATGTGATGAACCCCTTTCTCAACGCTTTTGAGAAAGCCTACGGGGCCATTGAAGGCCGATACCCCACCCTGCTTAGGTGGGCTATCACCAACCGTATTACCGTTGTAGTTTCGGCGTTTTTAATTTTTACCGCTTCCCTGTTCCTGCTTCCCAAACTGGGTATGGAGCTTATACCCGCCCTTTCACAGGGCGAATTCAACGTTGAGTTCAAGCTGCCCCCGGGCACGCCTATTGAGAAAACGGACAAGGCCCTGCGAACGATACAGGCGGCATCCGGTGATATCTCCAACATACAGACCACTTTTGCGGTAGCAGGTACCGGCAACAAGATGGATGCCAATCCCAACCAGGGCGGGGAAAACTGGGGAGAGCTCAATGTGGCCCTCAGCACCGGTGCCGGACGCGCGGAAGAAGAAGTAGCCATAAGTAAGCTGCGAAACGACCTTCAGCTTATTCCCGGCCTGCAGTACAAGTTTTCCAGGCCGGAACTGTTCACCTTCAAGACACCGGTAGAGATAGAGGTCTCGGGTTATGACCTGGACAACCTCAAGAAGGTCAGCGACATCCTGGCCCGGAAACTGCAACAGGACGGGCGCTTTGCCGATGTCAAGTCGACTATGGAGCAGGGCAATCCCGAAATTCAGATACTCTTTGACCGGCCCAGGGCAGCCGCCCTCGGCCTGCAGGTTCACCAGGTGGCCGACCTGGTCGTCAGCAAGGTGCGCGGCGATGTAGCCACCCGCTACTCCTGGCATGACCGTAAAATTGATGTCCTCGTGAGAGCCCGTGAAGAAGACCGCTCTTCAGTCGAACATATACGCAAGCTGATCATCAATCCCGACAGCAACAGGCCCGTCACCCTTGCATCCATAGCGGATATCAGGGTGGCTACCGGACCCAGTGAGATACGCCGCATATCCCAGCAGCGTGTAGCGCTGGTCAACGCCAACCTCAACTATGGCGACCTGGCTACCGCGGCCGAAGTGATTCAGGGTATTATTGATGAGACGACGGTCCCTCCCGGCCTTACCGCCCGGGTAGCCGGCCAGAACGAGGAGATGTCGAACTCTTTCCGCTCCCTCCTCTTTGCACTGGCACTTTCGGTATTCCTGGTGTACCTGGTCATGGCCTCCCAGTTCGAATCGCTGATGCACCCCTTTATCATACTGTTCACCATCCCGCTGGCGCTTATCGGCGTTATCCTGGGACTGTGGGTTACCGGTTCCACCATCAGCGTGGTGGTCTTCATAGGGCTGATACTGCTGGCGGGTATTGTGGTAAACAATGCAATTGTCCTCATCGACCTGATCAACCAGCTGCGCGAGCGCGGATATGAGAAGATGCAGGCCATCGTCGAAGGGGGCAAATCGCGTCTCCGTCCCATACTGATGACCACGCTGACCACCACCCTGGGGCTGCTGCCCCTGGCTGTAGGTTTCGGCGACGGGGCGGAGCTCAGGGCGCCCATGGCCATAACCGTCATCTTCGGACTGGTCATATCCACCCTGCTGACGCTGCTCGTGATCCCCTCCATGTACGCTATCATGGACCGGAAAGTCTATACAACAAACGATAACAACCTGAATCCGGAAAGCCCATGAAAATCACCGAACTCTCTCTCAGGCGGCCGGTAACCACCATCATGATCTTCATCAGCTTCCTGGTGGTCGGCCTGATCTCCAGTCGCATGGTGCCGCTGGAATTTTTTCCGGATATCTCTTTCCCCGGGGCATTTGTCCAGATCCCCTATCCCAACTCCACGCCCGAAGAGGTCGAGCGCAACATCACCCGCCCCGTTGAAGAGGCGATATCAACCATCAGCGGACTGGAAGAGATCAATTCCAACTCCAGCGAAAACCAGGCCGGTATTTTTGTTCGTTTTAAGATGGGTTCGGACATCGGACTCAAGGCTATGGAAGTGAAAGAGAAGATTGACGGCATACGCAACCAGCTTCCCGAAGACATGGAGCGGGTGTTCATTAACAAGTTCTCGGCGCAGGATAACCCCATGATGAACCTTCGCATCTCCAGCAAACGGGACCTGTCGGATGCCCATGACCTTCTTGACCGTAACCTCAAGCAGCGAATTGAAAGAATCAACGGGGTGGCCAAGGTAGATCTCTACGGAGTGGAGAAAAAACAGATCAGGATTGAGCTTATTCCCGAACGCCTGGAGACCCATAATGTCAATATCAACGAGCTTAGCAGCCGCCTGCGCGGCACCAACTTCTCCGTCACTGCCGGCAAGGTCGAGGATGCGGGCAAACGCTACCTCCTGCGCCCCATGGGTGAAACCACTACCGTCGACGACTTTAAAAATCTTATTGTAGGACCCGACAATCTCCGGCTTGCGGATATTGCGCATGTGGTCTATGAAAGCCCGGACAGGGATTATGGGCGCCACCTTGACCGTAAATATGCTATAGGACTGGACATATTCAAGGAGTCGGGCGCCAACACGGTAGAGGTGGCCGATCTTGTCCTCGCGGAGATCGAAGAGGTCAACCGCCTGCCCGAGATGCGGGGCGTCAACATATTCGAGATGTTCAACCAGGGTTCGGGGATCATCAGCTCCCTGTCCGAACTGTTGAAGGCGGGCCTGCTGGGGGCATTGTTCTCTATCCTGGTTCTCTATTTTTTCCTTCGTCAGGTAAGCACTACACTCATCGTCGCCCTGGCCGTCCCCTTCTCCCTGATCGTGACGCTGGGATTCCTCTACTTCCTGGATATATCGCTGAATATTCTCTCCATGATGGGTCTGATGCTGGCTATAGGAATGCTGGTGGATAATGCGGTGGTGGTAACCGAAAACATCCACCAGAACCAGCACCGGATGGGCGACCAGAAAAAAGCCACGGTACTGGGTGTCAAACAGGTGGGCATGGCCGTTACGGCAGGTACTCTTACGACCGTCATCGTCTTTCTCCCCAACATTATCAGCGAGCTTTCCATGATTGCGGTGCAGATGTACCATGTAGCCATCACCATCATCATATCACTGACAGCCTCGCTGCTTATATCGCTTACGATTATCCCGCTGCTGACTTCAAGAATTAAGCCTCCCAAAAAAGCTGAGAAGGCCCGCTTAATGGACCGCATGCAGGAGTGGTACGGAAACATGCTGGGCTGGCTGCTGCAGCGACGGTATATATCCGTGGCTCTTGTACTGGGGACGCTCTTCAGCGTGGCCATACCCATGAACATGGTGGAACGGGATATGTTTCCGCGGGAAGCCTCACGGGAGCTTTTTCTCCATTACAATATAAATGAAAATTATACCCTCGAACGGATTGAAAAAGCGGTAGACCGTATTGAGAATTACCTCTATGAGAACCAGGAGAAGTTCGAGATAAAAACCGTCTACAGCTACTACACCCCCGGCAATGCCCAGTCCACCATCATGCTGACCGAAGGCGACAGTGCCCAAAAAGATGTAACACTGATCAAGGAAGAAATTGCAAAAGACCTCCCCCTTCTTGCTATAGGAGAACCCTCCTTCGAGTACAGGGACCGGACCGGAGGTGAACAGGTGCGGGTTTATGTTATCGGTGAATCGACCGATGTTCTTGTGGAACTCTCCGATGAGGTCATCCGCCGCCTTGAAAACATTCCCGGCTTTGCCGACGTGCGTTCAGAAGCCGAATCGGGCACCGAAGAGGTACAGGTTGTGGTGAACCGCCAGAGAGCCCGCAACCTGGGGCTTGACAGCAGGCAGATCGCCAATATGGTATCCAGTTCGATGAGGGGAACAAACCTTCGCAGGGTAAGAGGCAAAAACGGAGAAATTGATGTGGTTCTGGCCATGCAGGATGCCGACCGCCAGCGCATTGAGGATCTTATGAGCCTGCCCGTCAACATCGGCAACAACCAAAACGTCAAGCTGGCCAGCCTGGCCGACTACCGGATCAGCAACAGCCCCCGGTCCATTCAGCGGCAGAACAGGCGGACTTCCCTGGGTATCACCATAAACCTTGACGATATCACCCAGGAAGAGGCGAAAAAGAAAATCTCCTCCGTACTCGACGGCATCAACTATCCCGCCGGCTACGGGTGGAATTACGGACGCAGCTTTGACCAGGATCAGCAGGCAATGGACGAAATGGTTATAAATATTCTACTGGCGATGGTGCTCATCTACCTGGTGATGGCCTCCCTGTTTGAGTCCGTGCTGTTTCCCTCCAGCATCATCAGCTCTATATTTTTCGGCATCATCGGCGTTTTCTGGTTTTTCCTGATAACCGGTACCAATTTCTCATTTATGGCGATGATCGGCATCCTGATTCTGATGGGTATCGTAGTCAACAACGGCATAGTGCTCATTGACCATATTACCCAGCTTCGTGCTGCCGGATACACGCGTGCCGAGGCCCTTGTTCAGGGAGGAAAAGACCGTATGCGCCCCATATTGATGACGGCGGGCACCACTGTCCTCGGACTTCTTCCCCTCTGTTTCGGAACCACGCAGATTGGCGGGGACGGACCTCCCTACTACCCCATGGCTCGTGCCATTGTCGGGGGCTTGACGTTTTCTACCGTTATCACCCTGATCATACTTCCGACAATCTATATCATCCTGGACGACATCAAATTGTGGGCGGGACGGATCTGGCAGGCTGCCGGGAAATAACCGAAAGCCATTGGACCGGTTAACGATAGCTACTTCAAGATTGGCTCTAAATACTTTACCTTGCCTTTAACCTTTAACTAAACCGAGCAAGCTTGGATCAGCTTTCCACCTACGAAGAATCGTTTCAGATTCGTTCTTCGGAAGTAGACCCCAACCGTAAAGTTAAATTGCAGGCTCTATGCGACCTCATGCAGGAAGTAGCCGGCAAACATGCGAGGGAACTCAATTTCGATATTTCCGAACTTCAAAAAAACAACATGACCTGGGTACTTCATCGCTTTAATGTAAAGATGGATCGATACCCGGAATGGCGCGACAGTATCACTATTAAAACCTGGCCTTCCAGCGGGGATGCCCTGCGAGCCTACAGGGATTTTAAAATCTTTGATGAAAAAGGCAGCGAACTTGGCCGTGCACTCAGCTACTGGGTGCTGCTAAATGTAGAAACCCGCCGACCGGTTCGCATGCCGGAAGAGGTGTTGAAGATGGCACCTGCCGACATAGACCATCTCCTTCCCATTAGGAAAAACAGGATCTCCATTCCTGAAACGGTAGAGCAATCCATTGTTTTCCGGGTCCGCAAAAGCGATCTTGATCTCAACAACCACGTCAATAACGTGCGGTATATCGACTGGGCACTTGAGTTGCTCCCTTCCGGGCGCACCGTAGATGAGTTGGATATTGAATTTCGGTCGGAAAGCACCTACGGCGACACCATATTTGCGGGGGCTTCAATGAATGATTCCGGTTCCGTACATGTACTCAGAAAGGACCAAACTGAAGAGATTGTCGCCGTAGCAAAGACCGTTTCGGCTTGAGGTTATTTCAAGGATATTTTGGGGTTACTCTGCTTACGGTAATCCTCCGTATGACTGGACATCTCCCCGAATTCATGAACGGTATAATATATACCTGCTCCCAACAGAACCAATACCAACAGGCCGTATAAGTACAGATAGCTACCCATTATTGCTGCTCCAATCTTTTGATCCTCATATAGTTCCCGAATCCCAAAATAGTGGGAACCCATAAACCGACGAATATGGCGTTGTTATGTTCCCCGTTCACCCAGAGGTAGACCGCAAGAACCAGGGAGATAACAGACGCCGACAGAATAAAGTAATCTGATTTATCGAACAAAAATTCTCGTTTCATCTACATTCAAAGCAGATTACCTCTGCCTATCGTTCCGGGGAACGGTATTAATCCCAACGGGGGGCAAAGCTGGGATTAACCAGGCGGGTTTCCTTGTTAAATTGGTCAATCCGCTCAAAATGTTCGTCAGTCAGCTGGAAATCAAATATATCAATATTGGCCTCCAGGTGTTCCCTTGATGTTGCTTTGGGTATGGCAACCACATTTTCCTGCTCGATAAGCCAGCGCAGTGCCAATTGCGAAGGACTTTTACCGTAGCTTTCGGCTATCTTTCTTAATTCATCATGCTCTTCCACCTTGCCTTGAGCAAGGGGGCTGTAGGCGGTAAGCAGTATGTCCTTTTCTATAGCATAGTCAAGGAGGTCGAGCTGGTCGATAAATGGATGAAATTCCACCTGGTCACAAAATATCGGGGCCCTGATCTCGTCATTGACCTTTTTTAGCAGGGAAAGGGGGAAATTACTTACACCGATGTTTAGCGCCTTCCCCTGGTCTCTCAGAACCAGCATGGCTTCTATGGTTGCCCTGAGATCGTACTGGTCATTGGGCCAGTGGATAAGCAACAGGTCAACATAGGGGGTATCCATATTCCGCAGGCTTTCTTCGGTGGTCTGAAGAACATCTTCCGAATCAAGGTTGGTATGCCATATCTTGGTAGTTAGAAAAATATCTTCCCGGGATACGTTGGAAACGCCTATCGCCTCCCCTATCTCCCGCTCGTTTTTATACATTTGTGCTGTGTCGATATGACGATACCCCAAATCCAGTGCCATTCGTACAGCATTTGAACATTCCCGGTCATGTAACTTATAAGTTCCCAGTCCGATCTCAGGGACCTCTACTCCTTGTATGTTTTTATATTGCATGTGTATTGCTAGGCGTATTCCTCTGTTTTTATTGAGATTTAATCAACTGTTCAAACAGTTTGAAAATAAATATGGTTTCATTGAAAATAGGAAAGATGGGGCTCAATCATAAATCCTGTGCCTGAATAGTGACTTTTGAAATCTCGTTGCCGGAAGGCAGATATGAAAAGGCGTGAGAGTCATTTTATCAGCGTCATCTTTCGAATGAAGACCTGATCTCCCACTTCAAGTTGTGCGATGTAAATTCCGCTCGGCATATTGGAGGCATTCCACGATGCCGTATGTTCTCCGGCCTCCATTGTTTTGTCCACCAGGGTAGCTACCCGCTGGCCTACGATATTCCAGACACTCAGCAGCACCTTGGCTTCCTCCTTGAGTTCGTAACTGATAGTGGTCGACGGATTGAAGGGATTGGGATAATTGGGATTCAGCTTTACCGATTCAGGAAGATCCGTCATACCGGCATTGGTAAGTTCCGAGGGGTAGATTCCCAATATAAATCGGGCTTCACTATTCGTAGCCGTAGTGGTATTCAGTTCCGGCGGCGAGGTGGATTCTATGCTTTTAAAACGATCATCGCCTCTGGGGTTAAACTCATATTCCGACACGGTACGAAGGTCAATTTCCTTATCTGTTTCACGATCCCTTATCCTCACCTCCCAATCCTTGGGAAGGCCATCCAATCCCTCCCATGTTAATTTCAACATTTCACTGGCAGGTGCAGACAGGGCAAGAGGTATCTCGATATTGGCATCCAGCTCATTCGGCAACACATTTTCCATAAGCTTCTGCCCGCCTAAAACCCCATAGAGGTTGATTGAACCGGGATTCAGGGAGAAGAGTTTAAAAGCATCGTTTTTATCCAAATCCGGCTTCCCCTCATTCCTGAAGGCCATATGGAAGGTATCGCGGTTGGTACCGTCGTCAAGGGTCAACTGAAGGGAAAAATTATCATTTATCTCTGTCAACAAGTCGGCCGATTGACGCTCCACCATCTCAATTCTATCAAAAGTGGCTACGCCATCCACCCCGCCTTCGGTAAAACGAACCCAAAAAGCTTCAAAGGGATCTATTAAATCCTCGCCCCTCAAAGTAACGAAGGCACCGTTGCCTCCACCCGAGCCGGGATCCCAGACAAGTACATTATGCTGTACGGCGGGATGAACCTTTTCCAATGCCTCAATCACTTTTTTGACCGATATGGCGGTACCGAAGGGATTAGACAGCAGGTTCCATCCCTCCTGGCGGTCAATTAAACGATTTCCGTCGGCATCGCTGGAGGATACCGGAATGGAAACAGTGCTGTTTCCCTTTTTATCGGTTGAAATAACTTTAGGAAAAGCCCCCTGCACGCCGGGTTCATTGCGGATATCATCTTCATAAAAATATACCAGGTATCCCCGTCCCGGCTCCATCAGTCCCGACCGGCCAGACATGCTTGAAGGAGCTACGAATGCTCCACCTCCTCTTTCCTCCCAGGCCATAATGGTGGGCTTATCTCCGGGAGCATCCGAACCGGGCAGTCCCTGCATCCAAAAACGTTCAAAAAGATCCTCAAAAGTGGTGTTGGCCGAGGGAGTCCCCATCATTCTCCATCCTTCGGTACCGCGGACCGCAACAGCAAATTCAGCCCCGTAGGGTGTGCCGTCCATCTTTTTGCCTGGAGAAAAGAGTGTAGCTTGATCTGAATTTGATTCCGAGTGAGCCATGACAGGTGCCGAAGCCCGGGGATATCGGCTCATCGATTCGCCACTTCGGACCGATATTTCACCGGCTCCCCCATAGCTGAAGGTTGATACAATATTTCCCATATCATCTACGAGGGAAAGAGTTTCCCTGTCGTTATCAAGAGAAAGGTTGTCGGCTATTTCAAGCGCTGCACCCCCGAAGTTACCCTCCGGTTCACCTCCGGTAAAGACGATCATGGCACCGCCGGAAGGGATGAACGTACCCTGTGGAAAAACATAGCCTTCTTCCCTGCTGTTAAGCAGTTTCCAAGATGAAAGATCTATCTCTTCACTTTCATTATTCTTAATCTCAACAAACGAGTCTTCCGAGCGGCGGACTCTCCCGTCTCCGTTGACGTCGCGTTCACCCGGATCGGCTAAAACTTCTGTTATCACCAATTCCGGGGAGTCGTTATCCATTATTTGTATTTTGGCGGCAGCGGCCTCCTGCATCGATTCGGCCATCCGGTATTGCAGTTGAAATACGGCCACTTCCTGCTCTTCAAAAATCCGGTCGTCCTCAACTTGTATGGAGATGTACTTAGTAGAACCTGCAGGGTCGTTTTCATCAAAGTAGATGGTACCGGAGCGGAAATTTCCAATATCACCGGTTCCTGAACTGCTTTCCTCTTCTGAAAAGGTCACTGTAACTTCTACCGGCCCTTTAACCTTGCGGGTAATTTCTATGGGGAGCAATATTCTGCCTCCCTCTCTTACATTCATGGTTAATGAAGAGAACTGAACAGTTGGTCGCTCTCCCGGTTCGAATGAAAGGTCGCCGGCGGAAAATGCACTCTCCTTTCGTTTTTGCCAATTGCCGGTGTCTCCGATCAAGTCAAGGATATAAGATGGGCTCCCGCTGTTGCCGTTTCCCGGATCATACCGATAGTAAGGTGCTCCATTCAGGGATAGTAGGGTATTCCTATTCTCGTCAAGGCCGGGCGGGATGTCCGACCGGAACTCACTTACCGGTTCATCATACTTCCATTCTGCCCCCTTTTCCGTCCAGCCCACGGCATAGATATAGGTAACTTCCCGGTCCGACTGATAAACCAGGAGATTATCCCCTGTAGCCGATAAGTTAAACCGCCCCGATCGCTCAAAAGGCCCTTCTTCCTCTCCGGTATAAGATATCACCGAACCTTGGGGTACGGGCCCCTCTGCCCTGTATCTGATCTGCCCTTCTCTGCCGTCTATAGCATCATCATGGGCAAGGTAGGCATTATCGGTAAAATAGATCTCGGTACCCGGCTCCAGGTCTTTCAGGGTTACAAACTCAAAGCCACTGTTTTCTCCCGTATTCACCGTAACAACCGCAATATCACCCGGGCTAAGGACAGACTGCGCAAAACCCCCTGTAACCGTCACAGCCAGGAGGATACACCCCATGCTCAATGCGCGATATATAAACTTTAAAGGGTTACACCCTGATTCTATGTTCATTGGGAAGGTCAGTAGCTTTTAATCGATAGACAATGGATTTAATTGGAATAAAGGTATTAGTAATTAAGCCAATTTTACCTTTAATTCAAAGAATTTGAGGGTGATAACGGAAAATATTTAAATAGTAAATGTCACAGGTTTAAACGTCGTTTACGGCTCATTTTTTTAAGGTGCTCATTGCCTTGTTATCAAGTTTCAGCACCTTCCTATAGGCTTTTTTTGCTTTGCCCGCCTGTCCATTGTCAGCCAGCAGCTCTGCCCTTAATCTTCGTCCAGGTGCATTTCCCCGAGCAGTCCTTCTGTATAGGCTACAGCCACCGAAACCGCAGCGTCCCCCGTAATATTGACTGCAGTACGGCACATATCCAGTATACGGTCTACGCCAAGGATCAGTGCAATACCTTCAACGGGAATTTCAATTGCCTGTAATACAATTACGAGCATGATAATTCCCGCGCCCGGAACACCGGCCGCCCCTATGGATGCGAGGGTAGCCGTCAACACGATGGTCAGCTGCTGGGCTATACTCAGGTCGAGGCCGAGAGCCTGTGCAATAAAAACAGCGGCCACCGCCTGGTAGAGGCTCGTCCCGTCCATGTTAATGGTGGCACCTATAGGCAGGACAAAACTTGAGACTTCTTCATCCACACCTACATTTTTTTCCACCCTCTCCATGGTTACCGGCAAGGTTGCAGAACTGGAACTGGTACTGAATCCCAGCAGCATCGCCGGACGTATGGCCCTGAAGAAATCGATCAGCTTCATTTTGCTGAATAATTTAAAAAGGCTTGAATACACGATGAGCACATGCAGGATCAATCCCAGCACTACAGCAATACAGTACCAGCCAAGGGCCCCCAGCAGATCCAGCGCCTGCGTCAGGTCGTCGCCTGCCAGGTCTACGATCACGCCCGCCATCAGGGCGAAGACTCCATATGGAGCTGTCAGCATGATAAAATCCACGATCTTGATGATTACATCGTTCAGGGCGTCAAAGAAATCGATAAGAACCTTGCCCTTGTTTTTGGATATTTTGATGATGCCCAGCCCCAGCAGAATAGCCACGAATACAATCTGAAGCATGTTGCCGTTGTCGGAGGCCGACTGCACTATATTCTGGGGTACTATATCCACCAGAACGTCCATCAGGTCCCGTTCCTTCAGCTGGCGGACCGACTCTTCCGAGCCGTCTATATTCTGGCTGTAGCTGGCCTTCAGTTCATTTTGGGTTTCAACCGGCAGCGCCTTTCCCGGCTGCAAAACATTGACGACAGTCAGCCCAATGGTAATGGCAAATACCGTGGTAATCATATAGAGGGCGATGGTCTTCCCTCCCATCCTTGACAGCTTCGCTACATCGTTGAGGCTGGTTACACCTACCACCAGCGAGGCGAGGACCAGCGGAATGGCTATCAGCTTGAGGAGATTAACAAAAATGGTACCTACCGGCTTAATATATTCAACCGTAAAATCCGTCAGCCCGGTAACACTGGCAATCAGTCCCCATATAAGTCCAAGTATCAACCCTATCAATATCTGCCAGTGCAGCTGCTTATACCATTTCTTCATATCAGTGTACGTTTAATGAATATTGCAATGAGCGACCCCAAACCGGTGGCCATCCAGTTCACCATGTTATTATCAACAGTGAATTTCCGGGCGGCTGGCAATGGGCTTTTCAAGGTGATGCTGCCTCCCTGAAAGGTCGCACCAAAATAAGAATCTGCCAGACATCCCAAAAATCCGGCCATTAAAAGAATGAAAAAATCGATCAAATTCAATGAGGCCATATATACGGCGGCTGCGGAAATAATCCCGCTTCCAGCCAGGGCCGCCGCCGTCCCGTACACACTCACTCCCCCGTCGGTACCCGGAGGTACCCGGTCGAAATTGGTAATCAGGTAGGTCATGCCCCCAAACCGCCGGCTTCCCAGTTCGGTAGCCCAGGTATCCGATGCTGCCGTGGCAAGAGATGCTGCCATGGCAATAAGCCAAATATCCGTGCCTGCGTAAAAGAAGAAAACCGTCCAGGCCGAAAACCAGAATCCATTGCTCCATACCTGCAGGCCGTTTCGTATCCCTTCGCCTGAACCGCCCTCCCTGCTTTCGGGGCGGCTATAGGCAACAAGGTAACTGCCGACTACAAAAAGGAGCAGAAGAACTGCTGCAGTCCAGCTGCCCAGCCCGAATGCCAGGGTTCCCACTACTGTGGCCGAGAAAGACCCGCTACGGCTAAGCCAACCGAGATAATAAGCAGAAACAGCCAGCAAAGAGGCTGCCGGGACAGCTATAAGAAGGGGTTTCAATACCGCTGCGTAAGAATGGGTTGCCGACAGCGCTATCAGTATAATGATAAAAAGGCAGCTGGCAAGTCGGTCGGCTTTCACTTTTCAACCCGACGAATGTTCCGGGCTTCCGTTATTCGGCTGCCCCTTCCTCATGATGGCAAAGATGACAGTCACATAGCCGGCCATAATAACAATGGGGGAAATAAATAGCGATATGAAACCTTCCACTTCATTTTCCAGGTACATGGCGGTAAAGCCTCCTACGACCAGAAATAAGCCCAGGGCCAGTACTTTATAATTCCAGGCATTGAATAACATCTTGCTTGATTTATGTTCCTGCTGTTTATCGGCCATCTTTTTGTTGTATTTTAAGGCTTGGTATTGCTTGAAGACAGGATAACAAATCTTATCCTATTTTATTAACAAAAAATTGTACGCTTTATTTTGAAATCTATCATTCTGGCATCAAAAAGTCCGAGACGAAAAAAGCTTCTTCAGCAGATAAACCTGCCCTTCAGGGTAGAGCCCAGTTCGGTTGACGAATCCTTTGATCATAACGAACCTCCCCGGAATATCGTGCAGCAACTCTCCCTTCGCAAAGCCCGGCAAGTGGCCCGGGGGAAAAAAGAGGTACTGGTGATTGGAGCCGACACCATTGTACTCTTTGAAGATACCATACTGGAGAAACCCGGCAGCAGTGAAGAAGCCATGGAGATGCTCGGCCTCCTCAGGGGCAGGACCCACGAAGTGCTCACAGGTGTGGCCCTTGTCCGAAATGGGGATGGCGGACACAGCGCAGAAAGCTGCACCTTTGTCGAAAAGACGGCTGTCCGATTCGGAAAGCCCGGGGATCATGAAATCCGCCGGTATGTTGAAACCGGAAGCCCCATGGATAAAGCCGGCGGGTATGGCATCCAGGACGACTGGGGAGCCCTGTTTGTAGAAGGTATTGAAGGTGATTATAATACCGTTGTGGGCTTCCCGTTGTATGCCTTCTACCAGCAGATGAAAGTCTTTGCACCCGAATATCTCTCTCATAAACAGTGAGACCAACCATGCGTAGCCTCCCATACCGGTGCCTGCCAATGTTGTTGATCGTGTGGGGTTGTCTTGCCGCCACGCCCCTGCACCTCCATGGGCAGGCACGGGGGGACGATTATTTTATAGCAAACCAGTTGTTTCAGCAGCGTAAATATGATCAGGCCTTTGAACTGTTTCTTCAGCTACATGAGCAGCATCCGGGCACTTACCTCTTTTTTGACAAGGCTACTGAATGCCTCATTAACCTCAAAAATTATAACCGTGCTGCACAACTGAGCCGCGAAGCTGTAAAAGCCGGCCGCTATCCCACTCAAGCCCGTATCCGGCTGGGAGAGATACAGCATTTCCGGGGAGATACGACCATGGCTTACGATACCTGGCAGGAGGTAAAAGAAGACAACCCAAAAAATCTCCAGGTGCATTTGTCGCTGGCCCGTGCCATGCGCGACCGGCGTGCATTCAGCCAGTCTATTGCCACATACCGGGAAGCCGCACAAATATTCAATAAAAATTCCATGGTATCCAATGAACTGGCTCATACCTACCTGCTGGCCGGTAAATATGAGGAGTCTGTTCGCCAATACCTGCAGCTGCTTAAGGATAACCCCGATCGCATAGGCTTCGTGCAAACGAAGCTGCTGCGCTTCGATGACGACTACCTTTTCGATATTGCTATTCTCGAAATCGGTGAATTCCTTAAACAGCTTTCCCCCACTCATCCCAGCCGCCAAAGCCTACAGCAGCTTGAAGTTTGGCTTCTGATGGAACGGGGCCTTCATAAAAGAGCGCTGTCCACCGCTAAAAACTATGAAAAGTCCGATTCAAGGATTACCTACACCCTGTACAGCCTTGGCTCCAAGCTTATGGCTGAAAAGAAGTTTCAGCTGGCCGAAGAAGCCTTCAGCCACTATGTTACCGCAGGAGTGCCTTCCGCCAAGTACCAAAGCCTTGAAAAACTGGCCCAGGTCTACACCCGCTGGGCCGGTTATCTTGAAAACTACAACCTGGCCTTCAAGCAGAAAAGGGATTCCCTGAACCGGGCAGCCTTCAGCACCCTCCGGCAGATTTTGCAGGAAAACTCAAACTACCACAACCTTGAACGCGTACTTATACAACTGGCGGATCTCGCACTGGATCACCTCCATAATCCCCGCCAGGCACAACGGTACCTGCATAGGCTGGAACAGCAGCCCGACAGCTCCAACCTGGCATACCGGGCTTATATTCAGGGCCGGTTGCATTTATATGACAGGCAATATGCACAGGCCCGGTTGGCTTTCACCAAGAGCAACAGGCAGGAACGCATCGGTTCCCTGGCAGAAAAAACCCGTTATTTCCTGGCCCTTACCGATTTTTTTTCCGGCGACTATGAATTTGCCAAGATACAGCTCAACGCTCTTGAACGGCAGACAACCTCCTATTTTGCAAACGACGCCCTGCAATTGAGGGTGTGGATACAGGAAGGACTTGAGGCCGACAGTACGGGCGGCAAACTGCAACCTTTTGCCAAGGCAATGGAATATTATTCACAGGGCCAGAACACCATGGCGCTCAATGAACTGGCAGATATTACGGGAGGCCGGTCATCCCACCCCCTTGCCGATGAAGCACTGCTGGAAATGAGTTTGCATATCAGCCCCGAATCGGCCCCGGTAATATACCGTCGGCTGGAACGC
This sequence comes from uncultured Balneolaceae bacterium, assembly GCA_964423345.1. GTDB lineage: Bacteria > Bacteroidota > Rhodothermia > Balneolales > Balneolaceae > CAYREV01. Next base: position 7,387 of record CAYREV010000022.1, on the reverse strand, counting down.
TACCTGTCTGACAACGGAAGGTATTCTCCCCTGCATGAAAGGCTACTGTGGGAGAAAGCCCGCATAGCCGACCAGGCGGTCATTCATAAACAAAATAACAATAATTCAGGGCCTGGCAGGGAACAGGTAAGCCCCTATCCCTCCTCGGTTGAAAAAATTATCGCTCTCTACGAGACGATCATCCTCGAATACCCTACAGGCTTTTACGCCGATTTTGCCCGTAACAGAATACAGGAACTTCAAGAGATACAAACCTAATATGATGAAAAAAACCTTTACCCTTTTTGTTTCCCTATTTCTTTGCCTGGGCTCAGCTGCAGCTCAAAAGCAGCTTGTAATACCCATGGACGCTTCACAAACCGATCATCTGAAAGCCTACGGCATCATATTCAACAACCTCAAGGAAGGCAACTCGGCCAAATGGCTATTGAATTACCAGGGAGGAACCTTTATGACCGACTACTCGGAGTCCCTGCTGAAACAATGCCGCCTTAAAAATGTTAAGGCTGAAGTTATAACCGAAGCGGAAGCAGCTGAAATCATCAACAGGGTGGAGCAGCCCGATGCCAATACCGCCGTAGTGAAGCTGGATAAAGCTCCTAAAATTGCGGTATACACCCCAAAACAGGCGCTCCCGTGGGATGATGCGGTAACCCTCGCCCTAACCTATGCCGAAGTGGAGTACGATAAGATCTGGGATCCCGAAGTGCTTAACGGCAAGCTTTCTGACTATGACTGGCTGCACCTGCATCACGAAGACTTTACCGGACAGTTCGGCAAATTCTGGGTGACATCCAGAAACCGGCCCTGGTACATACAGCAGGTCAACCGCCTGGAGGCTATGGCCCGAAAGATGGGGTATGATAAAGTCAGCCGCGAGAAAAAAGCCGTGGCACGCAAGATCAAGGAATACATCGGTAACGGTGGATTTATGTTCGCCATGTGTTCGGGCACCGATACCTTCGATATTGCACTGGCCGCTGAAGGCGTTGATATTGTCCCCTCCCAATTTGACGGGGACCCCATGGATCCCAATGCCCAAAAGAAACTGGATTTTTCAAAGACTCTCGCCTTTACCGATTTTAAGATTAGTGACGACCCCGCCGAATATGAGCATGCGAATATTGACGTTCCTGTCCAGATTGAACAGGTGGACCGGTCGCTCGACTTTTTCACCCTCTTTGAATTCTCCGCCAAATGGGACCCCGTGCCGACCATGCTTACTCAGAATCACCAAAGCAGCATACGGGGTTTTTACGGCCAGACCACCGCCTTCCAAAAGGAAAAAATTAAAGAATCGGTGGTGATTCTCGGGGAAAGCCCCGGAAGATCGATGGTAAAATACCTGCATGGCAACTACGGGAAGGGAACATTCACTTTTTATGCGGGACACGACCCCGAAGACTATACCCACCGGGTCAACGACCCGCCCACCGACCTCAGCCTTCACACCAACAGCCCGGGATATAGACTGATCCTCAACAATATTCTGTTTCCCGCTGCCAAAAAGAAGAAACGAAAAACCTAGCCGATACCTATGCAGCCGACAACTGATTTCAGCGATCTCGTTAACATCATAAAGATTCTCCGAAAAGAATGTCCCTGGGATCGCAAACAAACCCATCAAAGCATCAAGGACAATCTTATTGAGGAAGCGTATGAGGCGGTGGAAGCCATCGACCGGGAAGATTTTGACGAACTCAAAAAAGAGCTGGGAGACCTGCTTTTACATGTGGTTTTTCACAGCCGCATGGCCGAGGAGACGGATTCATTTTCCATTGATGATGTCATTTACTCCATACAGGAAAAACTCATCCGCCGGCACCCACATGTATTCGGAGACGAGGAGGCTGAAGATGAAAAACAGGTGGCCGAAAACTGGGAAACCATAAAGATCAAGGAAGGTAAATCCTCCATACTTGACGGCCTTCCCGCCCACCTTCCGGCCCTTATCAAAGCACAACGCATGCAGGAAAAAGCCTCCAACGTCGGCTTCGACTGGCCCGACCTCGACCAGGTCTGGGAAAAGCTGGAAGAGGAGCTTGATGAACTCAGGGAGGTTATGCAGGGCGGGAATCAAAGGGAGATTGAAGATGAGTTCGGCGACTTCCTCTTTTCCCTGGTTAACGCCGGCCGGTTCATCAACCTGAATGCCGAGGACAGCCTGCGGATGACCAACCGCAAGTTTGAGAAGCGTTTCCGCTATATCGAAGAACAGCTTTCCTCAAATGGAAAGTCATTTAGCGAGACGAACCTTGAAGAGATGGAGTCCTACTGGAATGAGGCTAAGGAACAGGACGACCCACTCCATTGAGTGAAACAAAACATTATTTTCCGGCAGGCGTAAACGCTTATAAAATATCTGGCGTTATAAAAGTTGCAATATCGATATTATTTACTGAGTGCGTTAAAGTTAGCGCTGATTTTTACGCTTCTTGATGTTATATTTGAGAGCAATCAAAAAGGCTAAATAAAATTTATTTCGGAGTACAAGAATGGCTGAAAGTTTAGAACAAGAAATTGATGCGAGCCAATACCCCCATATCAATAAAGGGTTAGAGGGTATTGTAGCATTTTCAACGACCAAAAGTTTTATTGACGGACAAAAGGGAGAGCTTGTTTATTCGGGGTACGATATCGACACCCTGGCTGAAAATGCAACTTTTGAAGAAGTATGCTTCCTTTTATGGAATGACCGCCTGCCTAACGAGGAAGAACTGGAAGCACTGAACCACCAACTGCGGGAATCCCGTTCCCTGCCCGATCCGGTATTGAATTATATCTCTTCTACTTCAACCACGGCCGAACCCATGGCAGTATTGCGAACGGCCGTCTCCATGCTTTCCGACTTTCATGAAAAGGAAGCGGACAAGGAATCCCGGCACCGTATCAACAAGGCCATATCCATTACCGCCAAGATTCCCACGATCATTGCGGCCTATGATCGCGCACGTAATGACAAGGAAATTGTCAAACCCCTGAATGAAGGCAGTACTGCTTTTAATTTTCTGTACATGTTAAACGGGGAAGAACCGGGCAAACAGGCGGAAAAAACCATGGATCTTTGCCTGATACTTCACGCTGAACACGGCATGAACGCATCAACATTTACCGGTCGTGCCATATGTTCAACCGAGTCGGATATGTACTCATCGGTTACGGGAGCTATAGGAGCCCTCAAGGGGCCGCTGCACGGCGGTGCCAACCAGCAGGTCATGAACATGCTTATGCATATTGACAAGACCGATTCCGACCCGGTGGCATACATTAAAGAGCGTCTCGAAAACAAAGAGAAAGTGATGGGTTTCGGCCACCGCGTTTACAAAACCATGGATCCCCGTGCCCGTATCCTCCGGAGCATGTCCAAGCAACTATCGGAAGAAACCGGACATGTAAAACTGTATGAGTGGTCCGAGGCCATTCTCAAGACCATGAAGGATGAGAAAAATATCGATCCCAACGTCGATTTCTTCTCGGCCACCGTTTACTACTCCATGGGCATCCATCCCGACCTCTACACCTGTATTTTTGCCATGAGCCGCGTTTCCGGTTGGACAGGCCACTATATCGAACAGGCCGAAAACAACCGGCTTGTCAGACCCCGGGCCCTGTATACCGGCGAAAAAAAGCTGGAATGGATCCCGGTTGAGGAACGATAGCACTTCGGCCAGGAAAGCCGGGATGTCAATACCTCAAATAATGCAAGACGATAATGCCAATCCCGAAAGCCAAGGAATACCAGCTTGAGACGCTAAGGCAGCTGCTCAATAAGGCTCAGGATACCGAATTAGGCCTTCAATACGGCTTCCGGGAGATCGATGGGTATAGGGAATTTTCCAACCGCCTTCCGATGCATTATTACGAAGATATGCTTCCCTTGGTGCGGAGAGCCAAAAAGGGGGAACAGAACCTGTCCTGGCCCGGAAAAGTAGAGGACTTTGCTGTCTCGGCGGGGACCACCGGTGACGGCAAGCACCTACCGCTGACCGCCGATCGGTTGTCGGCCGACAGGCGGTTTATGCGTATGGTTGCCCTCTCCTACCTGAAGCAGCGTCCAAATATTTTCCGGCTTTGGGGCCGTCATCTTAGTCTGCCGGGAACCGTTGAACACCACGGTCATGTCAGGATCGGTGAAGTAAGCGCCTTTACCGCAATCAACACCCCTTCCTGGTTGCGTATTTTCCAGCTGGAAGACCCTGCAACCTTAAGCCGTCTTCCATTTCGTGAGAAGTTTGACCTACTGCTGGAAAAAGCCCTTGATGCCAATATCAAGGCAATCGTCGCCGTCCCCAGCTGGATCCTCACCCTCTTCCAGGAAGCCCTGAAAGCTACCGGTAAGAGCTCCGTCAACGAAATATGGCCCGGTCTCAGGCTGTTGGTCTGCGGGGGTGTAAAACTCTCCACCTACAAGCCCCATCTTGACAAGCTGTTGGGAGCGGCAAACCCTGATTTTATTGAAACCTACGGGGCCTCTGAAGGGTATTTTGCCTACAGTGACAACCTGTACGAAGATGACCTTAAGCTGGTGATCCGGAACGGCATATTCTACGAATTTATCAAAGATCCTCTACCTGACGAAGACGCACTTGCCATACAGGATGCCATTCCCCTGTGGGAGGTTGAGAAGGGAGTGCCCTACGGGGTCATTATCTCCACCAATGGGGGGCTCTTCCGCTATGCCCTGCGTGATATCGTGGAATTCACCTCGGTTAACCCGCCCCGCATCAGGGTACGGGGACGTATTTCGGAGATGCTCGATGATTTCGGCGAAGGGTTATATCTACATGAAGCTGAACAGGCACTCAGAAAAGCTGCCGAAGAGATGGATCTGCATCCGGGGTCGTTCACCGTCGCACCGCGCTTGATTTCCGAATCGGATCGACCCTTTCATCAATGGTTTATTCATTTTGACCATCGGCCGCATTCCGATACCCTTGAACGGCTGGCAGTAAAGGTGGACAAAAGACTATGTGAGATCAACCGGCACTACGCCATTCGGCGCAACAGTAAGGCATTGGACATCCCCCGGGTAAAAAGCATCAACCAGACAGACATCAACCGCTGGCTCGAATCTACCGGGAAAAACAGTGCGCAGGCTAAACTCCCCGGTATCTTGCGGGAAAATATCGGGCTCCTTCTTTAGGGCAACAAGGCCTTACCTCACCACAAAGTTTACGATACGGCCGGGAACGAAGATCTCCTTTACCACCTCACCCTCCTCCAGATAGCGTTTCACATTGTCTTCTCTCCTGGCCTGTTCGAGGACAAACTCCTTGTTTTTGGCCTGCTCACGGGGGACTTCGATATCCGCTCTCACTTTGCCGTTGACCTGCACCGGGTAGAGCTGGGTATCCGAAACCAGGTATTTCTCGTTAAACTCCGGCCATGATTCATAAGCGATGGTTTCATCATGCCCCAGCTTTCGCCAGAGCTCTTCACCAATATGGGGTGCAAAAGGCGACAACAGCTTGACAAAGGCCTCCAATACCTCTTTCGGGCACTGCTCCCATTTGTTGGCTTCATTTACAAATATCATCATCGCCGAGATCGCAGTATTGAAAGCAAGCTCTTCAATGTCTTCGGTCACTTTCTTGATACATTCGTGCAATGCCTTTAATTGATCCCTGTCTGCTTCTACATCGGCTACGGTATCCGAGAGCTCACCCGTCTCCCCGTCAATAATAAGGCGCCACACCCGACCCAGGAAACGGTATACCCCGTCAACGTCCTTGGTGCTCCACGGCTTCACCTGCTCCAGCGGCCCCATAAACATCTCGTAGAGACGCATGGAGTCGGCCCCGTATTCCTCGATGATGTCGTCCGGGTTCACCACATTGCCCCTCGACTTCGACATCTTGTGGGCCTTGGCATCAATCTTGATCTCCGTACCCTTGACTACATAGGTATCCCCTTTCTTGCCTACATCCGCTTCGGACAACTTTACCTTCTCAACTTCGCCCATCGCATCGATTTCGTCGGCACTTACCCACTCCCCGTCTTTCTTGTAGGCGGTATATTCCATCTCGCCGAGGATCATCCCCTGGTGTACCAGCTTCTGAAACGGTTCCCTGCTCTCAAGCACTCCGCAGTCGTACAAAACCTTGTGCCAAAAGCGGGCATAGAGAAGATGCAGTACGGAATGCTCCGCTCCACCGACATAAAGGTCGACCGGCAGCCAGTAGTCTTCTTCTTCCGGTTTGATGGGGCCCCCTTCAAAATCGGGACTGCAGTAACGAAGGTAATACCAGCAGGAACCCGCCCACTGGGGCATGGTATTGGTTTCCCTTACCGCCGGCTTCCCGGTTTCTGGATCCGTGGTATTCACCCAATCCGTTGCCTTGGCCAGGGGCGGTTCGCCCGTGTCGGTAGGTTCAAAATCGTCCAGTTCCGGCAGGGTTACCGGCAGCTCCTCTTCCGGTACCGGCTTAGGTTCCCCGTCAACATGAATGATGGGAAATGGTTCGCCCCAGTACCGCTGCCGGGAAAACAGCCAGTCGCGCAGCTTGTAGTTGACGGCCTTTTTGCCATGGCCGTTCTCTTCCAGCCATTCGATCATTTTTTCCTTGGCTTCCTCCACGTTCAGCCCGTTCAGGAAATCACTGTTTATGGCCTTGCCCTCTCCGGTATATGCCTTGCCTTCAAAATCTTCGGGCGGTTGTACCGTACGTACGATAGGCAAATCAAATTTTTCGGCAAACTCCCAGTCGCGTTCATCCTGTCCCGGCACAGCCATGATGGCCCCCGTTCCGTATGTTGCCATCACATAATCAGCTACCCAAATGGGAATCTCCTCGCCGGTAGCGGGGTTTACCGCATACGAACCGGTGAAAACCCCGGTTTTTTGCTTGTTCAACTCGGTGCGTTCCAGTTCAGATTTACGGGCCGCTTCCTCCTTGTATTCCTGAACCTTCTGCTTCTTTTCATCTAGGGTTATGGTATCGACCAGGTAGTGCTCGGGGGCCAGTACCATATAGGTTGCGCCGAAAATAGTATCGGGGCGGGTGGTGAACACCCTGATTTTATGCTCCTCGTCCGAGAGTTGCTCATAATCGGAAGCCAGTTCAAAATCGACGTCAGCCCCCACTGATTTGCCGATCCAGTTCCGCTGCATCTCCTTGGTGGAATGGGGCCAATCCAGCTCCTCAAGTCCCTCGAGCAGCCGGTCGGCATATTCAGTAATCTTGAGCACCCACTGTCGCATGGGTTTTCGGACAACCGGGTATCCCCCCACTTCACTTTTTCCATCGATGACCTCCTCATTGGCCAGTACGGTTCCCAGCTCGGGGCACCAGTTTACCGGCACATCGTCTTCATAGGCCAGCCCCTTTTCATAAAGCTTCAGAAAGATCCACTGGGTCCACTTGTAGTAGTCGGGATCGGTGGTGTT
>CAYREV010000021.1:0-46156 GCA_964423345.1 uncultured Balneolaceae bacterium | reverse complement strand
CCCGCCGGGATTTCAGCGGACTTCTCGACACCGAGCCGACCAATGTCTTTCTGGTCAAGCTGACCTACTGGTTCGGGACCTAAACCCTTTTAAAAGCTGGATCCCTAAGAAGGGTCTTTCCCATGACCGGGAGAGACCCTTTTTTTATTTCTTCCCGATGTTAGTATTATTGCCATTTAAACGCAGAAACAACCGTCAACCTCAATCCACCCATGCGAAATACCCTGATTGTTGCAATACTTTTCATACTCTCCCTCCCCGGGCAGGCGCAGGACACCCCGCTCCGGTACCTGGCTTTGGGTGACTCCTACACCATAGGCGAAAGTGTTTCCCCTTCCGAACGCTGGCCCGTTCAGCTGGTTGATTCGCTGAGAAGCAGGGGCCTGAAAGTGCACAAACCGGATATAATAGCCACTACCGGGTGGACCACCCTGGACCTGAAGCGGGCCATCCTGGATACGGAGCTCCAGTCCGACTATGACCTTGTTTCACTGCTGATCGGTGTCAACGATCAATACCAGGGCAAAGAGATCAACAAATACCCGGATCGTTTCCGCTACCTGCTGGAAAAAGCCATCTCCCTGGCGGGCGGAAACCCCCGCCGCGTAGTGGTATTGTCCATTCCCGACTACGGGGTCACTCCCTTCGGCCGGAAGAAAAATCCGGGCCGGATAACCGAGGAATTACAAGACTATAACAATATAAACGCCGCTATTTCCGACAGCCTGGGGGCCCATTACGTGAACATAACCCCCATCTCAAAAGAGGCTGCAACCGACTCCTCCCTGCTTGCGCCCGACGGACTCCATCCATCGGCTGAAATGTACAGCCTTTGGACCGAGAAAACGGTTGCCGAAATTTTTAACATGCTCAAAAACACCCTGAAAGATACCGATGAACCTGGTCAAGGAAATTAAGGACGCTCGCAGGCGGCTCGGTGACGACATCCTGCATACCCCGCTGCTTCATTCCCGCTGGCTGAGCAAGGCCTCCGACGGAGAGGTGTACCTGAAGTTGGAGAGCGAGCAGTATACCGGATCGTTCAAGGCGAGGGGCAGCCTCAACAAGCTCCGGTGGATCAGGGAGCACAAGCCCGACACCCTCCCCGTAACGGCCTCGACCGGCAACCACGGGCTTGGCTTTGCACGGGCCCTGGATCTGCTGGGGATGGAGGGTAAAATTTTTCTGCCCGAAAATGCCGTCCCATCGAAAGTCGAAGCCATAAAATCCTTTGACGCCGACCTGGAATTCTACGGAACCGATCCCTACGATACAGAGATGCATGCCAAAGAATTGGCCGGAAAAAAGGGGTGGACCTACGTTTCCCCCTACAACGACCCGCAGGTGATTGCCGGGCAGGGGACCATCGGGGTGGAGATCCTCCATACGATAAAAGCCCCCGACAACATACTGGCAACGGTGGGTGGCGGGGGGCTCATTTCCGGCATCGGAAGCTGGGTGAAAGACCGCAGCCCCTCAACCGCAATCATCGGCTGCCAGCCTGAACATTCACCTGAAATGTCGGCCAGCGTAGCCGCCGGGCACTACACGGAAGTGGAGACACATCCTACGCTGTCGGACGGCTCGGCCGGCGGTTTTGAACGCGATGCCATCACCTTCGATCTGTGCAAAAAACTGGTGGGCGAATTCATCCTGGCCAGCGAAGAGGAGATTGCCGGGGCCATCAGGCAGATGATCCACAAACATCACAAACTGGTGGAAGGGTCGGCGGCAGTAGCCGTAGCCGCACTGTTAAAAAACCGGGAACGGTTCTCGGGGCAAAGCAGCGTCATTGTTATTTGCGGGGCCAACATATCCCCCGAAACCCTTAAGGAGATACTTTGATTATATAAACGGTATATGCAGCCTGCTGCCGGTGCTTATGCTATAAAATTTACTTATTACGGGCCGAGTATTATATTCGAATAAAAACAGGGAAATCCATGTTTGAATCCATATTGGGCAGTCTCCAGGATTTTTTCCTCAATGTCCGGCTTGTAGATTTCCTTGATATTGCCTTCATCTCCCTCTTCCTTTACCTGATACTGAACTGGCTGCGCCAAAGCGTTTCTAAAAGGACCCTTTTGGCCCTAACGGTCATTGTTTTTATGTATGTCACGGCGCGCCTGACGGAGATGTACCTTACGGAACTGCTCATTGAGGGATTGTTCGTGGTCATCCTTATCGGTATTGTCGTTGTTTTCCAGTCCGATATACGCAGGCTTTTCGAACGTCTCGGCAACCTGCCCCTGTTCTGGGATGAGGGGCAAGCGCCCACCTCGGGCAGTTCGGTTTTCACCAAGCTTACCGAAGCGGTCGGCAGGATGGCTGAGCGGAATACGGGGGCACTCATTGCCATCAAGGGAAAAGAATCCTGGGATCGGCATATTCACGGCGGTATAGGGCTTAACGGTCAGGTTTCCATCCCCCTGTTGTACAGCCTCTTCAATCCCCGGTCGCCCGGCCATGACGGAGCCGTCCTCATTGAGGGAGAACAGATCCTGTCGTTCGGGGCTCACCTGCCCCTCTCGACAAACCTGGCCAAACTTTCAGAACGGGGCACCCGCCATGCCGCTGCCCTGGGATTGTCGGAACAGTGCGATGCACTGGTAATTATCGTTTCCGAAGAACGCGGCAGCATCAGCATAGCCAGAAACGGCAGGCTTACCGCCCTTGAGTCGGGAAACGAACTGAATCAAAAACTGGATGAATTCCAACAGGAGATATACCATCCCGGGGAAGCGGCACTGACCCACTGGTGGAAGAGAAAAAATCTCCGTACCGCGCTGCTTTCCGTGGGGCTGGCTTTTATTTTCTGGCTTGCCTTTGCCTACCAGACCGAAACCGTTTACCGTACTTTTTCGGTACCTATAGAGTACCGAAACCTCCAGTCGAGCCATATCATCCTCCGGGATTCGGTGCCCCTGGAAGCCAGGGTTACCCTGTCGGGGCCGGAACAGGCCTTTCGGCTTTTTGAACCTTCCCAGCTGGTCGTCTCTTTCAACCTGGCGGGCAAGGCGGGGGCCGACAGGCTGGATATTACCGCAAAGAACCTCAACCTGCCCTCCGACCTCAACCTCTATGAGGTAACGCCGCGCTCTCTTGAGGTCAAAGCCCGCAAACTGGAACCGGTAACCTTGCCGGTCAATATTACCACCCGGGGGCAACTGCCCGGCTCTCTATCCCTGCAGTCCATGAAAACAGAACCCGACTCCGTCGTTGTTATGACGGCGGACCCCAAAGAGAACCTGCCCGGTTCCCTCGATACCGAACCGGTCGACCTGGGCAGCCTCAAACAGTCCACATCCGTCACCAAAGCCCTTCAGCTGCCGGAGGGTACGCGGCTGCAGAGCGGCACGCCCAATGAAGTCACCATACACATAAGGATAAAAAACAGCGAAAACTGATACGCCAAGCCGGATTATCCCGTTAACACTCTACACACTAACAAAATACTGTTGCCATGCGCTTGTTCCTACTCACCATCTCCCTGCTGCTGACTTTTCAAACGGTTTCGGCCCAGTCTAACCTCATCTCCATAAACGCCACGGGCACGGCGGAACTGCCGGCCGACATCATCTACTTCAATATCACCGTGAATGCCCGGGGAGATTCCCCGCAATCGGCCTATCGCCTGCACAAGGAGCGGGAGAAGGTACTCGTGCAGCTGCTGGACAAACACCGCATAAAAGAAGAGAACATCTATTTCGAACCCGTGGCTATTAGCAGAGACCGCAACAGCAACCGCTATCCCCGGGAGAAAGAGGGGTTTCAGACCAGCCAATCGGTCAGCCTGAAACTGAAAGATTTTGATGCCTATGAAAAAATTCAGGTGGCACTCATCGAAGAGGGGTTTGACCGGTTCCGGGGCAATTTCAGCTCAACCAAGCTAAAAGAGGGCAAAGACCGGGCACTGAAAGAGGCCGTTGCCGCCGCGCGGGAGCGGGCTGAACTAATCGCCGCCGAAAACGGGCTGAAGCTTGGCACCATCCACCAAATAAACTACCAGAGCCGTAATATCAGGCCGGTTCAGCCAGGAGATCAGCATATGATGAGTATGCCCTCCTCTAACGAGAACCTGCTTAAATTCGAACAGCAAATAACAATTAGCGCCTCCATAACCATCGAATTCAACTTTCACAACAGCGCAACCCATTAGCAGCTTCAAGCCGCTTAAATCCGGCTTGCAGACCCTGACAAACGGCCCGCCTGTTCCCGGCCGCATCCAGGGCAGCCGTTCCGGCCGCATCCCGGCCGCCCGTTTCGGCCCTACTCCCTGTCCGATCCGAGGTCGTTCGGCTTGGTATATACTTTCGCCTCATTTACCGCCCTGAAGAAATCTCTCGTTTTTGAGACTCCCTCCTCAGGATTCAATTCGTAATACCAATACTGCTCAATGGCACCCACATTCATAAACTGCTGCATGGTCCCCTGCGATTTATGTTCCGCTATAACCCAGTTGGCCACGATGTTGTAATCCAGCCGGTCGTTGTGCCCGAATGTCTGATTGCGGTTGAACATAAAGGGTTCCACCTCACGGTTGATACGGGTAATGGGATATCCCTCCAGCTCCCGGTAGGAGGTGCTGTCAGACTCACTGCGCAATATGGTCGTACTTAATATTATCGGCCTCTCCCCTTCGGGCAGGCCCTTGACCGCTCTCAGTGCCAGCAGGGCCGATGCCTTGTGGTGCGCGTGGGTGCCTTGCCAGGGCATCATCGTAAACACGAAATCGTAGGACTCCCGCTTTATGACCGACCGGAGCCCGGCCTCCACCCGGTCGATATCCCAGCTCTGCAGGGGCCGGGCAATATCTTCGGAATATTTCTCGTCCACCTGGTCAAAAAAGTAGTAGTTCCGGATTCCTACAATATCGCCGCCGGCCATCACCTCTTTCTTGCGGATGCCGGGCAGGTGGGCACGTCCCACCTCCTCCTTGTCAAGCTGCAGCTTATAGATGTAATTGCCCAGCGTGGAGTATCTGTATCCTCCCTCGCCGTTGGTCACAACGGCCAGGTCTACCGCACCATCCAGCAGCCGGGCGGTCTTGAAGACGGTAGCCGAAAACAGCGCATCGTCATCGGGATGAGCCGTAACCAGCAGGACGCTCGGCTCATAGTCAAGCGGCTGCGCCGGGGCCGATACGGCCAACCCCAGAAGAAGTATCATTACATTGAGCTTTCTGCACAGTAAGTTTCTCATGGGTCACTGATTTTTTTTCTGTAAAATGGGTTTGAGTTTATCCCAGACGATTTCGGCCACCTTCCGGTGCCCCGCGGCATTGGGATGGATGCCGTCGTTTTGCATAAATTGTTCATTGCCTCCCACCCCTTCCAGCAGAAAAGGGATCAGGCTAATATCATTTTCCCGGGCCAGTTCCGAATATATCTCATGAAAATCCCGGGTATATTCCACCCCCAGGTTGGGCGGAACCCGCATGCCCGCCAGCATGATGTGGGCTCCGGGCTTATTTTTTCTCACCTTGTCAATAATGCCCTGTAGATTCTTCCTGGTTGATTTCAAGTCGATCCCCCGGAGCCCGTCGTTGCCGCCCAGTTCGAGCACAAACACCTCAAAATCCTGTTGCAGCATCCAGTCGACTCTTCGGAGCCCCCCGGCCGTCGTCTCTCCGCTGAGCCCCCCGTTGACCGTTTTATAATCCCATTCCAGGGAATCAATTCTTTGCTGAATGAGAGCCGGAAAAGCTTTCGACTGGCCCACCCCGTAGCCCGCGGTGATGCTGTCGCCGAAAAACAGTATCTTCTTCGGCTGTGCCTGAAGCGTAAACAGGGGTAGTAACAGTATCAATAGCAGTTTTTTCACAGATTCTGAAAACGTATGTTATAACTTTTTACAAGCTTTTTCGTGTAGACCGAATAACGCAACAAACTGTGGAATGATTCGCCTCGGTCATGACGTTTAATCGTTCAAGTTTGCAACTCCAAAAATGTACCGGTTTGAATCCTATTTTAGAAATTACAAATCTGACACAAAAATTCAGGAGCGGAGAGAGGGAACTGACCGTTCTCGATCATGTGGACTTCACCGTGGAAGAAAGCACCACCTGCTCCATCGTAGGGCCCTCGGGGAGCGGAAAAACTACCCTGCTGGGCCTCTGTGCCGGCCTTGACCGGCCCACGGCGGGACAGGTGCGCCTCAACGGCATCGATTTGGGCGATCTCTCTGAAGATGAACGTGCGGCCGTCCGCAACAAGTATGTCGGCTTCGTTTTTCAGACCTTTCAGCTGGTCCCCACCCTGACGGCCCTGGAAAATGTTATGGTCCCCCTCGAACTGCGCGGCGAGGGCACCAAACAGGTGCGCAGGTATGCCAGGGAGCTGCTGGAAAAAGTCGGGCTGGGTGAGCGCCTCAGCCATTACCCCACTCAGCTTTCGGGCGGCGAACAGCAGCGGGTGGCTATCGCACGGGCGTTCATCAACCGGCCCAAGATCCTGTTTGCCGATGAACCCACGGGCAATCTTGATGAGGAGACCGGCTCAAATATCGAAGAGCTTCTGTTCGATTTGAACAAAGCCAGCGGGACTACCCTTATACTGGTCACCCACGACCTTGAGCTGGCCAAACAGTGCCAGCGAAATATCCAGCTTAAAAATGGGAAAATTCATCGGGACGAATGGATAAGCCGCAACCAAAGCTCGATGGCCTAACTTCAAAAGTTATCAACAACCGAAACATGTCTTCATTTTTTTCAAGCTGGACCTGGAAAATGGCCTGGCGAGACGCACGCTCCAACAAGCGGCGTCTGGCCATCTACATATCGGCTATCGTCATAGGCGTAGCCGCCCAGGTTGCCATTACCTCTTTCCGCGACAGCCTGGATACTACGATCGACAACCAGTCCAAGGAGCTGCTGGGGGCCGACCTTGAGATTGAAACCGAACAGCCCTTTCCCGACGAACTCATAGCGTATTTCGATTCCCTGGGCGGGCGGCAGTCCACCGTCGTCGAGTTTCCCTCCATGGCCCTGTTCCCCTCCTCGGGAGCCACGCGGCTATCCAACATCCGTGCCCTCGAGGGCGGCTTCCCCTTCTACGGCAGCCTGGAAACCGTACCGGCCCACGCCTCGGACCAATTAAAGGATGAGGGAGCAGCCCTGGTAGACGGCTCCCTCATGACCCAGTTTAAGCTGAATCCCGGCGATTCGGTCAAGATCGGAGAGGTGACCTTTCCCATCGCCGGCGCCCTCACCAAGGTGCCCGGCGAGGCGGCGGCCGCTTCGATGGTCGGTCCCCGCATCTTCATCCCCCGTTCCATGCTCGAGGCCACCAACCTGGTGCAAAAAGGCAGCCGTATTGAATACAAGCAGTATTTTAAATTTTCCGGGGAGCGAGACATGCAGGCTATTCCAGCCCGGGTTGACACGCTCCAGGAACAGCTGGGCATTGATATTGATACCGAGACCGTCGCCGAACGCCGGGAAGAGATCGGCGAAGCGGTCGGCAACCTGGGCAAGTTCCTCAACCTGGTGGGGTTTATTGCCCTGTTGTTGGGAGGCATCGGTGTGGCAAGCTCCATTCACGTGTACATCAAGCAAAAGATTGATACCGCATCGGTACTGCGCTGTTTCGGCGCCTCCTCGAACCAGACGATGAGCATCTTCCTGGTTCAGGCCCTGGTGCTGGGTTTCGGGGGCGCACTGGTCGGAACGCTCATGGGCGTAGGGGTGCAATACCTGCTCCCCGAACTTTTCAACGAATTCCTGCCCGTCCGGGTAGAGCTGTCCGTTTCCTGGCTGGCCATTGCGCTGGGACTCTTTACGGGCACCGGTGTGGCCCTTGTTTTTGCACTGATGCCCCTCCTCGCCCTCCGGAAGGTGTCGCCCCTCTACGCCCTGCGCAGCATGGAGGGATCCCTCAGCCGGCTGCTGGACCGCAGGATAAGATGGGGTATCTACCTGCTCATCGCCCTTACGGTAGCCGCCTATGCCACCCTTCTGACGGCCGACTGGATAGCCGGGCTGGTCTTCACGGGCGGTATGGCCCTTTCGATGGGGCTGCTGTTGGCGGTGGCCCGGGGACTCATGTGGGTTATTCAGCGTTATTTCCCCTCGGGCTGGCCTTATGAATGGCGGCAGGGCCTTGCCAACCTGTATCGGCCCAACAACCAGACCTCCACCCTCATGCTCTCCCTGGGACTGGGCATGCTGCTTGTCAGCACCCTCTACTTCAGCCAGGATATGCTGATGGAACAGCTCGACTTCGCCACCAGGGACGATGCCCCCAACCTGATACTGTTTGATATTCAGCCCGACCAGAACACCGGCGTAAATAACATACTGGAGGACAATGGCGCTCCCATACTCCAGAATGTCCCCATGGTCACCATGCGGATCGATTCCATCAACGGAATAAGCGCCGACTCCATCGCCCGCGATTCCACCCGCGAAGTTCGGGGATGGGCCCTTCGAAGGGAATACCGTTCAACCTACCGCGACTCCCTCATGAATTCGGAGACGCTGGTGGAAGGGGAGTTTATCGGCGAAGCGCCCGCCGAAGGACCCGCCCCCGTGGCCCCGGCACGTGAGATTACCGAAGACCTTAATATCGGCCTGGGCGATACGCTCACCTTCGACGTACAGGGGGTGGCCGTAAAAACGTATGTCAGCGGTATCAGAAAAGTTGATTTTCAGCGCGTACAGCCAAATTTCTTTATGCTGTTCCCTACAGGAGTGCTGGAAGCCGCTCCCCGGATCTATGTGACCGTCACCCGCCTGCCGAGCCGTGACCTCTCCGCGAAGGTGCAGCAGGAAGTGGTGCAGGCCTATCCCAACATATCGGCCATCGACGTCAGCCTGATCCTGGAAACCATCAACGCTTTCATCGACAAGATATCTTTTGCCATACAGTTTATGGCACTGTTCAGCATCATCACCGGCCTGATCGTTCTGGCCAGTTCCGTCGCTACCAGCCGTTTCCAGCGAATCAAGGAAAGCGTACTGTTGAGAACGCTGGGAGCAAGCAAAGGGCAGATCATACGGATCGTCTCCATTGAATACCTCTTCCTGGGTATACTGTCATCGTTGACGGGGCTCATCCTGTCTGTCGGCGCTACCTGGCTGCTCGGCTATTTCTACTTCGACCTGGCTTTTGTCCCCAACCTGTGGGTCATCGTCCTGGGTACGCTTGCCGTCACCCTGTTGACCATCCTCATCGGCATGGCCAACAGCCGCAGCATCTACAAAAAAACACCGCTGGAAGTGCTCCGTGTTGAAACCACCTGATAACACCCCTATCATACCGGTATGGATGCCCGACAGAAAACCAATTATATCTCAATGGTCATATTACTTATATGCATACTGCTGACGGCCGTTATATACCTCTACACCGGGCATATTGTCTTTGTCATCCTCTTTGCGCCCCCTATCGTTCACTGGATACTCAGGAAAAGGGAAGGAAATTACCCATAAATTGCACAGCCGTTATACTACTTGTAAATGCCTGATCCTCTCGGCATATTAAAGCAATCTTAACACCAAGCAACCTGGTTATGAGTGCTTCAAAAAAATTTCGGGACCGACTCCCGCGAATACGCAAAAACAAGGTATCTCGCCGCAAAAAAGCCGGAGAGGCCCCCGGCACCCTCCACCATGTGGGCGAAAAACTGGTCGATGAGGTGCGCATCACCCTGCACGACTACGGTCCGGAGCATTCCGAAAGCGTTGAAATCACGGAACTGGATCAATGCCGCCCCTACCTGGAACAGCCTTCCAAAACCTGGATAAGCGTACAGGGCCTGCACGACCTGGAAACCCTCAAATCGGTCTGGTCCTATTTTAACCTGCACCCCCTCTTGCAGGAGGATATCGTAAACACCCTGCAGCGGCCCAAAGCCGAGGAATATGACAACAATATCTTTTTTGTACTGCGCAGGCTGAAATACGAACAAACGGAGCCGGGAGCGCTCGAATCCGAACAGCTTAGTATCGTCCTGGGCAAAAATTATGTATTGTCATTTCAGGAGACGCACGACCCCCTTTTTGCACCCGTACTCGAACGCCTCAGGGTGGGAGGAGGCCGGCTTCGCAAACTGGGCCCCGACTACCTTGCCTATGCCCTGATGGACACCATTGTAGACCACTATTTCGGAGTACTGGACCTGCTGGGCGAACGCATGGAAAAAACCGAGGACCTGCTTATAGACGACCCCGCCGAAGAGACCTTTAATGAAATCCACACCCTCAGAAGAGAGGCCATATTTATGCGTAAAAGCATATGGCCCCTGCGCGACACCCTCAATTCCATTATACGGGACGAAAGCGCCTTCATTGATGAAGATATTAAAATCTACCTGAGGGATGTTAACGACCATGTGGTGCAGATTATCGACAACCTTGATAACTACCGCGATATGATCATGGGCATGCATGACCTCTATATGACCCATGCCAGCAACAAGATGAATGAAGTGATGAAAGTGCTGACCATCATTGCCACTATCTTTATCCCCCTTACCTTTATTGCGGGTATCTACGGCATGAATTTCAACCCGGATGCCGGCCCCTACAATATGCCGGAATTAAGCTGGTACTGGGGCTATCCCGCCATCTGGGCCGTTATGATAGTGGTTACCTTTGGAATGATTATTTATTTTAAACGAAAAGGCTGGTTCTAAGCATTTATTATAATTCACAAACAGGATAATGTATGGATGATGTTTTAGAATCGATCTGAATGCCTCAGGTCGTCAGGATAACCGCCGACGGCCGGAAACAGCTCTGGGATTTTAATCGGTTTCACATCGTTAACGTATTAGCAAAAGAAAAGACCATGGATAATTTCAAGAATATATTGGTCCCGCTGGATTTTTCGGATATAAGTATTCATGCCCTGCACTCTGCCGAGGCACTGGCCCGCCTTTTCGACGCCCGGATCACCCCTTTTCACTCCTATGTACCCGTCAATGAACTCGATACCCCCTACAGTTTCGACCACTCCACCACGCCGGTGGATGATTATACGCAGATTGAGGAGTCTATCAGCGGAAAACTGTCCGAGATTGCCAGGGTTGAAGTGGATCCTCAATACCTGGCCAAACCGCTGGTATCCCTGGGCAACCCGGCACAGGCTATCGTCGAGGAGTCGAAAGAATATGACCTCGTGGTGATGAATACGCACGGCAGGACCGGCTTCACGAGACTTTTTCTCGGCTCGGTTTCCGAAAAAGTGCTCCGCATGTCTCATACTCCCGTACTGATCGTTAACAAGGAACGGGAGATCTCCTCCCTGGACCGTATACTGATAACCACCGATTTTTCCGACCATTCCAAGGAAGCCTTCCCCTATGCCAAAATAATTGCCGAAAAAGCGGGGGCCTCCGTGGAACTGGTTCACATCCTGAGCCTGGACACCCAGGACAGTGAACAGCCAGAAGAATCGGTGCTGTCTCTCCGCGAGCAGCGTTTGAAGATAATGGCCAAGGAGGAGCTCCATGATATAGGCGAGCGCGTGGAAACAAAAGTCATCATCTCCTCAGATACCGCCCATGAGGCTATCTACAATTACAACCTGGACAACCCCCACGACCTTATCATCATGTCTACCGTCGGAAGGACCGGAATCGAATACCTGATGATGGGCAGCACCACGGCAAATGTCGTACGGCACGTCAAGAGCGCCGTCCTGAGCGTCAATCCCAAAAGCAAGGAAGATATTGAATCACAAGATTAATCGAACCACCCGGCTGCTCCTCTCTGCCTTCGCAGGCTTAATGGTATTGGTGTCATGCCGGAGCAATCCCCTGTCGGAACATGAAGAACCGCAGAAAGACCCGCCCAAATCGGACCCCGTTCCGGCCGACGGCCGGCTTGAAGCGGTGACCTGGAATATTGAATGGTTCGGGTCGGACTCCCGGGGACCTTCGGATGAAGAGCTGCAGGCCTCCAATGTGGTGCAGGTTATGGACTCCCTGCAGGCCGACCTGTATGCCTTGCAGGAGATTGAAAGCCGGGAAGCCCTCGACCGTATCCTCAACCGGCTGAGCGGTTACAGTGGTTTCACCGCCGACTATGCCGCGGGCTTCCAGCCTAACACCGCTTTTATCTATAATACCAACGCCATCGATTCCCTCTCCTCGGCTATCCTTACCGAGGGACAGGACGGCTACGACTGGGCCAGCGGACGCTATCCGCTGATGTTTTCCTTTAACTACCATTATCAGGAGTCCACCGTAGAAATACTCGCGGTCGTCATCCATGCCAAGGCTAATATCGGAAACAGTACGGAAAAGGAGGAAGCCTACCACCGGCGGCGCCGGGCGGCCGACAGCCTTTATACCTACCTGCAGCAGCAAAATCCGGACGACCGTATTATCCTTCTGGGTGATTTTAATGACGATGTGGACGTGTCTATTTACGACGGCAGCTCCCCCTCTCCCTATGAGGATTTTGAACCCTCCTCATCCTTCGAGGCCATTACCGGGAGCATCTCGGCCGCCGGCGAGTCCTCCTATATAGCCGGAAACTATACCGACCTGATCGATCATATAGTTATCAGCAACGAGCTGTTCTCCCTCTACAACGACTCGAGCGAACAGATCTACCACCGGGCGGAAACGTTTATCGAAAACTATGTAGAGACCACATCCGACCACCTGCCGGTATGGGCGACCTTCGATATTGCACCGGCCAAATCGGCCGCTTTATCGGGTCAGTAAAGAAGTCAAATGCCGATCTTAAAACCGCCCATCACATGCCAGCGGTTCACATCCTCAAATACCCTCTCGGAAAGGACCGGTCCATTGAGGTTATAGCTGTATAGTTCGGTCTGGTCTTCCCACAGGGCGTACTGAACTCCCAGATCGAAGGTGACATTATCAAACAGCTGAAGGGTAAATCCGCCGCTGAAGAATTGCCGATCAACTTCCACATTCTTATTCGGGGTCTGGTAATAGGCATATCCAATCCTGGGGATAAACAGCTCGTTCCCCCGGTATTCAAGCCCCCCTCTCAGGTTAATCACATCCCGGTAGTTGGCGGCAACGGCATCATCAATGACTTTTTCCCGGTCGCTCAGTTCCACCTCCTCAAACTCTATGCCTGCCGTGGAATAGCGAACCCCCTCCACGCCGATCGACAGAACCATGTTTTTCAGGTCTCCTACGGTGATACCCATATTGGCGCGATCGGGCCGTTCGATCCGGTAGGAAAAGCTGCCGGGGTCTTCTCCGGTAAAAGGGGCGCTCCCGTTATCCAGCTGGGTGATGATTTCGGTGTTGAAATCCTCATCCACATGGACATCTCCCTGGTATTGATAGCTTCCGCCCATCCGTACGCCCGGCGCCAAGCGGTACACAAAACCGATCCTTGCGCTGAAAGCCTTCAGCCCGGCATGGATAGTCCTCACATTCAGGATACTGGCGATATCCGTGTCGGGATTGCCATCCCCGTCGGAATCTATAAAGGCATCGTTGTAGTCGTTAAACTTGTCATCCTCCAGAAACTCACGCTTCTGGTCGTAAAAACCGTTCTGCAGTCCCACGGATACCCCAACCATCAGGTCCTTCTGAAATTCCGTAGCAATAAAAGCGGAATATTCGCCCAAAAACCCGCGGTCCGTCCGCTCCACAATCTGATTGATACCGGGATATTCGGTTCCCGGAGGGAGCAGGCGAAAGATGGAAATGGAGGTGACTTCACCGCTTCCGGTGGTAACATCGTCAATGGCATATGCCTGAAAGGCCGCCTCGTTCAGGGGGTCGGTCCTCGGCAGGGATGCATAAAAGTCGGTCAGGGTAGATTCGTCGTTCCGTGCATTTACCGCAAAAGCCCGGTTGAAGTCGGTAGTCTGGCTGTAACCTCCCCCCACTACCAGGCTGCCCCTGGTTGTCGGCACCCTGTAGACAAACCCCAAATCTCCGATCCCCGTCTGCCCGTCATCGAAACCGGTGGTTGTCCCCAGATAGGTACCCTCCTCTTTTACAAAGCGGCTGCTGATTCCAAAGGATAAAAAGCTTCGGTCAAATAACGCCATAGTTGCGGGGTTTTCCTGGAAGCCTCCAAAGCCGGTGGACTGGGTAACGGAAGGCATCACCAGGCTGACGGGATCGTTACCGGGATATTGGAGGCTGTAGCGTATTACATCCGTTTCACCCTGGGCCCGGAGGAGCTGCAGCGGTGCCGCCAGGAGGACTATTAAAAGGATCAGTAGGTTTCTATTTGACATACCGAGCACTGTTTAAAGGATTCTGAATTTAACCGGGATGCTGGCTTGCTCAGTTGTCCCGGTTCCTGCTTCGCTTCCGGCTGTCATCGTCGGAGGAGGAAGAAGATCTGCTGCCCGACCGGCTGCGTTGTACCTTCCGCGTATGGGAGGATCGGTTATGGATGATCCTGGATTTCGTCCTCGAAGGAAAGGTAAACCGGGATTTTGTCCGTTTTGAATCCCGTTTCAGGTATTCCCGGTGAAGTTTGCGGCGGTCATCCCTTAGCTCGATCAGCCGGAATCGGCCGAACAGGCTGCCGGATTTCTCGCGGTGGCGTTCCACTTTGGGTTCCACCGCCCGTTTTTGATGTAATTGTGAACGCACTCTGTTGCGATCCGCAGGTATGGTCACGCTTCGCTGTTCCGTTTCGGGGGAGCGGCGGACGGTGTTGGTACGTGCCCGAATCCTGTTTTGGGAATCATCGGAGGTGCTCCTGACTCTGTTCCGCACCCGGCTGGCGGCGTCTTCCTTGCTTCGAGTGGACACCGTACCGCGGGTCCCGCTACGCAGGCCGTATCTCTTTTCACGGTTGGTATCTGGGGTAACGGCCGACCTGCTCCGGCTTCGATCACCATCGCGGTCTATGACGCCGGATGCCCCGATGTCACTCCTGGGACCGTACCGCCGGTTGTCATCCTTCCGGTTCTCCCCGGTAGTGTAGTAGCCCCCTGTGTAATACACATTGTGGTAACCCAATCCCCCTCCGTAGTAGTAGGGACTGTAATAGAAGGAGCTGTAATAATAGGGGTCATGGAAAAAGGGATCGTAAAAAAACGGGTCGTAATGGCGCCCCATATAATAGGGCCAGGCGCTGGCCAGGGTGTGGCCCATATGATAATAGTGGAAGGCCCAGCTTCTGTACCTGAAATCATTGTAGAGGTAACTCAGTCCGTATCCGAAACCGAAATCTCCGTAATAAGAATATCCCGCATGAAATGCGACGAACCAGTCCGGCGCCCATATGCTTGCCGGCCGATAGGTTGTAAACAGAGCGGAATAGCGGGGCGAAAGGTAAAGGGCGTAGTCGGTGTAGGGGTTGCAGTTGCAGGAGGCGTAGGTCTCGACAACATCGTAATCCTTGTAGTAGACGGGGACATATTCCCGGTCTTCGGCCCTCTTCTTCGCGGGGGCTTGCCGTTCTTTCCGGGCCTGCTCACGGCTGTGGGCTTGTTCATCCTTGCGGGCTTTTTCCGGTTGCTCTTCCCCGCTCCAGCTGTACCCCCGGGCGGTAGGCCGGTCGGTTATGCTGTGCATGGTCTGCGAGTAATGCAACTGGGTATAGCATCCGGTTACCCCGAATGATAGGATGAGAATTACGACCAGTGACTTGATAGATTTCATAACGGCCTCCATGGGTTATAAAAAACAGTATCTGTTAAGATCTGTCTATATAATAACCGAGACACTCCCCGCCGGCAATAACATATTCATGTTATATGAAACAGGGGCTATATTTCCCCTTTCAGCGATTTGGCGATGACTTCGGCCTTGGAGTTGACATGCAGTTTCCGGTAAATATTGCGTATATGGGCCCGGACCGTATCGATGGATATATCGTAACGGTCGGCAATCATCTTATAGCTTAATCCGTCCACCAGTCCGTTGACAATATCGTGTTCGCGGGGCGTCAGGTCCGAATCAGTGTTCTTCTTGGGTGCGTTTTCCCGGAAATGGCTGATGACTTTCCGCGCGATCTGGGGCGACATCGGGGCACCGCCATCGACCAGCTTAAGAATGGACTCCTTGATTTCCGGAAGGGAGGTATGCTTCAGCAGATACCCCGAGGCCCCGGCCCGAAGCGCGTCAAAAATCTTGTGGGAATCGTGATAGACGGTCAGCATGATGATGTCGATATCCTCATACTTCTCCTTGATAAGGCTGATCCCCTTGATACCGGACATGCCGGGCAGCTGAATATCCATCAATATCACATCGGGATGATCGTACTCCTCCAGGTATTCGAGCATCTCCTCCACCGTATCTACCGCTACGGGACAGCTAAGCTCATCCTGCATATCCAGGTACCGCTGGATGAGGTCTCTTATCTTTATATTGTCTTCTACAATTCCTACTGTGGGTGCCATAATGGGTAATGTACGGTTTTAATGTCAGCATACGAATTCTGTTACATGCCCTTGCCATATACATGGACCGTAAAACCCTCCTTGTTATCAAAATCAATATCCGCACCGATCCGTTCGGCTCTCATCTTCATATTTTGCAATCCCTGCCCGGTTTTCCTTCCGGCCTCCATCCCCCGGCCGTCGTCATGAATATAGAGGTCGAAAGTGCCGTTTCTATTTTTGAGCTCCACCTCCACCCTCTCGGCTCCGGAGTGGCGGGCGATATTGTTGACCGCCTCCTTGAAGATCAGGTACAGGTTTTCTTTCATCTGAACGGTCAGCTTCTCCTCCATATCCAGCTGGTCAAATTCGTAGCGCACCTCCTTGTCGGGCAGCATGTTGTTGATATAATCCTGCATCCGGTCCGTGAGATCCCCCAGCGTATCGTTGCGGGCGTCGATCGACCAGACAATATCGTCCAGGCTGGATACGATCTTGCGGCTCTGGGTCCCGATCTGTTTCAATGAATTTTTGATCTCCTCGCCGGCGTCGGTGGTCTGCAGGAAGTCCGACTGCAGGGCGATCTCCGTAAGGGCCGACCCCACGTCGTCGTGCAGGTCGCTGGCAATCCGCACCCTCATGCGTTCCATCTCAATCATCTTACGCGCACGGTAGTAATTGTAGATAAAGGCCATGATGCCCAGCAGGAGTAACACCACCCCTCCGACAAACCACCATTGCAGCCAGAAGGGAGCCAGGACGGTAAAGCTCAGTGAGGCCGTTTCGGTGCTCCACTGCCCGGCATTGTTACGGGCCCTCACCTGGAAGGTGTACTCTCCCGGCAGCAGGGAGGAAAATCGCACCGAACGCTCGCTTGTCTTCTGCCACGGCTCGTCGCTCTCTCTCAGGCGGTATTCGTAGGTCACCTGTTCGGGGGCTTTCAGGCTGATGCCGATATACTCGATGGTCACATTGCGATTGTCGCTGCCAATCTTCAGCTCCTTCCATCCCCCTACCTGCTCGCCCGACACCATTACATTCTCGATATGCACCTTGGGAGGCGCATTCCGCACGGGCGCACGCGAAGGGATATACCGGGTAAGCCCACCCACCGAACCGAACCAGAGGTCCCCGTTACTGTCTTTAAAGGCCGCGCTGGTATTCATCTCATTGGCTATAAGCCCCTGGTCGCTGGTGATCAGCTTAAAGGCCCCTCCCCGGGAGTCGCTGTCGGCCGCCGAACGGTATTGTTCATAATCAAAACGAACCACCCCCTCCTTGGTACCGATCCAGAAGATTCCCTCATCGTCCTGGATGATGAAATAGCACACTTCGTCGGGAAGCCCGTCCTCTTCGGTAATCGCTTCCATACCCTCCTCTGTCAGCAGCGCTATGCCTCCGAAGGTGGAGAACCACATCCGCCCCGAACGGTCTCTCAGGATATCCAGCACCCCGTTATTCGGAAGGCCGTCCTGAATGGTATAATTGGTGAAATCCCCGTCTTTAATCCGGCTGGCCCCTCCATAGGTGGCAAACCAGACGCCCCCCTCGCCGTCCTGCTCGACCGACAACACCGTATTGTTGGCCAGCCCATCCTTTTCGCGGTATTGGCGGAAGGAATCATCGCGCATCTCCAGCACTCCCTCCCCGTAGGTTCCGATCCAGTACCCCCTGCGGTCATCGGGCTCGATGATCGCCCTTACCTTCCGGTAGGGAAGCTCGGTCTCATCAAAATTCCTGAAGGCCTCCCCGTCGTAAATACTCAGTCCCCAGCGGGTGCCGACCAAAATCCGGTTGCGGTGGTCCACAATAGCGGTATAAGCCTTGTTGTCGACCAAGCCGTTTGCCCCGGTAAAGTTCTCGAATGATTGTCCGTCATATTTCGACAATCCGCCGCCGTAGGTGGTGATCCAGTGATTGCCGTGGTGGTCTTCGGTTATGGAGGTCACCACATTATTGGGAAGCCCCTCTTCCACCGTAAAGTTTTGGATGTGGTCTCCGAAAAATACGCTTACCCCTCCACCGAACGTACCGAACCAGATGTTTTGCTCCCGGTCAAACAGCGTGGAATAGATGAGGTTGTTGGACAAGCCCTGCTCCACCGTATAATTTTCGAACCCTCGCCCCGTAAAATGGCTGACGCCCTCTTCGGTGCCAATCCAGAGTCCGTCATCTTCGTCCGGCGACAGCGACTGAACGCGGTTGTTTATCAATCCGTCCCTTTCGGTATAGGTGACAAATTTCCCGTCGGAAAAGAGGCTTAGTCCCCCGCGGGTGGCGATCCACAGCCTTCCCTGCCGGTCCAGCAGCAAATCCCTTATCTTGTTATCGGGAAGCCCGTGCTTATCGGTATAGCTTCGGAAGTTCCCGTCATTCAGGCTGGTGAGCCCCTCGCGCGTGGCAAACCAAAGCGTACCCTCTTCGTCTTCGACAATATCCCGCACCCGGTCGTTAGCCAGGCCGTGAATGCTGATATACTGCGTCAGCTTGCCGCTCCGGTCCAGGTGCCAGACCCCCTGTCCGTCGGTCGCAAACCAGTAGTCGCCCCCGCTTTCCCCGAATATGGACAATACGGTAGTGGTATGGAGGGCTTCCAGTTCCGGCACCGTTACCAGGCTGTCGCCTTCAATGATGTTGACACCCGAAGCGGTGCCCACCCAGATGGTACCTTCCCCGTCCTGGTGCAGGGAATACACCTTGTTGTTGCGCAAGCCGTTCTCCTTGTAGTAATTGCGAAACCGTACCCCGTCAAAACGGTTGAGGCCGTATCCGGTGGCGATCCAGAGATACCCCTCCTCATCCTGCATCATATCGTGAACCACGGCCTGGGTCAGCCCTTTTTCAATGGAGTAGGAACGGAATGGATAGGATTGTCCGAAGGCCCCCTCGGCACAGCATGCCAGAATAAGTAGTATGTATATAGAGTGCTTCATCCACCTGTTAACGTAATACGTGGATCATCTATATACAAGCTTCCCTTTTTTCCCAAAAAAGAAAAGGCTCTTTCCGCCATGCGAAAAGAGCCTGTAGAAAAAATCATTATATCCTATCCGAGATAGGCACGCAGTGCCGCGCTGCGGTTATGGTGACGCAGCTTGCGAAGCGCTTTCTCCTTGATCTGGCGGACGCGCTCACGGGTCAGGTCAAAACGTTCGCCGATCTCTTCGAGCGTCAGCGAATGCTCGCGCCCGATACCGAAATAGAGGCGTATAACCTCGGCTTCACGGTTGGTGAGCTTGGACAGCGCCCGCTCAATCTCAACCTTGAGCGACTCGCCCATCAGGTCATTATCCGGGTTGGGCGTCTCTTCGTTCTCCAGCACATCCAGCAGCCGGTTGTCCTCACCCTGTGCAAAGGGGGCGTCAACCGACAGGTGCCGCCCCGAAATCTTCAGGGTATCGGCCACTTCAGAAACCGTCATATCCAGGCTTTCGGCCAGCTCGGCTGCCGAAGGCACCCGCTCATACTCCTGCTCCAGCTTGCCCAGCTCCTTGCCGATCTTGTTCAGGGCCCCCACCCGGTTGAGGGGCAGACGCACAATACGGCTTTGCTCGGCAAGAGCCTGCAGGATCGACTGGCGAATCCACCAGACCGCATAGGAGATAAACTTGAAACCCCGGGTCTCGTCAAAACGCTTGGCGGCCTTGATCAATCCAAGGTTACCCTCATTGATAAGGTCGCCCAGCGAAAGACCCTGGTTTTGATACTGCTTGGCCACGGAAACAACAAAGCGCAGGTTGGCCTTGGTCAAGTCTTCCAGGGCTTTCTGGCTCCCCTTCTGGATCTCTTTTGCCAGCCTGACCTCGTCTTCCGGGGTAATCAGTTTCTCTTTGCCAATCTCTTGAAGGTAACGATCGAGCGATTCTGATTCACGAGTAGAAATTCCTGAGCTTCTTGCCACGGGATCTTAGGATTTAATTTGGTTTATAGTGAGGATATGGATGCTAGACGAATGAGTGTGTGTGCGAGCGTCTGGATGATTGATTTTCTCTGTAACCGAATATTCCAACGAATCATAATTGAGAATGTTATATATATACCTTCTCAATTTTGCTAATATAATGGATTTACAGCTTTTTGTGTAGTATAAATTTAACTTCCTGCCGAAAGCTGCCCGATTAAGGAAATTCTAACGAAAAAGAGGATAAAATACGCCCCTATAGCAACTGTACCTCCTCTTTGGGGCCTCCTCCCGCCTATGATAAAAAAGATTGGCCCGGATACGTTTCATCCAGCCCGAAAAAAGCGGCTGCAGAGCAGGCTACGTCGCTGAAGGTACCCCTCAACCCCAGGTTTTCTGCCGAAGCGGCGCTTTTGGGAAAGACCAGCAGCGGCACATATTCGCGGCTGTGGTCGGTGCTCGTGGAGGTGGGGTCGTTGCCGTGGTCGGCCGTGATGACCAGCACATCCCCCTCCTCCATCTTGCTTGCCAGCGCCGGCACGGCACGGTCGAACTCCTGCAGGCATTCGGCAAAGCCTTCCGGGTTCAGCCGGTGTCCGTATTTCTGGTCCGTATCGATAAGGTTGACAAATACAAAGCTGTCGTTTGCGGCCGACATCAGGCTCAACAGCTGCGACAGCCCCTCCGCATTGCTCTTGGTTCGCCTAAACTGCGTAAACTCCTGTCCCCCGAACAGGTCCACCACCTTGCCGATGGAGTAGATGGAGGTGCCCCGTTCATAGAGATGGTTCAGCAGGTTGTGTTTGGGGGCTTCCATCGAGAAGTCATGGCGTTGGTCTGAAAGACGCTCGAAACGGCCGGGGTCGCCGGTAAAGGGGCGTGCGATCACCCGCCCCACGCCGTGCTCTCCCTGCAGCACCTCCTCCCGGGCATAGGAGCACCACTCGTAGAGGCGGTCCACGGCAACCGCCTCCTCATGGGCCGCCACCTGAAAGACGCTGTCGGCCGAAGTGTACACGATCGGGAATCCGGTCTCCAGATGCTCCTCCCCGTAGTCGGCGATAACCTCCGTGCCGGAGTAGGGCATGTTGCAGAGGGCCCTCTCTACCCCGATGCCCTCGCAGAAACCGCGGATTACCTCCGGGGGAAAACCATCCGGATAGGTGGGAAAGGGGCGGTCAAGCTGTATGCCGGACAGCTCCCAGTGGCCGGTGGTGGAATCCTTGCCTGCAGACACCTCACGCATCTTGCCGTAGGCGGCAAGGGGGTCGGGCACCGGGGGGACCGACTCCAGGGGGATGATATTTCCCAACCCCAGCCGGC
The DNA here is from genome assembly GCA_964423345.1 of uncultured Balneolaceae bacterium. Lineage (GTDB taxonomy): Bacteria > Bacteroidota > Rhodothermia > Balneolales > Balneolaceae > CAYREV01. Next base: position 24,646 of record CAYREV010000021.1, on the reverse strand, counting down.
CCAGGTTCGGCAGTGAACACTGCGTCTGCCGGCATAGGTGGCCCAGCGTATTTTCATCTTCGTCGCCGTAGTCGGCGGCGTCATCCTGGGCTCCGACGCCCAGCCCGTCTACCACTATCAGATAGAAGTTACCCATATCAATCCAGGGGACTGTGTTCTTTTTCTTCGCTCATGGCCTGCGACAATGCCGCTTTGGCATTCGACATGGCCTGGTAGGAATCGCTTATATCCGTATCCAGCAGGGTGAAACCCACCTTGATGCCGCTGGTGATCTCCTTGCCGTTGGTCAGCTGGAAAGGCTCACTGAACTCGCTTTTGAGGGCCTTGGTCCATTTCTCCACCGCCTGCCGCTCCCGGCTCTGTATCATAAAGCTGTACACATAGTCGGAATGGAAACCGATGCAGCCCGATATGCCGAAGCGGGTGGGGTTAAAGGCGGCAACCAGGTCTTTCTGCATATGCTGCAGCTCCTCCAGGCGCAGCTTGGTCCGTATGGAGGGCAGCTCCGAAAGCGTTATCAGCCCCAGCCAGGTATAGTTCCTGGTCAGCTCCCGGCGCTGGCGCTGCAGCTCAATGTCGATGGTCTTCTCCAGCAGGTCCGGAAGCAGGGCCCCGAAGTCGTTCGTCCAGATGCTCGAATCCAGCTCCAGCTTGGGGTCGTTGGCCATGATCTTGAGCGAGGCGATCCGCGCAAAATTGATCAGCTTGTGCTTGGTCGACTCCTTGAACACCAGGGGGTTTTCATCATAGACCAGCACCACCCCCTGCCGCCGCTCGTTCATCAGCACGGGGATGGCCAGTGTTGCCCCTTCGGTATGCAGCTCCCGGGGCGACAGCCGCTTGGGATTGTTATTGAAATGAATGGAAAACTCGGGATTGCCGTTCTGAAGCGCTTCATAGGAAAGGGTCCGCTCTTCCACGGGCATACCCACCGGCGGAGCATGCCTTGCCTCTTCGGAGTTCATCACATTACACCAGACGCCGCCCGCCTGGGCCAGGAACGACACGCCCCCTTCATGCAAAAACTCCTGCATGCCATTGAGCATCCGGTTGATGATGGTCGTGCAATGGCCGCGGGTGTCGAGCACTTTCAGCCCCTCTTCGTAATCTATCCACTCCTCCTGTTTCTGGTACAGGTCGCTGATCTCCAGGTAGGTGTTCAGCACATTTCTCAGCGCCCCTATATAGGAGTAGACCACTTCGCTTTTTTCACCCGAAAACAGCTTTTCATTGGATTCAAGTACCGTTATGGCCACCGTTTCCCCGTTATTGGTAAAGGGCAGGATGGTCAGGTACGATACCGGCACCGTTTCGTAATAATGGCTGAGGGCCCCCTCCCGGATGCGCGACCCCACCTCCACGGTCACGGGCTCGGTGACATCCTTGAACTCATCCAGGAAATGCTGATCAAAGGCGATGCGGTCTTCAAACATTACGTTCGAGAGAGAGGTCGACTTGGTCTCCAGTACAAACTGCTCCCGGGAGCGGTTGATCCAGTACATGTAGACCGTCTCCATGCCCGAGGCCGAACGCAGCAAAAACACCAGGTCCTCCAGCACCTGTTTAAAATCCCGGAGGGCTTTCTCCTGTCGTTTGTGCCCCATAATCTCCGCATTTGAACGATCTTTCTCCCGTGCTCTGGCGTAGCTGTCCATAAATGTTATCTGTTAATGTTGTTAGCCAACTCTTCTGCCTGTTCAATCATCTTCTCCACGGCCCGAAGCCCCTTGTTCCAGAAGTCGGGCTGCGTGATGTCCAGCCCCACCCGGCCGACAATGTTTTCGGGCCAGTCGGAGCCGCCCGCCTCCAGCATACTGATATATTTTTCTGAAAAGCCGTTCCGGCTGCGGGTGTACTCCTCATAGAGGGCCAGCACCAGCAGTTCGCCGAACGCATAGGCATAGACGTAACCGGGCGTATGCAGGAAATGCGGAATATAGCACCACCAGAGGTTATAGCTTTCGGTCAGCTCCACGGAGTCACCGTAGAGCGCTTCCTGCGTATTCCTCCACAGGCCGGAAAACTCTTCGGTCGTAAGCTCCCCCTCCCTTCGGCGTTTGGTATGGATAGCTTTCTCAAAACGGTTCATGGATACCTGCCGGAAGACGGTAGCAATGGTGTCGTCGATCTTGCCTATAAGCAGGGCCAGCTTCTCTTCGGGGTCGTCGAGCTGCTGCATCAGGTTCCGGAATACCAGCATCTCTCCGAATACCGAGGCCGTCTCGGCCGTGGTAAGCGGTGTGCGCGCCTGCAGGGGGCCCTGTTTCCGGGAGAGGTACTGATGCACCCCGTGGCCCAGCTCGTGGGCCAGGGTCTGAACATCCCTGATCTTGCCGTCAAAATTCATAAACACATAGGGATGGGCCGAAGGCACCGTGCCGGCCGAGTAGGCTCCTCCCCTCTTGCCGGGCCTGATCGCCGCATCAATCCAGCTCTTTTCAAAGAACTCGCCCGCAATTTCCCCCATGCGGCTGTGAAATTCATCATACGAACGGAGTACGATATCCCGGGCCTCCTCCCACCCGACCTCCTCTTCGCTTTCAAGCAGCGGGGCGTAGCGGTCGTAATCATAGAATTTGTCATAGCCCAGCAGTTTTCTTTTCAGCCGGTAAAAACGCTGCACCAGTCCGTAGCTGTCGGTCACCGCATCGACCAGCAGTTCCACCGTATCATCGTCAATCTCATTGGCCAGGTTCCGCGAGGAGATCCAGCTCTCATAGTTGCGAAGCTTGTCGTCGGTATGCTTGTCAGCCAACAGCGTGTTGAACACGAAGGTAAGGGTGCGGCTCAGCTCCCGGAAAGTAGTGGTCAGCGAATCATGCGCCTTCTCGCGCAGGCTGCGGTCGGGGTCGTGAAGCTTGCTCAACACCTCCTGCTGGGTCAGCTGCTCGCCCTCCAGCTCAAAACGGGCGGCCCCCATGGTCTCATCAAAAAAGCGGTTCCAGGCGCTCTTGCCGGTCACCTTCTTGGCGCTCAGCACCTGCTCCTCCTTTTCACTGAGCGTATGCTCCTTGTAGCGGCGGGAGGTCTCCAGGTAGTGCCGGTAGTGGCTGAGGGTATCGCTGTTGATCAGGCGTTCGGCCTTATCGTCTCCCACCTCCAGCCATTCCACATCAAAGAAGACCAGCTGCCGGTGAATCTCCGATGACAGCTCATTGGCCTGCTGCATCAGCTTGCCGTATTCGGCGCGGGAAGTGTCGGTCGACCAGATCAGGTGGGCGAAAGAACCGATCCGTCCGATCATGTCCATAATCTCCTCATACTCCTGCAGGGCCCCGTGAAACTCCTCCTCATCGAGATCTGCCACGCGCCCCCTGTATGATTCGGCAAATGCCTCCGCTTTCGCCCTGACGGTTTCACGGTCTTCTTCGAGAGCGGGATCATCTATGGAATTATAGAGATCGGAAAGGTCCCACTCTATCCCTTCAGCCCCCGTCTTACGCTTCGATTGTTCTCCCATTACGCTTAGAATGATACTTTAAAAACCTTTGTTTACAAGCTCTGAGTCAGCAAAGTATAGCAAAAAAATATCTCCTTTGAGGGATCGTATTTTACTGATACAATGGTTAACTTTGCTGGTGAAGCCGTTAATGGTTAAAGAAACCAAAAAATTTATTCAATTTTAACTTTGTTATCGTAGTTTTCTACTTTACCAAAGGCGAACTTCCCAACAACTCAACTGACTTCTATTTTGGAATCTCTCGAAGCTGTATTTGGTCCTAATTCGGCATTAGTTGAAGAACTCTACAACCAGTACCTGGAGGACCCCTCTTCCGTCCCCCCTCACTGGAAACGATATTTTGACGTTATTGAGGGCAAAACGTCCCCGGAGGAATTAAAAAACAAGGCCGAGATGTCGGCCAACGGAGAGGACGCCGTTCAGGTCCCCGCCGAAGAAGCGCCCCCCAAGGAGCCTGAAGCCCGGAAGAAAAAAGAGAAGGCGGAACCGGAACAGGCCATACCCGAAGGGGCCACCCTGGAGAAGATAAAAGGGGTATCGGGCAAGATTGCCGAGAATATGGATGAGAGCCTGGACCTCCCCACCGCCACCTCCCTGCGTGTGCTTCCCATGAAGATGCTTATTGAAGACCGAAGCATCATCAACACGCACCTGCTGCAGCGGGGAGAGCCCAAAGCCTCCTTTACCCATTTCATTGCCTGGGCTATCATCAAGGCCCTCGAGGAGTTCCCCAATATGAACAACTCCTACATCCACAAGGACGGGGAGCATTACAAGGTCGTTCCCGACCAGGTGAACCTCGGGGTAGCTGTCGACGTCCAGAACAAGGACGGATCGCGCAACCTGCTGGTGCCCAACATCAAGGGGGTCGACCGGATGAATTTCAAGGAGTTCCTGCATGCCTACGCAGAACTGATCGACAAGGCGCGCAACGGCAACCTCGAACTCTCCGACTTCCAGGGCACCACCCTGACGCTTACCAACCCGGGCACCATCGGCACCGTATCGTCGGTGCCCCGCCTGATGAAAAACCAGGGTACGATTATCGCGACGGGTGCCATCGACTACCCGGCCGAATACCAGTCGATGTCGCAGGAGGTCCTCAACAAGCTGGGTATCAGCAAGGTGATGACCATCACCTCCACCTACGACCACCGCGTCATACAGGGAGCCGAATCGGGTTCCTTCCTGAAATACATCTCCAGCCTGCTCAACGGCGAAATGGATTTTTACGACAATATCTTCGAAGACCTGGAGATCCCCTATGAGCCGATGCCCTACGGCGAAGACAGCTATGTGGGGCAGCTGGATGGCGGCGGCACCACCCTGGAACAGAACAAGCGTGCCATCGCCGTCATGCGCCTGATCAACATGTACCGTACCCGCGGACACGTACTCGCCGACCTCGATCCGCTGACGGATGAGCCGGGCCACAGCCCTGAGCTCGACCTGGAGTATTACGGGCTTACCCTGTGGGATCTCGACCGTGAATTTTACTGCGCCGGGCTGGGCGGCTATGAAAAAGCTCCGCTGAGAACCATCATCAAGCTGCTGCGCGACACCTACTGCGGTAAGATCGGGGCCGAATTCATGCACCTGCTGGACCTGGAAGAGCGCAAATGGCTCCGGGAGCGCATGGAATCGACCGCCAACTCCCCCGACCTGACCAAGGACGAAAAGAAGGAGATTGTACACAAGCTCAACCAGGCGATGGCCTTCGAGCAGTTCCTCCACAAGAAATATATAGGCCACAAGCGCTTCTCCCTCGAGGGGGCGGATACGATGATCCCGATGATGCACTTCCTGCTTGAGCAGGCGGGCGAGGCCGAAGTGGAGAAGATCTTTATGGGCATGGCCCACCGCGGACGGCTGAATATCCTGGTTAATATCATGAACAAGCCCTACCGCAAGGTCTTTGCCGACTTCGAAGGCAACCTGGACCCGGGCAGCATTCAGGGGTCGGGCGACGTCAAATATCACCTGGGGACCCGGGGACAACACAAGACGGAGTCCGGCAAGGAGGTGGAGATCGAGTTGCTGCCCAACCCCAGCCACCTCGAGGCGGTCAATCCCGTCGTTGAAGGGGCCACCCGGGCTACGCAGGATCACCTGGATAGGGAGAATCCGCAAAAGAACATCCTTCCCGTGCTGCTGCACGGCGATGCGGCCTTCTCGGGACAGGGCGTGGTAGCCGAGACCCTGAACATGTCGCAGCTCGACGCCTACAAGACCGGCGGTACCGTACACATTATCATCAACAACCAGATAGGATTTACCACCCTGCCCCAGGACGGGCGGTCCACCGAATACGCCTCCGACCTGGCCAAGATGATCCTGGCCCCCATATTCCATGTCAACGGCGACAACCCCGAAGAAGCCGTCCACGCCATCAGGATGGCGTTTGAATACCGGCAGAAATTCGGCAAGGATGTGATTATCGACCTGGTGTGCTTTCGCAAGCACGGACACAACGAGGGCGACGAACCCGCCTTCACCCAGCCCGGCATGTACAAGGAGATTGACAACCACCCGACGGTTCGGGATATCTACACGCGGGAGCTGCTCAGGAAAGAGGAACTCAGCGAGGAGGAAACCGACGAGCTGTTCGAAGAATTCGACCGGATCCTCAAAGAGGCGTTTGAAGATGCCAAAAACTCCTCTCCCCTGGAGGTCACCGAAGAGATGATCAACCGCAGGGAGATCGGCCAGCAGGACTGGAACAAGCTGCCCGATACCACCTATCCCCGGGAGGAGATCAAGAATATTGCCATCAAGCTCAATACGGTTCCCAAGGATTTCGACGCCAACCCCAAGCTGCTGAAACAGCTGGCCAAGCGTGCGGAGATCGTGGAAAGCAACGAGAAGAAGATCGACTGGGGTTTTGCCGAAGCGCTGGCTTTCGGCTCCCTGCTGAAAAACGGCACTACGGTCCGCCTTACCGGCCAGGACGCCGAACGCGGCACCTTTTCACACCGTCACGCCATCCTTCATGGGACCGAAACCGACCAGAAATTCATACCGTTGAACAACCTTGCCGACGACCAGGCACCCTTCTTCCCCTATAACAGCCTGCTCAGTGAGTTTGCCTGCCTCGGCTTCGAATTCGGCTACAGTTCGGCCAAGCCGGAGGCGCTGGTCATATGGGAAGCCCAATTCGGCGATTTCGTCAACGGCGCCCAGATCGTCATCGACCAGTTTATTTCGGCTTCCGAAGCCAAATGGGGACAGCAGTCGTCGCTGGTGATGACCCTTCCCCACGGCTACGAGGGGCAGGGGCCGGAACACTCGTCGGCCCGCCTGGAGCGATTCCTGCAGCTTTGCGCGGAAGACAACATGCAGGTGGTAAACCTAACCACGCCCGCGCAGTATTTCCATATTCTGCGGACCCACGCCAGGCAGGAACGGAAGAAGCCGCTGATCATCATGTCGCCCAAGAGCCTGCTTCGCCATCCCATGGCCACCTCTACCACCGACGACCTGGCCGAGGGACAGTACCGACCCCTTATCGGCGACAGGGAGGTGGAGAACAAGAGTAAGGCTAAACGACTGATATTCTGCTCGGGCAAGGTGTACTACGACCTCTTCAAGGAACGGGAGGAACGGGAGCTGACCGATGAGATAGCCCTGGTACGCCTGGAACAGTATTACCCCTTCCCCAACAAGGATGTGAAGGAGACCCTGGACGAATACGCGAAAGTGAAGGATATCGTCTGGTGCCAGGAGGAACCCCGGAATATGGGAGCCTGGACCTTCATCTCCACCCGTATCATGGATCTGCTCAACAAGGGACAGAAACTGAGCTATGTGGGCCGACAGGCATCCGCTTCCCCCGCGGCCGGGCAGATGAAAATCCACAAGGCGGAACAGGAAAAACTGGTTAATGAAGCCCTGGATGTAGAGTAATCGGCAGGTAACCGGCATGAAGCTGGACAGCATGGAAAAGGGAGAACGGAACAGGGCACGCCTCCCGCTTGGTACTTATTACGGACAAAATCTGCCTACTATCTACTTTCTAATTTTTTACCTGAAACTCGGTACTTGATATTTGCTACTGCTTTTTACCGCAGCCCGTTGGGCAGCCCCTTGCAGATGCGGCTCACCGCGTCGTGGCTGTGAAGGCTCTCCATGTGCACGCAGCGGACCACAAAGTCGTGAATGCGGGAATCCTCGTCGAGCTCCTCATACAGCAACCGGGCGGCGTCTTCCACAAATTTCTGAAAGGCGGCATTCATCTCCGCAAACGCCTGCTCATCCTCCCTCTTCACCATCACCTGTGTCTCGGTCATAAGCGCATCCCGGCACAGCTGTACCACATCATCCACAAACAGCTCGTCGTTCAGCTCTAGGGTCAGGCGGGCGATGCTGCGCTGGCTATGGGGAATGGCGTCCACGCTCCGGCTCTCCTTGGCATGTTCCGACAATTCGTAGGAACAGGGACAGGCGCTGCTGTATTCAAAATCCATGTGAATGAACTTGCGGAAGGTTCCGTCGCCGTCTATAGTGCCTTCAAAAGCGGAATTGTAATACTGGTATCCCTCCAGATCCGAGCGCAGGCTTTCCTTCATCAGGGGATAGCTGAAATTCAGCCGCAGGTAGCCCGTACTGCTGTCCAGGTCATTCTGGTAGGCCCGCAGCACATCCTCCAGCTTGTCGAGGTGGAAGATATCGTCCTTGAACTTGTAGAATGAGCGCATGATGCGGCTCATGTTGATCCCCTTGCGTCCCGCATCCAGCCCGACGAAACCGTCGACGGATGTTTCCAGCGTGATGATGTCGCCATTGGGACGGGGGTATTTTAGCGGAAGCTTGAAATTGGAGATCCCCACCTGCTGAATGGGTACATCGGCTCCTTCTATCAGTGAAGCAGGTGCATTCTGCAGATCGGGCATATTGGCCTTGTACTCGCTGGAGGCCGTAAAGGTTGGATCATACATGCGTTTCAATGTTGTTTTTATCATACTGGACATAACCGTACTAAATCATCAAAAGTTACTAAACAGGTGTTTTTGTTTTCAGGAGATATGGACAATATTCGGCGGCGTTTCGTTCGGTTTCCTCCAGGCGCACCGAAAAAAGGTATCCGGATTCCGAGCTGGCTTCATCCACCGGCTTTTCCAGCTCCTCGAAGAACGCTTTCACCAGGTTTTCGGTCGACGGAATCACCCCTTCCAGGAAATCCACATCCAGGTTCAGGTTCCGGTGGTCACATTTCTCCACAATCCGCCGGTCAATAATGGACTGCAGCTCCGAGAGGTCGATCACATAACCGGTGGTTTCATCCGGCTCGCCGGCCACTACCACTTCAATGTGGTAGTTGTGCCCGTGCCAGTTCTCATGGTTGCATTTGCCATACACCTCCCTGTTCCACTCCTCCGACTTGTCGGGGTTGTGGAGGCGGTGTGCGGCGTTAAAATGTGCCTTTCTGCTTATAAAAACCAAAACATGGGTATTTATTCAATATGCCGGTGAACCAACGCAAGCCGTAACTTCAGGGTTCCCGCCTGAATCTCAATCAAGTTAAAAAATAAAATTTTTTACATGCAATAGCCTGCTCATTCGCGCCCCCTCTCTATGCATCCCCGTCCTCTTCCACCTCTTCCCCCTGCTCTTCCACCTCTTCTTCCTGCTCGTCCGCTTTTTCTTCCTGCCGGCCGGCCCCGGCTTTTTTCCCATTCACCTTGGCGGCATCTTTCTCGTCTTGAAATATTCCCTCGGGGTACTTGCCTTCGGGATGGGCGCCCAGCAGCTCCTTCAGGTCGTTGTGGTCCAATACCTCTTTTTCCAGCAGCGTAAGGGCCATCTTCTCCAGCTCGTCGCGATGCTCGGTAAGCAGTTTCTTCGTTCGCTCATAGTTTTGCCTGATGATAGCCGAAACCGCCTCGTCAATGCGCTCGGAGGTTTTTTCGGAATACTTCTTGTTAAAGCCGTAGCTGTTTTCGGGGTTTTGGGAATCCTTGAGGGAGAGATACCCCAGCTCCTCGCTCATTCCGTACTCGGCGACCATCGCAAAAGCCAAATTCGTGATACGCTCCAGGTCGTTCTGTGCCCCCGTAGAGATACGGCCGAAGATAATCTCCTCTGCCACCCGTCCGCCAAGCAGGGCACAAATTTTGTCGTCCAGCTCTTCGGTAGTCATCAGAAACCGGTCTTCCAGCGGCGTCTGCAAGGTATAACCGAGCGCTGCCAGTCCCCGGGGCACAATGCTCACTTTAAGGACCGGGTCGGTATGCTCCAGGTACCAGCCGATAATGGCGTGGCCCGCTTCATGGTAGGCCACGATTTTGCGTTCCTTGGGACTGATAAGCTTGTTTTTCTTTTCAAGCCCTGCGATGACCCGTTCGATGGAGTCCTGGAAGTCTTCCATCTCCACATGCTCCTTGCCCCTTCGCGCCGCCATCAGCGCCGCCTCATTACAGAGGTTGGCCAGCTCCGCTCCGGCAAAGCCGGGGGTCTGCGAGGCCAGCAGTTTCAGGTCGATGTCGTCGGAGAGCTTGAGGTTCCGGCTGTGGACCTCCAGCACGCTGACCCTTCCGTTGAGGTCGGGTTTGTCGATCAATATCTGCCGGTCGAAGCGGCCCGGGCGCAGCAGGGCGGTATCGAGCACGTCGGGGCGGTTGGTGGCCGCCATGATAATCACGCCCTTGTCGGTGTTGAAACCGTCCATCTCACTGAGCAGCTGGTTCAGCGTGTTCTCCCGCTCGTCGTTGGAGCCCATCATCATGCCCTTGCCCCTGCTCCGCCCGATGGCGTCAATTTCGTCAATAAAGATGATGCATGGGGCCTTTTCCTTGGCCTGCTTAAACAGGTCCCGCACCCGGGCGGCACCAACGCCCACGAACATCTCCACAAAGTCGGAACCGCTCAGGCTGAAGAAAGGCACGTCGGCCTCCCCTGCGGTAGCCTTGGCCAGCAGGGTCTTACCGGTTCCCGGAGGGCCCACCAGCAGCACACCCTTGGGCAGCGTACCGCCCAGGCGAGTGAACTTCTGCGGATTTTGAAGAAATTCCACCACCTCTTCCACTTCGGCTTTCGCCTCTTCAAGGCCGGCAACATCCTTGAAGGATACCTTGTTTTCCTTCTGCTTGTCGTAAAGCGACGCCTTGTTCTTGCCGATATTCAGCACCTGCTGACCCGGATTCATGCGCCTGAAGATGAAGATCCAGAAGGCGATGGCCAGGCCGATGGGGATCAGCCAGAACAGCACGCCGCTGAACCAGTCTTCCTCAATGCGTACATCGTAGACTACGTTATGGGCATCGAGCACGGGACGTATATCATCCCCCTCCAGCATAGTGGTATTAAACTTTTGGACGGTCTCCTGCTCGGAAAGCTGCCATTGCGACTCCTCCCGGTTAGACTGGGGGATCCCCTCCTCTACAGCCTTGGGACTGTAGGTTCCGGTAATGAACGTTCCGTTTTTGATGGTGATCTCTTCCACATACCCCTTCTTCACATAATCCAGGAACTGGCTGTACTTAAGGGCATTGCCGCTCTCCTGGTTCATAAAAAAGATCTGAATGCCAAAGAGGGCCAGCAGCAGTACCGCATAGATCCAGAGGGGAAATTTGGGGCTGTTATTCGAATGCTCGGATTTTTCGGGCCCTTCGTTCTTTCCCGCAGGTAATTTATTTTGGTCGGACATCTACTGTTTGTAACAAGTTTTAATTACGTAATGTGAATATATATTCCATCTACAAATATACGGTAAATAATCATACCATCGTACCCGTTTTCGGCACCTCAGCCTGCATTTTGATGTGACATGGGGCTGGCGACAGGCTTTGGACAGGGTTAACGCAGAAAACAGGGAATTATTGAAAGGTGTAGTGCCTACTCTTCCCTGAACTGTACCATCTCTCCCTCTCCGGTCTGCATGACCGGTCCCTCGAAGTCGGAGGAGATCTTCCCTATAACGGTTATATCTGAAAATTCACCGGCGAAATCCTCTACCTGCTCCTCGGAGAGGGTAAAAAGCATCTCCAGGTCCTCGCCCCCGTACAGCCCGTACTTGTCCACATCCTCCTTCATCTCATCGGCTACCCGGCGGGTCTCAAGCGCTATGGGCAGTGCCGCCTGGTATATCAGGGCGCCGGTTGCCGACTCTTCGGTCAGGTGACCCAGTTCGCTGACGAGGCCCTGGCTGACATCTATCATGCTTGAGGGAATCACGGACTGCTCTTCAAGGGCCTCGATAAAGTCCTTTCGGGCCACCGGAACCAGCTGCCGGCTCACTACATATTCATATTCATCCAGGTCCGGCTGGAATTGCTGCTGTTCGGTCTCCTCCCAGTGTTTTTTTTCCCGCATCAATACTCTCAGTCCCGCGATGGCCCCGCCCAGGTCGCCCGTCACGCAGATGGCGTCGCCTTCCGCGGCACCCTTTCGATAGGTTATCCTCTCTTCCGACACGGATCCCTGGCAGCTTATGCTCACTGCCAGTATCCGGTGTGAAGCGGTCAGGTCGCCGCCCACCACCTGAAAATTATGCTCCTCTCCGCAAGCGTGAATACCCCGGTAGATCTCCTTGACCATATCCACCGAGAGCTTGTTGGGAAGGGCCAGGTTGACCAGCAGCGTTTCCGGTTTCCCGTTCATGGCATAGATGTCGCTTATGACCGTCACGGCCAGTTTGTAGCCCAGGTGGTGCAAGGGAGTATACACCAAATCGAAGTCCACTCCCTCCATAAACGTTTCCGATGTCCACAGCGTCAGGCGGCCGTCGCCGGGCGACAGTACCGCGGCATCGTCGCCCACCCCGCGCCTTACCCTTTCCCTGCTGACTTTTGAATCTTCCATCAGCTCCTGTATGAGCTGATTCCTTCCCAATGACTGTATGGTTCTGAAATTCTCTTTATCCATCTGCGTATGCTTAAAAAAATAAAAGGCAGGTACAATAGTTGTACATGCCTTTTATAGTAGAAATTATATTTGAGCGGTTAGGGGGAGACTTCTGTCTTCGTCGAGTAGTTAATACGAAGGGTACCGGCCTCCCTCAGCTCCTGTTCCACATCACGTACAATACCGGAGTTGGTATCTTCGTCGATGCGGAGCGAGACAATAAGCTTCGGTTGTTCCTGAAGCTTGTCGTACATCAGTTTTCGGATGGCACCGAGGTCATCGACGATCGCATCGTCAATCTGTACCTTTGTTGAGCCCGTCCTGTTTCCCGATAATTTTTCGGGACCTATATAAATGTAGCTGACCAGGCGCTTTTGCTCAATCTTCTCTATATTTTTCGCTTCGGTAAAATTGACTTTAACCTGCAGTTCCACCTCACGAAGTACCGTTGTCACCATAAAGAAGATAAGCAACATGAAAACGATATCGGGCATGGCCGATGTCGGTACATCCTGGCTGGTTTTTGCAGATTTCTTTTCAAAATGTGACATAATTGATTATCCCTGGTCTGGCTCTGCGATTGAAATTTTCTTCGGATAGAGATTGCTTATCTCCTCACGTTCGGGACTGTCTTCACCAAGCTGCTTGAAGTTTTTGCCGAAACGGGCCTGTGAGGCCTGGTTTCTGAGATCCGCATAGGCACCCATCACTTCATCGAGCATGTCGATATAGATGCCGTAGGGCGTTTCCTGATCCGTTTTCAGGGAGACAATGGCCTTATCCGGTGAGACCGAAAGCGTCGGGTCCTGCCCGTTGTTGGAGACGAACTCCATCACTTTCGTTTTCACTTCGGGGATAGGTGTGGGTTGCTCATCCATGAGAACCAGTCCTTCTGCGTTCACCAGGATCTTGAGCATGTTACGCTCCTTGACCGGTGGTGGTTCTACATTCTCTTCCGGCTTGGGCGGCAACACCATTCCGATGCCGGTGTCGACATCGATGGTTGTCACAAGCAGGAAGAAAATAAGCAGCAGAAAAGCTATATCCGCCATGGAGGAACCGCCAATTTCAGGGTCCTCTCGTTCCTTTTTCTTAATCATAGCTGATATGGATTAAACATTAAAAGTACTTTTAAATCCAGTGCCTACAATAAGCAGGAGCATTGCAGCCACCATAAAGAGCATGGTAGCGATACCCGCTTCACTGAAGGTACCGGTAATTCCAAAGGCAGCGCCGTACACTACGAATGGAACCAGGAAAGTGATGATCTTTTTGACGTCCTGCTTTCCTTTCATAAGGCTTTGAATTCCTGTAACGACCATCGCAAGGATGCCTAAACCAACCAGCCCCATTGCAATACCGAGTCCGATTACACTATACATTATATCACCTGTCTTATTTAATTGTAATGACTGTCGTTAGACTGACGTTTCGGGAGTCGTCGGGCTGCCGCCTTGCTTCATCTCGACGATAGAGTCGATCAGCGTAATGGACGACTCTTCCATTTCGGCAATCAGTCGGTCGATCTTGGAAACACAGTAGTTGTAACCCACCTGCAGGATAATACCGGCAAGCAGACCGGAAGCGGTAGTCAGCAGAGCCACCTTAATACCACCGGCTACAAGCGTAGGTGAAATATCGCCTGCTGCCTGAATAGCATCGAATGCTTCAATCATACCGACAACGGTTCCGAGGAATCCGAGCAGCGGAGCAATCGCGATGAAAAGGGAAAGCCACACCAGGCCTCGTTCCAGGAAACTCATTTCAATGGAACCGTAGGCCGATATTGCTTTTTCAGCTGCATCTATACCTTCATCCACACGCATCAGTCCGGCCTGGAATACAGAAGCAACAGGTCCGCGTGTCTCTGCACAAAGTTCCTGGGCAGCGGGAATTCCGCCTTCCTGAAGAGCTTCCTGCACATCGACTACGAATTTGCGTGTATCAATGTCCGCAAGGTTAAGAGTGATTATTCGCTCGAGGAAAATTGCCAAGCCTAAGATGAGTGCAACGAGTACCGGCCACATCCAACCGCCGCCTTCGTTAAATTTTTCAACAATTACGTTAAAAAAGCCTTGATCAGCTCCAGCTTGAAGAAGAAAGAGAGCTATTGACGATATCATACGATTACTCCTATTAGTTTATTTGATTAAATTTTTTGGGCTTACAAAGATGCAAAATGATAGATCATTTTAATCTAAATGTCAAAATAAGAGAAGCAGTAATTTGAATTATCCCGGCACTTTAAATGGTTTAACAGTCGAAAGGCAGTTCTTTGCTGTCGGTTCCCAGCTGCGGCTTGCTTTTTGTCTTCAGCCTTCGGTCTTCTGCTTTCTGCTGTTAAAACGATTAAGCCCGGTATCCAGAAACTGCCGGAACTCCTCTTTGCCGGCGTAACCCACCAGCTGGCTCAACACATTTTCGGTATCCGGGTCAACGATAACATAGGTGGGAAGGGCAACCGTTCCGGTCATCTCAAATTGAAAACGCTGGTTCTCCGGCCCGTCGGTCCCGTCGTCGGTATACAGCCGTACTTTTTCCATCCGGTCAAAACGCTGCCGTATGGGCTCGAGGGGAAAGACATTGGTCTCCATCGCCCGGCAGTTGGTGCAGGTATAGCCGGTAAAATCAATAAACACCGGCATGGATTCCGCCCTGGCCTTCTCCAGCGAGGCCCGGTAGTCGTCCGACCACTCCGCGTTCTCCTCTTCCGTGGCCCCGGCGGCCCCGCGCTGCGATATGGAATAGACCACACTCACGTCGGTCGCCTGCTTGGGCGGCAGCCATGAATCCCAGATGCCCAGCGAGGCACCCAGCAGCCCCGGCACCAGGTAAAAACTGAACAGAATGAATGGCATGGCAAGCATCAGCCGGCCGGTGCCGATCTGTTCGGGCTTGCTTTCGTGCCGGAGCGAGAAGACGCCGAGAACATACAGCCCCGCCAGCAGAAAGATGGCTATCCAGGCGGCAATGGTGAACGGCCGTGAAATGAGCCCCCACTCCCAGACCAGGTCCGCATTGGAAAGAAACTTGAAGGCCGCCGCCAGTTCAATGAAACCCAGCAGCACTTTGACTACATTCATCCAGGAACCGCTTTCGGGTAGCGACTCCAGCCACCGTGGGAAGAGGGCAAACAGTACAAAGGGGCTGGCAAAGGCCGTAGAGAAGCCCATCATGCCTATGATGGGATAGAACCACTCCCCTCCCGCCGTTGCGGCGAGCACCCCTCCTACGAAGGGAGCCGTGCAGGAGAAGGAAACGGCACTGATGGTCAGCGCCATAAACAGCACCCCTATCACGCCCCCGCTCTCGTTGCTTTTCCGGTTCAGCCAGTTGGTGAGCTGGTGGGGTAGCCTCAGTTCAAAAGCCCCCAGCAGGCTCAGCGCAAAGAAAACAAGCGTCACCGCTATCATCAGGTTCACCCAGGGGTTGGCCGCAAACCGGTTGGCCCCGGAGGCTCCGATGATCAGCGCCAGCAGGGCGCCCAGCACCGTAAAGGTAACCACGATAGCCAGACCGAAGCCCAGGGCCCGCGGTACCGCCTTTCCGCCCTGCCCTTCGTCCTGTTTTGAAAAGAAGGATACCGTCAGCGGTATCATCGGAAAGACGCAGGGCGTAAGCAGCGCTGCAAAGCCGGCGGCCAGGGCAAGCCAGAGAAAAGAGAAGATGCCGTCTCCGCCAACACCGGCCGAAGCCGTTTCAATATCGCCCTGCCCAACCGATCCGGAAGCTGATGGATCGGGAGTGGCCTGTTCAGGGCCGGACAAGCCGGAAGGCGACCCTTCTTCCGCGGAGGTGCCGGCTGCCCCACCGTCACCCGCTTCCGACTGCTCTATACCTTCGGCGGGATGGTCGGCAACCCCCGAAACCGTGATAGCCCGGGTAATGGATTTGGTTTTGGGAGGCAGGCACGACTTGTCGTCACATACCTGGTAGAGCACCTCCAGGTCGATCATGGTGCGTCCGCTGACGCCGGTTTCAAAAACAAGGGGGATGGTGAAGGATGCCTCGGTGGTATGCCAGCCCAGCTCCGTATCGAAATTGGGGTCGTATTCGATCACCGCATCCGACTCGGTGACCTCGCCGGCCAGTTTCAGCCGGGGATTTTTAGAGGAAAACTGTGTGGGATAGGGTCCCGCATCGGGATCGTTGGCAATGGAATAGAGATGCCACTTCCCTTCAATGGCGGCTTGTATGGTAACTTCGAAAGCCTCACCCGCCTTGACCTCTTCGGGGGCTTCCGTCACGGTATAGGTGACGGGATCGAGCAGCTGGGCTTGAACCAAAAATGGGGATAGCACCAGAATGATGATCCCCATTAATTTTACGGTAAATGAATGCATAGACAAAAGTCCAGGTGTTCATCGCCAAAAGCGAGTTAATCTTTAACTACCCAAACCTTTATCTGTTGTTTCAGATCTCCGAGAAGGTCTACGGTAGCCGTGTATTCTCCAAGTGTCTTGATGTCCTGATCCAGTTCAATCTTACGGCGGTCAACCTCAATATCGCGTTCGGCCAGGGCCTCGGCAACATCCACGTTGGTAACCGTCCCGTGAATGCGGTCGTCTTCGCCGACCGATACGGGAATCGTAACCGACGTGGTCTCCAGCCGTTCCGCCAGTTCTTTGGCCGCTTCGACCGTAAGTTCGGCACGCCGTTCCGCCTTCTCCTTGATAGCCTTAAGCTGCTTAATGGCACCCTCGGTGGCCATCACGGCTTTGCCCTGGGGGATCAGGTAGTTACGGCCGTAACCGGGCTTAACATCTACAATGTCACCCGATTCACCGAGTTTGTCAACGTCTTCCTTAAGGATTAATTTCATGTATTTTGCCATGGTACAAATAAATTCTTTTATCGAAGGTTATCAGCTACATAGGGAAGCAGGCCCAGGAACCGTGCACGCTTGATCGCCCGCGAAAGCTGGCGCTGGAATTTGGCACTGGTACCGGTCACGCGCCGGGGAAGGATTTTCCCCTGGTCGTTCATGAAGCGCTCCAATACATCGGTGTCTTTGTAATCGATATATTCGATGCCGGCTCTGCTGAATTTGCATTTGCGGGTCCTTATCTGGTTTTTCTTCGGATGTGATGGATTCTTAATCATAACTCAGTAGTCTTTATTTCCTTGAATTCGGTTAATCGTCGTCTTCGTCCTCTCCCTCATCCTCCTCTTCAAAGGCAAAGACGTCGGGAACGGCATTTTTCTTCTGCAGGTCGCGATGCCGCAGCATCTTGGCATCGTACTTCAGGGTGAGGTAGCGCATGATCTCGTCGTCGATGCGAAGGCTTCGCTCCAGCTTGTCAATCAACTCTCCGGGTGCATGGAAGTAGGCATTGACGTAGAATCCGCTGGACTTGCCGTCCATATCGTATTCAAACTTGCGGATGCCCCATTCGTCGACTTCGTCGATTTCACCGCCGTTGCTTTCGATCAGGTCCTTGTACTTTCCGATAATCTCCTCGTACTGTTCGTCCTCGAGGACCGGACTAATAATAAAGGTAAGCTCGTAGTAGTTTTTACTCATCTGTTATTTTTTCCTTTGGTTGTTTTCCGTTGAAAACAGCCGTCCCGATCGTTCCGGAACAGCAGGTTTACCCGCCGTCAGGCATACACCTGTTTGACAGGCAAGCAAAAATAGCGCTTTTTGAAAGGAATTCCAACAGATTTTTAGCCCGGAAAAGAGAGGAAACAGCCTCCGCCTCAGGAACCCTCGAGGGCGACCGCCCAGTCGCCCGCATAGTAGGACGAAAGCAGTTCATAAAGGTCGCCAAAGGCCACCCCGTAATAGATGGTCAGCAGCGTAAGAGCTATCAGGCTCCCCTTGAACAGCCACCCCGCATTGACGAGGGGGACGTCCTTGTGCGCCTCGCGCATGTACATGTAGACCATCGGGCGCAGGTAGTAGTAGACGCTGGCCGCACTGGCAAGAACCCCGATCACCGCCAGGGTTATCATCCCCGCATTGACGGCGGCGGCAAAAACAAAGTATTTGCCGATGAAGCCGATCATGGGCGGAATGCCCGCCAGCGAAAAGAGAAATATGGAAAGCATGACGGCCATCACGGGCTGTTTGAAACCGAGGCCCGCATAGTTGTTGATATCGGTGAAATCCAGCCCCTTCTGCCGCTCATAGTAGGCCACCACCCCGAATGCCCCCACATTCATGATGGTATAGGCAAACAGGTAGTAGAGCACCGCGCTGTATCCTTCGGGCGTGCCCGCAGCCAGGCCGACCATCAAATAGCCGGCATGAGCGATACTCGAATAGGCCAGCATCCGCTTGATGTTATCCTGCACCATGGCGATGATATTGCCCAGGATCATGGTAGCGATAGAGATGACGGCAATGATCTCACTCCATTCGGCAACCTCGGCCGGAAGCATCCTCGACAGGATCAGTATAAAGGCCACAAAGGTAGCCGACTTGGAAGCAGTCGCCATATAGGCGGTAAGGGTGGTCGGGGTGCCCTGGTACACGTCGGGCGTCCACATATGAAATGGAACCGCAGAGATCTTAAAGAAGAATCCTACCAGCAGCAGTCCGGCCCCGGTAATAAACAGCAGGTCGGTACTTGCCGCAGCGGCAATCTCCTGCAGGTAGAAGGTGCCGGTGGCTCCGTAGAGCAGGGCCATGCCGTAGAGCAGAAAGCCGGTCGAGAAGGCACCCAGCAGAAAATACTTGAGAGCCGCCTCCGCCCCGATCTTGCGCTCCTTGATGATACCGGCCAGCACGTAGAGGCAGATCGACATGGTTTCGAGTCCGAGAAACACCATAATGAGGTTGTTGGCCATCGCCAGCCCCAGCATCCCGGAGGTCGCAAACAGCACCATCGCGTATACTTCCCCGAAGTTATGCTCGATGGCCTCCAGGTACTCTCGGGATATTAGCATGCAGAACAGGGAGCCCAGCAACACCACCATGCTTCCGAAAGCGGCCACGCCTCCGTAGGATATCATGCCCGAAAAGGCCTCGCCCGTTGGGCCGAACATGTCGAGGATGGAGATGGAGAGTGCCGCCAGCAGCGATACGATGGTGATGCCGAAAATGGCTTTGTGGTCGTCCTTGTAGGAGTCTACCAGGACGACAATCAAGCCCGCAACACCAACGATGATGCCCGGCAGGAATGCATTAAGATCGTGTAGGTAATTCATGCAGATTATTGATTATACAGTGACTCGATGCTTCCGGCAAGCTTCACATCTTTTTCGGTTACCTTGCCGCCGGCATCATGGGTACTCAGTGCGATGTTGACCGTATTGTAAACATTAAACAACTCCGGGTGATGCACCTGCTCTTCCGCCTCATAGGAGATGCGGGTGATGAAGGCCATGGCGTCACGAAAGTTATCAAAGGTAAATTCCTTTTTCAGTTTGTCGTCTTCATAGCTCCATCCGTCCAATCCGGAAAGAGCTGTCTTGATTTCCTGTGCCGATAATGGTTCAGCCATAATGCTATACCTGTTATTTTTCAGATTGCGATGCCAGTTCGGACGTCACATCATAAAACCGGCTTGCCCACTCCGGAAGTTCCTCGGTTGCCGCAGCCTGCCGGACGGCCACGCTCTTCTCCCTGGAGCTGTCGAGCAGCTCGGTGACCTGTCCCTCGGAATACTGCAGGAAGTCGACCGGGCGGATACCGATCCAGACCATAAAGAGGACCAGCGGTACCAGCAGGCCGATTTCCCGGGCGTTGAGATCTACAAGTTTGTTGTTTTCCTCGTTGGTCACCGGCCCGAACATGACCCGCTGGTACATCCAGAGCATGTAGACCGCCGCCAGGATCACACCCAGCGCTGCAAAGACGGTATAGGCGTTTTCCGGGAGTACCTCCGAGATAAAGGAACCGTTCAATATCAGGAACTCCCCGACGAAGCCGTTCAGGCCGGGCAGCCCGATGGAGGCCAGGGTCGAAACCAGGAACATGACCGCAAAGACCGGCATAACCTTGGCAATGCCTCCGAAATCTTCAATCATCCGCGTATGGGCCCGGTCGTAGATCATGCCTACAATCAGGAAGAGCGCCCCGGTGGAAAGCCCGTGGTTGACCATCTGTATGAGGGCCCCCTGCACGGCAATGGTATTGAAAGCGAACAGCCCGAGTACCACAAATCCCAGGTGGCTGACCGACGAGTAGGCCACCAGTTTCTTGACATCTTTCTGGACCATGGCGACCAGCGCCCCGTAGATGATGCCGATCACGGCAAGGGTGGCCATATAGGGGGCAAATTCCATAAAAGCGTTCGGGAAGAGCGGCAGGCAGATCCTCAGCAGTCCGTAGGTCCCCATCTTAAGCATGATGGCTGCCAGCACCACGGATCCCGCCGTCGGGGCTTCGGTGTGTGCATAGGGAAGCCAGGTATGGAAGGGAAACAGCGGCACCTTGATGCAGAAAGCCAGGGCAAAGGCAAAAAACAGGTAGGTCTGTTCGACCAGCCCTATCCGATAGCCGGCGCCCGAAAGGAAGCGCCAGTCGGTCGTAAAGTTAACGCCCTCCATCATCGCTCCCGCGTCGTAACCCGTGTAGATCAGGCCGATCAGCATGATGAGCGAGCCCACCAGGGTGTAGACAACAAACTTGTCCGTGGCATGAATGCGCCCCTTGCCGCCCCAGATGCCGATGAGAAAATACATGGGGATCAGCGACAGCTCGAAAAAGACGTAGAATACGATCAGGTCGAGGGAGGCGAACACCCCCATCGAGGCGGTCTGCAACAGCAGCAGCATCGAATAGTAACCGGCCAGGTGTTTCTTGATGGAATCCCAGGAGGAGAGGATGACAATCGGGCCCATCAGCGTCGTAAGCATAAAAAGCAGCAGGCTGAGCCCGTCGAGGCCCACCAGGTACTTCACGTCAAAACCGGGCAGCAGCCGGGCGCCTTCGGTGGCAAACTGCATGGTGGAGGAATTTGCAATATCAAAACTGAACAGCAGCGGCAGGGAGAGCAGAAACGTTGCCGAGGTCACACCCAGGCTGATCCATTTGGTTGCCCGGTCATTGCGGGTGATAAGGATGCCCGCGATGCCCAGCAGCGGTAGATATATACAAAGGTTTAACAGTAGATCCATCATTAGGTATTTTTACAGTATCAGCAAACTTAAAACAATGATTACTCCCACAACCAGCGCCAGCGCATAGCTGGAGGTCACGCCGGTCTGTACGTACCTGAACAGGCTGCCGAAAAGGCGTACCAGCCCCCCTACGGTATTCACAAAACCGTCGATGACCTTCATGTCGAAGACCGCCAGCCCCTTGTCGGAAAACTTTACCAGCGGCCGTACTACAACGCCCTCATACAGCTCGTCGAGGTTATATTTCTCGCTCCATGTTTCATAAAAAGCACCAAACCAGGAGGAAAGCCTGGCATCGCCCTCTTCGGTGGCGCCGCTTCCGTACATCCGCCAGGCCGCCCATACACCGCCGACCGCCACCAGGATGGAGACGATCATCAGGGTCCACTCCACCCCGTGCGAGAGCGCCAGGCTGAAGTCGGCCGTGACTTTATTCAGCCAGTTATGCAGCAGGTTGATATGCTCTTCCCGGTGGGTAAAGGTCGAAAGAAGGAAGTTGGGTACGCCGATGAAACCGCCCACCACCGACAGGCCGCCCAGCGTCCAGAGGGGTATGGTCATCGTCCTGGGGCTCTCATGCAGGTACTGCTCGCCGCCCTCGGTACCCTCAATGCGGGCGGGAAGCTTGAAAGGCCCGTTAAAGGTGCCGAAGGTAAGCCTGAACATATAGAAAGCCGTCAGCAGGGCCGTCAGAATTCCCAGTCCCCAGAGCGCGAAATAGAGGCCGCCGGCAAATTCACCGAAGCCCGCGTTGAAGGTAAATGCCAGGATCTCGTCCTTGGAGAAGAATCCCGCCAGCGGGGGAATGCCCGCAATGGCGATGGTCGACAGCAAAAAAGTCTTGTAGGTGGAGGGCATATATTTTTTGAGCCCGCCCATGTTGCGCATGTCCTGCGGATCGAAATGCACGTCTTTGCCCTCCTCATGCAGCCCGTGCTCCACATGCTCCATGGCGTGGATCACCGAACCGGAACCCAGGAAGAGGCAGGCCTTGAAGAAAGCGTGGGTGACCACATGAAACATGGCGGCGGTAAAAGCGCCCGATCCGAGAGCCAGGAACATATAGCCCAGCTGCGAGACGGTCGAGTAGGCCAGCACCCTTTTGATATCGTGCTGGGTGATGGCGATGGTTGCCGCTACAAAGGCGGTCAGCGCGCCGATAACGGCGATGAGCATCATCACTTCGGGCGCCATCACAAACATCGGCGACATGCGCGAGATCAGGTAGATCCCCGAGGTCACCATGGTGGCGGCGTGAATAAGGGCCGACACCGAAGTGGGTCCCGCCATGGCGTCGGGCAGCCATACGAAAAGCGGAATCTGCGCACTCTTGCCGGTGGCCCCAATAAACATCAGCAGGCCTATCCAGAACTTCTGTTCGGCCGGAATGGCTTCCAGGTTGGAAAGGATGGTGTCGAAATTCAGGCTGCCCACATATTGAAAGGTGATAAACATGGCCACCAGAAAAGCGAAATCTCCCACCCTGTTATACCAGAACGCCTTGCTTCCGGCCGCGGCCTTCGACATGTCGGTATACCAGAAGCCGATCAGCAGGTAGGAGCAGAGTCCGACGCCCTCCCATCCCAGGAACAACAGCAACAGGTTGTCGGCCATCACCAGGTTGAGCATGGCAAAAATAAAGAGGTTCAGGTAGGCGAAGAATTTCCAGTAGCCCTCGTCATGCCACATGTAGCCGACCGAGTAGAGGTGAATCAGGAAACCCACGCCGGTCACCACCAGGGTCATCAGTAAAGAAAGCTGGTCGAGCTGGTAGGCTATATCCACGCTGAACGAGCCCGCCTGTATCCAGGTGAACAGGGAGACGAAGATGGGCTCCGACTCCTGCCCCATATTGATAAAGAAGTAGAAAGCGATCAGAAAGGGGACAAAAACGGCAAGGTTGGCGATAGTGCCGATCAGCGCTTTCCTGTCTCGAAACGATTCGGAACCAAGACCGATCAGGCCATTAACTATAAACCCCAGTAACGGTAAGCCGACGATAAGACTTGTAAGCGCTGCTGAATCCATTAACTATTGTTTCAGATTAGTTATCAGGTCCTAAAATTTCGCTCAAAAGGTAGCCAATCCCACAGGCATTCCCAAGGGCGTTTTTAATAGATTGCAAAAATACAAAAAAGTGAGTGAACCTAAAGGTAGATTCAGTAAAAATTACACCTCTAAAGGGCAAAGCCGGTCGCCGGTAATCGGTATTCAGAACCGAGGACTGTGTACCGAAGTTTAAACGCAGATGGGGCCAAGGTTCAGAAACCGGAACATTAACCGAAGGAGGCCGAGTTCTTCCTGCTTCCTACCTGCTACTTACAACCCGCTTCTTGTTATTGTTTTTACCAGCGCAGCAGGTTGACCTTGCTTACGTCGACCGACAGGTTGTTGCGGAAGATGGCGATGATGATAGCCAGTCCGACAACGGCTTCCGCCGCGGCAACGGCCAGCGAGAAAAACACCAGGATCTGTCCGTCGATATTTCCGTGAAAACTGCTGAACGACAGCAGAGAGAGGTTCACGGCGTTAAGCATAAGCTCCACACTCATAAAGATGACAATGGCGTTCTTGCGGATCAACACACCGATGATGCCGATGGTAAACAGTACGGCGCTAAGAGCTAAAAACCAGTCAATTTCAATCATTGTCGGAATCGGTTGAGGAGGTTATCTTGTGTTGAGCAATCAGCAGCGCCCCAACGATGGCGGCTGTCAGCAGTATGGCGGTCATCTCAAAAGGAAGCAGGTACTGGGTAAAGAGCACGTCCCCCACCGCCTCCACGGTCCCCACCCGGGCCATATCGGGCGATATCTCCGGCAGCATGTTCGACACGTCCCCCAAGCTGTAGAGGACCTGCGCGAGCACGGTGATACCCAACAGGAAAGCGATAAAATATTTGATGCGGAAATTGGAGAACAGGGACTTTTCCTGGTCCAGGTTCAGCAGCATGATTACAAACAGAAAGAGCACCATGATGGCGCCGGCGTATACCAGGATCTGGATGATCGCCATGAACTGGGCTTCCAGCAGCAGGTAAACCCCCGAAAGGGCCACCATGTTCAACACCAGGAACAATGCGCTGTTAACCGTGTTCTTGCTGATCACCATTCCCACGGCTGCGCCCGTGGCCAACAAAGCCAGAAATATAAATAAGTAGGTTGCCATAATTCGCTTATCTTTTTAGTGGCTTCAAAGGTAGATAAATTTGGAAACGCCTTCAACTGCAGAGTGTTCATTTTTTGTGTGGACAAAAAACGAACCAAAAAAACCACCGGC